>JAKQDD010000176.1 GCA_029556615.1 Verrucomicrobiota bacterium | reverse complement strand
CCGCTGGATTCTCTCGATCGGAATGCTCTGCTGTGCTGCCGCGCTCAGAACCAAGCCAAATGCGACACTCAGCATTACAATCAGCTCCAAGGGTCGCCTCTTGCGTGCAGTGATCCCCGACCTTGCAGCGAACCCGGAAGGGAGTACGTCCGGGTGAACGCCGACTTGCATTGCAGTCTGTTGCTGGAATCGCATACTCACAGTGCCTCCCCAGCTAAGGCTGTAGCGGCGTGAACACCTGCAAGCCGGGGCCACCGGTCGTCCCGTTCTCGCTCTCTTGCCAATTCGTCTCCCCGGTCTCGGCGTTTCCGTCCCCGTCCGTGTCCTCGAGGCAATCCGGCAGCCCATCCCCGTCCGCGTCCGAGAGCACCACCACCCCGTTCGTCATCACTGCCGCCGGGTAATGAAATCCGATATCGACGGTCGAGGTTCCTTCCTTGGTCCCATCCGCCTGCGTCGTATGGTGGTAGAGCCCCGCCGCCGCCGCGCTCCGGCTCCCAGCATTCACCAGGTTCGTGCTCAAGTGATAGAACGCCCCCAGTGGCCCGTTGGTGTACACGAAGGCGCTTAGCACCACATTCGAAACCCCGCCCTGCACCGGTGCGTTGATGTACCCGTTGTGCGAGACACTCACGTCGCGGCTCGAGAGGCTCGTCCCGTCGAAGGCGTTCTCACGCACCTCCCACGTCTCGGTGTCATCATAGTCCCGGATCGTCAGGCTCCCGCGCCAGAACAGGTTGTTGCGCAGCAGCACCACCAACTGCAGACTGTCCGCAGCTTGCACCAGCGACAAGCTGGCCCGCTCGATCAAGTTGTTCGTCAACGCCACCGTCATCACATCCGGATCCGACCCGCCCACCTCCAGCGACATCGTCACGCCGGCCAGGTGACAGTCCGTCAACGCCAACCGCTGCGCCTGCCCCTCCAGGGCACTGTCCCAAAGGACTCGCCCTCTCCCAGCCGCCAGCAGCGGGATTTCCGTGAAGCGCAAGACCTCTTCAGGCCAGACCGTCGAACCGCTCTCCGTGTACAGGAAACTCGATGGCGTGCTGCCCCAAAGCACCGGCTGTTCCTGCACGGCCGGGTACCGCGCCAGACGGTTCAGAACCCCCGGCATGCCCTGGCTCACGAACCTGGCCCCGTTCCGCAGCCGAACCCCCTTGGACCCGTACACCGCCACCGCAACTCCGTTGGTCAAGACCAGCGTCGCGTTGGTTAGGTTCAGCCCGCTCCACACGTAGTCCAGCGGATCATAATGATACCCAAGATCGAGCCCGTCCCAGTCCCGTTGGGCTTGCGGACCCAGAACGGTGTCCATCGTGAAATCGGCCGTCAGCTCGACGGGCGGATACGTGGTCAGCCTCACAAGATCCCCGAGCAGGCCGGCCTCGATGTTAATCGATGCCCCCGCCCAGTTCCGGTACGGACTCCCGGCCGCCAGGTAGTTCGCTCCCTGGCCCACCGACTGGAATACCCCATCCGCACTCCCCACTACCACCGCGTTGGTCACGAACGTCCCAGGCCACCCCAGATTCGTCACCCCGGCGAGCAGGCTATTGGTCAGATACAAACACGTGAAAGCACTGGTGTCGTTGAACCGCGCCGCTGTGTTCACCGTCACCTGCTCGAGCCGTCCCGTCGAACCCGAGCCCGCCAAGTTCGTTAGCACGTTGTGGAACAGCACGTTCCGCAGACTCGATTCCGCGTTGGTCGCGCTCAGCCCGCGCCTGCAGTTGACCAATTGCCCGTGCCGCAACACATGCCCCGGCTGACCGCTGATGGCAATGGCCGTCTGCGCATGCGCGATCCGGAAGTTCCCCAGCACTGCCGCCGTCGTATTCGTCGAGCGGTCGATCTCGAGCGCAACCGCCGCGTAGTAGTTGGTCAGTGTCCCCGCTCCGCTCACCGAGTCCCCCACCGACGCATCATCCCGCGCCGTCAGCACCACCGGACGATAAGCACTCCCCTGCCAGAGGATCGGCCCTTCCACCTTGAGCTTCGCTCCGTTAGTCGGCGCAAACTTAATCACCGTCCCGCCCTCGAATGTCGAAACCCCCTTCAAGGGCAATGCCGCGGTCACATAGTACGTCGTGTCTCCCTTGAACACGTAGTTGCTCTGACCGGTGCTCAACTGCAACGCGTAGTCCAACACCACGCTTCGCGCCGGCCCCGCGTTCGCCGTCAGCCCCGCCGCCCACCGCCGTAAGCCCGCCCACTCGAGCCCTGCCCCCCAGCGGCCTCTTCCCGCGGACCGAAGCTCACGCTCGGAGTGGCTATCGGTTCGTGCCTGCCGGGGCGACAGGTGGCCCGGCCTCACCGAAGCGGTCCGTCGCACTCGCGACTTGAGGCTCTCGATCCGGCCCTGGTCCGGCACCGGCAGAGCATCCATCAGCGGTCCCAGCGCCGCATACTCGACCGACTCGACCAGAAGCCGCCGGCCCTCGATCAGTTCCCAACTCGGTCGTACCACTGCCGTGCCCTCGACCGTTTCCGGTTCGACCCGGAACGCCTGCCCGGGACCGATCTCCATGTCGCCAAACCCGAACCGGTTCATGCCCTCCGCCATCGGCGTCACCACCGGCTCGGGCGCATCGAAAAACTCGGTCAGGATCAACACCCGAGTCGCGGCCGGGTTCAGTCCCAACTCGGCCACCAACTCGGGCGGGATCTGTTCTTCGAGCATGATGTCCTGTTCGATGCCATCGAGAGTCAGCCGATACCGCACGTCCGCCTCCAGTCCGCGGAACGCACGCCTGTAGATCGCTTCTCCGGGTCCCACCCACTCGACCTTGCAGGACGCAACCTCACCCAGCATCACGCTCGAGCCCGAAGATGCATCCACCAGCGCAATCCCCAGCGGGCTCGACCGCAGGCGCACGCCGTCGGGTGTGAGCACGTCCACCGCCCCTTCGACCGCAAGATCCGGATCCAGGATCGCCCGATGCTGCGTCTGACGGGCCACCAGGAAACCGTCCCGGGTCTGCTCGAACTCCGGCTGGGACGGAACCCACTGCTCCGAGGCGTCATCCCACCGGTTGAGCCCCAGACCCAGTTCGACATACGTATGAACCGTGGTGAAGAGTTGACCGTCGGAATCGGATTCGTTCTCGACCCACTGGACCAATCGGTGGTTCGGACCGGCGTCGGTGGGATCCGCGGCGCAGTCGGTCGAGCCTGCCTCGGCGACGGTCTGTGCCTGCAGGAGGGGTACTGGGCCGAGGGCAGCGGTCCAAACAGCCAGCAGAACCGCGAGTCTCATATTGAGATGGGCCGGCGGACGGCCCTGTCGACGTGATTGTGTTTCTTAAGTTCAATACGCTACCCCCCCCCCGATCGCCGCAAGACAAATCGGGACCGGCCGGCAGATTTCAGTTTGTCTCAACCTATTCATGCGATGAAGTGCTGGCCGCAGTCCTGACGTCAGCACGGAGAGCGGGCACAAGAAGCGCACATCGGAGCGCCCGCTGGCCGTGCGGCTGTGTTAGATTCCGCGGAAGGACGGGTTGTTGGATGCTCGGGGGGGCAAAGCCGGCCAGAAGGGGTGGAGGCTCGTTGCGTTGCCGGGGGACTGTGGTGCGGGGGCAAAGGTCGGGCGACGCGTGCCGGTCTGTCTATCCAGGAGAGTGGCCGTTCTCAGGCCGAGGCCCCAGCGAGGCGCTGTCAAAGCGCCCCGGCGGCAACGTTCCATCCTTCCTGCCCGACGGCGGACTTCTCGACACGTTCTCACAGGCGACTTGGACCCGCCCTCACCGGCCCTCTCGACCGCCAAAATGTTTGGCGATTGTTTGGTTGTGCGCTTTTCTGGCGTTTTCTGGCGAATACTGGTGCACGGGAGAGGCAGCCGACAAGAACCGTGCCAAAACCGGTGTTAACCTGCTGAAGGCCAGCGGCTTAAGTGCTTGGTAATCAACGACGGTCGGTTGCGGTGGCGGTTTGCGAAAAGGTGGGCGTAGGATTATCCGTCTGAAGGTCTGGCGTTCGGTTCGCGCTCTGTGGCCGGCCAAGGCTGTGACGGTGGCTGGCTACGGCTCCAGGATGCGATAGAAGAGGCGCTGGTTCGCGGGATTCACCGGGTAAGGGCTCGTGGCGTTGGGAACGATCTGCCAGGGCCCGCTGATGTCGGTGGCGCTCTGGAGTGTGCCTTCGGAGGTCCACTCGAGGACCGCGGCCTGCCCGACATGCCGAACATCGAGCCGATTGCAGGCAACGATGACTCTAAAACTGCAGGCGACAGGTTTCTGGGGGTCGCCGTTGTGGCAAAGGACGGTCGTGACGCCCCGCGGGAAGAGGCTGCCCGAGGGCGGCTCACAGTCGAGGGGAATCGGGGTGCAACCGCGCCAGGCCATTACGGCAAACTCGACGACCGCGCCTTCGCGGCTGTCGCACAACACCCGCATGTCGTCCGGGCACTCGAGCGTGAGATCACCATCGGGCACGGGATCGAGCACGACCAGATGCACGATGCAGCGGCCGATGTTGCCTGCGAGGTCCTCGATGCTGAGGGTGATGGGGTGGGAGCCGACCCCGACCAGGGTGCCCGGGGGCGGGTCCTGCCGGACGCGCGCATTGTCCGAGAGCCCGCACTCGTCGGTGAACCGGGCCTGGCCGCGCAAGTCGGGCACGGCCGCCTGACAGGCAGTGCGGGAGGATCCCGGCGGCTCCGCGGTCACCTCGACGTCAGGCGGGCACTCGCCGACCGGCGGCCGGGTGTCGCCCAGGAAGAAGCACCCGGGCCAGCCATAGGACTCGTACTCAGCCCACCCGTAGACGTTCAAGCCGAAGGGCTGCGAGGCCGTCAGGATGTGGACGGCGCCCGCGCCGATGGTGGCGGTGGTCTCCGAATACCCGGTTGCGCCGATCGGGATGAGGACGCCGCCGAGCGGCGCGCCGTCGAGTTGCAGGGACCCGACCGCGCCATTGGGGACGATCAAGTTGACATGGTGCGTCGCAAACCCGTCTGGCAGACAAAAGGCGTACTGCGCCCGGAACATGGGCCGGGGCGGGACCAGGGTCATGAAGGGGTCGGCCTTCTCGACGAGGTCAAAATCCGAGCTGTGGGCATACTGAGCGACGAGGACGGGGCGGGTTGCGAGGATCTGGGCTGAGCCGGTGAGGATGGTCTCGTAGACGTCGCCCCGGTCCAGCGTGGCCGTCCACACGCCGTTGACCTGGACCAGCGTGTTGTTGTAGGCGGCCAGGATGCGGAGGGTGTCGCCGCCGCTCCGCGTATCGAGCGGCCGCGTGTAGAATTCGGCGCCCCACCGGCTGAGCGGCGGGAGCTGCTCGACCAGATAATCGCAGAAGAACACGTCGAGGGACTGGACGTTGGCGCACTGGTGGCCGGCGAAGACGGCAATCGGCTTGTCCGAGATCAGGATCGTGCCGGTGAGATCCGCCGGAGCACCGCTGGTCGTCCGAAGCTGGTACGTCTCGCCGGCATTGACCTTGATGACGTAGGCGACCCCCTCGTCGCGCACACCGGTGACCACGGACGGGATGATCAACACGCGCGTGTCGGGTTGGGTCCCCACCAGGGCGAATTGCGATCCCTCGAGTTCGGGAACGTCCGCGTGCACGTTGGGATGGGCTAGGATCATGTGGCGCGTGCCGAGGGCCTCGACGGGCAAGGCGAGGTAGCCGTCGCTGGTGTACTTGACTTTGCTGAGGGCGTGGATGCCGACGCGGGCGGTGGCCACCACGTGAATGCCGTTGGCGCCGATGACGTCGTTCGCATCCGCGAGGTCGACGGCTTTGGGGAGGGTGACCGTCAACAGGCCGCCGGCGGGGATCGCGCCGGCGAAATTGTAGCCAATACCGGGGGCCGACACGGTCACGCCCGTGCCGGTCAGGCCCAGAATCAGCAACTGCGGTTTCACCGGATTGGCGGGGTCGGGCGCGTAGTTGCCGGGGAAGGTGAGCCAGAACTCCTGGCCGGCGCAGGTGAGATCACAGGGGGTTCGCGCGCTGACCTCGACGAGGTGGTCCTCGACCTCGCCGTGTCCGCCGTCACCGGTGTAGGTAAGACCGCCTTTCCGGCTGAGCCGGAACCGGGCGTAGGTCCGGCCTGATTTCGCGGACGTCGGGGGAACGAAAGAGAGTGTCTTCGAGCCGCTGGGGAGGACGATGGACTTGAATACGTAATTATCAGGCTCAGCCCAGGAGTAGTTCCGGTCGTAATCGATCCAGCCATCGAGGATACCGCCGTAGGGGGCGGCGACTTCGATCGAGGCCGGGCTGCCGGGGATGAGCGGCGCCGTGAACAGGATCCCGTCCTCATCGTCGAGGCGGGGCGGGTTCAGGTCGTCACCCAGGGAGTCGGCAGTCGGTTGCCCGTCGGGCTCGCCATCTTCGAGTTTGCCAAGGATCAACCGGGGATCGATGCGGTGGTAAGCGCCATTGCGCGCCAGGGTTGTCGGATAGCCGCCCTGGTCGAACTCGGGCGCATCGCCGAAATCGACCATGGCAGCCTCGATGACGACCCGGTAGTCCTCGACCTCGCCGTCCTGGGCGATGCCGTGAGGGGTCTTGACGCCGGCGGTGCTGAAGCGGAACCGCATGTAGGACTCGCCCGGCTTGGCGGTTGCCGGGATGGCGACGCTGAAGTTGGCGGGGCCGGCGATGGGGACATTATTCAGGATGAGATCGGTCGGTTCGGCGAAGCTGAGGGAGCGGTCCAGGTCGAGCCAGACGGAGAGCCTGCCGGCGGTCGAGGCTTCGACGCGGAACGCGGCTGTGCCACCCGCCGCGATGGGCCCCAGGAAGGCCACGCCGTCTTCATCGTCCGACGCGCTGGGATTAACGTCGTCGCCGAGCGCGTCGGACGTCGGCTGCCCGTCGGGCTCGGCATCGATGAGTTTGCCGAGGCAGATCCTGGGATTCACCGTGTGACGCGGGCCATCGCTGGCGATCTTGGTCCGGTAGGAATCGGGGGCGTCCCCCAGATCAAGAGTGGGGGCGGACTCGACCTGGAACAGGTAATCCTCGACCTCGCCGGTTTCGGGACTGGGGTTTGAGGGATAGACGGCGCCCTGCTGGCTGAGTCGGAAGCGGGCGAAGACGCGGCCCGGTTTGGCCGTTGCGGGGACTGTGATGGTCAGGTCATTCGAGCCGGGGCTGATCATGACGTCGAGGACACGTTCCGCGGGGTCGTCCCAGGCGCCGTTGGCATCCCAATCGCACCAGGCATCGAGGGCGCCACGGAGATTGTTCGAGGACTTGAGCGTCACCCGGACCCTGGCCGTTTGACCGGCGCGGAGGGGGTCGATCAGGACGACGCCGTCTTCGTCGATGCCATCGCCGGTGGCATCCACGTTCGGCTGACCGTCGAATTCGGCGTCAACGGTCGAGCCGAGACAGAAGTCCAGCGACGCCCGATGCGAGGCGCCGCTGTGGGTCTTGAGCGTCGGGTAAGTTGGGTCGGGCGCGTCGCCATAGTCGAGCACCGGGGTGGGGTTGACGAGGGTGACGGGGTGATCCTCGACCTCGCCATCGGCAGCCTCGCCCGTGAAGGAGGCGATGGTACCCCGGGTGAACCGGAACCGCGCGACGGCGGTGCCGGCCTTGGCAATCGAGGGAATGGCGAACTCGAGGCTGTTCGTACCCGCGTTGAGGAGCGTGCCTGCGAAGATCTGTTCTCCGGAGTCGAGCCAGTCGCCATCCAGATTGAAATCGATCCAGGCCCAAAGCCCGCCCTGAACCGAGGCGGTCACATGGACCCTGTTGTTCTGGCCGAGCGTGACGGGGTTGATGAAGGCCACGCCGTCCTCGTCGTCACTGCTCGTCGGATTGACGTCATCGCCCGACGCGTTGGCATTCGGTTGACCGTCGGGTTCGGTATCGACGGAATTGCCAAGGAACACCCCCTGGCTGTGACGATGGCGCGCGCCGTCACTCGCGAGCTTCGTCGGGAACGGACTTTCGGGCGCGTCGCCGAAGTCGTAAGCAACCGGGGCCTGGATGACAATGCGGTAGTCTTCGACTTCGCCGGCTTCCGTGCTCGCCCCCGCGGGCGCGACCACGCCTTCCTGGCTGAGGCGGAATCGGGCATAGGTGAACCCGGGCTTGGCCGAGGCGGGGACGGTGAGGGTGAAATCGCGTGCGCCGGGGTTGATTTGGCTCTGAATCACGCGTTCAGCCGGGTGATCCCACTTGCCGTCGGCATCCCAGTCGACCCAGGCGCTGATCCAACCCGGAAGTTGCGAGGCCGGGTTCAGCGTTACCCGGATCTTGGCGGTGGCTCCGGGCACCAGGGGATCCAGGGGCACGACGCCGTCCTCGTCGGCGCCGTCGCCGGTGGCGGTGACGTTGGGTTGGCCGTCCTTCTCGGCATCGACGGTCGTGCCCAGGCAGAAGGTGCGGTTGAGGGACTGGCAAGCGCCATTGTGCGCGCTGAGGGTGAAGTAGGGCAAATCGGGGGCATCACCGTAATCGAGCGTTTGCGACAGGGCGACGCCTGTCGAGAGCAGGGCGAGCATCCCCAGGCTTAGCGCCAGGAACGGCGGGCAGGAAGGCGCGGGCTGAAAGGTCCGGGCTCCAGACGGCGGAGCCGGTCCGTCAGGTCCGGTCGTCGGAGTCGCTGAGCAGCGAGTTGTCATAGGAATCAGGCGTCCAGGTTGAGGGTGAAGATGGGTCGGGCGGCGGCGGCGTCAGACCGCAGGAGCCGCAGTGGAAGACGCGGTGTTGGGCAACAACGATCCCCTGGGAGGGTCGACGGGCGATCCGGGCGATGTCCCAACGGGCGGACGCGAGGCTGACGTGGCGGCCGGCTGTCGACAGGCCGTCATTGGGGAATCGCAGGCTGTAGTGGTAACCGTTCGGGGAAATCACGCTGCGCTCAGCTCTGGCGGCGCTCGCCGCCAGCAGCGCCTCGCTCATGTCTTCGAGCGTCACTGACTCGAAGCCTGAATGGCTGACCGGGAGATAGCCGGTGGTGGTGATGACACCGCCGACGTGGGTGGTGGGCAGCCCGAGGGTATTGTAGTTGAGAACATCGCCGGCGCCGCCGTCGGCATCGAGAGCAAAGGAGGTCGTGATCGAGGGCGTGACCGTGAACGTGTCCTCCTGCGGTGTTGCGGTCACGATCTCGACGGCGGCGCCTGCGTGCCGCAAGGTACTGGTGCCGTCGGTGATCTCGAGCGCGTCTTCCAGGCTCACCGTCAGCGCGACCGTGACCGCCGAGAAATCCACCTCGTCAAGCCCCTGAGGGTCCGTCGCCGTCGAGGGGTTCTCGATCACCTCATCGACGCCCCAGCCGTCGGCAAAGCGATACAGATCGTCACCTGCACCCCCGGCGAGCGTGTCGTCGCCGGCGCCGCCGGCGAGGGTATCGTTGCCCGCACCTCCGGACAACTGGTTGCCCGCGGCGTTGCCGGTGAGCTGATCATTCTGGGCGCCGCCCAGGGCGTTCTCGAAGCCCTTGGCATGCGAGAGCGTGAGCTGGAGGTTGCCGTTGACGGCCTGAGCGCTTGTCAGGCTCAGATCAACCGAGATCGCGAAAGCCGATGTGTCGGAGAAATCGAGTGTATCCAGGCCCTCGGAGAGCGCCTCGGTCAGCGCGTCTGCACCCAGCGGCGAGTCGGTGTCAAACACGTAGGTGTCGTTGCCCAAACCGCCGGCGAGCGTATCGTTCCCTGCCCCGCCCTCGAGGGTGTCGGCGCCGAGGCGGCCGGCGAGGCTGTCGTTGCCCGGGCCGCCGATGAGCGTGTTGTCGAGCGCATTGCCGGTGAGGGCATCGCCCTGACTGCCGCCGGTGACGTGCTCGACCGCGGCGGCGGAAGACAGGGTGAGGGTCAGGTTCGCATTGACCGTCTGGCCCAGGGTTGTGGCGAGGTTGACCTGGACGGCCAGACTCGTGGTAGCCGAGAAATCGAGCGTGTCGAGGCCGCCATCGACATTGGCCTCTTCGGTGACGAGGTCGGCGCCGAGAGCGGCGTCGGTGTTAAACACGTAGGTGTCGTTGCCCCAATCCCCATAGAGCTGGTCATCGCCGCCGCGCCCCTCGAGACGGTTGTCAAGGCTGTTGCCGTAGAGCCGGTCATTCTGGGCGCCGCCGATCACGTTCTCGATCGAGTGGCAGGTGTGGAGCCGGAGCGTGAGATTGGCGTTGACGGTCTGCGCGATGCCGCGTCCAAGGTAGACCAGAAGAGGTTGTGTCCCGGTGGCGGAGAAATCGAGCGTATCGGAGCCACCGGCGCCGACCTGCTCGAAGATGGCGTCGGTGCCGAGGTTGGTGTCGGTGTCGAAGCTGTAGGTATCGTTGCCATCGCCGCCGATCAGGGTGTCATCGCCGGCGTAACCGACCAGCGTATCGTTGCCGGCGCCGCCGGCCAGGCTGTTGCGCTCGGCGCTGCCGCGGAGGGTGTCGTTGAGGCTGCCGCCGAGGACGTTCTCGACAACGGTGGTGACGGGCAGGGTGAGGCTGAGATTGGCGTTGATGGTCTGGGTCACCGTGATGCCGAGGTTGAGGGTGACCGATCGGGTCTCGGTCGCCGAGAAGTCGAGGGTGTCGGAGCCGTTGCCGGCGGTGTCGGCAATGACGTCCGAGCCGAGCGGGCTGTCGGTGTCGAAGGCATAGGTATCGTCGCCGGCCCCGCCGCGGAGGCTGTCATTGCCCGGGCCGCCGATGAGGGTGTCGTCGCCGGTCCCGCCGTACAGCGTGTCGTTGCCGCCACCGCCGTCGAGGGTCACGGGATAAGCGAGGAAGGCGGAGGCATCGAGCACGTTGTCGGTCTTGTCGCCGGTGAGGGAGACCGCTTCGAAGCCGCTGAGGGTATCGGTTTCCGTGCCGCCGACGGTCAGGGACCAGTTCGTAAGGACCATATCGGCGCCGCGGGCTTCGACGAGGCGATCGGTCCAGCCCTGGAAGCTAGGGAAGAAAACGTTGTAGCCGCCCTCGAGCGTGTCGTTGCCGGGGCCGCCGGCGATGGTGTCGCTGCCTTGGAGCCCTTGGATGGTGTTGGCGAGGCTGTTGCCGACGAGCCAATCGTGGTTCTGGGTGCCGCGGAGGTTCTCGATGACGTCCCCGGCGGAGAGCGCGAGGTTGAGATTGTCGTTGAGCCTCTGGACATCGCTACGGCCGAGGTCGAGCGTGATACCCGCGGTGGTGGTGGCCTCGAAACTGAGCAGGTCCGTCCCGCCGCCCGCGGCCTCCTTGATCGTGTCGGTGCCCAACGCCGCATCGGCGTCGAAGACATAGGTATCATCCCCGGCGCCGCCCTCGAGAGCGTCGTCGCCGGCGCCGCCTTCGAGCGTATCCGCGTTGGCGGTGCCGCGCAGGGTATCATTGCCAGCCCCGCCGACGAGGGTGACGGCGCCCGAAAACGCGGTGGCATCGAGCACGTTGTTGCTGTCACCTCCGGTGAGCATGGCGAAGTCGATGCCCGAGAGCGTGTCGGTCTCGCCACCCACCGTGAGCGTGGAATCGGTCAGGGTGAAATCCGCGTCCTGCTCCTCGGTGAGAGTATCGGACGTGCCGTTGCCGGTAATGGTATCGATGCCGGGCCCGCCGGAGAGGTAGTTGGTGCCCGTGCCGCCGATGATTTGGTCCTGGCCGCCTGCGCCGGAGAGGAAGACGGTGCCGCTGAAGCTCGAGGCATCGAGCGTGTTGTCGTTATCATCGCCGGTCAGGCTGATCTCGTCGAAGGTGCCGGCGTTGAAGGTATTGGATTCACCGGTCGAGAGGAGGTTGAGGACGCCGCTGAGGAGCTGCCAATTGCCGGCGCGCTCCTCGAGCAGGGTGTCGTAGCCGTCGGGACCGCCGTCGAGGTCGTCGTTCCCCTCGCGGCCCCAGATGACGTTGTCGCGGCTGTTGCCGGCGAGGGTGTCGTTGCCCGTGCCGGCGTAGAGGTTCTCGATGCCGTTCGAGTCACTGAGCGTGACGCTGAACGCGACCGTCACCGCTTGCGACGCGTTGTCTGAGAGATCGAGGCTCAGATCCACCGTGGTCCCGGTGAAATCGATGAGGTCCGTGTCGGCGTCGGCGTCCTCGACGATCGCGTGGTGTCCGCTGAGGGTGTCGGCTGCGCAGACGTAGGTGTCGCTGCCGTTGCCGCCGATCAGGGTGTCGTTGCCGCTGCGGCCTTCGAGGACATCGTCGCCGGCGCCGGCTTCGATGACGTTGTCGAGGTTGTTTCCGGTGAGCGTGTCATCGCGCGATCCGCCGATGAGGTTTTCGATGACGTTGCCGGCTGGGAGGGTGATGGTGAGCGAGGGGGTCACGGCCTGTGAGGCAACGCTCGAGAGGTCGAACGTGATGGCCCAGCCGGCGGTAGCCGACAGATCGATCGTGTCGGTGCCCCCGAAGGGCGAGGCGACCTCGATGATCGTGTCGCTGCCGAGGTTCTGGTCGCCGTCGAACCGGTAGGTGTCATTCTCGCCGCCGCCGTCGAGAGCGTCGTCGTCCGTGCTCCCATCCAGCACATCGTTACCGCCTTCACCGTAGATTTGATCGGCGCCATCCCCGCCGAGCAGGGTGTCATGGCCCATGCCCCCGAGGAGGACGACTGTGCCCCCGTCGAAGTACCCGAAATCCCCGAGCATCACATCCGCCCCTTCGAGCCCGTACACGGTGTCATCGTCCTGACACGGGTTGTCGAAGATGAGGAGGACGGCGTCCGGCAGGTTGCCGGTCACCTGGCCGCCGGTGGGATTGCGCAGGTGCAGGTAGACCATTTCGTAACCCTCGGTGTCATCGGCGTCCTCGAACACGGGGATGACGAATTCCTTCTGGTCCTCGCCGATCCCGAAGCGGACTGTTTGCCGGCCGCCGGCGTTGCCGTTCTCGAAGACACCCTCGTAGTCGGCCCCCTGGGTGGCCGTGCCTTGCTCGGTGAAGAAGACGCCGACGGGTTGGGTGCTGCCGGGCGTCGGCCAGATGCCGATGGCGGCTTGGCCGTCGGTTTCGCGGACGCTGTAGATGACCTGGGTGAACTGGATGCTCCACGGACCAGGTCCGCCGGGCGGCACCACGGTCAACCCCGCATCGACCGAGTCGACGGTGGCGCCGGGCGCGATGAGGATGCCATTCGTCAAGCCGGTTGTCTGGCTGGCATCGCTGTCGTTGCCGTCCTCGGTGTTGCCGCTCACGTCCTGGGTCGTGAACTGGTACCCGGCGGGGGCGAGGAACTGGACGAAATAGCTGCAGGCGTTGAGCTTCTCGAATTGATAGTTCCCGCTCCCATCGGTGTACGTCACGGCGACCAGGGTCCATCCCGAGTCGAACAGGTTCACTTGAAGCCCGGCAAGGCCGGGTTCGAGGAAGCCGAAGGGGGGTACGACGATGAAATCGCGGAGGCCATTGCCGGTCTCGTCGCGGAACACCGTGCCGCTGATGGTGCCCGTATCCGCCAGCGAATCCGGGTCGACGTAGAGCCGGCCGCCGTCGGGGTCGGACTGTTTCAGGATGCGGGCGTCGTAGTTGAGGCCCGAGCAGGCACAGCCGGGCCCGAGCCAGTGACCGCCCACGAGCCAGTCATCGCCGCCGCCGCCGTCGAGTGTGTCATTGCCGGCACCGCCATAGACGGAATCATGGTTGGCGCCCCCGCCCGTCCCGGTGGACTCATCGGCCACGGCGGGAGTGGTGGGGACGGCGAAGCCGATGTCCGGAGCTTCGAGCGCCGTGGTGTCGAAGTGGTAGGTGAACCCGTTGCTGACGGTTGACAAGGTGCTGTCAGCCGGTCCGTCGGTTTCATCGACGGTCACCGTGCAGTCGCCGACCAGGACGCTGACGGAGTAGAGGCCGCTGGCGTCGGTGGTATCCGAATGATCGCCCGTGGCATCGGTCAGGGTGACGTCGATCCCTTCGAGCGGGTAATCCGTGGTCGCGTCGTAGAACCCGTTCCCGTTCACATCCATGAACACCAGGCCGCCCACGGTGATCGTGTCATCGTCCTCGATGGAGCCGATCCCCTGATAGTCGGTAATCTCGCCATTCTCGGCATCGGTGATCTGGACGTAGAGGTACTCGGTCTCCTCGGGCACCAGGAAGTCCAGAACCTGGACGGCCACGGTTTGCCATTCGGTCCCGTGGACCGCGCCAAAGTCGAGGACCTGGGGCGGTAGGCCGACGTAATCCTCGGACGCCACGGCGGTGCCGTTGACCGGCTGCCACGTGACGCGGACCGGCAGGTCGGTATCGCCGCTCACGTACACATTGAAATGCAGGAACACCGGGCCTTCCTCGACATGGCCGTAGTGCTCATCGGGGTCCAGGTTGTCCGTGGCGTTGCCGACCCAGATCTCGGGCAGGGGATCGTCCTCGACGATGGTGAGGACGGCCGTCTTGATGTTGCTGCGGACGGGGCCGCCCGTCGGGTTGGCCAGATAGAGGAATACCGTCTCGTCGCCTTCGTAGTCTGCGTCCAGCTCGTTGAGGTCGAGCGTGAAGGTGACCGTGGTCTCACCTTCGGCAAAGCGGACCAAACCGCGGGATCGTCCGAGTTCGTTCTCCCAGATCCCCACGTAGTCATCCCCGGCGGCCGCGCCTTCCTCGGCGGTGCCGGCCGCGGTCCAGTAGGCGGCGAGGGGATGGGAGCTGCCTTCGGCGCGCACGAGGGTGATGGTGGCCACGTCTTCCGATTCGCTGACCGTATAGGTGGGGGAGCTGAACTCGACGTACCAGGGCCCCGGATCGCCGCTTTCGTCGTCCAGGATCCGCACGGTGGCGTGGTTCAAGTTGTCGGCGTCGGTATCGAGCTGGGCGTTGGCGGCGCGGAGGAGATTGACGAAGCAATACTCGTCGCCTTCGACGCGGGTATCGCCGATGACCTCGACGGTGAGGGTCTTCTGCATCTCACCGGGGGCGAACGTCAGCGTCTCGAAGGCGTAGACGACGTCGGCGGGATCGCCATGGGCCATGAACGTCAACGCGGTGCCGCGGCCGACGTTCCAATCCACGGCGAGGGTGCGTCCGCTCGGGATCAGCGCGTTGGCGGCGTTCCGGAGGCTGACCGTGAGGGTGACGGGTTTGTTGCCGGCGTGGCCTTCGGCGACGGATTGGGTTGTCGGGCTGATGCGGACGAAGGGCAGCGCATCATCGTCGTAGATGCAGCCGTCGGCCTGGCCATCGCCGACGGAGGCTCGGTCGGTCGGGGTGGACGGGTCGAGGGCGGCCAGCAGGTAGAGCCATTCGTCGTACTCGTCGAGGGTGTCCTCGATCGTGCTGACGGTCACGTACTTCCGGGTCTCGCCGGGGCTGAAGGTCACTGTGCCGTAGGCATCCTCGTGGGTGTCATCGTAGTCAACGCCGGCCTGGGCGGAGGTCTCGGGCAAGGTGCCATCCGTGTCCACGGCCTGGGCCGTCCGGTAGTTGAAGGCGAGACTGTACTTGCTGGGGTTCGACAGCTCGAGGAGGAACCGGAGGGGTTCGCCCTCATTGGTGGGCTCGAGCGCGGGCACCGTGTCGTACACCACGAGCACCGGCGGCTCGTCGTCGTCGATGATGGTACCCGTGCCTACGGTGTGGGCGGGATCCAGGTCCGCATTCCAGGGATCCGACAGTGTGACCGTAAACGTCTCGGCGTCACCCTCGTCGATCGTATCTCCGAGGATGCGCACGGTGAGGGTCTTGACCGTCTGGCCCGGCTCGAACACGAGGGTGTACCAGACTGACGTATAGTCGGCGATCCGGTCGGCCGTGCCGGGCGCGGTCTTATAACAGACGGCGGCCTGTTGGCTGAGCGGGTTGGAGAGGGTCACGGTGAAGATGAGGTCGGTGGTGCCGAGGTCGCCTTCGGTGACCGACGGGCTGTCGATGCTGAGCGTGGTGGTCGTGCCGTAGTACCCGGCCGAGAGGGTCGCGTGGCTCTGGCCGGCCTCGACGTGCACCGTCCCGGTCTTGCCGGCGGCATCGGCGTCACTATCGGCCGTCTCGTCGCCGCCCTGGTTGGCTGCGACCACGGCCATGCCGGTGGGCGTATTGAACTCGAGGTAGTAATCCCCGGCCTCGAGGCCTGAGAAAGTGAACTCGCCGTTCGCGTCGGTGACCATGCTGCCGACGAGGGTGGTGTCGGCCTTGTGGAGCTCGACGGTCACGTTGGCCAGGCCGTTCTCGGTGGGATCGCGGACGTCGTTGGTGTCGCCGTAGGCATCGGCCGCGTCGAACCATGCGGAGCCGCTGATGCTGGCGCCGGGGAAGGTGGTGCTGGCGGCGCCATGGGCGTCGTCCGCATAGAGCAGGTCGTCCCCGGTGCCGCCATCGAGGAAATCCTGGCCGTCGTACTCGATGACCTGGCTCACGCCGGAGAGCAGGAGTGTGCCGCCATAGAGCTGGTCGTAACCGCCGGCGCCGAACAACAGATCGGAGCCGGCGCCCCCCGCCAGGATGTCGTTGCCGGTTCCGCCGATGCCGGTGACCTCGACGGCTTCGAGGTAGGTCAGATCGTTCGGGAAGGCGGGCGCATCGACGTTGCCCTCGTCGCCGAACACGGCGTCATTGCCGGAGCCGCCGTCGAGGAAATCATCATCGCCGCCACCGGCGATCCGGTCATCGCCGCGGCCCCCCTCGATGGTGTCATCGCCCGCCCCGCCCTCGATCCAGTCGTTGTCATCGTCGCCGTAGAGCCTGTCGGCGCCGTCGCCGCCCTGAAGGGTATCGGTGCCGACGTCCCCGTAGAGGGTGTCGTTGCCGGCGCCGCCGTCGAGGGTATCGTTGCCGGCGTTGCCATAGAGCAGATCGGCGCCGTCCTCGCCCGAGATCGCGTCATCGCCTTCGTTACCGGTGAGCGTATCATTGCCGGGGCCGCCGTAGATGATCTCGTTGGCTCCCTCGAAGTCGTCCTCGGCGATGCGCCCGACGATGACATCGTCGCCGGCATCGCCGTAGTAAGTGCCGCCGCCTTTGCTGCCATAGACCGTGTCATTGCCGGCGCCGCCGCGAACGCCCTCGGCGCTGTCCGCGGGCGAGAGGACGGCGCGCAGGTCGATGGTGTCATTGCCCTGGCCGCCGTCGGCGCGGATGACCTTGACGCCTTCGTAGGTCTGCTTGATGCCCTTGAAGCTGACCTCGACCGTTTCGCCGCCTGCGGCGCTGGGATCGCCTTCGATCGTGGTCACCGTGAAGGCTTCGTCGCCGTCGGTGGTGTCGCCCACTTCCCGCTCGTCGGCGTTGGGACCCATGTTGAGGCGAAGGATGCCATCGCTATCCGCGGCTTCGAGTTCGTTCCCCGAGCTGTCCACGTAATCGGCCAGCTTGGGCTGCGGGCAGGTGATGTTGAATTCAAAGAGGGTGATCCGGGCGAAGTCCCACTCGAACTCGAGATCGACGACGAGCAGGTGGATGGTGAGATAGAGGGTGAGTTCGACGTAGAGCTCGCCGTGGATGTCGAAGATGCAGCGGAGATCCTGCATGGCATTGGCGATGATCTCGCTGACGCGAACGCGGCCGTCGTCGTCCGGGTCGTTGAGGTTGAAGCCGACCTCGATGTAGACGCCGCCCTTGACTCCCGCCTCCGCGATGCCGAGATCGAGCTCGGCCCCGGCGTAGATCCCGCCGCCGAGGACGATCTCGTCGATGTCTTCGCCCTGGTCGTTGACGTCCTTGACGTAGAAACCGTCGAAGATGTCGAGGACGTTCTTGTCCTCGCTGGCGAGGAACTTCTGCAGGCCGTAGGTGTCGAAACCGAACGTCAGGTCGATGTGCGCGAAGATCTCGCCGCCGAAGATCAGGTTGAGCGGCGGGTAGATGGCGATGGACTGCTCGAACCCGGCCCGGAAATCGAACACCGGCATGTGATACTCGATGAGGCTCACCGGCTCGCCCCGGAAGAGCTTGAACAGTTCGCTGAGGTGCAGGAACGGGAAGGTGATGCCCAAGTCCTCGAGGTCGCGGAGGAAATTGCGGGTGCCCTCATGGCTGGTGCCCTCGGAGAGCGGCGCGGCTTCCGTGTCCGCCTCGCCCTCGGCACGATCCACGTTGCCGAGCTGATCTTGCTGGAGGTTGAACCCGCCGAGCGGGATCAGGACGGAGCCATCGTTCGAGAAGCTCGTGTTGTTGACCAGGTCGAGGATCTTGACGACCGCCTCGATGAACTTGCGCGTGCCGGGCTCGAGATAGCCGAAGGCCTCGGCGAGATCAAGCATGGTGAACGGCTCGCCCTTGAGCTCGGAGAGGATCGGGATGGGCGCGGTGACCGCGTCGATCAGCGGCTGGATGGGCTCGGTGACTTTCTTGATCTCCTCGAGGATGGGCTGGATGAACTCCGAGATGAACGACCCGATGTCGATCTGGATGTTGTGGAAGCCGAACTCGAGATCGCCGTTGCTGTCGCCGCCCGCCTCCCACATCCAGTCCAGGTCGAACTCGCCCAGCAGCCGCGGGAACCGGGCGTCGCCGGCGAAACTGACGATGAACTCGAGGTTCACCTCCGCGCCGGCTTCGAGATCGAAGTCGACGAAATCATCGAAGTCGAACCCGGAGCTGCCCATTTCGGCGAACGTGAGCCGGTCGCCGCCGCCGGGGTCGATGAGGTTGATGCTGAACGTGCCGCCGAAGGAGGAGGGATCGCGGTCGTTGCCGTTGGCATCGACGCCGTCGCTTTCATCGCTGACTTCGAGCTGGAGGAAGAAGAGCTCGCCGGTGGCGCTCAGCTCGGGAATGGTCACCAGGAAGTAGACCTCGAATTCCTCGTCGCTCGACGTGTCAAAGTAGAAGCCGTCGGCGGTGCTGATGCCAAAGTAGAGCTTGAGATCGAACCCGAGCTCGATCTTGACGTTGCCATTGACCTTGAGGCCGAGCCCGGGAATGCCGATATCGAAGTCGATCGGGTTGTCGGTGGTATCGACCAGGGCAATCGCCTTCTTGAGGCGGACATTGAAGGTGATCGCATTCTCGACGCAGGCGATCTCGATGTCCTCGTAGGTCTCGACCGCGGAGCCGTCGGTCTGGATGAGCAGATCGAGCCCCGGTTTGCCGAGCACATCGAACAGTGCCTCCTTGACGAGGTCGATCGGGTTGCCGACCTCGGCCAGCTTGTTGCGGAGATCAGCCAGCAGCCCGCTGCGGAACTCGCCGATGAAATTCGCCGCCTCGCCCAGCTTGTCGCCGACCAGCGGCAGGTTGCGGTTGAGCACGCCGATCGACAGGGCGTCCTGGATGGTCTCGAGCAGTTTGTCGAGGCCGTCCACCAGCAGGGTCGAGTTCGTGATCAGGTCGCAGACCTTGAAGTCCTCGAACATGCCGGCGATGTCGGGGGTGACGATCGTGACGGGCGTGTAGAGGCGGCCTGCCCCCGTGTTGGCGCCGCCCTCTTCCGTGCTGGTCGAGAGCGCGACGCTCCAGCCCCCGGGCAGAGCGAGCGCGGCGACCTGGGCGGCGGTGGTGATGGCGGGGTAGATGCCGATCTCGAGCGCATCGCCGACGACGGTCGCCGTCAGGCTGCCGCTCGAGATCTCGACGAACCGGACCTCGCGCCCCTCGCCGGGGCCGGTGAACTTGAGATCGTTGTGGGCTCCGGGCATCGGAACCACCGTTTCGAACGGAGCGCTGGCATCGGTCGATTCGGGGAACAGCAGGCGCTTCAGGCTCGGCAGGACGACCGCGAGGTCGTTGTCCGGGTACCCGTCGTTGTTCCCGTCGCTGCTGCTGCCCAGCGGCAATGCGTCCAGCGCATAAAGCGGCAGCACGGCGCTGGCGCCCGCAGTCAGATCGATGGTGATGTTGTCGAAGTCGAAGAACGACTCGCCGCTGCGGAGATAGTGGCGGCCGTCGCCGTTGTTGTCCTCGAGCCCGACCACAAACTCGGCGTCCTCATCGCCCCCGGGGCTGTCCGCGATGCCGTCGGCGTCGAATGTGGCGCTGCCGTTCCTGACGTCCACCGTCAGCGCGCCGACGCCGATGCTGAAGGTCAGGTTCGTGCCATAGACGGCCGCGCGCAGGGTGATGCCGGTGCCCGTATCGGGGCCGTCGTAGCCGGTGTCGTAGAAGAACGGCTTCCAGCCGCAGGGTTGGCTGACGTCGAGCCCGAACTCGAGGCGGAGATCGGCGCTGGCGGTGACTTCGATCTCGCCCGAGCCGCTCGCCTGGAAGAACTCGGTGACACCGCCGAGCAGATCCCGGACGGGCGAATCGACGGGCACGTAGGCCATCAGATCGCTCAGGCTGAACTGGAACGGAAGGGTGTTGGCGTAGGCGAGGTGATAACTGAGGGAGATCTTGAGGGCGGTCTGATGGACGGCGCCCGAGCCGTCGTTGCTGGCGCCGTCGCCCGGGCTGGCGGAGGTATCGAGGGCGGCGCTGAAGGGCATCGAGGCCGGGGCCGCCGCATGGGCGTCGTTGACGGCGTTGCGGATGGTCACAGCCCGCGTGTAGGTGGCGTTGTACCGGAGGGTGAGCGTCTTGGTCGCGGCGTCGTAGCTGGCTTCGGCCACATCCGCTTCGTCGGCCAGCGTTCCGTCGTCCTTGAACAGGAGCTGGTCGAGGGAATCGCCGTTGGCGGAGGCGGTGAAGGTGAGCGCGTTGCGGGCGCCGCGCGGGTTGAACGTGGCCGTGGCCGCAGTCGAGCCGGTTCCCGCCGTGATCACCGGAGCGGTGTGCTCGACCGTGAACTCGAGGTTCTCGTCCGGGATGCCCAGCAGATCCTCGATATCGCTCTCGAACTGGTCGAGCGTCTCACCGTCGCCGGTGGCCAGGCCGCGGACCGTGTCGGCCAGATCCGCGGTGAAGTCGAGGATCTCGCTGACACTGATGTTGATCACGGGGATCGGCTGATCGAGGAACGAGAAGGCCTTGAGCTCGCCGAGCTGGTCCGCCAGCGAGTCGAGGGACGTGACGAGATCGAGCCAGCCCAGGCAGCTGAAGTTGAACAGCGGCCCGAGGTTCGGGTAGGTGATGAAGAGGCCTTCGGCATTGGTCGCTTCGTCGTAGGGCTCGGCGTTGTACTCGACGTGGCGAAGGTCGGGGATGTAGATCCGGATCTGGGCGCCGGCGGGGAGGAGGCTGCCGAAGATATCGGGTTGAACGGCCAGGTTGTTGAGTTGGATGTCGAGGCTCGCCTCGAAGGTGAAATCGGCGTCCAGGTACTCGTCGATGTTCTCGAGATCGCCCAGCAGCTCGTCCAGGTCGATCCGGCTGCCGCCGTCGGGATTGGTCAGCTCGAAACCCACCGTGGCCGTGCCGGTCGCAGTCCCGCCCGAGGTCTCGATCCCGAAAATCGCGAGGCGCGCCGAGGCCTCGAGGTCCGTGGCCGAGACGGTGAGTGTGCCTTCGAGCGCGGCCTCTTCGAGGTAGATCCCCGCGATGGCCGACCGCGCCACCTCGCCAGCCATGAAGCCGAGTTCGGTCACTGCGGGATCGTCCGCTGCCGCCTCGATGGCGAGCGAATTGACGAGGTCCAGCAGCACATCGAAGGAACCGTTGCCGTTGTCGTCGCCTTCGCCCGGGTCCTGGACGCCGTCGGCGTCGTCGTCTTCGTTGTAGACTTCGAGGCGTATCCCGATGGCGGAGGTCGAGGCGCCGCCGTCATCGAGGGTCGAGGCCTGGACGAAACGGACGACGTCGTTGAGGGGGAGGCTGTTGATGTTGGTGACGGTCGAGGGCAACCGGGTGTTGAGGTAGCTGACGAGCTGGCTGAGCGAGGTGAAGGCGCTCGTGGCTGCTGCGGACAACGTCACGGGGAACCGATGGCCGTCGTTGAGATTGATCGTGAAGCTCGAGTTGGCAGCCAGCCGCCCGTTGGATGGCGGCGGGACGACGAGCGACGTTGCCAGCACCGGCGTCTCGACAGCCCGGAATTCGACGCCCAACGTGAACCCGGCGGTCAGCGAACCGCTGATGCCCAGCTCGCCGCCGGCTTCGAAGTCCGCCAGGTCACCCAGTCCAAGATCGGTGTCGTAAGCAAAGGACGTCGACTCCTCGAAGCCATAGCTGAACTCGACGCGGAAACTGAGCCGGCGGTTGGCCTGGTCGTAGCCCAGGTCGAGGTCGAAATCCACGCCGTCCAGCGGATCGGGATCGAGGGCTTCCTGGAGTTCCGCGAGCAGACCCTGCAGCGTCGGGAACCGGAAGGTCTCGAGAGCGCCCTGGTTGTTGCTGAAGCCCAGCTCGGTGAACACCGGGTTCGACGTGTCCTCCCCCGTGATCGAGAGCGAGTAGCCATCGAGCAGGCAGAACCTCAGGTTCCCGCGGTAGACGTCGACGCGGATACGGTCGGCAAGGTCGGACGGCAGGGCGTTCTGGAAGTCGGCGGCCAGGTCGCTGAGGGAGTGGTTGAAGAACATGCTCAGCGCGCTGACGGTGATTTCCTCGCTGGTCGCGCCGTCGAGCACGAGGTTGAACCGGGCCGTCGAGGACAGCCGCCCCTGGCGGGCTGAGGTCGAGGTCGTCGAGGTGCTGCCCGTCAGCGACAGGTCGATGAATTTCGAGTAGACACTGTCCAGAAAAGCCGCCGAGAAATCAAAGGCGTCGCTGAGCTTGTAGCCGTTGCCCAAGGGAAGTTCGATATCGAGCAGGCCCGTGTTCTTGAGCTGACCCAGGTAGTTCAGCAGACGGCGCGCCTCGCCCAGGAAGCCGGTGCCATCCAGGTTCATGAAGCGCAGGAGGATCTCGGCCACGGGGTTGCCCAGGGCATCGATGCCGAAGCTGGCCGGATCGTCCAGGTCCTCCCAGACCAGGCCCAAGTCAATCTCCCCCAGATCGAGAATCGGCTCGCCCTCGGCATCGAGCGCGGCCACTTCGAACGTGCCGGTGAGCCTCAGATCCGACTCGGCCGGATCCGTGGCGGTGCTGGCGGCAAACACCGCGTCCGGGTCATCCCCCAGATCATACAGGCGGATCTTGCCGTCCAGGGCGCCGCCAAACCGCGGCGTCGGTTCGATGAGATCGATCTCGACGCCCACATCCGGATCGACCTCGAGGACGGCTTCCCTGAGGTTGACACCCAGGAGGCCAATGGCGCCCGAAGCCTCGACCCGACCGCTGACTTCGATGTTGCGGAGCACCATTTCCGGCGTCCCCGTGAGATCGGTCCGAAGATAGAAGCCGGTGGCGTCGGCACCGACCTCGAGGAACACGTCGACCTGGACAGTGAGCGCGAGCGTGCCGTGCAATTGGATTCCGCCCCCCAGCAACTCGAGATCAAGCGGCACCTTCAGCGACAAGGTCCGGCGGAACGGCTTGGACGGATTGCTCGGGTCGCCCAAAACCAGGCGGCCCGAGGCGCTGTCCACGGTCACGTTGCCCGGGATGTCGTCGAGGCTGTCCAGCCGGGATTGCAGATCCGACTCGGACGTGATCAACCGGCCGATGTCCTCGAACCGGAGGCCCGTCCCGGATTCGATCAACCGTCGGAACAGCGAGGCCGGCGCCTCGGTGAGCAGCGCGAGCGACGAGGTCTCGGGGGCCTCGAGGTCGGACGGAAAATCTTCGCCTTCGCCTTCCGGGGTGCTGGGCGAGACACCGGTCATCCCGGGGCCCAGCGCGCTCCCGAACAACGCGAGGTCGGAGGAAAGCGTGTCGTCGAGCCCGGTATCCCAGTCGCTGAGTCCGCCCAGGCCCCCGCCGAGGATCAGGAGGAAGCTGGGGGGCGTGGTCGCGTCGGTCACGGTCTCGACGTTGCGGGCCTGGACTTCCTGGTTGTCCAGGACGTGCTCCTGGATGTCGCCCGCCGGACCGCTGGCCAGGGCCGTCCAGCGCAAGCCCTCGAAGCGGAGGGTGTCACCCGCGCCTTCGCCCCCATCGAAACGGATGCCGTCGGGCGGGCTGATGGTGGAGTCGCTCGAATCGATGATGAGGGTGTCATCGCCGGCGCCGGTGTTGACCGTGATGGCCCGCAGGGTGCGGAAGAGGTACGTCTCGACCACGGCGCCACCGATTACGACTTCGATCGAGTCCAGTTCTCCCGGCGAAGGCAGGGCCCGGCGCAGCCGGATCTCGTCGTTGCCCGAGCCGGTTTCGATGCGGAGGGTCGTGTCATCGAGCATGGCCTGCCGCGCGTCGTCGAGCCGCCAGGCACCGCGGCCAAGCGTGCCCGCCACCAGAACATCGTCCGCGGCATCGTAGGCGAGGGCCGAGACCGGGACGAAGGGCAGGTTGACACCGAACCGGGTCCAGGTCAGATGCGGCGTCGTGGCGGACAGGAGCTCGGACAGGTCGTCGATCCCCAGCCGGTAGGCTCCATCGATCCCTCCGACGACGACGACCAACTGCTCAGCCTCCGCCACCATCGCGGCCGAGCTGCACTCGTAAGTATGCGACGCGAGATCGCCGGTGATGTTCGTGGACAGCACGGACGCGATCGTTCCGTCCTCGTTTGTGGTGACCGTGATCAGCCAGACGGCCGAAGCCTCGACCGCCACCGCCCGCCGCCAGTCGGTCGGGTCGAGCGCGATGCTGACGATGTCGCTGGTCCCCGCGACGCTGGCGTCGGTGAACGTACTGCCATCGTCGGCACTGACATGAAGCGCGTTGCCGCGGGCAACGTACATCACCCCAGTCTTGGCGGTGGCCCCCTCGAAGCCGCCATAGGCCAGCGCGGTGACGAAGTCGGGCCGGCTCGATCCGGCCGGGACCGCCACGTCCGTAATCTTCCGGACCGTCGCCCCTTCGTCGGTGCTGTGATAGAGCCAGTCCCGCCCCAGGATCAGCGTGCGGGTTGTGGCGACGTTGACCGCCAGGGGAATCCGCTCGAATGAGGATTCGCCGGCCAGATCCCGGTCACTCGAGACCCCGGGGAACGGGTCGGTGTCGTCCAGGCCGCTGTAATTGGCGGCACCAGAGCTGCTCTTGAGGGTCAGGCGCGTCCGCGCTCCGGCCGTGTCCGGCCCCGTGAAGCTCTGACGGAAGATCCAGCCGAAGTTGTTTCCGACGAAATAGCGGACGGACGTTGCGCCTTGGTAGTCGATGCCGACGTAGTTGCCGTCGCCGGCCAGCATTGTCCTCCAAGTGTCGGCCGTGCCCGTCTGGCGGACGGTGCCGTTGTCCTGCGTCCCAGCAAACGCGGTGTCGTGGTTGTGATCGTAAGCGATTGACCGGTTCATCTCGGTGATGCGCAAGTCGGCCCCGATGAACTCCCAGGTGGTGCCTCCCCCGCTGCCGGGGTTGCGAAGGCGATAGATCCCGCCGTCGCTGGCCAGCAGCAGGCTGCTGCTGGTGCCGGCCCCGGAACCGTCCTCGTCGGCAACCCAAACCAGACACCGGGTGTCCCCGTGCGGCCCCGTGTTGAAACCGTTGGGACCGCTGCCGCTCGTGGTCGAGATCTGCGTCCATGCCGCGCCGTCCCGGCGGAAAACGCTGCCCCCATAGGGGGACGTATCGTAGACCGCGCCGGCCACAACCACCGTGGTCGCGCCGGCCGGATCGGCGACCATCGCGAAATGGAGGTTTCCCTGGCCGGTGGGGTTGGTCGAGGGCACGGGCGCCAGCTCGGTCCAAGCGTCGCCATGGTTGGTCGAACGGAACACCGCCGAAAGTTGCCGGTTGGAGCCGATGATCGCGGCGTACACGGGATTGGCGGGCGCGCCGTTAGGGCTGGCGGCCAAGCGGATCCGGTCGGCGAGCTTGAGCCCCTCCCCCGCCTCGTCAGTCGCGCCGTCGCCGTCGTCGTCCGCCCCGTTCGAGTCTTCCGGCAGAACGATCCCGGTGACGACCCGGCTCCAGGTCACGGCGTTGGGGTCGGTGGCATTGGCGTTGTTTGAGCGCCAGACCCCCTTGGCCGCAGCGTCCAGCACGGTGCCGTCGGTTCGAACGAAATCGCCCGCCAAGGCCAGATACCAGCGAGCGGCATCCGCGGGGTCGGCGATCACCTCGACCACGTTCCCTTCCGGCAGCTTGTCGGTTCCCGTGGCGCCCGAGATGCGGGTCCAACTGTCGCCGCCGTCCATCGAGCGGTAGAGCCCGCCGCGGGCGGGGTTCGACCCTGCCGCCGGGGTGATCTCGTAGGTCGAAACGAACAACAACCCCTCGACGCTGCTCGACGGCACAATCGCGGTGAACCGCAAGTCCTGGAAGTTGCCGAGTTCGGTCCAGGTCGTGCCGCCGTCTTCGGACCGGAACAGCCCGGCCGCCATGCCGCCGCGATAGGTGCTGCTGAACTGGCCGGTGCCGACGTACAGCACCAGCTGGTTGTCAAGGGTCGAGGCCGTCACCGGGCTGCCGCCGGCGTCGAATGGGCTGACCGCCAGCGCTCCCACCGCCAGGGAAGGCAGGAACTCACCAACCGGCGCCCACGTCGGCACCTCGGCCGCGTCGTCGACCCCATTGGCGCCGTCGTCGTCCATTCCGTTCGAAGTTGACCAGCTCAAGGTGTTGGTTCGCCAGACGCCGCCGTTCACCGCCCCGAGCCAGGCTATGTCCGGGTTGCCAGGGTGCACCGCGATCGCCTGCACGGCGCCAATCGTCGGGTTGTCCGGCGGGATGATCGTGTTGCCGTTGTCCAGCAACGCGTAGGGCCCCAGTTCCGTCCAGGCCGGCTCTGCGAGCGAAACGTACGGCAGACTCGGCACGAACCGGAGCAGCAAATCCCGGCCGTTCCCGGCCTGATCAAGGAGGAAGGCGCCAGTCCCCAGCGCATTGGTGAACTGGCTCGAGTCGAGCGTGATCACCGTGCGATCGAAGCCGGTGATCCCCTCCGCGGCGGTTGCGATGCGCCATTCGTAGGTGAGCGTGGGATCGAAATGGGCCGCGTTCCCCGCCGCGTTGGCAGGCGTCAGGGATTTGATATGAATGACGAAGGGAGCCGCCGCCGTCGTCTGGATCGCCAGTGCGCCCGTCATGTTGAGCAGATCCCATCCCGGATCGGCGCCCTCGGTGCCTGTGGCGTCGTTGATCTCCCATTCGTACTCGTCGCCGGCACTCCAGATCTCATCCAGCGTCGTGGATGACGTCCCCGGACTGTGGCCCGGGGTGAAGCGCCGATGACCATCGGGCAGCCAGCGGACCTGGTCCGACGGCGGTCCGTTGGCGGCACGAAGCGTCGCGGTCAACTGCTGCACCGCGGTGTCGGCCACCGACACCCAAACCGTCGCCGCCAGCAGAGTCGAGTCCTCCTCAGGAACCAGCGCGTCGGGCAATTCCGGACAGGGCGAACACACCCGCTCGGCTTCATCGTCGAGAACCGGCGGGGTCGGTCCCCCGGGAGCTCCGGAGGCGTCCTCCGGCACATCGGGGGCCACAGGCAGGTCGGCCGCCGACTCGGGACCGAACAGAGGGTCGAGGCGCCCCCACGGATCGCAGGCGATCGTCTCCCCGGTCGCGTCGCCAGTCGCAGGTTCAGCCTCGGCAACGTCCGCGGCCTCGGCCCGCAAGAGATCGGGCGCAGTGCCTGCCGTCAGAACAGCCGCCGCCGGATCGGCCGCAAGCAGGATTCGCCACTCGAGAGGCTCAAGTTCGAATCTCCTTGCTGAACTGCTCGCTTTCACGCCCGCGGTCCCCGCATCTCGCCCACTCGCACCCACCACAATGTCCCCCGCTCCCACAAAGGAGCAGGCTCCTCCGTTCGAAGGAGCACGTCAGGGCTTGTAACCCCCGCCTATTCCTTCCGTGCAGATAAGTCAAGACGAAATTCGAGCTCTGAATATGCAATAGCAATTCTCAAATCTCAATCGGGATGCCCCGGATCCTCGCCTAACGCGTGCGGCCCGAACGTTCGCCATCGGCTCGTGGTGGGTTTTCGCCCTGCAGGCGCGTGGGGTATCGGCTCCGGGGTGGCCCGCCCGCTGGCGGGCGGGCGCTATAGGGTTCGGAGGGAATGGGCCCGCCCCGCGGGCGGGCTTTCAAATCCGCGAAAACCCCGGACTGGGCGGCTCAAGGCGCCTGGTCAAGCCCAGGAGGTTGAGCCGCAAAGGACGCTTATGCGCGGATTTGGGGATGCCGTCCTCGATTGACGCCCGTGGCCTTCTTGGGGCAGGGTGAGCACGGAGCATCACAGCCCATGAGATCGTTGACCGTCCATCAGCCCTTGCGAAGATCCCTGACCTGGGTCCTGGCGTGCTGGATCCTCGACTCGACCGGGGTGTCCCGGGGAGCCGAGGCGCCGGTGCCCGCCGCCAACCCGAAGGCCGGCGCGGATCGGATCCAGCCCTGGCCAACCAACCCCCGCTACTGGCAATACAAGGGACAGCCCGTCCTGCTCCTGGGGGGCTCGAAGGACGACAATCTTTTCCAGCTTCCCGAGCTCAAGGATCACCTCGATGAGATCCGGGCGGCGGGGGGCAACTACATCCGCAACACCATGAGCGACCGCATCGACAAGGGGTTCGAGGTTTACCCGTTCAAGCGGTTGCCGGACGGGAAGTACGACCTCGGCCAGTGGAACGAGGAGTACTGGCAGCGGTTCGAGAACCTGCTCCGCTGGACGGCCGAGCGCGACATCATCGTCCAGATCGAGGTTTGGGATCGCTTCGACTACTCGACCAAGAACTGGGAACCCCATCCCTACAACCCGAAAAACAACGTTAACTACACCTATGCGGAATCGGGCTTCGCCGAGCATTACCCGGACCATCCGGGCCAGAACAAGCAGCCGTTCTTCTTCACCACGCCGGCGCAGCGGAATAACACCGTGGTTTTGAAATTCCAGCAGCGGTTTGTCGAGAAGATGCTCTCCTTCACCCTGCGCCACGATCATGTCCTCTATTGCATGGACAACGAAACCTCCGCCGAGGAGGCCTGGGGCGCCTACTGGGCCGGGTTCATCCGGCAGCACGCCGGCCAGGCCGGCAAACAGGTCTGTCTCACCGAGATGTGGGACGCCTGGGATCTCAAGGCAAACGAGCACAAGCGAACCTTCGATCACCCCGAGCGCTACGATTTCTGCGATGTTTCCCAGAACAACCAGAAGAAGGGCCAGGAACACTGGGACAACTTCCAGTGGGTCCGCCAGCGGATCGCCGCCCAACCGCGCCCGCTGAACACCACGAAGACCTACGGCGCCGACGGCGGCCGGTTCGGGTCCAACCGCGACGGGCTCGAACGCTTCTGGCGGCACGTCGTCGGAGGAGTCGCCTCAGCCCGGTTCCACCGGCCCGACTCGGGTCTGGGGCTGTCGCAACCGGCGGCCAACGCGATCCGGGCAGCCCGGAAGCTCGAGTCGCGCATCAAACTCTGGGACGTCGAACCGGCCAACGCCCTGCTCAGCGACCGGGAGGAGAATGAAGCGTATCTTGCGGCCAGGCCCGGCCAGGCCTACGCCCTCTACTTCACCGACGGCGGGACGATCGGCCTCGATCTCAAGAATGCGACGGGCCGCTTCGACGTGCGCTGGATTGACATCTCGTCGGGCGAGTGGGGCAAGCGCGAGTCGATCAACGGGGGCGGCCTGGTCCCGGTGACCGCGCCCGGCAAGGGCCATTGGGTGGCCGCAATCCTCAAGGCTGACACGCGAACCGATCAAAGCCCATCCTCCCCACACCGGACAGGCAACGGATCATGATCACCCCCGGGGCGTGCTCCTCTTTCATCCCCTCGCGTTCCTAGACGGGATTAACAGGATGGACAGGATGGGGGGCGACTTTGAACCCCCCTATCCTCTCGGTCCATCCCGTTCATCCCGTTCAGCCCGTCGTCACGCGCGTCACTCCGCGAACACCATCACCTCCACGAGGTGCCGGCCGGTGTTGGCCGAATTGTGGGTTTGGGTCACACGGAGATAACGGGCCAGCCGCGGTTCGAACACGCAGCGGTAGCCGCTGCGGGTTGAACGGGCCCGGTTGTCCCGTCGATCCGCCGCCAGGGTCCAGTCCTTGCCGTCCAACGAGGTCTCGACGGTGAATCCGTAGTACCGATCATCCCCGTAATAGCCGACCACGACGACCCGTCCGATCGTCGTCGGCTGCTCGAAGTCCACCTGCCACCACGCCTCGCCAGGGTGCTGCCCCACGTCCGTTGCCCAAAAAGCCTCAGTCGATCGCACCCGGCCGTCATTGGCCAGAAACGCCGGGTGTGATGTCAGAGCGGACGAGCAGGTGACCCGCTTGCCCGTGCTGAGGCTGGCCGACTCGGGGGCTGACAACGCGCCGTACTTCGACCACAAATGGCGTGCGAGGGCGATGCTGTCGCCTCGGGGTTCGCGCGGGTACCGGTCCGGGGCATCGGCCCACTGTTTCTCGAACTCGAACAACGCACCGAGGAATGCCTTCGAGTCGAAGGACCTCCCCGCGGCGATCGCCGGATCGAGGTGACTGCAGAAGAGCTCCCAACGCCGGAGGTAGAAGCCGGTGAGCATGCCGGACCATTGGCGGGCGGCGTAATCGCGCAACGCGTCGGTGTTGCCCCAGAGCGTGAGGACCCGGCGGGCGTTCCACTCGAGGCGGCGGCGTTCGTCCTCGGTCTTGCCCCAGCGGCGGGCATCCTCGATCCAGCGGCCCAGCAGGAACTCGGGGCGCGTCGCCAGCAGCGCGTCCAGATCCTGCAGGAACTCGCGCAGCGCGTCCATGGCACGGCGCAGGTCGTCCCGGTCCTTCCGTTCGTAGGCGTCGATGAATCGATGGTGAAACTCGGCGGCGTTGTTGCCAAGGACCTGGCGTGTCACGTTGACCAGATCAAAGCGGAAGGCGTCGGAGGCGCCCAGATCATCGGCTGCAGCCAGCAGCAACCGGCCGGCCTCGGCCAACCGGTCGTTGCTATAGGGAGTGCCCGGCGGACCGCCCAGGGACGGCACGGCTGTGTAGGCCACCGGATTGTCAAACGCGTCCTGATAGACCGTCTCATGAAGGATGCCCCACGCTTTCTCCGCGCCGGCGTTGGCCCGCCCATAGGACCGACGCGCATAATCCCGCAGCCATGGAGTGAGATCGACGGGTTCGCTGCGCCAGGCCATCTCGAACAGCAGATCGTACACGACGGGATTAAAATCGAGTCCTTCGTTGACGAAGCCCAGGCCAGAGAGCCGGCCCGCCTGCGGGTCGCGGCGCGCCGCGAACAGATCGCGATTGATGCGGTCCAGCGCGCCGCCGAGCCAGACGCGGTTGCCGAAGCTCTGGATGTTGCACCAAACCCACGGCTTGCCGCAGAACGCCTCCGTCAGACTCCACACCGGCGTCTTCTCGCAATACAGGTCCAACAGCAAAATCCGCGCGTCAGGGACAGGCTCGAGCAGCGCCCGGACGCGCGGCTGGGTCCAGTACTGGCGGGCGAAGAAGAACGGCCAGCCCTGCAGGACCCACACCGCTTCCGGATCGGTCTGGGCAAGCCCCCGGTAGATGGCGCGCCCGATGTCGCCCACATACCCGAGCTCGCCGCTCGGCGGGATCATCTCGATGAACGTGTCGGCGGCGTAATAGTGGTCCGTGCCCAACAGGCGGGTCTGCTCCTCGAGAAACACGGCGGCGACCTTCGGGAACAGCGGGTCGAGCGGGTCGAGCACCAGCGTGTCCCACTCGCACCAATGGATCTTCTGGAAGCGGGCGGCGGGGTGCTTCCGGGCGAGCGCGGCGGGGGCGTGCCCGGTAAAGCCTTGCAGCACCGGCCGCATGCCGAGCGCGCGTTGCCGATCCAGGATCTGTTTCCCGAGGACGAGGTGGGCGTCGATCCAGGATTGGGGCAGCGGGCCGCCGTGGCCGTCCAGACAACCCATCCAGCCGAAGGGCAGGTAGGGCGGACCGGCCAGGAACTCCTCGAGGTCCTTGCCCTCCAGACCCAGACGGCGCCCCACAGCCTGCCAGACCGCCTCCTGGCCCGTGACGGACAACGGCAGGTTGACACCGTTCAACGCCATCCAGTCGATCAGTCGCTCCCACTGATCCCAGTCAAACCACGGCAGTGAGTAGCCAAAGCAGCAGTAGTTCAGGAAGTACCGATACCGTGCCTCGCTCACGCGCCGGCACTTGGGTTTGACCTCGGGCAAAGGCTTGGGCAACGCCAACTGGCTCCCGCCGGTGAACGACGTATGGCACTGACAATAGGACTTCAGATACCAGTTCAACGCCGAGGCAACCGCCACGCCGGTGTTGCCGCGCAAAACCACCCGGCCACCCCGGCTCTCGATCTCGAAGACATCCGCGTCTCCCTCGGGAGGGATCAGCTCGATATCAAACATCGCGGCTTCCGCCGGCAGCAGCCGTTCCACCAACCCGCGCCCGGCGGCGACGGGATCCGGCGGCGTGTCGCCGGCGGCGAGCGTGAGCGCAGCCAACAGCGCGGGGGCGACGCCGAACAACGATCGAAGAGAGAGGCTACGGGATGACATATCGCGTGGTTCTCAAGCAAGGGTCTGTGGTGGTTTCGCTCTCCCAGTCTTCCTGGCCCCGAGTGCCATCGAGGGGCGGCATTCGGGGTGCATGTATACGGGTGCACGCATCAATCACGAGTTGGATTCGTGGGTTCATGCAATCCCAGGTCACGGAGTTGGGTATCGAAATCCGCCGGGAGATCCACCGGCGGCTGCGCCGTGTCGCGGGCGGCAAACCGCAGCATGTTGCGGAGCAGCCGGTCCGCCTGCGGGACCTTGCCCAACGAGTCGCGGATCGACAGGGCGTTGAGGATGAACTCCCCGGCCCCGAACTTGCACACGGCCACCAACAGCCCGGACTGGTATCCCCACGACGCGTTGATGCCGCCGGCGACGGGGTCGGCGACCGGATCCAGCCCGGAGAACACGACATCGGGGATCAGCTCCCGGTAGTGGCTGTAGTCCATCAGACCTCCGCACGGGAGGCCCTCGAAGATCGGATGCCGCTTGGCCCACTCATCGGCGTGGTAGAGCCAGCGGGCAATGCCGCTGATGCCGCCCCGGCTCTTCAGCGGCAGCCAGCCCGTCGGCTGATCGCCCTTCGCGTAGGTGTCCGTGGTCAGAAACACCACCGCCGAGCCGCGGGCAATCCGCCGCGCAAGGTCCGGGAACACGACCGCCGGATCTTGCGCGGGCCTGCCGGAAACCAGGATCACTTCGCGCGCCTCCGCCGGGCCCGCCGCATAGGCGCGATGCCGGATGCCCCCTTCGGTGAGCCACCGCGCCAGACCCGCGTCGGCGCTGAGCAAGACCACTTCCGTTTCGACCCTCGGCATCTCCTCCGGAGCGACATCCACGAAGAACTTCACCTCCTCGCCGCAAGCTGCCGCGCCGCGCTCGAATGTGGCCAGGAACCGATAGCTGCCCGGGGGACCCTCGATGTGGATCTCTTCCGAGAAGACCGGCTGGACCATGGACGGTTCGGGGGTGCCTTTGGGATCGGCGATCGTGACCGTGATGCGCTTCTCGAACACCCGCGCGAGGTTCGGCCCGACAACCTGCAGGCGGACCGGGTACTCGCCCGGGGCAAGCACATCCTCGTTGGCGAGGACGGCCTCGAGCGTGACCGGCGTCCGGCGATAGACATTGGCGGGCTCGACAAACAAGCACCAGCGGAGCGGGGCCCAGGCATCGAACAAGGCGTCCGCCGCGCCTGGCTTGAGCTCGCGGAACGTGGTCCAGACGCCCTCCGCGGTCATGCCCTGATCCAGCGTTCCGGTCAGGCTGTGCCCGATGACGTTCGGGTTGGCCCGGATGGCGTTGATCCCGAGCAAGCGCTGGCCGCCCATGCGGGCGATCGACTGGGCAAAGAAGTCCTCGGGCCGATCGAACACGTCGTCGAGCCGGTACCGCTGCCAATCGGCGAGGTACTGGTCCCTCCAGCGTTGGTAGAATCGGGCGTCCTCGACCTCGGTCTTGCCCGCCTGCTCGTACCAGCGGCAGACCCGCAGCAGATCAACGGCGCTGCCGATGCCGTACTCCGAGAGCCAGACCGGCTTGCCGTTGCCGCCCAGGGTCCGGAGCGTCCGGATGACCTCCGCGGTGTGCGGCACGCGCTGGTACGGGTGCTGGTCGCTCAGGATGTCCTCCCAGACCCTCGACCCCGGATTGCTGATGCTGCCGATCGCGCGCTCGGCGAGTCCGTTCGGGAACAGCGCGAAACCGGCGGCGACGGGCGTGTCGCCGGGCTTGAAGAACCCGTAGCTCCACACGCCGTTGGGATTTCGATCGATCGAGAAGTCGCGCTCGGCGTCCCACGTCTTGCCCGAGGCGGACTTGACCGTCATCGCCAACGCGGTGGTGTCGGCGCCGTAGTTCCGGTTGCCCCAGCCGCAGACCGAATCGAGCGTATCGCCCGCCTTGACCTCGAGGGTCGCCGAGAACGCCGCTTCAGGACCTCGCCCCGCGAGATTGACTGCGGCATCGAACAACGGCTTTCCGTTGTGCAAGAGGTGGAGGTCGGTGGTCGCTGCCTCAGCGATGCTCCGGTAGACGGCGGAGACCTCGACGCGCTCCGCCGAGGGCGCAGTCCAGCGGACGACCGCGTATTCGCCGTCGCGTCCCGGGTGAAAGGCGATCTGGCCCGGCTGCCAGGTGATGCCGAGGGCCTTGACGACGTGGTCGGTGCTGTTGCGCGTGACGCACGGATCCGTCCGCTCGAACGTGCGCCAGACCTCGATGCCGGCCACGCTCCCGGCATGGTCGAACCGCCCGCTATTCAGGAGCACAACCCGGGTGTCATCGAGCCGGCGAATCTCCGGCAGGACGCTGACCGCGTGCCGGAACACAGCGCCGTCGGGGGTCTCGTTCAGCAGGCCCCACATCGTGATGCAAGGATGGTTCCGGTCGCGCCGGATCATGCCGAACACCGATTCGTTGTACCGCTCCTTCATCTTCGGCGAGTCCGCCAGACACCAGCCGGCGTAGGCCTCCGGATACACCATGAGCCCGATCTCGTCCGCCAGGTCGAGCTGGTAGCGCTTCGGAACCCCCGAGATGAACCGGATCGCATTGTAGCGCATCATCTTCTGGTTGATGAGATCACGCCGCAGGTAGTCCGGATCGTGCGGCAACTCGAGCCCGATCGGACAGCAATTCCCCGTGTGCGAACAGCGCAGGTAAATCCGCTTGCCGTTGAGACGAAACGCCCCGCGCTCAAGCCGGAAATCGCGAAAGCCGCATCGGACCGAGTACTCGTGGACACCGCCGAGCGCCGTTGCCTCCTGCGGAGATCCGGCGCCCACCCTGGCCGTGACGCGATAGAGGAACGGATCCTCGAGCTCCCACAGCCGCGGATGCGGAACGGTCAACGTGGTGTCGACCCCCGTGTCGCCCGGCTTCAACTCCGGCGACAGGACGCGGGTCGTCAGGGTCTCGCCGGCCGCTGCCGGCGCGACCGTGAGCTGCAGGGTCCCTTGGCACGCTTCGGCGCCGGCATTGCGAACGTTCAACTGCACGCGGATCACGCCAGTCTTCCAGTCCGGTCGGACAAAGAGATCCTCGATGTAAACCGCCGGCACGGTCAGCACCTCGACGGAATCCCAGATGCCCCCCTGGTTCCAGGCGCTGCCGGCGGTGTAGGGCAACGCCTTGTTCCGATGCGGCGTCTCGTTGAGCACGATGCCGTCGACAGGTTCATGGGTGGGGTTCAGCACGCGCACCGCCAGGCGGTTCTTCGCCCGGGGCCGCAGGAGCGCCGTCACGTCGAACACGAACGGGGACTCGCCGCCTTCGTGGGCGCCCACCGGCGTGTCGTTCAGCCAGACATCGGCCTTGTAGTCCACCTGCCAGAAGCGCAGCAGGGTTCGTCCCCCGGGGATCGCCGCCTCCGGACCCTCGAACTCCTTCCAGTACCAGGCCACGCCGTGGTACCCGGGAAAGGCGTCCTGGATGATCCAGGGAACCTTGGTGGGCTTCGCTTCCGGACGAGGAGCGGTCCACCACCGCCCATCCCGCCCGACGTTGCCGGGATCCGTGGCCAGGAGCCACTCGCCGTCGAGGGAGAGGACGGTTGTACCGCGCGCCGGCAGCGCTCCCAGGAGGACCATCACCACGACCGCTGCGAGGCCGAGCATCCTGGCGAGGCGCGCCTCAGACCTAGCGAGGCGCCGCCTCAGACCTAACGAAGTCCGCGATCCCGTGAAGCCTTCCTGCCTTTCCGGACCCTCTCTTCCGCGCCTCGCTAACGTAGAGTCCTCGAAGGCAGGGGGGTGGGGTTGGAACGGCAGGGACCACACTTGACCTGTTGACCCCATGTTTCTCAAGTCGAGGACTCTAGGGCGCTCCAAAGAGCTGGAACTCCCAGAGGGTGGGCCCGTCGGTGGCCTCGGTGATATTCAGTCGGACGCGTTGCGCGGTGACTGGCGGGAACCGGGCGTTGAGCCGGGCGCCTAACTTGTCTCCCTGGTAGCAGGCCTTCCAACCGCCGTCGACGAAGGCCTCGATGGCGAACTTCCGGATGCGCTCGAGCTCCGGATACGCCTGGCGGATGACGGCGCGGCGGAACGTGGCGGGCTTGCCGAGGTCGACCTCGAGCCAGGCGGCCTTGACTCCCGCGTCCGTGGCCCACCGGGTGTCGTCACGGCCGTCCACGGCTTTGTCCGGACCATGCCCAGCCTGCTGCTGGTACACGTTCGAGGCTGTGGCCTTCGCGTTCAGGGTGAGGGACGGCTCCCCGGGCACCGCCACAGCGGGAAGACGCATCACGTCGCCGTCGAACTCGAGCGCCACAATCGTGTCGAGGGGATGCCAGTCCTTAGCCGGAACCACGATCTCGAGGGCGGTTGCGGTCTGCCGGACGGTCGCGCTGCCCCCCGTCAGGAGCCGATGGGACACGACCCGGCCGGGGATCGCGGGGAGTCGCAGCACGTCATCGCTCCATTCCCGCACGTGGACGTAGACGGTCCTGCCCTTGCGGGTCGAGACGCCGTACTCGCCGGGTTTGAACGGCCCGCCGCGGGTTCCATAAATGCTCTCCCCGTAGGCGTCGAGCCACGCCCCGAGCTCCTCGAGTCGGCCGGCCTGGTCGGGCGGGATCTCGCCGTTGGGCATGGGCCCCACGTTGAGGAGCAGGTTGCCGTCGCCTCCGGCGCAGCCGATCAGCATCGCGAGACAGGTCTCGAACGGCTTGACACCGTCGCCGGGCCCGCCCCAGGCCCACTGGTCCCGGGACGAGAGTGTCATGCACGATTCCCACGGACGCTGGTCGTCGTAAGCCCCCACCTGCTGCTCGGGCGTGTAGTAGTCGGCATGCGTCGAGAGCAACTGGCGGTCGCTGTTCCCCGGGCCGAGATCGAGCCGGTTGTTGATGACCATCCGCGGCTGGAGCTGCTTCACCAGAGCATACGTCCCCGCCTGGTCGTACCGCGGTTCCCCGTTGTCCCAGTCGAACCACAGGAGGTCGATCCGCCCGTAGTTCCCGAGCAACTCCCGCAGCTCGGCCCGCATCCGATCCAGAAACGCTTCGTGCCGGTCCGTTCGGAAGTCCGGGTCCCGCCAGTCCATCGGCGAGAAGTACCATCCGATCCGCAAGCCTTCGGCCCGGGCGGCGGCGGCAAGTTCCGCGCACACATCCCGCCGGAACGGCGTGGCGGCGATCGTATAGTCGCTCGCCTTCGAATGCCAGAGGAGGAAGCTGTCGCAGTGCTTCGCCGTCAGGACCATGTACCGCGCGCCCGCCCGCCTGGCCAGGCGCGCCCACTGCGCGGCGTTGAAGTTCGTCGGGTTGAAATCCTTGTAGAGGTTGTCGTAGACGTCGGCCGGGATCGGCCCGCGGTTGGGGCATTTCGGATTCGTGTTGGCCCGGGACCAGCTGATCTCGGTCCCCTTGAGGCTGACGGGTCCCCAATGGATGAACATCCCGAACCGGCCCTCGCGCCACCACGCCAGCCGTGCGTCACGGGATTCATCGGCCGGGATCGCCAAGCCCACCGCCGGTTCCCCGGCATTGAGCAGGAACATCCCCGCCCCGAGGATGGCCAGGGCGGCATGACCGATCCGTATCGACCGACGCGCTGCTGTGGGCTTCATGCGGGAAGGGTAATGAAAGCAGGGACCCACATCAACCCCGGAGCCGTGGCGCGACGTCGCGCAGGGAACGCCACCACGTGAGCCACTCCTGGGAGGTGCCCGGCGAGCTCAGAAGGTGCGCGAGTTTCGGAAGCCATCCGCCAGCCGAATGGGCTTGGCGTATGCCGTAGAGTCCATGCGGCGCCTCTCTCCGGTCCAGGGCCTCCAGAGTCCTCGGCTTGTGGAATAGGGGGTCAACAGGTCAAGTTTGGTCCCTGCTGTTCCAGCCCTGCCCCCCTGCCTTCGAGGACTCTGCATTAGCGAGGCGCGGAAGAGAGGGTCCGGAAAGACGGGGAAGCTCCATGGGATCGCGGACTTGGCTGGGTCTGAGGCGCGCCTCGCTAGAGCATCAAGCACTACGAGTTGCCAGGGAGTGTTCATCACGCCGCCGAACGATGATCACCCAGCACGCCCACCGCGTTGCAGGAGATCGCCAACGACATCGTTTCTGCCACGCCGATCCATATTGGACAAGACTCCCGGATCCTCGCTTACTGAGCAGTCGCCGGCACGGGCTACAGGGCCCCTCACCCTGCCCTCTCCCCATCCGATGGGAAGAGGGTGCCCGAAGGGCGGGTGAGGGGAACCGTGTAGTGCATCCCCCCGACTTATCAATAATGCGTGTGGCACGAACGTCCGCCATCGGTTTCTGGTGGTTTTTGGCCTTGAAGACACGCGGGGTGTCGGCAGGGCCATGATTCGGATCGTCCTCGACCTCCGGGCGCCGGCTGGAGTAGTGTCTGCAGCACAGCCCAAAGGCGCTCAACCTGAAGCCGTTCATCCTGTGAGCGAAATCACGCACATCCTCGGCCGTGTCGAGCAAGGCGACCCCAAGGCCGCCGAGGAGCTCCTGCCGCTGGTCTACGAGGAACTGCGCCGGCTCGCGGCGTGCCGGATGGCCCGCGAACCTGCCGGGCACACGCTCCAACCCACGGCGCTCGTTCACGAGGCCTGGCTCCGCCTGGCCGAACCGCAGGGACACGACTGGCAAGGCAAGGCCCACTTCTTTGCCGCCGCCGCCGAGGCGATGCGGCGCATCCTGATCGACCTGGCCAGACGCAAACGCCGGATCCGCCACGGCGGAGGACGCCCCCGGGTGCCGCTCGAAACGGCGCACCTCGCCAGACCGGACGACCGGGAGCGCCTGCTGCAGGTTCACGAGGTCCTCGACGACTTGGCTGCCGTGGATCCGATGAAAGCGCAGGTGGTCAAGCTCCGGTTCTTCGTGGGATTGAGCAACCGGGAGATCGCGTCCCTGCTCAACATCTCCGAGCGCACCGTGGAGCGGGCCTGGAGTTTCGCCAAGGCCTGGCTCTTCGCGGCCATCAAGGGCCAGAGGCCGCCTGACGCGAAAAAGTGAGCCGGGGCTGTCGGTTTTGACGCGGGCAAACCGCACTGAAGGTTGAGGCCATCCGGCGGGATGGCGGGCCATGAACGAGCGAAGAACCAGAGAGGAGACCATTTTCCACGCGGCGCTACAGCTTGCGCCGGACAAGCGCGCGGCGTACCTCGCCATGGCCTGTGAAGGGGATGACCCCTTGCGCGAGCGGGTCGAGTTGCTTCTGGATGCCCACGTCGAGGCTGATCCCTTCTTTCAACGGGAACCCCTGCACCTGGCGCTCGACGGGGATACCGTCGGCGCCACGATCACGGTTCCCGTGACGGAGAAGCCCGGGGATCGCATCGGCCGCTACAAGCTGCTCCAGCAGATCGGCGAAGGCGGTTGTGGCGTGGTGTACCTGGCGGAGCAGGAGGAACCCGTGCGCCGCCGCGTCGCCCTCAAAGTCATCAAGCTGGGGATGGACACCAAGTCGGTCATTGCCCGGTTCGAGGCGGAACGCCAGGCCCTGGCCCTCATGGAACACCCCAACATCGCCAAGGTCCTGGACGCCGGAACCACCGAGACCGGCCGGCCGTTCTTCGTCATGGAGCTTGTCCGGGGAATCAAGATCACCGAGTACTGCGATCAGAACAACCTCTCGACGCGCGAGCGGTTGGACCTGTTCATCCAGACCTGCCACGCCATCCAGCACGCCCATCAAAAGGGGATTATCCATCGCGATATCAAACCCTCCAACATCCTCGTCAGTTTGCACAACGGCGCCCCCGTGCCGGTGGTCATCGACTTCGGCATCGCCAAAGCCACCGAACAGAAGCTGACGGACAAAACCCTCTTCACCGCGTTCGAGCAGTTCATCGGCACACCGGCTTACATGAGTCCCGAGCAAGCGGCCATGAGCCGTTTGGACATCGATACGCGCAGCGACATCTACAGCCTCGGGGTCCTGTTGTACGAACTGTTGACCGGACGAACCCCGTTCGACGCCCAAACGCTTCTGGCAGCCGGTCTCGATGAGCTGCGCCGGACGATCCGCGAGCAGGATCCGCCGCGGCCCTCGACCCGCCTGAGCGGGCTCCGGCGAGAGGACCTGACAACAACCGCCAAATGTCGGGGTACGGAGGCCCCGAAGCTCGTCCACTTGGTCCGCGGCGACCTCGACTGGATCGTCATGAAATGCCTGGAGAAGGATCGCCGGCGCCGGTACGAGACGGCCAACGACTTGGCGAATGACATCGAGCGCCACGTGCGACATGAACCGGTCTCCGCCCGCCCGCCCAGCGCCGTCTACCGCGCCCAGAAGTTCGTCCAGCGCAATACCGCCATGGTGATCGCCGCCGCCTCGATCGTCGCGGTGCTCATGCTGGGAATCGTCGCCAGCACCTGGCAGGCGGCGCGGGCGATGCGGGCCGAACGGAATGAGAGCCGACAACGCCAGCGCGCGGAACAGAACGAACGACGCACGGAACAGGCGCTCGCGGACGAAGCCAACCAACGGCGCCTCGCCGAGGCGCAGTTCTATTGCGCCAGCATCGGCCAGGTCCAGGCCCTGATCGACCAGGGCCAATACGGCCGCGCGCGGCAGATCCTGGCCCAGACGAATCTGGCCTCGCTCCGCGGCTGGGAATGGGGATGGCTCCAGCGGGCCTGCAATCTCGACCTCATGACGCTCTCGGCTGGCGGGGCTGAATTGACCGGCGTCGCCTTCAGCCCTGACGGCCGGTGGATCGCAGCGGGCAGTCATGCTGCCACCGTCTCGATCTGGGACGCAGCGACGGGCTCCCGGCGGTGGCTCCTGAGCGGTCACGAGGGCATCGTGGCGCTTCTGGACTTCAGCCGGGACAGTCGACGCCTGGCCACCGCGAGCCTGGATGGCACCGCCAGGATCTGGGATGTCGCGACCGGCCAGTCCCTCTACACGCTGATCGGGCACTCCGGTGCCGTCTGGTGCGCCGTGTTCAGTCCCGACGGGAAGACCCTCGCCACGGGAAGTGGCGACCATACCGTCCGGCTTTGGGACGCCGAGACCGGCGCTTTCCTCCGACAGGTCGCCACCTATGGGGATACCGTGATGTGCGCCGCCTTCAGCCCCGACGGACGGACACTGGCGTTCGCCGGCGGCAGCGGCAACACCTGGGTCCCAAGTGCGGATGCCACCGTCCGGATCACCGACCTGGCCTCCGGATCGTCGCGCGCGCTCACCGGACACGTCCACTGCGTCTCCGCCGTCGCGTTTCATCCCGATGGGAATCGCGTGGCGACCGCGAGCTGGGACGGAACCGCGCGATTGGGCGACGCGCGTTCGGACAGGGAACTTCCACTGCTCTTCAAAACCAGCGGCCTGGGGGCGCTCTTGACGGTCGCCTTCAGTCCGGACGGACGCTGGTGCGCCGCCGCGGGTGGCGCCATGGGACCCCAGAAGGCCGAGGCAGGTGTTCACCTGATTGACGTTGCCACACGCCAGATCGTCCAGGTCTTCGAAGGCCACGCCCGGATGGTGCGCGGCGTGGCATTCAGTCCCGATGGCACCCGCGTTGCCAGCACGAGCCTGGATGGTACCCTGCGAGTCTGGCCCATCACCGCACCGCCGAGTTTCACGAGTCTGGAAGGACATGATGAGGCGGTGTGGACCATGGCGGTGAGTCCGGATGACCGGTGGGTGGCCACCGGCAGCCTCGATCACACGGTCCGGCTTTGGGATCTGGCGGACGGACGCCTTCGCAGCATCATCCCCGTCGGTTTCCCGGTGGTGTCACTGGCGTTCAACCGCGAAGGCAACCGGCTCCTGACGGCGTCACGCCATGCCACCGCCGCGCTCTGGGAACTGGACCTGGAAAGCCATCGCGCGGGCTGGTCCGCCTCCCTCCCCAAACCCCTCCTCGTCCTCGAAGGGCATGCCGACACGGTTCTCTGCGTGGCCGCCAGCGCTGATGGACGCCATGTCGCCACCGGCAGCAAGGACCGGACTGCCAGGATCTGGGACGCCGGGTCCGGCCGGCTCCTGCACACGCTCGAGGGCCATGCGCATTGGATCATGGCGGTGGCCTTCAGTCCCGATGGGGACCGGCTCGCAACCGCCAGCGCGGACCACAGCGCTCGTGTCTGGCAGGTGGCGACCGGCCGCCTGCTCTGCTCGCTCTCGGGACACTCGAACCAGGTCTTGCACGTGGCGTGGAGTCCGGACGGCCAGTCTCTCGCCACAGGCAGCCAGGACAAAACCGCTCGCGTCTGGGACGCCCGCTCGGGGGCGCAGTTGCTGCCGCCCTTCGAGGGACACCGGGACGGCGTGAGTTCGTTGTTCTTCAGTCCGGACGGTCGTCGCCTGGCGACGGCCGGCGGCGGGCTCGGCGTTGCCAAGAGCCATGACCTGGACAATTCGGTCTTTCTTTGGGATGTCGCCACCGGCCAGAGCGTCCTCCGCCTCAGACCGCACCTCAACGCGGTCCGGGCCGTCGCCTTCGACACGGGCGGAACCCGCTTGATCACCGGCAGCGTCGATAACACGGCGCGCCTGCACAACGCGTTCTCGTGGCGGCTGACGGACTACCCAGGGGGATCCGAAGCAACTCCCGCCGAACGCTTCGAACGCTATAAGCAGGAGTACTGGTCGAGACTCAGGGCGGTCGTTCCCCACGGGAACGCGCCACAACCGGGACGCCGGGTTGAAACCCGGATCTTCGAGTTCAATGTCGCGGTGGACCGGAAAGCAAAGGACCAGCCCGCACGCCCGATTCCGCCGCGGGATCCCGCTGCCGGACCGAACCAAGTGGACTTGGCCGGGGCCATGAACGCCAACCTCGATGAAGCCTGGATCCCCACCGCCAGCCTGGATGACCTGGACCAGGACCTCTCAGCCATGCGGGTTGGTCTGCAGACTCTGCAGGGAGTCCCTTTCGAGGTCCGTGGTGTCATCCAACTGGGCCGGCAGGACCCGGACTGGTCGCAGTTCCCCAGGCAAGTGCAGATTCGCGTCGGCCGCAGCTTTCGTCAGTTTCATGTGCTCCACGGGGCCCTTCGTGCGGAGAAGGACGACACCGCAATCGGGAGTTACCGGCTGCACTATGCCGATGGCGGGACCGCCGACATCGAGATCCGGTATGGCCGGGATCTGCGGCATTGGCAGGATGTCAGCGATTCCAAGCCGCTCGGCGAGGGCACGGCCGTGGCCTGGACAGGCCCCCGCTGGGCCAAGGCGTCAGGCCCGGACTCCCTTCGGTGTTACAGGACATCCTACACCAACCCCCGCCCCGAAATCGAAGTCGTCCGCATGGACTTCACCTCCGCATTGACCGGGGCAGCCCCCTTCCTTCTCGCCCTCACGGTAGAGTAGTCCCCATGACGCCCGGACGCCGCAGGCGTCCATGACTCCAAGATCAAAGCCCATCCCCACCAACGCCATGAACACGCATGATCACTCCCCCGTGCTCGGGATCGCCCGCACCGCAACCCGCTGGCTCCAACAAGGGGCCCTCGCCCTGGGGCTCTGGCTCGCCGGTCCCGAAACGACGACCGCCCAGCCGTTGCCGCATCAGTTCACCGGCATCGATGTGGCCCCGGACCGGTCTGTCACCCTGAGCCTTGACGGCAGCTCATCGAATCTCGTCCCTGGCCTGAGTGGGGCCATCCTCAGCCAGTTCAACCAGATGGTCGATCTGTACATCGTGGAAGCGTCGGCCAACCTGACGGATTGGACGCGCCTGGCCCTGCTCCGTCGGACCAACAACGATTCGAGTCCCCTGCTCTTTCGGGACTCGGAAAGCTCAGAGCTCCCCCATCGCTTCTATCGGACGCTCACGAACCACCTCATCACGTCGTTTCCGGTGCCCAGCGGACCCTTCGCCGTGGGCACCTGCGACCGGGTCATGGTCGATCCGTCACGGACCGGCCGCTACCGGTACAATCCCGCGACGAATGCCTTCATGGTCACCTTCTGGTATCCCGCGGCACCGCCGGGACCGGGCACCCTGCCTGGCCCGCGCTGGAATCGCCGACTCTCCGCAGACTCGAGCTTCTACCAATTGGCAGGCGCGGATACGCGCTGGGCCGGGCTCGCACCCCGCCTCGTGGGATACCGGGTCGTCGGCGCCCCCCTGGCCGCCAGCCAGGAGCGCTACCCGATCCTCTTCTTCTCTCATTGTCACATGACGCACCGCAGCTTCAGCTCGCACATTGCCGAGGAACTCGCCAGCCACGGATACGTCGTCGTTGCCCCAGACCACGATGATTGCTACAGGACCGAGTTCCCGGATGGCCGCTATCTGGCAGGGACCGGGTCTGGAGATAGCTCGGGGCGCTTCAGCGATTTCACGTTCCTGCTGGACGAAATGGCGCGGCTCAACGATGGCGACCCGCTCTTCGCCGGACGCCTGGACTTGGATCGCATCGGGATCTACGGGCTCATCTACGGCGGCATGGTGGCGGAGATGTGCCGCCGCGATGCCCGGTTGAAATGCGTGGCGCTGCTCGAAGCCGAGAATCTCCAGGTGCCCGCCGCCGGCCTTCAGAAACCATTCCTGGCCATGAACCACGTGAGTTCCCCCCGCCTGGCCCAGAACCAAGCGCTGTTCGACAAGGCGAACGCCAACGCCACCTGGCTTCAGATCAAGCCGGCCGACGGTTTCACCTTCACCGATGCTGCCTGGGGTGCCGAGATTCTGTGGGCACGCCCATCCGCCCTCGCCATCGATGCTTGCCTGGTCTGGTTCTTCGACTCCCACCTGAAAGGCGAAGCCCCGCCGTTCCCTGCAAACGCGGAAATCACCAGCCTCAACCGCAAGTGAACCGAAGTCGGCCGGCCTCATGCGCGCTCATGCCGAACGCCGCCATGGCCGGTGGCCCATCGCCCAACCCCTGCCCTGCCGCGAGCCGCACGTGAGGTCCCGCACGTGACGTCCCCGATCCTCGCCAAACGCCCAGCGCCCGCGATCCGCGCGCCAGCGTCTTGGAGTGCGGTGCCGCGTCCCAAGCGGCACCGCTTTCGAGCGGGAACGGCCCCACAAGCCGGCGCATCCGAAACCAAGACGCTGTTCGGCGGTTCGGCGTCGCGTCTGGCGGCGAAGTGACGAAGAGGCGAAGCTCCGGCAAGGAATATCCTTGCGGACGGCGCACGAGTCTCATCCTGTTCGAAGCGACCCAGGGCACACGCTATTTCATCGCCGTGACCGGTTACGCCGGCACTGCGGGCCACTTCACGCTCACGCTCCACCTGACCCCGCCCGCCGGATCGAGCCCGGTCAATGACGCATTCGCCCGTCGCATACCCCTCGACGGCATCCTCTCCTGGGTGGAGGCCTCCAATGTGGGGGCCACCGCGGAAGCCGGCGAACCCTGGGTGAGCGTGAATGCCGCACGAGCCACGGTGTGGTGGAGCTGGCGGTCGCCGGGCTGGGGCCGGGCCTATCTGCGCATTCACGCCGGCGGATTCAACGCGCGGGCAGCCGTGTTTTCAGGCTCATCCGTTACCAACCTCCAGACCATCGCAACCACAGCCGCTTCCACCAAACCGAACGAGCTCGAGTTTGACGCGACCGGCAACACGGATTACGAGATCGCCGTCGACGGCACCGGCGCCGACACCGGCGCTTTCCTGTTCGTGCTGAGCGCGCCCGCCATGCAACCGCCCCCGCAGGTCGCACTCGCATTCGAGAACCCGCCGGGGACGCTCACCTTGACTTACACGGGGTACACGACAGGCACTGTGATCCTGTTAGGTTCAACAAACCTGCTGGACTGGCAACCCCTGCTCACCAACCAACTCGCCCCCGGCTCCCCGCTTCTGCTGCCGCCACTGGATAGCCCCAGCGGTTTTTATCAACTGCGCTTGCCGTGACCCTTCCATGTCCTGGATTGACGACACAACGGCTGTCTCTGCGTGAGACCCGCGAGACCGGCGGCTGACTGGGCGCTCCTGCTTGCAGGGGTTCCCGCAGAGCCGATCCCGCGAGAGGTCGGGGGAAAGTGAAGGGCCTCTCCTCTGGGCTCCGCCCTGCATCGGCGCGGAACTTCCCCGCACCGATTCGGGGCAGACTGCCGATGAACGATACGATCGCCCGCCGCGGGCGCTGACCGCGGCGGGCTGACGGGGGGGACCAAGGCGTCACCGTTGGACGCGGTAAAACACGCCGCCCGGGGCGGTTCCCATCGGGACTTTGAACGTGGTGGTCGCGCCCGCGGCATCCACCTGGCCTGCCTCCGTCCAGTCCTTCAGGTTCGCCGACTGGAGGAGCGTGTACCGGGTGCCCGGCGCGGATTCCCATGTGATCGCCAGCGACTGGGTGGCCGTCTCGACGCTGACACTCGTGATGGCGAACGTGAGCGGCTGGATGTCGAGCGGCGATTTGCCCTGGTACAGCTCGAGGATCTGGGACTCGGCCAGCGCGCCCGCGAACACGGCGAAGTCATCGAGCATCCCCAGCAGGCTCACGTTGCCGTCGGCGGCGTTCAGGCCGAGGTGGAGCTCGGTGAAATCGTCCGGCAGCGGCGCGGTGTTCGAGCCCTGCAGGAAGAGCTTGCCATCGATCCAGATCTGCTTGGTCGCGCCGTTCTTGACGAAGACGAAGTGACGCCACGCGCTCCACCAGGAGACGTCGCCCGAGTAATCCTCGAGCGTGGTGATGCTGGCCGTGATCCGCTGGGTGGTGCCGTCGCAGCACCCGGCGGTGTCGAAGTAGACGCTGTTGTTGTCGCCCCAGGGCGTGTGACACGCGAGCCCGCGGTTCGCCGTCGAGGGCGAGATGCCCCAGAAGGCGGCGGTATTCGAGAGCTCGTACACGTACTGGCGGAAGCTGACCGTGACCTGGTCGTTGGCGGCGATGGCCCCGAGCCAGACGGCCGGGACGATGACCGCCTCGCCGGCGCCGTCATAGCCGAAGTCCATGGCCCGATCGCCTTCGAGGCCGGTCCACCCGCCCTGATCCGCCGTGTAAGCCGCGTTGTTGATCGCGCTGCCGACAAACCCGTGGACCCTGTCCACCGCCTGCAGGGGTTGGGCCGCGTCGTCGAAGTCCCAGTACGCCAGCAGATTGGGCTTGCCGGCGAGGACGGGGATGCTGTCGGGATCGAAGGGAACCGTTCCCAGGGCGATCTCGATCGCGTCGCCGAACCGGTCGGCATCGGTGTCCTTGGCCAGCGGGTTCGTGCCGGTGTCCGCGGCGCTGACGAAGACGCCCGTGTTCGTCTCGGCGCCGTCCTTGAGGCCGTCGCCGTCGGTGTCGGGATCCATCGGGTCGGTGCCGGTATCGGTCGCGCTCTGCCAGACGCCAGTCCCGGTTTCCGCGCCGTCCTTGAGGCCGTCGCTGTCGCTGTCCGGGTTCTTCGGATCCAGTCCCGTGCGGTACTCGATCAGATTCGACACTCCATCGATGTCGGCATCGAGCGCCGCATCGCTGGGATCGTTCATGTTGAGGCCGTTGGCCTCTTCCCAGACGTCGGGCATGCCGTCCTTGTCCGTGTCGCGGTCGAAGTCGGCCGGGGAGGCGCCCTTGGCGAGGGCGTCGATTTGGGAGCTGTCCAAGGCGCTGGCGAAGAGGGCGAAGTCATCGATCATCCCATGGATACTGCTGCTGCCTTCGTTTTGGGCGCCGACGGTGAGCTCGGTGAAGTCCATCGGCAGCGGCAAGGCGCCGCTGCCTTCAAGGAACAGGGCACCGTCGACGTAGATCCGCTTGATGCCGCCCCGCTTGACGAACGCGAAATGGTGCCAGGCGGTCCAGTCGAAGTCGCCGGGGACGGCCTTGTTGATCCGTTGCGTGCCGGCCCCGCAGCAGCCGGCGGTGTCGTAGTAGATGACACCGCCCCACGGCACGTGGGCCTGGAAACCGCGCTGGGTGCCCGAACTCGACGGCGACACCAGCCAGAACGAGGAACCGTTCGAGACATCCCACAGCTTCTGCCAGAAAGCGACTGTCGCCTGGTCCTTGACCGAAATGGCGTTGAGCCATGCCGCCTTGGCGACCCGCATCAGCTGCTTTTCGGACGTCGCCCCGAGATCCAGGGCCTGGTCGCCTTCGAGACCCGTCACTCCGCCCATGTCCCCCGAGTAATACGCGCCGTTCTCGATCACGCCCACGATGCCGTGGATCTGGTCCGTGGCGGTCTCCGGCACGGTCGCATCATTGAAGTTCCAGAAGGCCAGCAGGCTCGATCCCCACTCGGGAACCGGGACGCTGTCGGCGTCCGTCGGATCGCTCCCCAGCGTCACTTCCGTCCCGTCGCTGTAACGGTCGGCGTCGGTGTCCGCCACGTTCGGGTTGGTGCCGGTGTTGGTGGGGCTGACGTAAACGCCCGTGTTGGTCTCGACGCCGTCGGACAAGCCGTCCGCGTCCGAGTCGCCGCTGAGCGGGTAGGTCCCGGTGTTAGCGGCATCGACCCAGACGCCGGTGCCGGTCTCCGCGCCGTCCTTGAACCCGTCCCCGTCAGTGTCCGCGTTCTGGGGGTTCGTCAGCCGTTGGTACTCGGCCAGATTCGGCGAGCCATCGCTGTCCGCGTCCAGCGCGGCGTCGCCGGCGTTGGCGCTGTTTAGGCCGTTCTGGTCCTCCCACCAGTCCGGCATTCCGTCCGTGTCGGTGTCCGTGTCCATGCCCAGGGGCGAGTTGCCCTGGGCGAGAGCGGCGATCTGATCCACCGTAAGCGCGGCGCCGAACACGGCGAAATCGTCGATGAACCCGTTGATCGGGTTGATGTTGGCCGAGGTGGCGCCGATGGTGAACTGGTAGAAATCCGCGGGCAGCGGATTGGCGCCGTCCGCCTCCATGAACAGAGCGCCGTCGATCCAGATCTGCTTGTTCATCCCGTTCTTGAGGAAGACGAAGTGATGCCACTGAGCCCAATCCAGCGTCGGATCAAAGAGGTTGACCGCCTGGTTGATGCGCTGCGCAAACTGCGTGCAGCACCCGGCGGTGTCGAAGTAGATCGTGCCGCTGCCCGGCGTAAGGCTCCCACCCCAGGGCACATGCGCCTGAAAGCCGCGCTCCCCATCAACGCTCGAGGGCGAGGCGAACCAGAAGGACGACCCGCTCCCCACCGCCACCAGTTTCTGCCAGAACGAGACCGAGAACTGATCAACGGCCGCCGCCTGATTCAGCCACTGGGCGTTGAGGATGCGCGCCAGCTGCCCGTTGCCCGCAAACCGGCCGGCCCGATCGCCCGCCGCGCCCGTGCGCCCGCCCTGGTCCGCGCTGAAGTCCGCCCCGCGCTCGAAGCTGCCCGGGAAGCCGTGAACCGCATCGCGCGCGATCCCCGGCGCGCTGGTGTCGTTGAAATCCCATAAACCGAGCAGCTTGGCCTGGGCCCGAGCGCTCGGCGGGGCCGCGACCATGAGGAGGGCGAGCCCCACGGCGCCTGCCGCCAGCCAGCAGCGCGCAAGAATGCCGGGGGAACGAAGGTTACGTCGAGACCACCGCCGGACGGTTCGAGGTTGTGTTGCCATAGGACGTCGCGCTTCTTCAAGTCTCCGGCAGCGACAGCCCACAGCCACCCCGCGGGCCTTCGTTTGCCGGACAGGTTATCGGGTATTCGGGGCCGCAGCCAACCAGTTGGCCGCCGGTCGTCCATGTCGGGACGCGCTTTGTTTGTGTCCTTTTCTAGCGAGGCGCGCCTCAGACCCAGTGGAGTCCTCAGACTCATGTAGACCCTGCTGTGCCTGCCCACCCTCTCTTCCGCGCCTCGCTAATGGAGAGTCCTCGACGGAGGCAGGGAAGGCCTGGAACAGCAGGGACCCAACTTGACCTGTTGACCACACATTCCACAAGTCGAGGACTTTAACGAGGCGCCGTTGACGCCCCGCCACCGGTCGTGTAGACCACGGGCGCAGGCGACGATGCGGCTTTCCATGGCGAGTTCCTCGATACTTCGCAAGCGAAACCGAGGCGCGTACTCGAACCCGTTCTCGGGGGTGGGGATCGAGTTCTTTCCCCTGGGAGTGGCCCCCGATCAGTCCGGCCTGGTGCTGCACGAGGCCGGCTACCTCACCGCAAACGACTGGTGGGATTTCCCGAACACGCTGAGTCCCTTCTGGCGGCTCTACTACAATTTCACGCCCGGCCACAAGGTGGTGTTCGACCACGGGGAGTTCGACCTGACGCCCCAGCACATGGTGCTGATCCCGGACCACCAGCTCTTCCATTCCGTCGGCAAGGTCCCGGTGCCGCACTGTTGGATCACCTTCAACGTGTCGCGCCGGCTCGATGCCCACCAAGCCATCCCGATCCGCTTGCGCCCCGACAGAACCGAGCGGGCCTTGCTCCTGCAGTTCTCGCGGTGCTTCACCGACATCGGGACGGGCGACCGGGAGGCCATCCTCCATACCGCCCTGGCGTTGCTGCACCTCCTCATGATTCGCCCGGAGATCCACTGGCAGACGCACGAAGTCCCGGAAGGCCTGCTGCGCGCCCTGCGCACCATCGAGACGGGCTTCGCCCAACCGCTGCACCTCGCCGACCTCGCCCGGATCGCCGGGCTGGCCGCAAGCACCTTCTCCCGGATGTTCACCCAGTGGCGGGGCGTCCCCCCGCATCAGTTCCTGAGCCAGGTCCGCGTGCGGGAAGCAGCGCACCTGCTGGCCAATACCGACCGTACCGTCGACGAGATCGCCGACCTGACCGGCTTCCCCGACCGCTACTACTTGAGCCGGGTGTTCAAGCGCGTCATCGGCGACTCGCCTGCGCGCTTCCGGCGCCGCCACGGTCACGGCGCCCGGTAGCGCACCCTCCAGCCGGAACACCGACTCCTTCTTTGCGCCCTTCAGTCCTGGCGCCTTTGCGGTGACTGCCCCGCCCGGAAGAGAACGCAAAGGCTCGAAGGCGCCAAGACGCCAAGGATAGGGGAACAAGACGTCATCCGTCGGTCCTCTGTCCTCTGTCCTCGGTCCTCGGTCCTCCCCCCCTCATCTGAGATCCGCGGGCAGTCCCCCTCCCTTTCCTTCCTCTGCGCGCTCTGCGCTCTCTGCGCGAGACCCGCAAAGCCGGTGACCGACCGGGTGCACCGGCTTGCACGGATTCCCGCAGAGCACGCCGAGCCCGCAGAGGAGGGAGAGGTCCGGTGCTTCGTTCCCCCCGCGGTTTGCCTTCCCTGACCAGCACGAGGCACCCAACGGCACAGCCCCTTGAGACTGATCCGCGGGTCAACGGCAGGAAGGGACTGGCGCCGCCCCGGACGGCCGCGATAGTCTCCGTCCGTGCGGACTCGACCCTGCAACGGCGCGCACCCGCTGGTCCGGAGGCGACAAGCCCGAGAATCCTGGCACCGGTTCTTTTGTGCGATTCCCGGGCTATGGTGGCTCGGGCTCCTCGTCGCGGTCACGGCGTCCGCCGATCCGCTGATCATCACGGAACCGCCACGATCGCAGACGATTTTCCTCGGTGATCCGGTGACCTTCCGGGCCGAGGCGAGCGGGACGGCGCCCCTGACCTACCAATGGTTCCGAAACGGCGTCGCCATCAGCGGTGCGGCGGCGAGCACCCTGGCGTTCACGACCGCCGCGACGGACGACCAGGCCCAGTTCACCGTGCAGGTCGCTGATGCCAACGACGTCCTCCTCAGTCCACCGGCCGTGCTGACGATCGACTTCGGCATGCCGGGCCCGAGCCAGACGAACCGCCTCATCGAGATCATCCATCCCTGGCGCTACAACGTCACCAAAACCGACCTCGGCGCCGCCTGGACCGATCCCGGCTATGCGGATGCCGCCTGGACCGTCGGCGGGGGTTTGCTCTACCTCGAGGATTCCGGGTTGCCAGCCGCCAAGACGACCCAACTCCCGCTCACCGCTGGCAGTCTCCCGGCGACCTGCTATTTCCGCGCCCGGTTCACCAACAACCTCGCGGAGGCCTACGCCGTGCGTCTCGAGGCGAACACCGTCGTTGATGACGGTTTCGTCCTGCATCTGAACGGGGCCGCGGCGTTTCGTTGGGGGATGCCGTTGACCCCGATTGCCTACGCCACCCTGGCCAATCGCACCGTCGGCAACGCCACGTGGGAAGGCCCCTTCGACATCCCGGCCACCAACCTCGTTGCCGGCCCCAACCTCCTCGCCGCCGAGGTCCACCAGAATGACCCTGGCAGCACAGACATCGTGCTGGGCCTCACCCTCGACGCCATCTGGCAACCGCGCGTCCGGGACACCGCGCCGCCGGTCGTGGCCGCCGTGATCCCGCCTCTTGGGGAAACCGCGTCCTCCCTCACCCAAATCGAGGTCTGGTTTAGCGAACGGGTCCAGGGCGTTGACGCCGCCGACCTCGAGATCAACGGGATCGCGGCGACGAACCTCACGGTCGTGGCGCCGGACCGGTACGTGTTCCGGTTTCCGCCGGCTCCCGCCGGCGTGGTTCCTGTCTCCTGGATCCCCGGCCACGGGATCGCCGACCGATCCGCCAACGCCAACCCGTTCGCTGGCACCGGCTTCGCCTACTTCATCGGCGCCACGGCCTCGAGTGCCCGCCTGCCCTTCCCGACCGTCGCGCAATCCACCGACGCCCAAGCCGACCAGACTGCCGCCCGCGCCGTCGACGGCGCCGCAGCGACCTTCAGCCTGACCCGGGACGAGCCAGGAAGCTGGTGGCAAGCGCAGTTGGGCCGTCCGTTCCCCATGGACCGGATCGAGCTCGTCAATCGCGCGGCGCCCCACGACGCCGAGATGGGCGGCCTGACGCTGCACCTGCTCAACCTGGACGATCAGGTCGTGTTCGCGACGAACCTCGCGAATCCCGGTCCCGGCGGCACCCTGCTCCTCCCGCTGCCCGCCGGCACGCTCGCCCGAACCGTGTGGATCGGCCTTCCCGGGACGCAAGCCAACGATGCCGGGAATCACCGGGTGGGCCTGGCGGAGGTGCGCGCGTTCGGCGTCGCCGACCTGCCCTACGGACCGGGACCGATCCTGGCCTCGACCAACGCGACGCGGGTCTGGCAGTCGAGCGAATACGGCGGATTCCCCGCGGAGAACGCGGTGGATGACAATCCGGACACCTTCACGCACACGGCCGACCTTGCCGACAGCGGCTGGATGGCCGATCTCGGCCGGGCCCACCCCATCGACCGCGTCGAGATCGTCAACCGGAGCAGCTGCTGCGACAACCGCCTCGAGGGTCTCGTGCTGCGGATCTATGACGCCGCGTCGAACAGCGTGGCGTCGGCCACCCTGACCAACCCGGGCCTGGGCGGCACGTGGAGCTACTCGCCTCCCTCCGGCACCCTGGGACGCTGGCTGCGCGTGGGACTCGAAGCCGGTCTGGCCAATGGCGGCGGGAATTACTACGTCACCCTCGCCGAAGCCCGCGCGTTCTCGGGCGCCACCAACCTCCTGCGCCCCGCGACCGGTCCGCCGGTGCCCGTCACCAACAACCTCGCCTCGTTCCAGCCGAGCTGGATGCTGCGCCTGGACAACACCGTGGCCCCGGCAGGCAATGCCAACGACGACAATTTCGCCACGGAAACCAAGACGACGCTCCGGACCGTGGACGGCTATTGGGAGGTTGACCTGGGTGCGGCCCGCGCCCTGTACGGCGTCCGCGCCATCGCCGCCAGCGGAATCGGCGGCCGCCTCACCAACGCCACCGTCCGCCTCTACGACGGCGACCACGAGTCCGTGTTCGCCCAAAAGCTCACCGGAACCCCCGACACCTTCGACCTCGACTTGAACGGGCCGCGGTTCGCCCGCTATGTCCGGGTGGGCCTCGAAGACAAACAGCGCACCGACCCGGCCGGCGGCATCGAGTTCTACATCGGCTTCCGGGAGGTCGAAGTGTTCGGACGCCCCACCAACCAGGTCGGCATTCTCGCCTTCGACGCCTCGGCACCCCAGGTCCCGCCCGGCGGGGAGGTGATGCTCTCGTGGACTGTCGATGACGTTCGCCGCGTCGAGCTCCGTCCCGCCCTCGGCTCCGTCGGCGCGGCGACCGACCCCCAAGGCGTGGGCCGCCTGACCTTGAGGCTGACGAACTCGACCGAGTTCATCCTCGTCGCCTCGAATGCAGCCGGCCTGTTCACCCGCGCCGTCACCGTCCTGGTGGATTCCCCGCCCCTCCCCGTCCGGATCAGCGAGATCGTCGCTGAGAACCGGTACGCCTTGAAAGACGGTTACGATGACGCCCCCGACTGGATCGAGCTGCGCAATCCCGGGAACGAAGCCGTGGACCTGACCGGCTGCGGTTTGAGCGACAACCCGGCGTCCCCGATGCAGTGGACCTTTCCTGCCACGACCCTGGCCCCGCACAGCATGCTGATCGTATTCGCCTCGGGCCGGGACAACCCGCGCGATCCTGCCGGGCACCTGCACGCCGGGTTCCGCCTCGCCAAGGACGGGGGCGAACTCATCCTCACCGCAAGCGACGGCGTGACGGTCCTCGACCGCGTCACGTATCCGGCGCTGGACACCGATCTCGCCTACGGGCGCGATCTCGAGGGCGCCTGGAGATTTCTCGAACCCACCCCGGGCAGCGTGAATGCTGCCGTGGCATACGAGGGCTGGGTCGAGCCGCCGGATTGGAGCCACGCCCGCGGCTTCTACGAGACCGGCTTCACGCTCACCCTGGACAACAAGAGCCCTGGCGCCACCCTCCGCTACTCGCTCGATGGCTCGGAGCCCACGCGCGTCTACGCCAGCAGCCTGCCCATCACCCGCACCACCGCGGTCCGCGTCCAGGCGGTCCGCGCCGGTTGCAAGCCGTCCCGGATCCAGACGAAGACGTTCCTCTTCGTCGACGACGTCATCACGTCCCCGGTGATGAACACCGCCATCACCCGGGATTCCCGCTATGCGGCGCGGATGAAACCGGGGCTGCTCGCCCTGCCCTCGATCTCGATCTGCCTGCCGGGCGAGCCGGAGTACGAGGAACGGGAAGGCTCGCTCGAAGTCCTCTGGCCCAACGGCGCCGACCCCGTCCAGGTCAACTGCGGCATCTCGCGATTCGGCAATGCCTGGACCCAGTTCGCCAAGCGCAGCATCCGCATGAAGTGCCGCGCCCGGTACGGCGACGCCCGACTGCACGTGCCCCTGTTCGACGGCTTCGACCGGGGCACGCTCGCCCGGACGTCCTTCGACGAACTCGATTTCCGCTCCGGCTCGCAGGACATGGTCGAGCGCGGTTTCTACATGGCGGGCCGGTTTGTCGAGGACACCCTGCTCGACATGCGGAGCTTGAATCCGCACGGGCGCTTCGTGCACCTCTACCTGAACGGCGTCTATTGGGGCCAGTACGACTGCCGGGAAATGCTCGTCGAACCGTTCCTGGCCGATTACCTCGGCGGGTCGAAGGAGGATTACGTCGTGGTGCGCGGCAACGACAACGTCGGCGACGATTTCGTCATCGGCGCGCCCGAACCGCCCGACATCCAGCCCTGGGAGCGCGTGCTCGCCCTCCGGCAATCCTACGCCGCCGTCCGGCCGTACTTGGATGTCCCGCACCTCATCGACTTCATGCTGCTCTGGAACTACGGCAACGCCGAGTCCGAGTTCCGCGCGTGCGGCCCCCTGGCCGCCGGGAGCGGGTTCAAGTTCTGGCTCGCCGACGCGGACGGGTTCCTGAGGACGAGCGCGATGGGCCTGAATCGCACGGGACGGCGCGGCCCGGGCGATCTCTTCGGCAGCCTCGCAACCGAGAATCACCCCGATTTCAAAGCGCTGCTCGCAGACCGGATCTACCGGCACTGCTACAACAACGGCGCCCTGACCCCCGCCGCCAACGACGCCCGCCTGGCAGCCCGGATGCTCGAGATCCACGACAGCCTGTTGGCCGAGTGCGCCCGCTGGGGCTACCGCACGCCGGCCAACTGGGAGTCGGCCGCCACCACCATCCGGTCCAGCCTGTTCCCAGGCCGGACATCCCAGCTGATCACTTACCTTCGCGGCGCAGGGCTCTATCCGACGTTCGATCCGCCTGGCTTCAACCGGTACGGCGGCGTCGTCACCAACGGGTTCCAGCCGCAGCTCACCTCGACGACCGGCACCATCTACTACACGATCGATGGCAGCGACCCGCGGCTCCCAGGCGGCGGCGTCTCCGCCACGGCGCGCGTCTGGTCGCCCGGCGCCGTCACCGTCACCGACGACCTCACCCTCAACGCCCGCGTGCGCAGCCCCGCCGGCCAATGGTCCGCCCTGGCACAGCCGCAGTTCCTACTCGCCGCCCGCCGCCCGCCAGCCGCCAGAGACCTGCTGGTGACCGAGATCCACTACCACCCTGAGGACGACGACGAATGCGAGTTCGTCGAGCTGTGGAACCTGTCACCCGACGTGCTCGATCTCTCGGGCGTCACCCTCAGCAACGCGGTGCGCTACGTCTTCCCGACTGGCTTCGTGATCGACCCCGGCAGCTTTGTCCTCGTGGCGGAGAATCCCGACGCCTTCCGGGCACGATATCAGACGCCGGGTTCGCCTTGGTACACGCCGGATCTCACCGTGGTTGGCCCCTGGTCGGGAAGCCTGAACAACGCCGGCGAGACCCTCGAGCTGCTGGCAGCCAACAGCGTTGTTCTCGCGGCGGTGCCCTACGAAACAGGCGATGACTGGCCCGAGCGCGCCGACGGCGGCGGCAGCACGCTCGAGCTCCAGGTCTTCCCGCCCTCGAACGCCACCGACACGGAGATCGGACTGCACATGGCCGACGGCCGCCATTGGCGTGCCAGCTCGCTCCGGCACGGTTCGCCCGGGCGGCTCGATCCCTTCGTCAGCGCGGTCCGCATCAGCGAGGTCCTCTCCCATCCCTCGACCGGCGAGGACTGGATCGAGCTGGTCAACGCCGGTCCCGAGCCGGCGGACCTCACCGGCTGCGCCCTGACGGACCGCCTCGGTCAACCCGCACGCTGGACGTTCCCGTCCGGCACCCGGCTGGATCCGGGCGCGTTCATGGTCCTGACGGCAACCCAGCTCGGCTTCGCCTTCAGCAGCCGCGGCGATGAGGCGTTCCTGCTCGAGCTGGCCGGCACAAACGTGCTCCGGTTCCTCGACACCGCTGACTTGCCGGCGGTCCCGCTCGACGAGCCCCTGGGCGTGTACCAACGCTCGGACGGCGCGTGCGACTTCACCGAGCTCCGCACCCCCACGCCGGGGGCTCCCAACGCCTTGCCCCGCGTCGGCCCCGTCGTGCTCAGCGAGATCCTGTTCTTCCCGACCCCCGGCAAGGCCGCATTCGTTGAGCTCGCCAACCTCTCGACCGCCGATGTCCCGCTCCACGATCCCGCCCATCCCACGAACGTCTGGATCCTGAAGGGCGTCGGCGAGTTTGCGTTCCCGCCGGGCACCACTCTCCCCGGGTCATCGGCCTTGATCGTGTGCGCCGCCGACCCCGCGGTCTTTCGCACGCAGTACCCGGTCGAGCCGAACCTCCCCGTTTTCGGCCCTTGGCCGGGCGCGCTCTCGGCCGATGGCGAGACGCTCACGCTGCTGCAGCCCGGCCCTCCGGAAACTGATGGCACCGTCCCCTTCCATCGGGTCGATCACGTGACCTACCGCACCGGCCCGCCCTGGCCGACCCCAACCCCCGGGTCGAGTGTCGAGCGCGACCCGGTCGGGGCTTATGGCAACGACCCGGCCTCATGGCGTGTGGGACCGGTGAACGGGACCCCCGGACAAGTCCCGGAACCGGCCGATCCGTTCGCGCTGACGGCGCGACTCGAGCCGAGCGGCCTATGGCTCAGCTTCCCGGCAGTGGTGGGCCAAGCCTATCGGGTCGAGTTCTGCGAGGACCTGGTGGCCGCAGAGTGGCAACTGCTGCAGGCCATTCCCCAGTCGCCGGATGCCCAAATCACCGTCCCCGACCCGGCTGCCGCGGGAATCACCCAACGATTCTACCGCGTGCAGTGGTTGCAATAATCGACCGTGGACGCCTCCCCCGTTCACTTCACTCCGGGTGACAACAAGGTGACAGGCTAATAGTCTCCCTGACAAGGGGCTACTGTGGAGTGACCTACTATAAACCTGGCACTTTATCGCTGAGTTGGAACCCTCAGCGAAGGCGGACGCTGACCGCGGCGGGTGAAGGGTGAACGGGGATCGTTCCCGCGGCGCCCTCACCGAGGGCGGGATTCTCCGTACCGGGATTGAAGATCACGCGTCTCGGCCGGGTTGCCAGGATCGCCGCCGTCAACGCGTCCGAGCGGGCCGGCCCCACATACAGCGTGAGCGTGTCGATCGGCACTGGAATGGCCGACAACGCCTTGCTCAGTATTGAACCGGCGGCCCCGACAACGTTACACAGGAGGAATGCAACAGGTTCTTCGCCTTATGAACGCACCCACTCTCCGCGCAACGGGCCGGCGTTCGGCTTCGGGTCTTCTCTGCGGGCTTCTGCTGGGCATCAATTCGTCCCTGCCAGCCCCCGCTGCCACACCGCAGGCGATCGGGTGGGAGCCCGTTGGCCTGTCCGGTGGCGGCGGCATGTTCACCCCGGCCATCTCCCCCGCCGACCCGGATCTTCTCATCCTCAATTGCGACATGAGCGCCGTCTACCTCTCCGAGGACGGCGGCCGCAACTGGCGCATGATCCATCACGCCCAGCTCCGCAGCGACACCCGCTGTCGTCCTGCATTCCATCCCACCGACCGCAATGTCCTGTTCGCCTCCTCCAACGGCCGACTCCGGATCAGCCGCGACCGCGGCATGACCTTCACCGCCATCGGCAACCTGAACGAAGCCCTCTTCGGCGAGATCGCCATCAACCCCGCCGACCCCGCGCTGATGCTGGCCGGAACCGCCAACGGCCGATGCGCCCGATCGCACGACGGCGGCGTGACGTGGCAGACCTGCAACGGCCCCGTCGGCCCGTTGATCGCTTTCCACTTCGACCGCACCCGGAAGGGCCGCACGCTCTTCGCCGCCACCGACCGCGGCATCTGGCAGTCGGACGACATCGGCGCCTCGTGGACGGCACGCACCGGGGGTCTGCCCTGGACCGAGATCCAGGCGTTCGCCGGCGGCTCGAATCCCGACACCGGCACGGTCATGCTCTATTGCGCTGTCCGGAGCAAGACCGTCGACGGCACCTTCCACGGCGGCATCTACCGGTCCCGAGACCGGGGCGAGACCTGGCAGTCCGCTATGACCGCCGCTCTCAACACGGAGACGCGCGAGGCCGACGCCTACGCCTACGGCCCCATCGCCCAGTACCACGGTCTCCTGACCACCGACGCCCAGCCCCGCACGGTCTACGCGCTCAACACCAGCACGGGATTCCATCCGCCCCACAGCGACACGGTCTACCGCAGCGATGACGGCGGCGACTCCTGGCGCGCCACCTACTTCCAGGATCCCCGCTTCCCCCAGTTCAACGTGGCCCATGATTTCGTCACCGCCTCGACCGGACAATGCTACAAAGGCGGTGAAACGCCCTTTGGCATCGCGATCTGCGCCACCGATCCCAACCGCGTGATGCTGGTCCGCACCGAACCGCATATCACCCACGACGGCGGCGTCTCGTGGTTCGTCGGCAGCACCTACCCCGCAGGCCCGCAACCCCCCGGCCCCGAAACCGCCTGGGTCTGCAACGGCCTCGTCGTCACCACCACCTGGCATTACTCGATCGATCCCCACGACCCCCAACGCCATTACATCGCCTATACCGACATCGGCCTCTCCCGCTCGCTCGACGGCGGCCGAACCTGGCGGTGGTGGAACCAGAAAACATGGGCCCCATGGCGGAATACCTGCTATGAACTCGCCTTGGACCCGGATATCGCGGGGAAGATCTGGGGCGCCTTCTCGGACGTCCACGACATCCCCAACGACAACATCATCTCCGAACGCCACGGCCACCAACGCCCCGGCGGCGTCTGCCTCTCGACGGACTTCGGGGCTTCGTGGAAACCCGTGACCCGGGGCCTCCCGCCCAAGCCCGTCACCTCGATCGTGCTCAATCCCCAATCCACCAGCGACGCCCGGACCTTGTACGCCGGTGTCTTCGACGCCGGCGTCTTCAAGTCCACGGACGGCGGCCTTGCCTGGACCCTCAAGAGCAACGGCCTCGGGCACCCCGACAACCTGCGCGTCTCTCGCGTGATCCTGCACGCCGACGGCACGCTCTACGCCAGCATTTGCGCCAAGCGCCCCTCCGCCAACGCGCCGCTCATCCGGCAAGGCGTGGGACTCTATCGCTCGAAGGACGCCGCTGAATCCTGGGAACAGATCAACAGCTCCCAGCCCCTGCTCTACATCAAGGACTTCTCCGTCCACCCGCGCGACAGCCGCCGCATTCTCCTGGGCGCCTGCGACGCGGGCCGGGGCGACACGTCAGGCGGGCTCTACCTGACCGAGGACGCCGGGCGCTCCTGGCGGCGCATCGGACGGCAGGGACCCCAGACCTTCGGCGGCTATTTTCACCCCCAGCGCGAGGGCTGGATCTACATGACCCTCACCGAAGGCGCCCCGGGCGCCGGCCTCTGGCTCTCCCGCAACCTGGGTCAGTCCTGGGAACCCTTCGACGCACTGCCCTTCTCGAATGTCCAGCGCGTCGAGTTCGACCCGCGCCTCGAATCGCAAATGCACCTCACCACCTTCGGCGGCAGCGTGTGGCGCGGCCCTTGTCACCCGGGCGAACCCCGATAGAGCCGTCACCGAATGGTACACCGCCGCCTTCCCGCATCCCCCTGTCCGCACCGCCGCGCGGCAGGGCGGGCTCGACCTTCGCCGAAGCTGCGGCGGGCAAGACTCCGTTGCCCGCCACCACCAGCAGTCCGCGAACCGGTTCTCCCGCGGCGCGCTGGGGACAGCGCGCTCTGCCCGACGCACCGACTCACCGGACGCGCGCACCCGGAAAAGCACCGGTTTACGCACCGGTTTACGCTTGCCTTTTTGGCGTTCGCCCGAAGAATTCACAGACTTTATGCAGCCGGAGATAACGGAGTCGACGTGGTTCTACGAGTTTCTCGCGTGGCTTGAGCTGAACAAGCAGCGCGTGATCTGGGGGAGCGTTGCGGTGCTCGCCCTCATCGTGGTGGTTTACGTTTACCGATGGCACATCCAGCAGACCGAGGTGGATGCGAATCGGGCGTTGTTCGCCATCCGGCCGTCGGCGACCCCGGAGGGTTCCACTCTGGTTCCAGTCGGGGATCTTCTGAAAGTAGCGCAGGAATACCCTTCGACGAGCGCCGGAGAACGCGCGCTCCTTCTTGCCGCGGGAAACCTCTACGCCGAAGGCCGTTACGCAGAGGCCCAGACCCGGTTCGAGGAGTTCCGGAAGCAGCATGCCGGGAGCTTGCTGGCGCCGGTGGCCGCCCTGGGCGTGGCTTCCAGCCTGGATGCGCTCGACAAGATGGATGAGGCCTTGGGCGCCTACCAGGGCATTGTTAACCAGTACCCGACGGAGTCCGTCGCCGCGCGCGCCCAGTTGGCCATGGGCGCCATCTACGAATCGAAGAACCAGCCGGATCAGGCGTTCCGGGTCTATGACGAGCTCAGCCGCCTGGCGGGAGCCGGACAGGCCGCCATGCAGGCCGCCATGCACAAGGAGCTTCTCCTTCAGCAGTACCCCAAGCTTGCGGTCACCAATGCGTCCGCCATCGCCACCACCGTGGTGAAACCGGCGCCTGCCCCGACCAATGCTCCGCCCCAGGCGGCAACCAACGCCGCCCCGGCCGCCCAGCCGGCCACCCCCTGATCCCGCCTGACCGGCCGCTGATTCAGAGCAAGCACCCCGCATGAAGCCCGCACCCCGCCACCGCGTGATCCAGGTGGCGGCCGGTCTCGTCTTCAAGGATGGCCGGGTCCTGGTGACCCGGCGCCGCCCCAGGGACACCCTGGGCGGCCTCTGGGAATTCCCCGGGGGCAAGTGCGAACGCGGGGAGACCTTCTCACAGGCCCTTCGCCGTGAGCTGCAGGAGGAACTGACGATTGACGTCGACGTGGGCCCGCACGTGGACACCATCGATCACGATTATCCGGACTGCCGTGTGCACATCGAGTTCTATCGATGCCGGTTGCGGTCCGGCGAGCCCAAGGCAATCGGTTGTGCGGCTCTGGCCTGGGTGACGGCGGAGGAGCTCAGGCACTATCCCATGCCGCCCGCGGATGCGCGGCTCCTGAAACGCCTCTGGAACGATCCCACGCTTTGGATCGACTGACCGCGGGTCGCCTCAGGCGTCAGGCTTTGGGGGCCGCTTCGGCAGCGGGCGCGGCGGGCGTGGCGGCATTTGCCTCCCCCGAAGCTCCTTCCGCGGCCGGCATCGGCGCCGCCGAGTCCACCCACTCGAGGATGGCCATTTCGGCCGCGTCGCCGGGTCGTCGGAGCATCTTGATGATGCGCGTGTAGCCGCCGGGCCGGGTTTTGTGGGCGGGTGCGACCTCTTTGAAGAGGATACGCACCGCTTCCTCGTCCTGCCGGAGGCGTGCGGAAGCGAGCCGGCGGCCGTGGAGGCTGCCCGCCTTGGCCAGGGTCACCATTTTTTCGGCCACGGGCCTTGCGGCCTTGGCCTTGGCCAGCGTCGTGGTAACCCGTCGGTGTTTGATGAGACTGCAGACCAGATTGGCCAGCATGGCATTGCGATGCTCGCCGGTCCGGCCCAACTTGGCAGTGCGCTTGAGATGTCGCATACGGCGCTCGACAGGGGGTTGACAGGGGGTTAAGACGTCCGCGGCTCCTCGCGCGGCGCTTCGACCAGGGAGGCATCGATGTTCATTCCCAGGGTCAGGCCGAGGGCGGCGAGCTTCTCCTTGATCTCGTTGAGGGATTTCTTGCCGAAATTGCGGTACTTGAGCATTTCCTGCTCGGTCTTCATGGCCAGCTGGCCGACGGTGGTGATGTTGGCGTTGTTGAGGCAGTTGGCCGCGCGCACGCTCAGCTCGATCTCGTTGACGCTCATCTGATAGAGCTTGCGCAGGCGCATCCGCTCCTCGTCCTGCGAGTCCACCACCTCCTCGAACTGGATCGCGTTCTCGTCGAAGTTGTAGAACGGTTCGAGGTGTTTCTTGAGAATCGAGGCGCCCTGGACGAGGGCGTCGTGGGGTTCGATCCGGCCGTCCGTCCAGATCTCGAGAATCAGCTTGTCATAGTCGGTGCGCTGCCCGACGCGGGCGGCCTCGACGCTGTAGCGCACGCGGGTCACCGGCGAGAAGAGCGAATCGATTGCGATCACGCCGATCGGCTGGTCGACCTTCTTGTTCTCCTCCCACGGGTAGAATCCACGCCCCACCTTGATCTCGAGCTCCATCTCGAACTTCTTCTTCTTGTCGAGCGTGCAGATGACCTGCTCGGGGTTGACCAGCTCCAGGTGCTGGTTCAACTGGATGTCGGCCGCGGTCACGGGCCCCTCGCGGTTCACGGAGAGCAGCAGCGTCTGCGGTTCCCGCGAATGGGCGCGGAATTTCACCCGCTTCAGGTTGAGCACGATCTCGGTGACATCCTCGAGGACCCCATCGATCGTGGTGAACTCGTGCATCGCGCCGTCGATCTTGACCGACGTGATCGCAGCCCCCTCGAGCGAGGAGATCAGCACGCGGCGCAGCGCGTTCCCCACGGTGTGGCCATACCCGGTCTCAAACGGCTCCGCCGTGAACCGGGCGTACATCTTGGTGGCGGTCGCCTCATCCCGAGTCAACCGCTTGGGCATTTCAAACCGACCTAATCGGACTGGCATGGTTCTGGTGCAATTTTAACCTGGCCCGCCACGCCTCCCGCGGCAGCGGCAGACCCTTATAATTGCTCTGTCGGCGCCCACTCGGACGCCATGGGATCAGCGGGAATAAAACTCTACGACCGCCTGTTCGTTGGCGATGGGCTGGATGTCGTCGCGCGTCGGCACCCGGGCGACCGTTGCCCGGAAGGCCTCCTTGTTCAGCTGCAGCCAGTCCGGCACCGCCCGGCTCGTCGAGGCCTCGAGGTTCTTGGTCGCCATCTGCCGCGAGACGCTCCGGTCTCGCACTTCCACCACGTCGTTCACCCGCAGCGCGTGGGAGGGAATCCCCACCTTGCGCCCGTTCACCCGGATATGCCCGTGGTTGACCATCTGGCGGGCGGCGGCGCGCGTGCTCGCGAAGCCCAGCAGATACACGACGTTGTCCAACCGCGTCTCGAGGATCTGCAGGAGCGTCTCCCCGGTCACCCCGCGTCGCCGCAGGGCGCGCTCATACGCCCCGCGGAACTGCCGTTCCATCAGGCCGTAGTAGTACCGGAGCTTCTGCTTCTCGATCAAGCCCTGGCCGTAATCCGTGGGCTTCCGCCGCGATTTTGGACCGTGAACGCCCGGCCCGTAATTGCGGCGCTCGAGGTATTTGGTCGGACCAAAAATCGGGATGCCAAACCGGCGACTGATGCGAACGCGGGGTCCTGTATAGCGAGCCATGGGTCAATCGTTGAGTTCGAGATTCTCCTGTCGGGGGTTCGGAGCACTACACGCGCCGCTTCTTGCGCGGCCGGCAACCGTTGTGCGGCACCGGGGTGACATCCTTGATGAGACTGATTTCGAGGCCGATCGCCTGGAGCGCCCGGATGGCCGACTCGCGGCCTGAACCCGGACCCCGCACCTGGACTTCAACCTCCCGCATGCCGTGCGCCATCGCCTGCCGGGCTGCGTCCTGGGCCACCTGCTGCGCGGCAAACGCCGTGCTCTTGCGCGAGCCCTTGAAGCCCACCTTGCCCGCCGTCGACCATGCAATCACATTGCCCTGCATGTCGGTGATGGCCACCTGGGTGTTGTTGAACGTTGCCAGGATGTGCGCCACGCCGGCGGTGATGTTCTTCGCGCCTTTGGCCCGAATGATCTTCTTGCCGGCCATCTCGTCGGCCAGCAAGTCCGCGGCCGTGGGCGCGGTCCCCGCCACCGGACCCGCCGGGGCGGCTTTCGCATCCGCAGGCGCCGCCGCCTTGCCCGCCTCGCCCCCCGCCGCGGGCGCTTCCGCCCCCTTCTTCGGCGCACGGGCCGGCTTCTCCGCCGGTGCGGCCGCGGAGGTCGCATCCGCCGACTTCTTTGCCGCCTTGGGCGCCGCCTTTTCCACCGGGGCGCCTTCGGGCTTGGCCTCCTTCTTGGGGGCCGGCTTTTCCGATTTGGTCTCGTCAGCCATAAGCAGGGGTGGGATTAGTGGATGCCAGTCTTGGCGTTGGGATTCCGGACCACGCCGACGGTCTTTCGCGGCCCCTTGCGGGTGCGGGCGTTAGTCTGGGTGCGCTGACCGCGCACCGGCAATCCACGGAGATGCCGGACGCCGCGGTAGCATTTCACCGCCTGAAGCCGCTTCAGGTTCAGGCCAATCTCGCGTCGCAGATCGCCTTCAATGACGTACTTGCCCTCCTGGATCGCATGCACGATCTGGGAGAGCTGCTGTTCCGTCAGGCTCTTGGCCCGGATGGACGGGTCGATCTGGGCCCGGTCAAGGATCGCGCGTGCGTTCGATGGGCCGATGCCATAAACGTAGCGCAGGGCCACGTCGATGCGCTTCTCCCCCGGAATGTCCACACCAAGAATTCGTGCCATAATCCGTCTCGGTTAACCTTGCCGCTGCTTGTGCCGGGCGTTCGTGCAGATCACCCGGATCACACCCTTGCGCCGCACCACTTTGCAGTGCTCGCAGAGCTTCTTCACTGATGCGCGTACTTTCATGTCGCTCTCGTCCTATTCCACCGCCACTCGGGCCTTGCTCAAGTCACAAGGCGTGAAGTCTACCGCAACCCGCTGGCCGACCGCCAGCCTGAATCCTGCCCCCCGACCCCGGCGGGGCACCCAGAGCGCAAACCGGTGACCATTCGCCAGCTGCGCCTGCGCCACACGCTCGTTCCACACCTCGACGATCACCGCGTCGGCGCGATAGTTCCCGGTCCGATGCACGTCAGTATCTCCGGCGCCCCTTCGGTCACCAGAATCGTGTGCTCGAAGTGCGCCGAGAGCGAACCGTCCTCGCTCACCACCGTCCAGCCGTCTTCGAGAATCCGTACGTCCGGCCGCCCGGCGTTCACCATCGGCTCGATCGCCAGCGTCATCCCGGGCCGCAGCCGCGGCGACGGCTGCCCGTCGACGTAATTCGGCACCTTCGGTTCCTCGTGCATGGCGCGTCCCACGCCGTGCCCCACGAATTCCCGCACCACACTGAGGCCGCTGGACTCGACGCACTGCTGCACCGCCCGCGAGATGTCGACAACCCGGTTGCCGGCCAGCGCCCGCGCGATGCCCTCGTGCAAGGCCCGCTCGGTCACGTCCATCAACCGCTGGGCCTCCGGAGTGCACCCGCCGACGGGCACCGTCCGCGCCGTGTCGCCGATGAACCCGCCGTACGACACCCCCACGTCCAGGCTTACCACGTCGCCAAACTGCAGTCGCCGATCACCCGCGATCCCGTGTACCACTTCGTCGTTCACCGAGACACACAGGTGACACGGATACTTCCGATACCCCAGGAAGGCACTCCGCCCCCCATAGTGCCGGATCCGGCCCGCTGCATACCGGTCGATGTCCCGCGTCGTCACCCCGGGGGCCACGAAGCGGGCCACGTCGTCAAGAACCTGCGCCGCCACCCCGCCGGCGGCCCGCATCCCCTCCTGATCCCGCTCGTTCTTCAGGACGATCATGGACGCCAGGCCTCCCCCGGGCATTCCCTGCCAAAGAACAATGCACTCTGTAGCTCCGGGCGCATGGGCCCCTTTCGCCGTCGATCCTAAAAGCGGCCGCGGATGCGTCCCTTCTTCAGGAACCCGTCGTAGTGACGCATCAGCAGGTGGGACTCCATCTGCCGCATCGTGTCCAGCAGCACGCCCACGGTGATCAACAGGCTCGTGCCGCCGAAAAACTGCCCGATCTCGAACGGCACGTCCACCCATCGGAAGAGCAGCGTCGGAAGCACCGCGATGATCGCCAGGAAAATCGCCCCGGCCAGGGTGATCCGGCTCATCGCCCGATGGAGAAAATCGCTCGTGTGCTGGCCCGGCCGGACTCCGGGGATGTAACCCCCATATTTTTTGAGATCGTCGGCGATTTGAATCTCGTTGAACTGGGTGGCCACCCAGAAGTACGAGAAGAAGAGGATCATCAGGCCTTCCAGGGTCAGGTAGGTGAAGGTCCCGTGCTGCAATTGCACGTAGATGCCCTCGCACAGCTTCGACAGGGCCGGCGATCCCTCCCGCGTCAGCCCCGCCAGGGAATAGAAGATCTTCTCCGGGAACATCAGGATCGCCTGGGCGAAGATGATCGGCATCACGCCCGCGTAGTTCACGCGCAAAGGCATGAACGAAGTGCCCCCGGCATACACCTTCCGGCCCACCGCCCGCTGGGCGTATTGCACCGGGATCTTCCGCTGCGCCTGGGTCACCGCGATGACCGCGGCGACGACCGCCAGCAGCAGCAGGATCAGGGCGATGGCGTGGAAGAAGTTCCAGCTCGACTGCACCCCGCGGGGCGGAAAGAACTTCATCCACGTGGCCGTGGCCGCCATCGGCAGCCGCGAGAGAATCCCGATGGTGATGACCAGTGACACCCCGTTCCCGATCCCCCGGTCCGTGATCTGCTCGCCCAGCCACATCAGCAGCAGCGTCCCGGTCGTCAGGAACAACACCGTCTGAATCCGGTATCCCCACAGGTTCTCCATCAGCACCAGATTCCCCGGAAAGCCGGCGCCAAACACCTTCTCCGGATTCTCCCAGCTCAGGGCCATGAAGAAACCCTGGCCGAGACACAGCAGCACCGTCAGATAGCGGCCATACTGGATGATCTTCGTCCGGCCACCCTCCTCGCGGATCATCTTGCTCAGCTGGGGCACCACGGCGCTGAGCAACTGGATGATGATCGTGGCGCTGATGTACGGCATGATGCCCAGCGAGCCCAGCGCGCACCGCTCGAGCGCGCCGCCGGTGAAGAGGCTGTACATGCCCAGCAACCCACCCGTCTTGCTCGCATTCTGCTCGAAAAACTGGGCCAGCGTTGCCCCGTCGAGCCCCGGCAGCGGAATCAAGGCCACCAGCCGGCAGACCGCCAGAACCAGCGCCGTGAACAGAATCCGAGACTTCAACTCCGGGATCTTGAAGCAGTTGGCGAAGGTGCTGAAGATGGCCTTGAACATAACGGCTCGATGAAGGCTCTCAGGCAACCGGCAATTCCGAAACCGGCTCGCAACGACCCCCGGCCCCTTCGATCTTCGCGCGGGCGGCGGCGCTGAAGGCGCGCGCGCAGACGGTCAGCTTCCGCTTCAGATCGCCGTCTCCCAGGATCTTGATTCCATCCGCCCTGCCGCTGGCGAGACCCGCCTTGCGCAGGCCGGCTTCGTCAACCCGGGTGCCGTCAGGGAACTGGTTCAGGGCGGCCACGTTCACCGGCAGCAGCCTTGTCGCGTGACGCGCGTTGCTGAATCCCCGCTTCGGCATCCGCCGAAACAACGGCATCTGGCCCCCCTCGAACCCGATGCGGATCGAGCTGCCGGACCGGGCGCTCTGGCCCTTGCCACCGCGGCCGCTGGTGCGGCCGTGGCCGCTGGATTCGCCTTGCCCCAGACGCTTGGTCCGCTGTTTGGCCCCGGGGCGCGGTTTGAGAGTGTGAAGTCGCATAGTCAGGCTCAACTAGGGGTGACAGGAGCCGCGGGCGCCCCAGGGGTCGCAGGCGCCGACGGCGTCGCCGCCGCGGCCGCCTTTTTCTCCGGAACCGGCAGCCCCCGATGGCGGTAAATGTCGGCCCGCAACCGCATCTGAGCGAGGGCGCTCAAGGTCGCCTTCGCCACATTCGCCGCGTTCTTCGAGCCGAGGGACTTGGTGAGCACGTCGCGGACCCCCGCGGACTCGAGGACGGCGCGGACCGTCTTGCCCGCGATGACCCCGGTGCCCGGCGACGCCGGGCGCAGAAGCACCCGCGCCCCGTCGTACGTGGCCGTCACCGCGTGCGGCAGCGTGCTCTCGAGCAGGGCCACCCGCTGGAGATGGCGCTTGGCGGATTCGCCCCCCTTCCGGATCGCGTCGGCCACCTCGCCGGCCTTCCCCAGACCCAGGCCCACCCGGCCCTTGCGGTCGCCCACCACCACCAGCGCGCTGAAACTGAAACGGCGCCCGCCCTTGACCACCTTCGCGGACCGGTTGATGTAGATCACCTTCTCCGTGAGATCCTCGACCGGCCGTCCGTCGGCGCCGGTCTCGGACGCCTCGCCGGCGCCCCGACTCCGCCGCCCCAGCCGGGCGCCTCCGCGCCCTCCGAAACGGCCCTCGCTGCTGCTCGTTCTGTTGAATTCCGGCACGACCTTCTCCTGGATAACGTTAGAATTTCAGTCCCGCCTCACGGGCGGCATCCGCCAGCGCCTTGACTTTGCCGTGGTACCGCGCGCCGCTCCGGTCGAACACCACCGTCGTGATTCCCCGATCCCGGGCGGCCGCGGCGGCCATGGCCCCAATCCGCTGCGCTCCGGCCACGTTGGCCTTGGCGGGGCCGCTCTCCGCCACGCCCTTGGCGCGACTCGAGGCGCTGGCCAGGGTGACGCCGCGGACATCGTCGATGAACTGCACGTAAACATGCTGTCCAGTGAACCGGACGCTCATGCGCGGCCGCTCCGCCGTGCCCTGGACCAGCTTCCGGATCCGCCAGCGCCGATGCTGGGCGAGTTTGATTTTCTTGTCGGTTCTCATGGTTGACAATCGGCGGCGCCGGCCGCGCAGGCGGCCGGAGGCCCGCGTTACTGGACCGTCTTGCCCTCCTTGCGCACAACCCGCTCGCCCACGTAGCGGACGCCCTTGCCCTTGTACGGCTCCGGCGGATAGAAGCCCCGGAGATCAGCCGCCACCTGCCCGACCACCTGCTTGTCGGGACCTTCGACCGTCAGCTTGGTGTTGTCGTCGACCGTCACCTTGACCTGGTCGGGAATCGGATACTGGATCGGATGGGAGAACCCGAGCGCGAGATTCACCGTCCGCCCCTGCACGGAGGCCTTGAAGCCGACCCCTTGAATCTCAAGTTTCCTGACGTAGCCTTCGCTGACCCCCCGGATCATGTTGGCGAGCAGCGCCCGGCCCAGCCCGTGCATGGCCTTCGCCGCAGCGTCATCGCTGCTCCGCGCCACCACCACCTGGCTGCCCTCGACCCGGACGGACGTCCGCGGGGGCAGGTCAAACGTCAGCTTGCCCTTGGGGCCTTCCACCGTCACGGTGCGACCCTGCACCTGGATCTTGACGGCGGTGGGCACCTGGATGGGCTGTCGACCAATGCGTGACATAAGCGAATCTCCGGCGTTACCAGATGTAACAAAGCACTTCACCGCCCACGTTCAGCCGCCGGGCCTCGGTGCCCGTCAGCACGCCGCGGGGCGTCGACAAAACGGCCACCCCCATGCCTCCGAGCACTCGAGGAATCTCGGTGGCCGCGACATACCGCCGCAATCCGGGAGTGCTCACCCGGCGCAGGCCCTCGATGACCCCCTTCCGGCCGCTGTACTTGAGCCTGACCTTGAGCGTCTTGGCCCGGTCGCCCTCGACCGCGTAATCGGCGATGTACCCCTCGCGTTTGAACAACCGCAGGATGTGCTCCTTAAGGCGCGAGTGCGGCAGGGTGATCGCCGGCAGCAACGCCTGGTTCGCATTGCGCAGCCGGTTCAGGAGATCGGAAATCGGATCGGTCATAGCATTTACCAACTGGCTTTCGTGACGCCGGGAATCAGACCCCCAAGAGCCATCTCGCGGAAGGTCAGCCGGGAGATCCCGAACTTGCGCAGATGGCTGTGCCGCCGCCCGGTGACCCGGCAGCGGTTCACCGTGCGCACGGGACTCGCGTCCCGCGGCAACTTCGACAGGCCCGCGTAGTCCTTCTTGGCCTTCAGCTCGGCGCGGAGCGCAGCATACTTCTTCACCGTCTCGCGCTTCCGCTTGTCGCGTTCAATCCAGGAGCGTTTCGACATATCACTTTCCTTCGGCAAACGGCATGCCCAACAGCTTGAGCAGGTCCAGCGCCTCCTCGTTCGTCGGCGCGGACGTCACAATCGTCACATCCATCCCCTGATGGCGCTTGATCTTGTCCAGGTCGATCTCGGGGAAGATCGTCTGGTCATCCAGGCCGAGCGAGTAGTTGCCGCGGCCGTCGAACGCCCGCGGGCTCAGCCCCCGGAAATCGCGGATGCGCGGCAGCGCGGTCGCCACGAGGCGGTCGAAAAACTCGTACATCACCTCGCGCCGGAGCGTCACGTGACAGCCGATCGCCTGGCCCTTGCGCAGCTTGAAATTAGCCACGCTCTTCCGCGACTTGTCGACGACGGGCTTCCGGCCGGTGATCATCGCCAGGTCCTTGGCCGCGTCCTCGAGCGCCGTCTTCTCGAGCGCGGTGCTGACCCCCATCCGGATCACAATCTTGGTCAGTCGGGGAACCTCGTGGACGTTGCGATACCGGCGCTTCTCCCTGAGCGCAGGGCGCACCTCCTCCTCGTACCGTCGCTGCAATCTCGGCTTCATAATTGATGGCTTCACGCTGTCGCCGGCGCCGCCCGCCTGGCCGCGCGCGCGTCGTAATCCTCCGCACGCATGACATTCGAGAGGTGCACGGAACCCTCGCGCTCGACGATCTGGCCCTGCGGATGCTGCTGGCTCTTGCGCATATGCCGCTTGATCATCTTCACACCCTCGATGATCACCCGCTGCTTCTTCGGCAGCACCCGGATGACCTTGCCGCGCTTGCCCTTCTCGGTCCCGGCGATGACCACGACGTCCTCGCCCCGTTTGACATGAAACCGCGTCTTCATGGCCGCACTAGATAACCTCCGGCGCCAGCGAAATGATCTTCATGAACCGCTTCTCCCGCAACTCGCGCGCCACCGGCCCGAAAATGCGCGTCCCCTTGGGATTGTGCTCGGCGTCGATGATGACAATGGCGTTGGAATCGAACCGCAGATACGAGCCGTCGCTGCGGCGGATCGCGTTCCGGGTCCGAACCACCACCGCATCCACAACCTCTCCCTTCTTGACCACCCCGTCGGGAGACGCCTCTTTGATGTGGGCCTTGATCACGTCCCCAACCCGCGCGTAGCGCTGGTTGCGCCCCAGCACCCCGATCGTCGCCGCCCGGCGCGCGCCGGAGTTGTCGGCCACATCCAGTATCGAACGAATCTGCAGCATAACTTCAGGCTCCTGCCGGACTCCCGGCCACCGGCGTGATCGGCTGACGCCGCTCCAGGATTTCCACCAGCCGCCAGCTCTTCAGCTTCGACATCGGCCGGGTCTCCTGCACGCGAACGCGATCGCCCAGCCGGGCCTCGCTCTTCTCGTCGTGCGCGTAAAGCTTCTTGTAGCGCGTCAAGACCTTCTTGAACCGCGGATGACGAAACCGGCGTTCGACGCGCACGACGATCGTCTTGGTCATCCGGGCGGCGATGACCTCGCCGGTGCGTTCCTTGCGTTGGCTGGGGCGGGAGGGGGTTTCGGGCATGAGACACCTCAGGCGGTTTTCCGGCGAAGCACCGTGAGCTGGGTCTCCACCCGGGCAATGTCGCGGCGGAGCGTCCGCAGGCGCGCGGGCTTTTCCAACTGGCTGCTTGCCTTCTGCAATTTCAAATTGAACAGTTCCAGCCGCAGATCACGGCTCAGCGCGGCCAGCTCGGCCGCCGTCTTCTCTCGCAATTCAGACATCTTCATACGGCTTCCCCTTCGACATCAGCCCAGCCGGTGACGCGAGATGAACCGCGTCCGCATCGGCAGCTTGGCCGCCGCCAGGCGCATCGACTCCCGCGCCAGGGCCTCCGGGATCCCGTCGACCTCGAACAGGATCGTCGCCGGCTTCACCACCGCCACCCAGGTCTCCACCGCCCCTTTGCCCGTCCCCATCCGGACCTCGAGCGGCTTCTTCGTGATCGGCTTGTCCGGAAACACCCGGATCCACATCTTGCCGCGCTTCTTCATGTGGCGGCTGATGGCAACACGGGCCGCCTCGATCTGTTTGGTGTCGAGCCAGCACCGCTCGAGCGACAGCAGACCGTACTCGCCGTACGCGACGCGGTTTCCGCGCGTCGCCGTGCCGGCGCGGTTGCCGCGCTGCTGTTTGCGGTACTTGACCCTGGCGGGCATCATGGACATGGCAAATCCTCCAGATGACGAAATGACCTCAGTGGCTCACCGGCGCCGGCGCGGCAGCCGCCGGAACCGCCGCCGGGGCCGAAACCGACCCCGGACCCGGCGTCCCCGCCGGCTTCTTGTCCTGCCGGCCTTCCCCGCGGCAGATCCAGCACTTGATCCCCAGCTTGCCGTAGACGGTGTTGGCCTCGGCAAACCCGTAGTCAATCCGCGCCCGCAGCGTGTGCAGCGGAACCCGGCCCTGATGGTAGGACTCGGTCCGCGCCAGCTCGGCCCCCCCGAGGCGGCCGGCGCAGCGGATCTTGATCCCCTCGGCCCCCTTGTCCATCGCGATCTGCACCGCCTTCTTCATCGCCCGCCGGAACGAAATGCGGCGCTCCAGCTGCAACGCCACATTCTCCGCCACGAGCTGCGCATCCAGGTCGGCGTCCTTGATCTCCTGGATATCGACGTAAATCTCCTTGCCGGTCATCCGGCTCAGCTCCTCCTTGATCTTGTCAATCTCCGCACCCTTGCGCCCGATGACGACGCCGGGTCGCGCGGTGAAGATGGTGACACGACATCGGTTGGCCGCCCGCTCGATCTGGATCTTGGGGACGGCGGCCGACTCGAGTTTCTTTTTCAGGATCTGCCGGATCTGGCTGTCCTCGACGAGCAGCTTGCCGAACTCCTTCTTGACGGCATGCCACTTGGAGAGCCACTCGCGATTGACGGCGATGCGCAGACCGACGGGATTGGTTTTTTGGCCCATAGGATCACTCGTCCGACAGGATGATCTTGATATGGCAACTCCGCTTCAGGATCGGCCCGGCCGATCCGCGGGCCTTCGGCGTAAAGCGCTTCTGAATCGCCGCCCGGCCTGCCACCGCTTCCTTCACACGCAACGCCTCGGGTTTCATCTGCTTGTTGTTCTCCGCGTTCGCCATCGCCGAAAGCAGCGTCTTCGCGACCGCACGCGCCGACTTCCGCGGCACCACGGCCAGCGCGGCAATCGCCTGCCGGGCCGGCAACCCCTGGATCTGGCGCACCACTTCCCGCATTTTCTGCGGCGACATGTGCACGTTGCGGGTGATTGCTTGGACTTCCATACGATTACTTCGCCTCGGCCTTTGCCGTGTGAGCCCCATGCTTCTTGAAGGTGCGGGTCAGCGCGAACTCGCCCAGACGATGGCCCACCATATTTTCCGTAATGAACACCGGGTGGAACATCTTGCCGTTGTGCACGTTGAACGTCAAACCCACGAACTCCGGCGTGATCATCGATCGCCGCGACCAGGTCTTGATCGGCGCCTTGGACTTCGCGTCCTTGGCCTTGACGATCTTGTCCAGCAGATGCCCGTCAACGAAGGGCCCCTTCTTGATTGAACGTCCCATAACGGATTACTTGAGTTTCATTGGCCGGCCATCGCGGCGCACCACGATAAAACGGTTCGACTGCTTCCGCCGCCTCCGCGTCTTGTAGCCCTTCGCCAGCAGTCCCCACGGCGAGGTCAACTGCTGCCAACCCCCGCCGCCCTTCGACTTGCCTGCCCCACCGCCGTTGGGATGATCGATCGGGTTCCGCGCAACGCCCCGGCCCACCGGGCGGATGCCCCGGTGACGCGAGCGCCCCGCCTTGCCGAGCGTGACGTTCTCGTGGTCCAGATTCCCCACCTGGCCAATCGTCGCGTAGCATTCCTCGTTGATCCGGCGGATCTCACCCGAAGGCAACCGGACCACCGCATAGCCCTCGTCCCGCGACATGATCGCGGCAGACCCGCCGGCAGCCCGCACCATCTTGCCCCCCTGCCCCGGCAGCAACTCGAGATTGTGCACCGGAACCCCCACCGGAATCACCTTCAGCGGCAGGCTGTTGCCGGTCTCGGGCGGAGCGTCCGGTCCGGCCAGCAACCTGGCCCCCACCTTCAGCCCGTTGGGCGCAATGATGTAGCGCTTCTCGCCGTCCTTGTACTTCAGCAGCGCAAGACGGGCGCTTCGGATGGGATCGTATTCGATCGCGATCACCTCGGCCTCGATCCCGCGCTTGTCGCGGCGGAAATCCACAAGCCGGATCTTCTGCTTGTGCCCGCCGCCGATGCCGCGGGCGGTCACGCGGCCGTAGGCGTTGCGGCCTCCGGTCCGTTTCCGTGTCGTCACCAGCCGCCGCTCGGGGCGCGTCTTGGTGATGTCCGAGTAATCCGCCACCGTAATGTAACGGCTCGACGGCGTGAGCGGGCGGAATGTCTTGACTGCCATAGGTCAGGTCCTTCAGGTCAGCACGATCTTGTCGCCCGCCTTGAGGGTCACAATCGCCTTCTTCCAATCGGCGGACCGTCCGGCCTGGCGGGTTCGCTGGCGGCGGGCTTTCCCGTGCACGTTCATCGTCCGTACCTCCAACACGGTGACCTTGAACAGCTCCTGGACCGCCTGGCGAATCTGGAGCTTCGTGGCCCGCCGGTCGGCGACCACCGTGTACTGGTTGTGCTTGTCCGACTGGATGCTGCCCTTTTCGGTCAGGCGCGCGGACTTGATGACATCAAAGGGGCTCATGCTACTTGAGGCGTTGCTCGACCTGGACAAAAGCCGGGCGGGTGAACACCAGCGTCTGATGGCGCAGGATCTGGTACGTGTTGACCTGGGCGGCGGTGGTCAATTCGACCCCCGCCAGGTTGCGGGCCGCCAGCCGGAGGTTCTGGTCCTGGCCGGTGCCGACCAGCAAGGTGCTGCCCGCCGCCTTCAGCGCCGCCAGCACGCCGGCCAGCTCGCGGGTCTTCGGTGCCGCCAGCGGCAACTCGTCCACCAGCACCACGTCGCCCGCCTTCAGCCGCTCGCTCAGCGCCTTCCGCAGCGCCAAAGCCTTGGTCGACGCGCTGATCTTCTTGCCAAAATCCCGCGGCTTCGGCCCGAACACCACGCCGCCCCCCGGCCACAACGGGGACTGGAACGAGCCGGCACGGGCGCGGCCGGTTCCCTTCTGCCGCCACGGCTTCCGGCCGCTGCCGGCCACCTCGCCCATGGTCTTGGTGCAGGCCGTGCCGCGTCGCCGGTTGGCGAGATGCGCCACCACCGCGTCGTGGACCGCCTGCGTCCCGCGACCGCTCTCGATGACGTCGAAGGCGACCTCATGTTCGCCTGCGGGATTGCCCTGATGGTTCTTGACGGGAAGTTTCATCGTCCGGCCTTGTTACTTGGAGCCCTTCGCTCCGGCCTTGCCAGTCTCCTTGGCCTTGGCCGCCTCGGCCTGGGCCTTCCGCCGGGCCTCGACCAACGCGCGGGGTATCTTCTTGGACTCGCGCAGGATGACGTAATCGCCCGCCGCGCCGGGAATCGCCCCCTTGACGAGGATCAGGTTGTCCTGCTCGAGGACCTGGATGACCTCGAGGTTCTGGACCGTCCGCCGCACCTGGCCCATGTGCCCGGGCATCCGCAACCCGCGACGCACCGTCCCGGGAAACAAGCGCTGGCCGATGGCCCCCGAGCGCCGATGCCAGCCCTTGGCCCCGTGCGTCATGTCGCCACCCCGGAAGTTGTACCGCTTGACCACGCCTTCAAACCCCCGGCCCTTGGTGGTGCCGATGGCGTCCACGAAATCGCCCACGGTGAAGATCGCCGGCCCGAGGACGTCGCCCGGCTTCACCGGCAGGGAAAAGCCCCGGAACTCGCGGATCCGCCGGACCGGAACGCCCTGGTGCTTGCGCACGTGCCCCGCCCGGGCCTTGGTCACCCGCTGCTCCTTCTGGTCGTCAAACCCCAGCTGAACCGCCACGTACCCGTCAGACTCCTTCGTCTTGCACTGCAGCACGCGGTTCGGACCGGCCAGCACCACCGTCACCGACACCAGATTCCCCCGCGTGTCGTGCACGCGGGTCTGCCCCAGTTTTTTGCCGAGCAAACCAATCATACGTCAGATCTTGATGGTGATATCAACCCCCGCGGGCAGATTCAACTTTTTCAGCTCGTCCACGGTCTTGGCCGTGGGCTCGAGGATGTCGAGCAACCGCCGATGGGTCCGCTGCTCGAAGGTCTCCATCGATTTCTTGTCGGCATGCGGAGACCGGTGAACGGTGAACCGCTCGACCCGCGTCGGGAGGGGAATCGGGCCCGCCACCATCGCGCCGGTGCGCTTCACGGTCTCGACAATGTCCCGCACGGACTGATCGATGACCCGGTGGTCATACGCCTTGAGCCGGATGCGGATGCGTTGAGTGGCCATATAAAGAGCAAGGTTCGGGTTAACTGCGTGGGGACTTCGGCCCAGCCGAGTCCAGAATGGCGGCGACAATGCCGGCCGGCACCGGCTCGAACGAGCACGGCTCCATGGTGTAGGCGGCGCGGCCCTTCGACAGCGACCGGATGGCGGTGGCATAGCCGAACATCTCGGCCAGCGGCACGCGCGCGTTCAGGCTGGTGGCGTTGTTCTTGGCCTCGATGCTCAGAATCTTGCCTCGACGCCGATTCAGATCCCCCAGGAGATCGCCCTGGTACTCCTCGGGCGTGGTGCACTCGACCTTCATGATCGGCTCGAGCAGGATCGGCCCCGCCTTCTTCGCCGCCTCTTTCACCGCGAAAATCCCCGCCATCTTGAACGCCATCTCGCTCGAATCCACCTCGTGGTACGTGCCATCCACGATCGCAATCTTCAAGTCCACCATCGGATAGCCCGCCAGCACGCCCCCCGCAATCGCTTCCCGGATCCCGGCTTCCACCGCCGGTATGTACTCCCGGGGAATCGTGCCCCCCACGATCTTGTTCTCGATGTCGATCCCCTGGCCCCGAACATTGGGCGCCAGCGTGATCAATGCATGCCCGTACTGCCCCCGGCCGCCCGACTGCCGGATGAACTTCCCCTCCCCCTCCGCAGCCCGCGTGATCGTCTCCCGGTACGCGATCTGCGGAGCGCCCGCACTCGCCTCGACCCGGAACTCCCGGGACAGGCGGTCGCGGATGATCTCGAGGTGGAGCTCGCCCATGCCGGCAATGATGAGCTGGCCCGTCTCCTCATGCGTGAACACCCGGAACGTCGGATCCTCCTCCGCCAAGCGCTGCAGGCCCTCGCCCATCCGATCGCGGTCCGCCTTCGTCTTCGGCTCGACCGCCATCGAGATCACCGGCTCCGGGAACGTCGGCGGCTCGAGCAACACTTCCGCCTCCTCGTCGCACAGGGTGTCGCCGGTCGTGATGTTCTTCAACCCCACCAGCGCGGCAATGTCGCCCGCAAACACCGTCTCGACATCGATCCGCTTGTCCGCCTGGATCATCATGACGCGGCTGACCCGCTCCCGCTTGCGGGTCCGGGGATTGTAAATCACCCCGCCCTTCCGGAGCGTTCCCCGGTAAACCCGGAAGAACACCAGCTTCCCCACAAACGGATCCGTCCACAGCTTGAAGGCCAGCGCGCAGAACGACCCATGGTCATCCGAGGCGACCTCCTGGACAAGGTCCGCATCCGCCGGGTCCTGGCCGCTGGGCGGCGGAACGTCCAGCGGGGAGGGAAGATAATCGATCACCGCGTCGACCAGCGGCTGAACGCCCCGCTTCTTGAAGGCGGAACCGCAAAGCACCGGCACCAGCTCCAGCCGGCAGGTGAGCCGCCGAATCGCCTGCTTCAAAACCAGCGCCGGCACCGGCCGGTCGGCCAGAACGTACTCGGCCAGCTCGTCGTCCTTGTTGGCCACGGCTTCGGTCAACTCGACCAGGGCCGCCGCGGCGCGCTGCCTGTGCTCCGCCGGAATGTCCGCCACCTCGAACGCGACCCCGAACTCGTCCGACGGATCGTAGATCAGCGCCTTCTGGCTAATAACGTCAATGACGCCCTCGAACTGGTCTTCGCGGCCGATCGGGAGGCAGACCGGGTAGGCGTAGGCGCCCAGCTTCTTGCGCATCTCCGCCACGGCGTTCTCGAAATTGGCGCCGACGCGATCCATCTTGTTGACGAACGCGATCCTGGGCACTCGATACTTCGTGGCCTGGCGCCAGACGGTCTCGGATTGCGGCTGGACACCCGCCACGCCGCAGAACACGGCCACCGCACCGTCCAACACCCGCATCGCCCGCTCCACCTCCGCCGTGAAATCGACGTGGCCCGGCGTGTCGATGATGTTGATCCGGTGCCCGAGGCCGGCGAAGAGCTTGTCCACGCCGTCCGCCTTCTGGGTCCAGTAACAGGTCGTCGCCGCCGACGTGATCGTGATGCCCCGCTCGCGCTCCTGGTCCATCCAGTCCGTCACGGTATTCCCATCATCGACGTCGCCCATCCGGTGGATGAGCCCCGTGTAGAAGAGAATCCGCTCCGTGGTCGTCGTCTTCCCGGCGTCGATGTGCGCCGCAATCCCGATGTTCCGGGTTTGCGCCATCCCGTATCGCCGGTGGGGCGAATCCACTGATTTCGGTTGTTCCGTCACGGCGGACATTGTTTCTCAATTGCGAACAAAAACGCCCCGGTTCCCTGCGGTCGTCGGGGCGTGATCGCTGCGCGACGCTACCAGCGGAAGTGGGCGAACGCCTTGTTCGCCTGGGCCATCTTGTGAACGTCGTCTCGCTTCCGTATGGCGTTCCCCTGGCCCTGGTACGCTTCCAGGATCTCGGCCGCCAGGGCCTGCTGCATCGGAATGCCCTTCCGGGCATCCGCAAAATCCACGATCCACCGCATCGCCAGCGACACCTGGCGGTCCGGTGGCACTTCCAGAGGCACCTGGTAGGTCGCCCCCCCAACCCGGCGCGGCTTGACCTCGAGCCGGGGCTTCGCATTGTCAATCGCCCGCTGCAGCACATCCAGCGGGTTGGCGCCCGGGTTCTTCGCGGCGATTTCGTCGAAAGCGCCGTAGACGATCCTCTGGGCGGTGCTCTTCTGACCCCACTTCATGACCACGCTCACCAGACGGGAGACGAGCGTCGATTGGAACTTCGGGTCCGGCACAACCGGACGCTTGACTGCTTGGCGACGTCGCGACATACAGAAGGTCTACTTGGCGGGAGCCGCGGCAGCGGGAGCCGCGGCAGCGGCGGCCGGCGCCGCCTTGCCCCCCTTCGGGCGTTTCACCCCATACTTGGACCGGCTGACCCGCCGCTTCTCCACCCCCGCCGCGTCCAGGGTGCCCCGAACGATGTGATAGCGCACGCCGGGCAGGTCCTTCACCCGGCCACCCCGGACGAGGACGATCGAGTGCTCCTGCAGATTGTGCCCCTCATCGGGAATGTAGGCGATCACCTCGTGCCCGTTCGTGAGGCGGACCTTGGCCACCTTGCGCATGGCGGAGTTCGGCTTCTTGGGCGTGCGGGTCATCACCTGCAGGCAAACGCCCCGGCGGTAGGGCGCGTTCTGCAGGGCCGGCGCCTTGCTCTTCACGCAAAGCTTCCGGCGTCCCTGGCGGACGAGCTGGTTGATAGTCGGCATCGCGAATGGCTCTGGTTGTTCCCGCGCCGCGCACCCGTCCCCGGGCCGCGGTAAAAACGGAGGGAGGAGATTATCAAAGGTCGTGGACCATGCAAGGGGTAAGTGCGTTTTTTTTGCTCAAATTCCGGACGGGGACTCGGGAGCCGGCGGAGCCGGTTCCTCGGCTGCCGGCAGCTCGACCAGCGGCTTGATCTGGACGTTCCGGTGATTCCCAAAGCCCGTGCCCGCGGGGATGATGTGCCCCATGATCACATTCTCCTTGAACCCGCGGAGATGATCGACCTTCCCCATCGTCGCCGCCTCCGTCAGCACGCGGGTCGTGTCCTGGAACGACGCCGCACTGAGGAAACTCTCCGTCTCGAGCGACGCCTTGGTGATCCCGAGCAGCACCGGCTGCGCCTCGGCCGGCTTGCCGCCCAGCTTCTCAACCCGCTGGTTCTCCTCCTCGAAGGCGATCTTGTCGATCTGCTCGCCCCACAGAAAATCGGTGTCCCCGGGTTCCGTGATGCGCACCTTCCGGAGCATCTGGCGGATGATGATCTCGATGTGCTTGTCGTTGATCGTGACCCCCTGGAGGCGGTAGACCTCCTGGACCTCGTTCACGAGATGCTCCTGCAGCTCCTGCGGCCCGCACACGTCCAGGATCTCGTGCGGCACCGTCGGCCCGTCCGTCAGTTGCTGCCCCTTCCGCACCTGGTCCCCCTTGAACACGATCACATGCTTGCTGATCGGCACAAAATGCTCCTCCTGGACCCCGGTCTGCGGATCCCGGATCAGGATGCAGCGCTTGCCCCGCTCGCTGCGGCCGAAGTCGACCACGCCGTCGATCTTCGAAATCTCGGCGGCATCCTTGGGCCGGCGCGCTTCGAACAGCTCCGCGACGCGCGGCAGACCGCCCGTGATGTCCTTCGTCTTGGTCGTCCGCCGCGGCGTCTTGGCCATGAGCGTCCCGGCGACGATCCGGCTCTGCTCGCGCACGACGACGTGCGCCATGGCGGGGATCGGATAGCTGGCGAGCACCTCGCCGTCATCGCCGCGAATGACGATCTGCGGATGCAGATCCTCCTTGTGCTCGATGATCACCATGGCCTCCTGGCCGCTGGTCTCGTCCACCTCCTGCTTCATCGTCACGTTCTCGATGATGTCGACGAACTCGATCCGCCCCGGCTTCTCGGAAATGATCGGGACATTGTACGGGTCCCACCGCACAAAGACCTCCCCCTCGACCCTGGTCTTCGATCCTGCCGGCAGGGTCTGGCCGCGAACGGTGCGGCCCTCCGGAATGAGGATGACCGCGCCGATCGGCACCGTGTGGCTCTCGAGCTCCTGGCCCGCCGCGTCGACGATGCTGATGACGCCGTTCTTGTTGAGCACGATGTCCGTCCCGTCCGGCAGCCGGACCGTCCTCAGATCGTTGTACCGGATCGTGCCGTTGTGCTTCGCCCGGATCTGCGGTTGCTTGAAGACCTGGGACGCCGTGCCGCCGATGTGGAATGTCCGCATCGTGAGCTGGGTCCCCGGCTCGCCGATCGACTGCGCGGCGATGATGCCAACCGCCTCGCCCAGCTTCACCATCCCCCCCGTCGCCAGGTTCCGCCCGTAGCAGGCGATGCACACCCCGTGCTTGCTCTCGCACGTCAGCACCGAGCGGATCCGCACCCGCTCGATGCCCGCTTCCTCGATCGCCCGGGCCCGGACCTCGTCGATCTCCTCGTTGGCCCGGACGATCCGGCGCTTCGGATCGCTCCGGTCAATGATGTCGTCGCACGCCATGCGCCCGATCAGGCGCTCGGAAAGACGCACCACCTCGTCCTCGCCCTCGTAGATGGCCTGCACCCAGATGCCGTTGGTCGTCCCGCAGTCCTCGGTGCGGATGATCACGTCCTGGGCCACATCCACCAGCTTGCGGGTCATGTAGCCCGAGTCCGCCGTCTTCAGCGCGGTGTCGGCAAGCCCCTTGCGCGCCCCGTGCGTCGAGATGAAGTACTCGAGCACCGAAAGGCCCTCCCGGAAGTTCGAGAGAATCGGCTGCTCGATGATCGACCCGTCGGGCTTGGCCATCAGGCCGCGCACCCCGGCGAGCTGGCGCACCTGGGCCTTGTTGCCCCGCGCGCCCGAGTCCACCATCAGCCACACCGGGTTGTACTCCCGCTTGCCCTGGTTGTCCTCGAGCGTCTTGAGCATCACCTTGGCGATCTCGTCCGTGCAGTGCGTCCAAATGTCGATGATCTTGTTGTAGCGCTCCCCCGGGGTGATGATGCCGCGCCGGTACTGCTTGTCGGTGTCATCGATCTGCTGCCGGGCGCCCTTGATCTGCTGGGTCTTCTCCTGCGGGATGATCATGTCGTCGATCCCGATCGAGCAGCCCGAGCGCGTCGCCTCGCGGAAGCCCAGCTCCTTCAGATGATCCAGCGCCGCAATCGCGCGCACGTGCCCGCATCTCTTGTAGCAGTTCCAGATGATGTCCCCGAGCTTGGCCTTGCCCGCCACGTCGTTGAAAAACCCGAGCTCCGCCGGCCAGACCTCGCTGAAGATCACCCGGCCCACGGTCGTGCCAATCACCTTCCGCTGCGAGTCGCCATAGACGGTGTGCCGCTGATAGTCCGGATTGACCAGATAGACCGGCTCGTGCGTCAGCACCGTCCCGTCGATGTGGGCGGAAATCACCTCTTCCTTCGTCGCGAAGAGCTTGATCCGGCGAACCTCGCGTTCGCTCGCGTGAAAGACCAGCTTGTGGCGGAAGAACGCCTCGGGCGTGAACTCGGGGATCGTGAACTTGCGATAGCCCTTCTCCCGGTCCTGCCAGACCCGCGGCACCGCCGTCAGGTAATAGCACCCCAGCGTGATGTCCTGCGTCGGCGTCATGATCGGCCGGCCGCTCGAAGGACTGAAAATGTTGAGCGGCGCCATCATCAGCAGCCGGGCCTCCATCTGGGCCTCGACCGAGAGCGGCACGTGCACCGCCATCTGGTCGCCGTCGAAATCCGCGTTATAAGCCGTGCATACCAGCGGGTGAATCCGGATCGCCTCCCCCTCGATCAGCACCGGCTCAAACGCCTGGATCGAAAGCCGGTGCAGCGTCGGCGCCCGGTTGAGCAGCACCGGATGCCCCTTGGTCACCTCTTCGAGGATGTCCCACACCTCCGGCGACTGCCGCTCGATCATCTTCTTCGCCGACCGCACGGTGTGGACATAGCCCAGCTCCTTCAGCCGCCGGATGATGAACGGCTCGAACAGCACCAGCGCCATCTTCTTGGGCAGCCCGCACTGGTGCAGCCGCAGCTCCGGCCCGATCACGATCACCGAACGCCCGGAGTAGTCCACCCGCTTGCCCAGGAGGTTCTGGCGGAACCGCCCCGACTTCCCCTTGAGCATGTCCGACAACGACTTCAAGGCGCGGTTGCCGGCGCCGGTCACCGCCCGGCCGTGCCGCCCATTGTCAAACAGGGCGTCCACGGCCTCCTGGAGCATCCGCTTCTCGTTGCGGATGATGACCTCGGGCGTTTTGAGCTGGAGCAGGTTCTTGAGGCGGTTGTTCCGGTTGATCACCCGCCGGTAGAGGTCGTTCAGGTCCGACGTCGCAAACCGCCCGCCCTCGAGCGGCACCAGCGGCCGCAAATCCGGCGGGATCACCGGCAACACCGTCAGAATCATCCACTCCGGGCGCATCCGCGACCCGAGAAAACCCTGGAACAGCTTGATCCGCTTCGCGAGCTTCTTGCGGATCTGCTTGCTCCGGGTCTCGCCCATCGCCCGCTGGAGATCGGCGATCTCCTCCTGCAGGTCGAGGCGGGCCAGGGCGTCACGGACCGCCTCCGCCCCCATCTTCGCCACGAAGGCATCCGCCCCGTACAGCCGCTGCGCCTCCCGATACTCGGTCTCGCTCAGCAGCTGGTGCCCCTTCAACGGGGTCGTCGACCCCGGATCGATCACCAGGTAGTCCTCGTAGTAGATCACCCGCTCGAGGTTGCGGGCCGTCATGTCGAGCATCAGCCCAATCCGCGACGGCATGCACTTGAAGAACCAGATGTGCGACACGGGCACCGCCAGGTCGATGTGCCCCATCCGCTCGCGACGCACCCGGGAGAGCGTGACCTCGACGCCGCAGCGGTCGCAGACCACGCCGCGGTGCTTGATCCGCTTGTACTTTCCGCAGGAACATTCCCAGTCCTTGACCGGCCCGAAGATCCGCTCGCAGAACAAGCCGCCCTTCTCCGGCTTGAACGTGCGATAGTTGATGGTCTCCGGGTTCTTGACCTCGCCCTTTGACCAGGACCGGATGGTCTCGGGAGAGGCGACGCTAATGGCGACGTGCTCGACGAGGTTGACCTTTTCGAGGCCCAGCAGCTCGCGGGCGGTTTCTTTCGAGCTCAACATATCACGTGGAACGGGTGGCGGCGGCGGTGGACACAGGTCAGCCCAGGAGGCCGAGCGCCGCAGGAGCGGCGGCCGGCTGATCCAGCGGGCTCGCATACCCGACCTTCACATCGAGGCCGAGCGACTGCATTTCCTTGACGAGGACGTTGAACGACTCGGGGATGCCGGCTTCCAGGGCGTTGTCCCCCTTGACGATGCTCTCGTAGATCCGGGTGCGGCCCTGGACATCATCCGACTTGACGGTCAGCAGCTCCTGGAGCGTGTAGGCCGCCCCGTAGGCCTCCATCGCCCAGACCTCCATTTCGCCGAAGCGCTGCCCCCCGTACTGGGCCTTGCCGCCCAGCGGCTGCTGCGTCACCAGCGAATACGGCCCCACCGCCCGCGCATGGATCTTGTCGGCCACGAGGTGGCCCAGCTTCATGATGTAGATGAACCCGACCACAATTTCCTGGTCGAAGGGGTCCCCCGTCCGGCCATCGTACAGCCGCGTCTTCCCATGCTCGCCCACCAGAGCCTGCTTCTCCGCCGCCTGCTTCAGATAACCCCGGACCTCCTTCTCGCGGATCCCGTCAAACACCGGCGTCGAGAACCGCAGGCCCAGCATGCGGGCCGCCCAGCCCAGGTGGGTCTCCAGCACCTGGCCGACGTTCATGCGCGAGGGCACCCCCAGCGGATTCAGCACGATGTCCACCGGCGTCCCGTCCGCCAGGAAGGGCATGTCCTCCTCCGGAACGATCTTCGCCACCACCCCCTTGTTCCCGTGCCGCCCCGCCATCTTGTCGCCCACCGACAGCTTCCGCTTCGACGCGATGTAGACCTTCACCGACTTGATGATCCCCGTGTCGTGCTCGTCCCCGGCCTCGACGCGCTCCATCTCCTCGTCGAACTGCATCTGGAGATCGTCGAACTTCTTTTTGAAGCCGCCAATGATCTCGTTGATCTTGTTGCGGATCGGGGAGGGATCGATCTCGATCCGGTCGTACACCTGGGCCAGCTTGCGCAGCAGCGTCTTGGTGATCTTTCGGTTGGCGGGAATGATGATCTCGCCGGTCTCCGAGTTCACCACGTCCAGCGGGATCTTCTCGCCCAGAAGAATGTTGCTGAGCGCCTCCGTCAGCTGCTCCCGCAATTCCTCCGTCTTCTGGTGGTAGTCCTCCTCGACCTGCTTCGTCAGCTTGCGATGGTCGCTGCTCGCCGGCTTCGCCTCGCGATCCTTGTCGGTCTCCTTCTTGGACGACACCTTCACGTCCATGACGATTCCATAGGTCCCCGAGGGCACCTTCAGCGACGTGTCCTTCACGTCCGCAGCCTTCTCGCCGAAGATCGCCCGCAGCAACCGCTCCTCCGGGGCGAGCTCGGTCTCGCTCTTGGGGGTGATCTTGCCCACCAGGATGTCGCCCGGCTTGACCTCGGCCCCGACGCGGATGACGCCGTCGAGCCCCAGGTTCTTGAGCGCCTCCTCCCCCAGGTTGGGAATATCCCGCGTGATCTCCTCCGGCCCCAGCTTCGTGTCGCGGGCCGAGACCTCGAACTCGTCAATGTGTATCGACGTGAACACGTCGTCCTTCACGATCCGCTCGCTGATCAGGATGGCATCCTCGAAGTTGTAGCCGTTCCAGGGCATGAACGCCACCAGCACGTTCCGGCCCAGCGCCAGTTCCCCGTTGTGCGTGCACGGGCCGTCCGCGATCGCCTGGCCCTTCCGGACGGCATCGCCTTTCTGCACCAGGACCTTCTGGTTGATGCACGTGGCGGCATTGGATCGCATGAACTTCCGGATCGAGTAGAGGTGCACCCCCGACGCCGGATCGTGGCGGAGCCGCTTCTTGCCCTCGGGCAGCTTGCCGTCCGCGGTCACAATGACCTGGCTGGCGGTGACCGAGGCCACCTTGCCGGATTCCTCGGCGACCACCACCGCCCGGGAATCGCGCGCCACCTTCTCCTCGAGGCCCGTCGCCACCAGCGGCGTCTCGCTCACCAGCAGCGGCACCGCCTGGCGCTGCATGTTCGACCCCATCAGCGCCCGGTTGGCATCGTCATGCTCGAGGAACGGTATCAGCCCCGCCGCCACCGACACCAACTGCTTGGGCGAGACGTCCATGAAGTCGACCCTCACGGCCTCGACTTCCAGAAAATCCCCCTTGGACCGGCACGTCACCCGCTCCGTCTTGAAGTGCCCCTTCTCATCCAGAGGCGCGTTCGCCTGGGCGATGATGTACTGCTCCTCGCGATCCGCCGTCAGATACTCGATCTGACCCGTCACCCGGCCCTTCTCGACCTTGCGATACGGCGTCTCGATGAACCCGAAATCGTTGACCCGCGCAAACGTCGCCAGCGACGCGATCAAGCCGATGTTCGGGCCTTCCGGAGTCTCAATCGGGCAGATCCGGCCGTAGTGCGACGGATGGACGTCCCGCACTTCGAAGCCCGCCCGATCCCGGGAAAGCCCGCCCGGCCCCAGGGCGGAGAGGCGGCGCTTGTGCGTCAACTCCGCCAGGGGATTGATCTGATCCATGAACTGGCTGAGCTGGCTCCGCCCGAAGAAATCCCGGACCACGGCGGACAGCGCCTTGGGATTGATCAGCTTCTGGGGGGTCATGGCCTCGACGCTCTGGTCGAACAGCGTCATCCGCTCCTTGACCAACCGCTCGGTCCGGGCCAGCCCCACCCGACACTGGTTCGCCAGCAGCTCACCCACCGTCCGCACCCGGCGGCTCCCCAGATGGTCGATATCGTCGACCGACCCCTCGCCCTTCTTCAACCGCAGAAGATAGCGCGTGGCCGCCACCAGGTCCTGCTTGGTCAGGATCCGCGACTCGGTCCCGCCCAAGCCGAGCTTCTGGTTGATCTTGTACCTCCCCACCCGCCCCAGGTCATAGCGCTTCGGATCAAAGAAGAGCCGCTTGATCAATGCCCGCGCGTTGACCGCCGTCGGCGGATCGCCCGGACGGAGACGCCGATAGACGTCCTTGAGCGCCTCCTCCTCGTTCTTCGTGGGGTCCTTTTTCAGGCACTTGATGATGATCCCGTCGTCCGGCGTGGTGTCGACCACGCGGATCCGCGTGATGCCGAGCTCGGCGATCTGCTTGACCACCGCCTTCGACAGCGGCTCGAACGCGCGGGCCACCACCAGGCCCTTCTCGACATCCACCGCATCCTGAATCAGGACCTTGTTGTGGATCGTCTCCAGACTCTCCGCCTGCCGGATGGAGAGTTCCTCGATGTCGTAGAAAAGCCGGATGATCTCCTCGTCCGTCCCGCGCTGCTTGTCCGCATCCTTCCCCTTCGCGTCGCTGTCGAGAAACGCCAGCGCCCGGAAAAACGTGGTCGTCAGGAACTTCCGCCGGCGCTTCTTCCGGTCGAGGTAGACGTAGAGCAGGTCGCTCGTGTCAAACTGCGCCTCATACCAGGATCCCCGGTCCGGGATGATCCGGAACGAGTGCAGCATCTTGCCGTTCGCATGCTGGGTCGCTTCGAAGGCGATGCCGGGCGAACGGTGCAACTGGCTCACGATGACCCGCTCGGCGCCGTTGATGACGAAGGTCCCCTGGGGGGTCATGAGCGGGAGTTCGCCCATGAACACCTTCTCCTCCTTCGAGCCGCCCTCCTGCCGCAGCCGGAACGTGACGTGCAGGGGAGCCCCAAAGGTGAGCCCCTCCCGCAGGCACTCGAGCCAGGTGATCTTCGGGTCGCCAATCTCGTAGCTGACGTATTCCAGAACGGTCTTGCCGTCGTAGCTCTCGATCGGAAACACCTCGGTGAAGACGGCCTGCAGCCCCATGTTCCGCCGCTTGGCGGGGGTGACGTCCGCCTGCAGGAACTCGTGATACGAGTTGACCTGCACCTCGATGAGGTTCGGGGGCGCAATCACTTCCCGAATGCGACCGAAACTGATCCGCTCCGCAGTCCGTGTTGACATGGCGTCCTCTCTCACTGGGCCGGCCCTGGGCCGGCGCAACTCCCACGACTAATCCGAACAAACGACAACGCTCCGCTTCCCCCAGCTTCCCGGGAGATGGCGGGCACTTCGACTCGGGCGCAACGGCAGGCTGGCTGACGATGGTTTCCGCAACGACACAGCCCCTCCGGCCGGCCGGGGCACGGTCTCGAACCGTCCGCCCCGGCCGCCGGCGGGATCTACTTCAATTCGACCTTGGCTCCGGCGTCTTCCAGCTTCTTCTTCGCCGCGTCCGCCTCGGCCTTGTTGGCGCCTTCCAGCACCGCCTTCGGGGCTTCCTCGACGAGCTTCTTGGCTTCCGCCAGGCCCAATCCGGCCTTCACTTCGCGAACCGCTTTGATGACCGCGATCTTCTTGTCGGCAGGCACCGAGGCCAGAATCACATCAAAGGAGGTCTTCGCCTCCGCCGCGGGCTGCGCAGCCGCGCCAGCCGCAGGGGCGGCCGCAACCGCCACCGGGGCGGCGGCGCTCACGCCCCACTTCGTCTCCAGTTCCTTCACGAGCTCCGCAATCTCCAACACCGTCGCGTTGCTCAGCTCTTCCACGATCTTTGCCTTGTCCAGTGCCATCTTAGGGTCCTTTCAGTCTCGTCGTCATCCGCGGCCACGGATGGTTTGAGCCCACGGCCTGCAGGCCGACGATTTACTTTGCTTAGCGTCACACAAACTCGCCGGAACGGAACAGCCGGCCCGGCGAAAACTCACACCGCGGGCTGCGCGCCCGCCGAATCCACGCGGGCCTGCAACACCCGCGCCAACTGCGCCGCAGGCGTCTGCAGCAGCCGAACCAGGGCCGCCGCCGGCCCCTGGAGGACACCCAGCAGTTGGCCCCGCAGAACCTCGAGGCTCGGCAGGTCGGCCAGCACCAGCAACTGCTCCTTCTCGAGCCGCTGGCTCCCCAGGTAACCAAATTGCAGCTTCGGCTTGCCGCACTCGGCCGCGAACTTCTTGAGCACCTTGGCCGCAACCGAAACGTCCCGCTGCCCGGTCACCGCGGCCAACTGGCCCGCCAATCCCCCTCCCAAGTCCGCCAGTCCGGCGTCCTTCACCGCCCGCCGAAACAGGGAGTTCTTGACGACGTGCACCTCCGCCCCGCTCTGGAGCAGGCGCTTGCGCAGTTCGGTGAATTGCACCACGTTCAACCCCTGGTAATCCACCACCAGGAAGAACGGGGAGGCGTTCAAACGGGCCACATAGTCCCGCGTCAGCGATTTCTTTTCAGCGCGCATGGTCGGTTCCTCGGGTTCAGGCGGCCTGGAATTCCCGCACGTCGAGCCGGACGGGAGGGCTCATGGTGCTTGAAAGCGTGCAGCTCATCAAATACGTCCCCCGCACGCTGGCCGGACGGGCCTTGATCACGGCTTCGATCACGGCCCGCGCGTTCTCGGCGATCTGGGTGGCGGTGAACGCCATCTTCCCAACCGGCACGTGGATGTTCCCCGCCTTGTCAATCTTGAATTCGACCCGGCCGGCCTTCACTTCCCGCACCGCCTTGGCCGTGTCTTCCGTGACCGTGCCGGTCTTCGGGTTCGGCATGAGCCCGCGCGGCCCGAGCACCTTGCCCAGCTTCCGGACCTCCGCCATCGCCTCCGGGGTTGCCACCGCCACGTCGAAGTCCGACCACCCCTCCTGGCATTGCTTGATCAGTTCCTCGAAACCCACGTGCTCCGCGCCCGCCGCCCGGGCCGCCTCAGCCGCGGCGCCCGGCTTCGCGAACACCAGCACGCGCACCACCTTGCCGCTCCCGTGCGGCAGCGGGACCGTGCCCCGGACCATCTGGTCCGATTGCTTGGGATCCACCCCCAGGTGGAAGGCCAGATCCACCGTCTCGTTGAATTTGGCACGCGGGAACTTGCCGAGCATCTCGACAGCCGTGCCGAGCGGATAGCTCTTCGCGGCGTCAACCAGCTGCTGGGCTTTGCGGTATCGTTTGCTGCTTTTCTTCGCCATGGTACGGGTTGCGGTGCGAACGAGCGTTGGCTCTCCCGCGGTCGTGGGTTCTTCAGTCGATGACGTCGATCCCCATGCTGCGGGCGGTGCCGGCAATCACGCGCAGCGCCGCCTCCGGGTTCTCAGCGTTGAGGTCCTTCGCCTTCAGTTTCACAATCTCCATCACCTGCTTCCGGGTGACCTTCCCCACCTTCTCCTTGTTGGGCGTCTTCGAGCCCGAGGCGATCCCCGCGGCCTTCTTCAGCAGGACCGAGGCCGGGGGCGACTTGGTGATGAAGGTGAACGACTTGTCCTGGTAGACGGTGATCACCACCGGGGTGATCATGCCCGCCTGGTCGCGGGTGGCCGCGTTGAATTCCTTGCAGAACCCCATGATGTTGACGCCGTGCTGACCCAGCGCGGGCCCCACGGGCGGCGCCGGGTTCGCCTGCCCGGCGGGAATCTGCAGCTTGATGATGCCGGTGACTTTCTTTGCCATAAGAACTGCCTACGCCTTCTCGACCTGCCAGTACTCGAGCTCGACCGGGGTGCTGCGGCCGAAGATGTTCACAGTGACCTTGAGCTTCCCGCGACTCGGGTCCAGCTCCTCGATGACACCGCTGAAATTCAGGAACGGACCGTCGTTGATCTTGACCGTCTCGCCGACGTCGTAGCTCACTTTCGGCCGCTCCGTGTCCTCCGACTCCGAAATCTGCATCTTGATCGAATCGATCTCCTCCTGCGGCGTCGGCACGGGTCGATCCCCCCCCACGAAGCCGATAATCCCCTGCGTGTCGCGGATGAAATACCAGGGCCGCTCGATGATCCGCTGGTTCTCGTCAAGCAGGAGCATCCGGATGAAAACATAGCCCGGGTAGAGTTTGCGCGTGGTCACCGACTTCTTCCCGCCCCGCACCTCGGCCACGCGCTCCATCGGCACCAGCACTTCCTCGATGAACTCCCCCATCTCCTCGGCTTTCACCCGCTTCTCGATGCTCTCCTTGACCTTCAGTTCCTGGCCGGAAAGCGTGTGGAGGACGAACCACTGGCTCTTCATGGGGGGGGAGGGGCGGCGATGGACAACAGGCGCGTGCCTAAAGCCGTGGCAGGATGCTGCGAACAAGCTTCAAAATGAAGAAGTCCGACCCGATGATAAAGAGGCTCAGAAGGGTCGTGCTGATCAGGACGACGATCGTCGACCCGGTGAGCTCCTCCCGGGTCGGCCAGGTGCACTTCCGGAGCTCCTCCCGGGTCTCGGCCACATACGTGGAGAGCTTCATCAGGTGCCCCTTGCGCCAGAGATAGGCGAAGACGCCACCAATGATCACCACCCAGATCCCGATCTTGACCAATTCGTTCATGGTTGTCCTGACTGGCGCGGAGGGGGAGGGATTCGAACCCCCGGGGGTGTAACACCCCAACGGTTTTCAAGACCGCCGCATTCGACCGCTCTGCCACCCCTCCACTGGGTTGGCCCGGCTGGCAGGGCGGGAGGGACTCGAACCCCCAACCGACGGTTTTGGAGACCGCTACTCTACCAATTGAGCTACCGCCCTATGCCGCCGCGCCGCCGCTCCTGACGGTCCGCCGACCGGAGCGGGAGCCGCTCTCGCCGTCTCCCGCCCCAAAATCCACTGGCTTCTCCGCTACTCGATCACCTCGGTCACCCGGCCGGCCCCGATCGTCCGGCCGCCTTCGCGGATCGCAAACCGCTGCCCGCGCTCCATCGCGATCGGCGCGATCACCTTCACCACCACCGAAACGTTGTCGCCCGGCATCACCATCTCCAAACCCTCCGGCAACGTCACCGTCCCGGTCACGTCCGTGGTCCGGAAGTAGAACTGAGGCCGGTAGTTCGTGAAAAACGGCGTGTGCCGCCCGCCCTCTTCCTTCGACAGCACGTACACTTCCGCCTTGAAATGCGTGTGCGGCGTGATCGTCCCCGGCTTCGCCAGAACCATGCCCCGCTCCACTTCGTCCTTCTTCGTCCCGCGAAGCAGCACCCCCACGTTGTCCCCCGCGCTCGCCTTGTCCAGCAGCTTCCGGAACATCTCGATGTCCGTCGCCACCGTCTTGCGCGTCTCGCGCAGACCGACGATCTCGACGTCCGACATCTTGGTCAACTCCCCGCGCTCGACACGGCCGGTCACCACCGTCCCGCGGCCTTCAATGTTGAACACGTCCTCGATGCTCATCAGGAACGGCTTGTCCACCTCGCGCACCGGCAGCGGTATGAACTCATCCACCGCGTCCAGCAGCTTCTGGATCGAGTCCGCACCCGACTCTTCGCCGGCAAGAGCCGCTTTCGCGCTCCCCCGCACGATCGGGGTCTTCTCCCCCGGGAAACCGTACTTGGTCAGCAGATCGCGCAGCTCGAGCTCGACCAGGTCCAGCAGCTCGGGATCGTCCACCAGGTCCACCTTGTTCATGTACACCACGATCGCCGGCACCCCGACCTGGCGCGCGAGCAGAATGTGCTCCCGGGTCTGGGGCATCGGACCCTCGGCGGCGTCCACCACCAGAATCGCCCCGTCCATCTGCGCCGCACCCGTGATCATGTTCTTGATGTAGTCGGCGTGCCCGGGGCAATCCACGTGGGCGTAATGCCGCGTGTTGCTCTGGTACTCGACGTGCGAAATCGCGATCGTCACGGTCTTCGTCTCGTCGCGTACCGTGCCGCCCTTCGTAATGTCCGCATACGAAATCGGAGTCGCCAGGCCCTTCTTCGTCTGCACCATCACAATCGCCGCGGTGAGGGTCGACTTGCCGTGGTCAATGTGCCCGATCGTCCCGATGTTGACGTGCGGTTTCGTCCGTTGAAACTGCTCTTTAGCCATTGCGATTCCTGCGGTTATTGTTGTTTCATCAACTCACACAACTGGAGCCCATGACCAGGGTTGAACTGGTGACCTCGTCCTTACCAAGGACGCGCTCTGCCAACTGAGCTACATGGGCGACGGCCAATCGGCCCCAAAATCATCCCACCAAACGGCAAAACTCCTGTCCCCCTCTCTGCCTCCGATCCATCACCCAGGGGGCCAACAGTTTCCAGCATTTCCCAGTCAATTTGAGCGACGAACACTACCCACACCCGAAGAATCTGTCAATGCTTTTGTCGATACTTTCCGGACCCGCGCGCTGCCTGTTTGTCTTCCATCGGCGCTACCGCTACGATCCAGGCATGCGATCGACTTGCGGTTCCGTTTCCCTGGTGCTGGCCGGGTGTCTGGCCGGAGGCTGGGCGCAGGCGTCAGCCGCCAGCATGGACGTGCGCGCGCATGGGGCGAAGGGGGACGGCGTCACCCCGGACACCGCCGCGATCCAGGCCGCACTCGACGCCTGCCGCGACGCCGGCGGCGGGCAGGTGGTCTTTCCGCCGGGGCGTTACCTCTCCGGCACGATTCACCTGCGCAGCAAGGTGGCGCTGGGGTTCGAGGCCGGCGCGGCGCTCGTCGGCACCACGAACCTCAACGAATACCGTCAGCCGGCGGTGCCGGAGAATCTGCCGGAGGCGAAGTGGGGCAAGTGGCACCGCGCCCTGGTGCTTGGCGAGAACGTCGAGGACGTCGTGCTCGCGGGACCGGGGGTCCTGGACGGCAACAAGGTCTATGACCCGACGGGCGAGGAGCGGATGCGCGGGCCGCACACGCTGGTCTTCGTCAACAGCCGTCGGCTCGCGGTGCGCGACCTGACCTTCCGCGATGCGGCGAACTACGCGGTCTTCTTCCAGGTCAGCGATGACGTCGAGTTCCGCAACGTGAAGTTCGTCGGCGGCTGGGACGGCATTCACTGGCGGGGCGCGCCCGACCGCTGGTGCCACCGCGTGAGCATCCTGGGTTGCCAGTTCCAGACCGGCGACGACGCCATCGCGGGCCGGTACTGGAACAACACGGTGATTGAAGGTTGCCTGATCAACTCCTCGTGCAACGGCATCCGGCTCATCGGCCCCGCCACGCGGCTGACCATCGCCAACAACGTGTTCCGCGGTCCAGGCGAGCAACCGCACCGCACCTCGGGCGAGCGCCGGCGCACGAACATGCTCTCGGGCGTCATCCTCCAACCCGGCGCGTGGGACGCGACGCGCGGACTGCTCGACGATGTGTTGCTCGCCAATAACGTCATGGTACACGTCGCTTCTCCCGTGACGGTGTGGACCAAGCCCGGCAACACGGTCGGCAACATCACCGTGAGCGGCCTGACGGCGACCGGCGTGTATCGCTCGGCGCTCTCGGTCGAGAGTTGGGCGGACGAGCCGATCACGAACGTGGTCCTGCGCAACGTGCAGGCGGAATTCACCGGCGGCGGCAAGCCGTGGGAGCCGGGTCAGGCGGTCAAGGGCCCCGGAGTGGACGCCCGTCCGCTGCCGGCCTGGGGCCTCTACGCGCGCCACGTCGCGCGCCTCACCCTCGAGGACGTCCGATTGAGCCTTGCCCGCGAGGACACACGGCCCGTGGTCCACGCCGAGCGGATCGGAACATTGACCCTCGACAACCTCCGGTTCCCCCAGGTGCCCGGCGTCACGAATCCCATCGTCACCGCGGCGGTCGCGGTGGATTGCCGGGTCGAACCTGCTCGCCGGCAGCAGTCGGTGACACCATGACCTCCCGCACCGTGACCTCCCCCGAACGGGTGTTGGCCGCGTTGGCGCATCAGGCGCCCGGTCAAACACCTCGCGTTGGCCGGGGCACGCGCGCGGTCTGACCTCGAGTCGTTTCCCTGGCCGGGCCCCGTTGCGCGGGACTGCTCGCGGTTGGCCGCACAGGCCCGGGAATACAAGGAGTGCGCGCAGGCCGCGGAATGCGCGCGGGGCCGGATCGACCTGCACCTGGTGATCAGCAATCCGGGAAGCCAGCGCGGACCGCTGATTCCATGGCGGGATCGACATGCAGCATCTGCTGCCCCACGGATCGCCGGCCGGCGTGCGGGCAAGTCAAGCCTGCTCTTCGACCGCGCCTCGCAGCGCACCATTGCTTCTTCAGGCCGAGCCCTTACTCTGCCGGCATGCGCAAGTCGAAGTCCCATGCCGGCGGCGCCGCGACCTCACCCGAGATCCAACGCCGCGTCCGGGAGCTCACGGCCCTGGTGCCCAGCCGCCACAACGCCGACCTTGTCGAGGACATCATCGAGACCGCCCTCCGGCTCCTCCGCGACGTCGAACACCGGGGCGATGTCCGCGTCATCCAAACGGCCGTGCGGGAGCTCCGCCAGGCTTTCCACGTCTTCGCTCCCTACGCCAACCGGCGCAAAGTCACCCTTTTCGGATCGGCCCGACTCAAGCCCGACCGGGTCGAATACCAGCAGGCGATCGAATTCGGACGCCGGATGACGGCGGCCGGCTTCATGGTCATCACCGGCGCCGGCCCCGGCATCATGCAGGCCGGCCACGAAGGGGCCGGACCCGAGAACAGCTTCGGCGTCAACATCCGCCTCCCGTGGGAGCAATCCGCCAATCCCGTCATCCAACGCGACCGAAAGCTCCTCACCTTCAAATACTTCTTCACCCGCAAACTCGTCTTCATCCGGCATTCGGATGCCCTGGCCCTGTTCCCGGGCGGTTTCGGGACCTTGGACGAGGGCTATGAGGCCCTCACCCTCATGCAAACCGGCAAGAGCCAGATCATGCCCCTGGTGCTCGTCGACAAACCCGGCGGCACGTACTGGAAAACCTGGGATAAGCACCTCCGCGAGCACCTGCTCCGCAACGAGCTCATCTCCGAGGAAGACCTCCACCTCTATCAAATCACAGATAGCGTCGAGGAAGCCGTGAGGATCATCACCCGGTTCTACCGCAACTACCATTCGAGCCGGTTCGTCGACGGCCTGCTCGTCATCCGCCTAAAGCACCCTCCCGCGCCCACCGCCATCACTGCGCTCAACGAGGACTTCGCCGACCTCCTCGCCGGCTCCCCCGCACGCCGGATCGACGCCACCGACGAGGAGCGCGAGGACGAGGACTGCGTCGACCTGCCCCGGGTCGCCCTCGGCTTCGACCGGAAGTCCTACGGCCGGCTTCGCCAGCTCATCGACCGGCTCAACAGCCTCTAGAGTCCTCGACTTATGGAATCTGCGCTCAACAGGTCAAGTCTGGCTCCTCCGGTTTCAAACCCGCCCCCCTGCCTCCGAGGACTCTACATTAGCGAGGCGCGGAGAATGGGATGGGCAGGCAGAGCCGGGTGTTCATGGGCCTGGGGACTCGACTGGATCTGAGGCGGCGCCTCGCCTGCCCATGACTTCGTTCATGTTCACGATGATCGGCGGTGACGGCCGGCAGTATGGCCCGGTCCCCGCGGAGGAGCTCCGCGAGTGGATCCGCGATCATCGCGCCAACCGGGAAACCTTGATCCAGCCGGAAGGCTCGACCGAGTGGACGCCGCTCGCCGCCTTCCCCGAGTTCGCGCAGGACCTGGACAACGCCTGGCCCCGGCCCGCTCCCCCCCCCCCTCCGGCAACCCTCGCCATCAGCCGCACCCTGGGCCAGGCCTGGATGCTCCTCGGCCGGCACTTCCTGCCGTTGACCGCCGCGACGTTCCTGGTCTGGTCGGTTCTGACTTTCGGATCGCTCAGCGCGCTGGGCGCCGTTCTCACAATCGCCATGGGCGGTGCGCTCCACGGCGGCCTCATCCGCCTCTACCTGCGGTTCATTCGGGGACAGCCGGCAACTCTTGCCGATCTGTTCGCCGGCTTCGGGCCTGCCTTCCCCACGCTGCTCCTGGTCTGGGCAGTCACCGAGTTCGTCAGCGAGGTCGGTCTCATGGTCTTCCTCATGCCGGGCCTTGTCCTCAAGATCCTCTGGGCGTTCAGCCTGCCCCTGGCCGCCGACCGCGGCCTGGGATTCTGGGCCGCCCTCGAAGGCAGCCGGCGGCTCGCCTGGGCGCATTTCCTCAGGCTGGCCTGGTTCATGGCACTCGTGTACCTCCCGGTGATCATCTTCCAGGCCTACAGTGCCTGGCGAGTCTATGGGCACCTCGTCGAGATCCTCGGCCCCCTCGGCACCTGGCAGTTCGCCGAGCTCCAGGCCAAGTGGAAGGACCTCTCGACGGTCGCCGGCGAACTGGGGTTCCAGGGCCGATTGGTCCTCCTGGCCAACCTCCCGTTCGCCTGCGCCGCGATGCTCAGCGCCTACGAGAACCTCCTCGGTCGGCAGACCTCAGCAGCCGAACGATCCGACGATGGGCGGCGGTGAACGGCAGCCTCTCGAGCTCGGCTCGATGCGCCCATCGCCCCTCCCCATCCCCCGGAACCATCCCCCGCAGGCCGTCGACTCGAACCACATCGAGCTCGATCCGGTACCGCGTAATCGAGTGCCGTATCCGGCCCAAACGGCGCACGCCCGCGCTCCGGCAACCCAGCGCGCGAGCCACGACACCAGCCCCCCTGGCCTGACCCGAAAGCTCGAACTCCGGAAACTCCCAGAGCCCGGCGTTCACCCCGCCCGCTGCCCGCCGTCGGATCCAAACGCGCCCGCAAACCTCGATCACCACGGCAATCCGCCGCCGAACCTCGGGCGGGGGGACTTCGCGGCGCCGGGGCAGTTGGTCCGTGCGCCCCTCCGCGAAGGCCCGACAGCAGGACCGGACGGGACACGCGCCGCAATCCGGCTTTCGCGGCGTGCAAACGAGCGCCCCCAATTCCATGAGCGCTTGGTTGATCGCCGCGCAGGCTCGATCCCGCGGCCCCCGCCGCCGTCGGTCCGCCATCCGCACCAGCGCCGCAGCCCGATCCCAAAGCACGCCGTTCAACGCTGCCGAACCCTGCCGGCCTTCGAGGCCAAACAGACGCGCCAGGACCCGGGCGACATTGCCGTCCACGGCCGGGGCGGGCCGGTCGAAGGCGATGCTGGCAATCGCGCCGGCCGTGTACCGGCCAATGCCGGGCAGCGCCCGAAGTTCGTCGGCCTCGCGGGGGAACACGCCCGCGTGCCGTTCGAAGACCAACCGCGCCGCCGCCTGGAGACGGCGGGCGCGCGAGTAATAGCCCAGACCTTCCCAGAGCCGCAGCAAACGCGACTCCGAAGCCCGGGCCAGCGCCTCGAGATCAGGCAGGGCCCGCATCCAGCGGCGCCAGTACCGCAGCACCGTCCGCACCTGCGTCTGCTGGAGCATGACCTCGGACACCCAGATCGCGTACGGATCCGTCGTCTGCCGCCAGGGCAGATCTCGTGCCTGCGCCCGATACCAGGCCAGGAGCTGGCGAACCAGCGCCGTCACGGCGCACCGGGGCTCTTGACCTGGGCGTTGACCGTCTTGATGCCGGCGCTCTTGGCGGCGTCTCGCACGTTGATGATGCGTCCCCATGTGGCTGAGCGATCCCCCCGAATCGTCAATGCTGCCTGCGGGTCCCTGGCCGCTCGCGCCGCCAACTCCGACTGCAGCTTCTCCAGCGTCATGGGCATCTGGCCCAGGTAGAAATAGGGCGGCGCCTCCGTAACCGTCACCACCAGGTTCGCCTCGGCCGCTCCCTCGATCGGCTGCCGCGTTTCCGGCAGGGCCAACCGCACCGCCGGGTGCTGCTTGAACGTCGTCGTGACCATCAGGAAGATCAGGAGCACGATCAGAATGTCGATCAACGACACGATGATCACGGCGGGCGGCTGCCGGCGTTTGCGTTCGATGAAGCGCATGCAGGCGGGCCCTCAGGTCCGCGGCCCGGCCGGAGAGCCGCCGGGATGGTCGGACGGGACGGACGGACGGTACTGGCGCCGCAGGAACTCATCGAGCAACGTCTCCATCTCGACGGCCAGCGATTCCACCTTCTTGGTGAAGTAGCTCCAGGCGATCAGCGTGGGAATTGCGATGAGCAGCCCCATCAGCGTCGTGTTGAGGGCGATCGCAATCCCCCGGGCAACCACCGAGTTGTCCGCCAGACCGGTCCTGCCGAGATCGCCGAAGAGGGTGATCAGACCGTGCAGCGTGCCCACCAGGCCCAGCAAGGGCGCAATGCCCACAATGACCTCGAGCACCACCAGACCGCGCTCCAACTGGACGACCTCGTGCCGGGCCCGCGTCTGCAGGCAGTCCGCATTGTCCGCCTTGGGCCAGTGAAGATGCTCGATCCCGGTCAACACCAGCCGGCCCAAAGACGATGATTGTTGCTGGCAGAGCAGCTTCAGGTTGTTCAGGTCCTCGCCCGGCTGGAACCGTTCCAACGCCGCCTCGAGACCGGGCGGCGCGACTTTTCCCCGCCGCAACGCCAAGCCGCGCTCGATGATGAACGCCACGCTGACCACCGAGGTCAGCACCAGCGCGAACATGAACGGCCCACCCGCCACCAGAAACTGCCACATAACGCCCCCCACCCTAGAGCCCTCGACTTGTGAAAGTCGATGCGATTAGGTCAAGTTTGGGTCTCTGCTGTTCCAGGCCTCCCTTTCCTCCGTCGAGGACTCCAGATGAGCGAGGCGCGGAGGCAGGGTGCCCCGCTGCCCCCTCACGGTTCCTTTGGACTGCATGGTTCATCGGTCTGAGGCGCGCCTCGCTAGCCCGTGCCCCGCGGCAAATCCAGGTCCTTGCTTCAATAGTAAAAGGTGAAGCGCACGTCGCGGTAGTTCACACCCACCATCTTGCGCACGTCCACAGGCCAGCGTTCATAGGGGGCGGGCTTGTGGATCGCCACTTCGCAAAGAGTCGTGTAAATGGCCCCCACGTCTGACTCGACCACTTTCATCTCCGTGATCCGGCCGTCCTGCATCAGGCGAAACTCGATCACCACCTTGCCCATCCGATCGAGACTGTACTGCTGCTCCTCGAGCAGCCCATACCAGCACTGCTGCACCGCGGCGACGAACTTCGCGTCGTAGTTCCCCAGCGGACTGGCCTGCACATTCAACGACGAGGCAATCGAGAACCGGCGCACCCCACCCTCCTGCCTCAGCTTCTCCCCAAGCAGCGCACTGTTGGGATTCAATTGCCGCTCCGCCAGGGCCGCCGCCACCGTGCGCGGCCGCACGCGCGGCCGCTCCCCGACGACCGCCGCAACCCCCGGCGGCTTCGTCGCCACGGGATTCGCCTTCGCCATCAGGGTCTCCCCAGCCGGCGACGGCGCTGCCGCCGGCTCGACCGGCGCGGGCTCCGCCACGGGACGCTGGGTCGCCACCACCGCCTGGGGACGGACCGGCTCCGCCGCCGGACCCTCACTCGGCTGCTGCGGCATCACCCGAGCCGGTTGCATCGGCGCCGCATGGGGCCGGGCACGCTCGCTCTCCATCGTCTTGCGCACCCGGTCCTGTGTGCCGTCCAACTCCGGCACCTCGAGATCCCGGCTCGTGTCCCGGTTCGCAGCCAGGGAGTTGACCGCCCCATAGTACGGTGTCTTCGGCACGGGCTCCGCCGACGCCTGGGATGGATCCACATCAACGAAGAGCGTCGGCATCTCCTCGACGGCCTCCCGGGCAGGGGTCTCAATCGGCCGTGCCGACATCCGTTCCGCCGCCGGTTGGGGGCCCAGGTCGATTCTCAGGACCTTCGCCAGGTGGGCGATCGGCCCGTAGCGCCACCAGTCATGCCGCTTCGCCCCCTCGAGCACCCCCAGCAGCAGCAGGTGAAGCAGGATCGACAGCCCAAACGCCAGCACCAGCGGATCCCGAGTCCGCCATCCCCCCCGCCACTCCGTTGTCGCCGAGCCAGCCACAGCAGCTAACGATGCCCCACCCCGGGGTCCCGGGCAACTTGAAGTTCGGTAGGTCTGAGACGGCGCCTCGCTAGATCTCGATCTGGTAGGCCTTGATCTTATTGTACAAGGTCTGGCGGGTGATGCCGAGCTCGCGGGAGGCCGCCAGCTTGTTGCCTTTGTGCCGACGCAACGCCACAACGATCGCCTGCCGCTCCATGGACTCGAGGGTCTGAGGGCTCTGGGCGACGCCACCCGAACCCGCGAGCGTGGCGGAAAGCCCCTCGAGTGCGGTCACCGCTTGGCTCACGGATCCTGCCCCCTCCCCTGCCTGGGCGCGGTGCACCGTCCGCAACACCCCCGCCACGGCATCGATCACAACATCCGCCTCCCGGTTCAGCGTCTGAAGACGCTCGCGAAAATCCCCCATCGCCTCTCCCTCGAGACGATCCGCCCCGCTGAGACGCCGATTCAATATCGCCAGAATCCCGGCGATCAACGTCAACGGGCGGTTGATCTGGTCGAGCACCTGCCCAATCCGGGCGTCCGCGGGCGCAACCAAATCGACCCGGGACCGGAGCACTCGCGTCTCCTCCTCCAAGGCCTTCAGCCGATCGAGATTGGCCCGCCGGTGATCAGTCAGCCGCCGCCGGTCCATCATCCGCTCGACCGACCGGATCAGGTCAGGAACTTCGTACGGTTTCGTGAGGTACTCGCAAGCCCCCAAACGAACCGCATCCCGCGCGCTGTCCAGCGTGGCGTTGCCGCTCAACAGAATCACCTCCATCCCCGGATCCATCGCCTTCAGCCGATCGAGAACCTCGGTCCCGGTCATCCCCGTCATGTGGAAGTCCACCAGCGCGCCGTCCACATGCCGGTTGCGACAGACCTCGACCGCCTCCTCGCCGCTGGCCGCAAGCAACACCTCGTAGCGCTCCTCGAACACGAGACGCAACGACTGCCGCAGGGCCTCGTCGTCGTCCACAATCAACAGAACACGCTGGCCCTGACCTAAAGCCCCCGTGCTCCCACCCTCCTCCGCAGCATTGGATGTCATGTCGGAAAACCCTCAAGATCGTGCTTCGCGCTGTCGATGGACTCTTCCTATACTCCAAGACCAGGAAGGGGACAAGCAGGACCTTTCACGTGGGAATAGTCTCGCCAGAAACGGATCAGACCCCTTAAACGTTGGCTCTGACGAACCGCATGCCCTCCGACGGCCGCACGTCCGGCCACCCGGGAAGGCCGTGCCGGAGTCCGTGTCGATCGGGAACCGCTGCAGCTCCATGGCCCCGTCTTTGGATAGTTACCGGAAGCGCCTCAAACAAGAGGAGCTCCGCATCCGAATCGCCCACCGCAACGGCCACAGCGGACGCTGCGTCACAGCCCTCCGGTCCCGGATGATGGACGATCTGCTCCGGCAGCTCTGGAGCGAGGTCACCCGCGAGATGCCAGGCTGGCCCAAGCCCGGCAGCGATCCCATGGCCTGCCTGGCCGTCGGAGGCTATGGCCGCTGCGAGTTGAATCCCCGCAGCGACGTCGATCTCGCCTTCGTCCACCCGGAGGGATCCCCCGAACTCATCCGTCAGGTCGAGAACGCCGTGGTCCGGATGACCGACACCCTCAACGCCCTGGGCATCGATCTGGGCGCACGTTCCACATGGTCCTTCGCGGAGGCCGTCCGCCTCGCCAACCGCGACATGAAGACCAAGACCTCACTCCTCCAATGCCGGTTCCTGGCCGGCAACCCGGCCCATTTCGCGACGCTCGCAGGTGAATTCGACGTCCACTGCGTCCGCGGCCATGCCGAGACCTACATCGCCCGTCGCCTCGAGGACCAAGCCAAACGCCATCAGGGCCACGGCATGACGGTCGCCCTGCTCCAACCCAACATCAAGAATGGCTGCGGCGGTCTCCGCGACTACCACAATCTCATCTGGGTCAGCTACTTCAAGACCGGCGCCCGCTCCATCGCCGACCTCGTCCAGAAAAATGTGCTCACCCCCGGCGAAGCCCGCCAACTCGAACGGGCCTATGACTTCCTGCTCCGGGTCCGCAATGAAATGCACTACCTCTCGCGCACCAAAGCGTGCAGTGACCTCCTGACCGCACCGCTCCAGGAGGAAATCGCACGCCGCTGGCACTACCCCCAGGCCGCGTCCGAGAAGCGCGCCGAGGCTTTCATGAAGGACTACTACCTCCATGCCCGCTGCATCTACCTCCTCTCCGAAACCGTCGCCGAACGCCTCGCCATCCCTTCCCCCACCCGCTTCGCACGCCTCCCCGGCCTCCGAGGGTTCGCCCCCTCGGATGCCAGCGACTCGATCATGCCCGGATTCCACCGGCGCGGCTCCTCCCTCGAACCCAACGACGTCGGCGTCTTCGACCAGGACCCCGCCGCCATGATGCGCGTCTTCGAGTGCATCCAGTGCCACCGCCTCGGCCTGGGACCCGACCTCCGCCAACTCATCCGCCGGCGCCTCACCCTGATCCGACGCGACTTCCTTGCCGCCGAGGAACCCCGCCAGATCTTCCAACGACTCCTCGCCCGCCCCGGCCACGTGGGACGCGTCCTCCGCCTCATGCACGAGGTCGATTTCCTGGGCCGCTACCTTCCCGAGTTCGGCAGGATCACCTGCCTGCTCCAGCACGACTTTCTCCTCCGCTATACGGTCGACGAACACAGCCTGGTCTGCCTCGAGAAACTCGACGCCCTCGCCGCCAACCCCACACCCAGAAATCAGCGTTACCGCCGCCTGCTCCTCCAATCGCCGGACCCGTTCGTCCTCTACCTCGCCCTCCTGCTCCACGACACCGGACGCGCGAGGCGAAACCGGTTCGCCCACGAAGCCAGCGGACTCTCCGCCGAGAAGGTCGCCGCCCGCCTCTGCCTCACCCCCCACCGACGCCGCCTCCTGAACTTCCTCATCCGCCATCAACATGCCCTCCTCCATACCGCCCAACACTGCAATCTCGAGGACCCAAAAACCGCCGCCGCCTTCGCCGAGCTCGTCGGTTCCCGCCAGACCCTCGACTCGCTCACCCTCCTGACCTGGGCCGACAACCAGGCGTCCGGCGATTCCGAGTGGTCCGATTGGCGGGATGTCCTGGTCTGGGAACTGCACGAGTCCACCACCGCGTGCCTCGCCGGCACCCGCTCCCCCATCGCTCCCGCCAATCCGGCCGCCGCACTCCGCGACCGCGTCGCCCCCCACGTGCCCCCCGACCGGCAGGATCAATGCGATGCCCACTGGGCCGGCATGCCGGATCGCTACTTCCAAACCCAATCCCAATCCGCCATCCTCGATCACCTCCAACTCTTCCATGGTTTCCTCGCCGCCCGCGCCCAGGAGGATTCCCTCGCTCTCGCCCCAGCGCTCCAAGCGCGGATCCGGCCCGAGCAGGGCCACCTCGAAATCGCCTTCTGCGGTTGGGACCGGCCCGCGTTCCTCACCCGGATCGCCGGCGCCCTCGCCGCCGCCCGACTTAATATCCTCACCCTCGACGCCTATCCCAGGAGTGACAACCTCGCCCTCGTCCTGGTCCGCGCCACCAGCCAAGCCGGCAGGACTCCCCGCGATACCACCCCCGCCGCCGCCGCGCTCGACTGGCTCCGAAAGGCGCTCGCGGTTCCGCCACTCGACCTGGACCCCCTCCTCGAGCACGCCCGGCGCGATGCCCGGCACCCTGCGCCTTCGGATCGGACCTTCCCCCCCCAGGTGCTCGTCAGCGCCGACGCCCACCCGGAGTTCACCCTGCTCGAAATCCGCGCCCCCGACCGCCTGGGTCTGCTCTACGATCTCCTCAAGACCCTCGACGGCCTCGACGTCCGCATCGCCCTCTCCCGGGTCTCGACGGACAAGGGCGCGGCCTGCGACAGCTTCTACCTCGCCGGCCCCGACGGCCGGCGCCTCCCGCCCGGACAGCGCCTCGACACCCTCCAACGCGCCGTCGCCGCGTCACTCGCCCGGCCCCGCTGAGCCCGACACCCCCGCGCCGCGCCGCGCGTGCTCGCGCAGAAACGTCCGCGCCGCAATCCCTCCAATCCGGCCCATCAACACCCCGCCCGGCGCCGTGAACGTCTTGAGAATCCCTGACCCGCTCCCCAGCTTCAGCAGCGACGCCGGATAAGCTGCCGTCAGCGCCTTGCACGAGAGGTTCAGGAAGGTCGCGTTGATCAGCGTCAACACCATCCCCAGTGGTATCAGCACGTTCATCGAGTCGTGTCCCCGATCCCCAGCCACCTTCTAGCGAGGCGTGCCTCAGACCCAGTCGAGTCCTCAGGTTCGTGAAGACCCTGCTGTGCCTGCCCATCCTCTCTTCCGCGCCTCGCTAATGTAGAGTCCTCGACGGAAGGAGGGGAGGCCTGGAGCCGCAGGGACCCAACTTGACCTGTTGACCACATGTTGCAGCTCAACCTCCTGGATCCGACCTCGCTCCCGAGCTCACCACGGACTCTCGCGGATTGGGATGCCCACCCCCGCCCGTCGCCCCGGCATCCTCACCCCCCACCCGGTGGCGTCGCTGGCGACGCGCCAGTCGCGATGCCGTCCTGGACCCTTCTTCGCCCCCCGCCCCAACCCCCACTCCCGACGCGCGCAGACATCCCGGCACATCCCGTCGCCCGCTCCGCTGATAGTCCCGGATCAGGCCCCCCGCCACGTCGGCGGCCGGCTGCCCGCACGAGACCGTCAGATACTCGAACAGCCAGCCCACGAGACTCTCCAGCGACAGGCCATGCCGCCGCCCCGCCCGCCCGTGAAGCCAGTCGCTCAACGCCATAAACGCCGTGAACGGCGAACCCCCTCCCGCCCAAAGCCGCCGCGTTGTCTCCAGGAAATTACCGCTGTTCCCCACCAGATCCCAGTACCTCGCGAACCGGCTCATCCGCTGCACCGTCGCGAAATCCATGACGCCGGTCGATAACACCTCGTAGGGCGGCACCGGCGAATAGCGCATGTCGAACTCGCGATCATGGCGCGAGATCGGGGCACCGCGGAGCCGCTTCAGCAACCCCACCTGGATCTCCTGAGGACCCCATCCCAGCAACCGATCGAAGCCCCGGCCAAAGCTCGCCAGGTCCTCCCCCGGCAGACCCACGATTAAATCCGCATGCACGTGAACCCCGGTGGCCGCCCGCAGCCAGCGCAGAACCGCCTCCGCCCGATCCACATCCTGCCGGCGCCGAATCCGATCCGCCACCGCCGGGTTCAGCGTCTGGATCCCCACCTCAAACTGCAATATGCCCCTCGGAAACCGCTCGATCCACCCCCGCAGCCCCTCCGGAAACCGATCCGGCAGCATCTCGAAATGCAGGAACAACCCGGGCCGCAGGCGGTCCAGAAAGAACTCGAGGATCCGCCGGGCCGATGCCTCGTGCAGGTTGAACGCGCGATCGACGAACTTGAAATGCCGGACGCCCCGTTCGAGCAGGTCGTCCATCGCCGCCAGAAATCGCTCGTGGGGAAACCGCCGCACCCGCCCATCCAGCGCGGACAGACAGAACTCACAATCGAGAGCACAACCCCGCGAGGCCTCGACGTACACCAAACGGTGGGCGATGTCCGCGGCCGTGTAGCCGGCGTAGGGCAGCACAAGACTCGAGAGGTCCGGCGGATCCACGGCGATCACCTTCCCCGCCGGCCGCCGCCCGCTCAGCAACTGCCCGCAAAGCCCCGCAAAGGCCAGGTCTGCTTCCCCCGTGATGACCCAATCCGCAGCCTCGACGATGGCCTGGCCGCCCGTCTCATGACTCACCTCCGGACCGCCGAGCACGACCTGCACCCCGGGCGCCACCCGCTTGAGGATCGCCACCACACCCTCCAGCAGGGCGACGTTCCAGACGTACACCCCCAGCCCGATGATCTTCGGCCGCTCCCGAAGCAGGGCCTCGACAATCTCGATCGGCCGGGCCTCGAGCTCGAACTCGAAAACCCGGCAGCGCGGCTGGAGTCCACCCAGGTTCGCCCAAAGGCAGCGCAAGCCGAACGCCGAGTGAATGTACTTCGCGTTGACGGTTGCCAGGAGGATGTCCGCCATCGGGAATGCTACTGAGCGCCGGTCACGCCGCCGCCGGGCGGCGGGACGACCGCTTCCGGCTTCGCTTTCTCGCCCTGGGTCACCCGCTGGGTCCCGCACCAACCGCCGGTCCAGTCATAGATGCAGCCCTTCCGGTTCAGAACGGCGTAGGCGATCCAAAGCAGGATCAGAACAACAATGACCTTCGGCCAGGGGCTGCGCTTCTCCGCAAACGGATCCACGAGATCCCGCTGGGATCCTGGCGGCAGCACGGCAACGTCCGTGAGCGAGGCGCCAAACGGCACGTTGATCCGCGCCTTGGCGTTCACCGCCCACCCGTTGGCGTCCAGTATCGGCCCCAGATTGCGCTTCCGCAACTTCAGGTAGGCCATCAGCATCGACGGCCCCGAGATCAACAGGACCACCGCCACCAGCACCAGCGCGATCTCGATGGGCTTGAGCTCGACGAACTTGGCGAACACCGTGGCCAGAAACGTGCCGATGGCCCCCAACGCCACGCCCATCGCCGCAATCACCCCCACGTCAAATTTCTTGGGCGCCGGCGCCGCCGCCGTTGCAGCCTTGCCCGCCGGGGCTACCTCCGTGGCCGCCTTCGCCAGCTTGTCCGTGGCCGCAGTGTCCGCCGCCGCCGCGCGCTTCGCAATCTGCTCCTCGATCATCCGCACGAACTTCTTGTACGGCGCCCAGAAAGCCTGGCGAATGCTGATGGGATTCTCGATGATCTTGGTGATCGTCGCGTCCCAGTCCCGGCCCTTGCGATCGTAAAAAACCCCGTTCCGTCCCACCATCAGGTTGTCCGAATCCCCATCCGTGAACGCAGCCACGATCTGCATCTTTTCGCCGCTCCCCTTCCGCACACAGTCGCAGTACGCCAGATACGTGCCCGCCATGCCCGCCATCGCCGCATGCTTGCCCACATCCTCGACCCGCAGGCACAAGCTGCAGCTCCGCTGGTCCAGGTAGAGCACCCCCGCCTGGAAAATCGCCGGCTCGCCGCGGTCGTAGAAATCCCTGAAATTCACGAAATTGATGCACAGCCGGTGCAGATCCCGATGATACCGCACCAGCCGGTCCACCAGGGCGATCGCGTTGGCGTTCCCTTCCTCCGCCTTGTCCTTGGCAATCAGCGCGGTCAGCGTCGCCTTCTCTTTCCCGCCCAGAATGGCGCGAACCCGGTCGAGGCCCAGCGGCTCGACCGTTGCCCCCGCCTTCGCCCCCAGCCACGCCTCGTACGGCGCAAACCGCGCGCCAATCGCCGCCCACTCCGATTCGGTCAGCGCCGCTCGCGCGCCCAGCATCGGCGTGACCACCTTGCTGACAAACGCCGACAAAGCGCCCGCCCACGCCGGATTGTGCCCGCCGGTCAGCGGCAGCGCCTGACCCGCCCCCACCATGGCGAGAGGGAACCCGGCCACTTCCTCCGCCGTGATCGTCAGGTCTTTCGCCGCAACCGCCAGGTACTCCTTCTCCTCCCGGTTCAACGCCGCCACCGCCCGCGCATCGTAGGCCGCCAGCCGACAGCGCCCGAAGAAGTCGTCCACTTTCGCCCGCACCGCCTGCCACGCGGCAAACGCCGCCGCCGTGTCCGCCCCCAACGGCTGCACCGCCCCCGCAGCCCCCTCCGCCTGTCGATGCCAGCCATCAAATGCCGCCGCCTCGGCAAACAACGCATCCACCTTCGCCTGGCTCACCCCGGGCTTCCCGGAACGGTCGGTCTCCCCCCCCTGCGTCGCAATGATCTCTCCAATCACTTGCCGGGTCTCCTTGGACGTCGTCGAGTCGGCTGTGATCACGCCGTCGCCATTGAACGGCGTCGCCCACAACTTCGTCAGGTCCGCCGTCTCCTCAGGGCCAATCGCCGCGGCATCCGCCTTGCCGAGGTTCGCCAGGATCTTGCGCGCCGACTCGAGAATCGCCTGCCCTTCCGCCGTCGCATCGTTGATCGCCGCCAGCGGCAGCTCGGCCGTCCCCCTCACCAGCTCATCCGCCGACTTCAAAAGCCCGCCCGCCCAGCGTATCGCTGCCATGAGCTCCGGCGGTCGAATCCGGCCGTCCTTGTCCGTGTCGATCATCCCGAGCGTCGTCGTATCGAATTCAACCCCCGCCACGGGACAGGCCAGGGCCACCCAGAGCTTCTGATCCAGTTGATCCAGGTTCATCAGATCCGCACCCGTCTCGAGTCGGACCTGGTCAAAGCCTCCTGCGCGAAAGAAACGCCACGTGTGGTTCTTGGGTTTGTCTGTCATGATCTTGATTTGGTTGGCAGTGTAGGAATCTATCAGGGGCGCCTCCCCTCGCAATCGAAAAACAAACCCGCTAGCGAGGCGCCGCCTCAGACCGATGAAGCATGCAGTCCAAAGACACCGTGGGGGGGCAGCGGGGCACCCTGCCTCCGCGCCTCGCTAATGTAGAGTCCTCGACGGAAGGAGGGGAGGCCTGGAACAGCAGGGACCAAACTTGACCTGTTGACCCCATGTTGCATAAGTCGAGGACTCCACGCCTTTTCCCAGACTGCGCTGGGAGAATGGGATTCGCCTGCGCCGAACAGCAGTTCGCGAACGCCGACTCCTGCATCGAGTCCGCGCGCCGGTCCTTCCCTCCCCCTGCGACCCCGGAGCGGGGGGAGGGATCGACGGCCTCTCCCTTGAGCGCAGTCGAGGGGGCGAGGGAGACAACATGTTGGCAGATATTCTCTGACAAGGGGCTAGTCCGCTGGCGAGCCCGGTGAGCGCCAGGGGCGATTCCATGCGGATTGGGGACTGACGGCCGGGCGTGCCCAAGTGGTCCCACGGGGCCGCGCGGGATCTCTCGCTACGGCCCATCCGCTGCAGGATGATCCCAATCCACCCGGACGCGGAAGAACCGGGGCCCAACGTCGAGCGGGACTGGTGCCAGCACACGGTACGTGGCCTCTTCATAGGCAGGCGCCTCCGGAGCCAGACTCCGGGGGACGCCATCGAGCGCCGCCGGCTCGAGTTCCCAAAAACCCGACTCGAGATGATCGGCAGTCTGGATCGTATACTCGAGGCCGGAAGCGGCGGGATCAACCCGGCGACGAAAGCGAAGCCGCACATGGGTTGAGCTCCCCTCACCCGCCAGCAGAATCATCGGAGCTGTTAACTCGCCGTCCGCCCGCAGCGGATCGCCGCCGAAGGCAAACTCGAGAAGATTGCTGACACCATCGCCCTCCGGATCGCCCCCCAGGTCCAACGGCGATATCCCCTCACTCTGCGCCCACAGCTCGTAAGGCGTCGGCGCCGGCACCCGAGTGATGTTCACCACCGCCGACGCCACCCTCCGGGGTACCCAGTCGCCCGTGCCCGAGTCCTGAACCTCGACCGTCAAAGCCCACCCCTCCCGGTTCGACGTCCCCAAGACCCCCGCATCCGCCACCCTCACCGTGCCCGCATCCGGATCCACCGCAAACACCCCCTCCTCATTCCCCGCCGTGATCCGCCAGCTTAGCAGGTCCAACACACTGTCCGTCGCGCTCAGTTGCATCACCACCGCCCCGTTCGTGGCGCTCGCCGACACGAAACCCGCCGGGGCCGAAAAGAGCGGCGCCGCGCTCGAATCGTAGGGCGACAACACACTGCCCGGAATCACCACTGGCTCGGTCGACCCTGGCATGATCCAGCCCACCGCCAGATGATCGTCGCCCGTCCCCTCCTTGTGCCGCGTCTCGAGGTAGTATCGGGAACCCGCCTCCAACGCCAGCGCGCCGGACTTCTGCCCGGCCTCGCGACCCCATTCCAGAGGACCGACGGCTTTCTTCACGCTCGCCACCGGAGTCGCCAGCGCCGGCTTCATGCTCGGGCTGAACCAAAGCTCGCTGCTATCGTCGGAGGCAATGCACAACCGGTAAACCCCCGACACCGGAGGCGAAAAAATCGCCCGGATCCGGCTCCCATACGTCTCACCCGAGTTGGGCTCGATCCGGAACTGGGAGAGTGGCAGCACATCGTCCGGCCGGCGGGGGAACTTGGGGTGGTTGGTGAGTGAGGCCACCGTCGTGCCCGTCCCGAGGTACTTGAACATCTCAACCAGCGGCTGCGTCCCCGCCACCGCGTCCGGCTGAAGCAGGGCGCAGGCCATCACCCCGGTGCTGCTCACCCCGCCGGCACCCGTCACGCGAGTCTGAAAAACCAGGGACGTCGCCCCCGTCGCCAGCAGCAGGCCCGAATCCGCGATCCTCAGCCACCCGGTCGCCCCATCGACCGCCACAAGACCCGGCACCGTCGATGCCGCCAGCGAGTACTCGAATGCCGTCGTCCCCCACGCGTCCGTGGCCTGCACCCTGCCAAAACGCGCCCCCGCGAAGGCGTCGCGATGCACGCGAAAGGTCTGGTTCGTCACCACCGGCGCCACCTCGATGTCGTACGGCGCCAGATAACGCCCCGGAATCACCTCCATCGTCGCCACGCCCGCTTCCGCACACATCCAGCCCACCGCAAGATGCTCGTCGCCCTCCCCGTCTTTCACGCGCGCTTCCAGGTAGCAGGCGCTGCCCCCCACCAGCGGAATCGCTTCCGAGAGCTGGGTTCCATACTCGCTCCAGTCCCGCGGGGCCGTGGACCCGTTCGCATACGCGATCCGCCGAGCGTCCCCCGGTTGCTCCGACGTGCTCAGCCACAGATCGAACGCCCGATCCCCCGCCACGCCAAAAACAAACGCGCCCGTCGCCGGCGCCAGAAAATAACCCCGCAACACCCCGCCAAACAGGTCCGCGGTCTTCCTCGGTATCTCCGCGTCGGGCAAGGTCTCGAGGCGAGTCGGTGACCGCGGAAACGAGGGATGGTTCGTCAGATTCGCCAGGCTCGTGCCGGGAATCCCGTCGTACCGGGCGTAGGCGATGGCCCCCGGCTCGAGACCCGCCGGAACCGGCAGCACTTCAACCGTCACCTCGACCGCGTTCGTCAGCTGCGGCCGGCCCGCATCCCACGCTGCAACCCTCAATCGGATGGTCCCCGGGCTGGCGTCCAAGGTCCGCCGGAGATAGAGCAACCCGGACCCGTTCACGCCAAAGCGTCCAGCCTCGTCACCTTCCTCAATCCCATACTGCAGACGGGTGTAAAGATCGGGATCCAACGCCCTCATGTCACCCAGGATCGTCCCGCCCCGGCTCGCCTCGAAGACGCGAAACGTCGCCGACGCCAATGCCGGCAACTCGTTCACATCCACCACCCGCACCACAACCCGACGGTTCGTCTCGTCGGACGCCGGATCCTCCGGATACCGGATGTCAACGAGAAGATCGAATTGCTCGCAGGTCTCGAAATCGAGAACCGCGGATGCCGCCACGCGAAGTTCGCCCTCGGCCGTCACTTCGAAGAGCCCTTGCCCGGTGCCCCCCGCCGCGGTGAAGACCCGTTCCTTGGGCCCCGTGGCACAGGCGTGAAGGTCCCCCACCAGGGTGCCCGGCTCCGCATTCTCGGCCACCTCCAACCTCAAAGGAACCATCGCACCCGCCACGACTCCTGTGAGTTGATAATACCCCAGACTCCCGTAGGCGCTGAACCCCGCCGTCGCATCCGCCCCACGCCCCGCCCCGCGCACCTTGATGGCATACTCGCCTGCCAGCAGGTTCGTCCGCAGCGTGGCCAGCAACGTCCCCGCCGGAGCCGCGGTCAGCAACAGTTCGTCCGCACTCCCAACCAGATCGAGCCGAAGCGCGAGGTTCGGGCTGTTCCCCGCCGGCTTCGCCGTCACCTCGACCGCGCCGCCTCGGGTCGTGAACCGAAACGTGTCAACGTCCGTCCCGCGCTCGATAATCCCCCGGTTGGTCGCAGATCCACCCTCGTACACCTCGAGATGCGATGCGGTCCGAATCGGCGCCGGATGATCATCCGTCCGATAGCGCACCCGGGTGTTGTTGCTCGTGATCTTGCGAAGGTCGTCTTCCCTGTTCGACGCGCCGTCGTACTCCCCCTTCGACCACTGGCTCACCGCCCGATCGTACGCCACCCCCATGATCGGCGCCCAACCCGTCTCGCCGCTCCCGTGCCCGGCGTAGTACTCCTCCGACCCCAGTCCGTCATGCACCAGACCCAGCGTGTGACCCACCTCGTGCGCAATCTGCTCCGCCACCTCCTTGATCCCGCTGCCAAACGCCCAACACGGAGTGTCCCCAGTCCAGTTCCACGAACCCACATACGCCACACCCCCAGCCCCAGGCGCCGCATCCGCCGTCGGCGTGATGATGCACCGGATCCGGCTGTTCTCGGCTGCCCGCTCGAACACTGCAAGATCCGTCGTCACGTTGATCGTGAACGGCAAATAGTCCTCCGCCACAGCGCCCCAAATGCTGCGAATCTGAGCCGCGCTGAGATTGGGCTTCTTCGCCACAATCAACTGGCCGTCCCATTGCGTCGTCCTCTCGCCATCGAAATCCAGATAGAGAACCCCCTCGGCCCCCGGCAGACTCTCGAGCACCGGAACTCCATTCTGGTAGTCCGGAATGGGTACCACCGGATGCTGGCTGAGATCCACCACCGGCGCCTCCTCGGCATCCCCCACCGGTGACCCACCACCCCCGGAACGCGACGCGACCCCGTAGCGCAGACACACCACCGCCGCCAACGGCCTCGCGACCAACTCCGGTTCGCCCCCTGGCCCGGCGGGCTCCAGCCGGTATGCCCGGCCGCTTCCCGGCAGTTGAACCAATCCCACGTGGCTGCCCGCAACCCCCGGCAGACTTTGCCGTCGAAAGAAAAAAGTCCCCTCCTCAGGCTCGCTCAAGCGGCCGGCAACGTAAATGGCCTTGCCCCCCGCCGCCTCGACCCGATGCACGCTCCCAACCGCCCTTACCCCGCCCCCCAACTCGAACGCCACGGGAAATGGCGCCGGTCGCCCGGCCCACGACTGCAGCCACCTCTCATCCCAGGGATGTCCCCGCAGGACGGATTCGCCCGCCGCTCCCGCGTCGCCCTGCACCAAGTCTTCGGCCGGACCTGCCGCATCCTCACCGCCGGACCCGACCGACGGCGCCTCGGCAGCCCATGCCGCCACGGAAGCGCCCCCCGCAGCCATCTCCCCGAGCAATGCCGGCCGCTCAACGCCCCCCCCTCCGCGCCCCATCGCCGAACCCATCGGGACCTCTTCCGTGGGCCAGACCATCCAAAGGACCACTCCCCCCCCCAGCACCCCCGCCATGATCGCGCGTTTCATGCCGCGTCATGCCCGCAACACAATCTTGCCCGCCAGGACACCGGACTTGCCAATCGTGTTCTCCTCCTGCAACCGGTGGGCAACTGCCGTCTCCGAAAGACTCAGAATGCGATCGATCCGCGGCCGAAGACGCCCCGCCGAAAGCCAAGCGTTGAGATCGTCAGCGCTGTCCCGCTGCTCGTCCGGATGCGCCATGAACATCACGAATCCATGCAACGCACAACCCTTCACGTAGAACGGCCCGACCGGAAACGGCGGACGCGCCTCACGCCCCGCCATCAGCACCATCCGCCCGCGCGGCGCCAGCGCCGCCACGACGCGATCGAAGTCCGGCTCGCGGCTCGTCTCCCACCAGACGTTCACCCCGGCCGGCGCGATCTTCCGCAAGGCCGACTCGACCGGCACCGCCGTCGAGTCGATCGCATGATCCGCCCCCAGCTTCAAGATCGCATCGACCCGGTCGCGCCCGCGCACGGTCGCAATCACTCGTGCACCCAATACCCGTCCCAGCTGCACCACCGTGGACCCAACCCCCCCGCTGGCACCGTTCACCAGCAGGAGCTCCCCCGGCTGGAGCTTCGCGTCCCGCACCAGCCCCAGGTGAGCCGTGATCCCCACCATCGCAACCGCCGCCGCCTCCTCGTCCTTCACCCGGGGCGGCGTGGGATACAGCCAGCACTCGTCCACACACGCCAGCTCGGCAAAGGTCCCCTGCCTGCCCATCAGCCCCTGGTTCGTCCCCCACACCCGGTCGCCAGGCTCGTACCGGATCACGTCCGGTCCCACCGCCTCGACCACGCCTGCCAAGTCGCAGCCCACAATGAATGGCTTCGGCAGATCCATCGGCACCATCCCGCTCCGAATGTAGGTGTCGATCGGATTCACCGCCACGGCCTTCACCCGCACCAACACACGGCTCCCGGTGGCTTCCGGCACCGGCACGTCCCCATACTGAATGACTTCCGGTGGACCGGTCTGGGTGATGTATGCAGCTTTCATGGTCACATGCCCTCGCGTCGCATCGAAGTCAGAGTAGCCGCCATTTCCCGAAAATCCAGGACGTTGAACACACCGCGGTTTCCGGGTACCTTGACGCCATGGCTGACACTATCCAGCCCGTGATCCTGCCGGATCTCGACCCGACAACCGACAGCCAAGGCAAGGACGCCCTCGAACCGGGCTATCTCGTGATTTGCTGGAACGACCCGGTGAACCTGATGGTCTATGTCACCCACGTCTTCCAGGTGGTCTTCGGCTGGAACCGACAAAAAGCCGAGGTCCATATGCTCCAGGTCCATCGCCAGGGAAAAAGCGTCCTGGTCCGCGAAAGCCTCGAACGCGCCGAGCACTACGTGCATCAACTCCAGCAGTACGGCCTCCACGCCACCCTCGAACGCGACCGCGAATGAGGCTGCTCCATATCCAGAGCGGGCACTTCGTCTTCCGCCTCACCGCGCGTGACCGCGTCCTGCTCGGCGAAGTGCTCCGCCATTACCCCATGGCATCCCATGAGGCCGATCCTCGATCCCGCCGGACACCAGCCGCAGAAAACACTTCGAGCCAAACCCTCCTCGATGAAGCCCTCGCCGCCGGAAAAGCCGAAGGACGCCGCCGGCTCGACGCCCTGCTCCAGGACCGCCAACGGCTCGCACCCCGAGGCACCGGCGCCCAGTTGACCCTCGATCGCAACGACATCGAGTGGTTCCTCCAGGTCCTTAACGACGTCCGCGTCGGCTCCTGGATCCGCGCCGGCTGCCCCGACCCGGATCAGGGCCGGGAACCCAGACCGACCCAGGCCACCGCACCCTTCTTTCTGACCATGGAACTCGCTGCCTATTACGAGTGCGTCCTGCTCGAGGCATTGCATGGCCCCTCCCCCGCCCGTGGTGATTCTCGATGACAGCCTCTGGTTCCCCGACCCCTCCGCTGCACCCAGCCGGGGCCCCCTCGCCGGCTTGGTCGCCATGGGCGGGGACCTCAGCGTCGACCGCCTCCTCCTTGCCTACCGGACCGGGATCTTCCCCTGGTCCGTCAACCCCCTGACCTGGTGGTCCCCAGACCCCCGCGCCCTGTTCGAGCTGGATCGGTTCCATATCCCCAAAAGCCTCCATCGAACCCTCCGCCTCCAGCCCTTCACCGTGACGCGAGACACCGCCTTCGACGCCGTCATCCGCGGCTGTGCCCGTTCTGCTCCAGGCCGCCGCTCGACCTGGATCAGCCCCGAGTTCATCCAAGCCTATGGGGCCCTCCACCGCGCCGGATTCGCCCATAGCGTCGAGTGCTGGGCCGGCAACAGCCTCGTCGGCGGCATCTACGGCGTCGCCGCCGGCGGCTTGTTCGCCGGCGAGTCCATGTTCCACCGGGCCACCGACGCCTCAAAGGTCGCCCTCTGCCACCTCGTCGACCACCTCCGGCAACGCGGCTTCGCCTTGTTCGATATCCAAATGCTGACTCCAGTGACACGCCGCCTCGGCGCATCCGAAATCCCCCGGCACGACTACCTGCGCCGCCTCTCGCACGCGATCGATCTCGACTGCGCCTTCTGATCCCCCTCCCATGCCCCCCCCCCTGCGCCTCGACCAAGCCCTCGTTGACCGCGGCCTCTGCGAAAGTCGCGAAAAAGCCCGGCGCGCCGTCCTCGCCGGCCAGATCCGTGTCAACGGCAGGCAAGCCAACAAGCCCGGCCAGAACGTCAGAGCCGGCGATGCCATCGAACGACTCACCCCGGATCGCTACGTGAGCCGCGGCGGCCACAAACTGGAACACGCGCTCCACCACTTCGCCCTCGACGTCTCCGGCCTCATCGCCCTCGATGTCGGCGCCTCGACCGGCGGCTTCACTGATTGCCTGCTCCAACACGGAGCCGCCCATGTCTACGCCGTCGACGTCGGCCGCGGCCAACTCGCCTGGAAACTCCGCACCAACCCCCGCGTCACCGTCCTGGAAGGCATCAACGCCCGTCACCTCACCCCCGCCCACTTCCCAATGCCTTTCGCCCCGCCGCAGTTCGCCTGCGTCGATTGCTCGTTCATCTCCTTGCGACTCATCCTTCCCCCCGTCGCCACCCTCCTCGCCGCCCGAGGCCGCCTCGTCGCCCTCGTCAAACCCCAGTTCGAGGCCGGCAAGGCCGAGGCCGATCGCGGCCACGGCGTCATCCGCGACCCCATGATCCATCAGCGCGTCCTCGACCAACTCGCCACCGCCACCATCCCCGGTTTGCACTGGCACGCCGTGACCAAATCCCCCATCCTCGGCCCGGCCGGCAACCAAGAATTCCTGGCCCTGCTTGAAAAGACTGAGTGAACCCATCCGCCGAGTCGGACTCGTCGCCAATCCGGAAAAGCGAAGCAGCCGCGGCGTCGTCCGACGCGCCTTGAGCCTCGTCCGCGCCAGCGGACGCGAGGGGCTCACCGAACCCGCCACCGCCTCCCTCGCCGGACTCGGAAGCCCCGAATGCCCGGACGCGGCTGCCCTGGCCCGGAATTCGGATCTTCTCTTGGTCTTTGGCGGCGACGGCACCATCCTCCGCGTCGCCCGCGAGTCGGCAGGCACCTCGACTCCCATCCTCGGCGTCAACCTCGGCCGGCTCGGCTTCCTCACCGCCTGCTCCGCCCGCGATCTCCAGACCACCCTCGACCTCCTCTGGTCCGGACGTTGCAGCGTCGACCGGCGACCCCTCATCCGCGCCAGAGACCGCAACGCCAGTCAGCCCGTCGACGAGGTCGCCCTCAACGACTTCGTCATCAGCCACGGCATGGTCCCCCGCCTCATCGAACTCGAAGTCCGCGTCGACGGTGAACAGCTCACCAGCTATCGCGGCGATGGCCTCATCGTCAGCTCCCCCACCGGATCCACCGCCTATTCCCTCGCCGCCGGCGGCGCCGTCGTCAGCCCCCAGGCCGAAGTCTTCGCCCTCACCCCCATCTGCCCCCACACCCTCTCGAACCGCTCCGTCATCGTCAACCTCGCCTCCACCATCGAAGTCCGCCTCCTCAGCCGGCGGATCGAAACGTACCTCGCCGCCGACGGCCAGACACGCGCCCAGCTCCAGTGCGGTGATACCCTCGAATTCCAACGCAGCCCCCATGCGGTACCGCTCGTCCGACCGCCCGACAGCTCTTTCTTCGATACCTTGCGAAACAAACTCAACTGGAGCGGATCCAGCGTCTGATGGTTCGTCTCGTCGACATCGCCCGCCAGGCCGGAGTCTCGGTCATGACCGTGTCCCGCGTCCTCCGTGACGCACCCGATATCTCCGCCGCCACCAAGCTCCGCGTCCGCACCATCGCCCAGCAAATGGGCTACGTGCCCGATGTCATGGCCCAGGGCCTCCGCACCCGAGCCAGCCGACTCCTCGGCGTCCTCCTCCCCAATGTCACGGACCCCGCGGCCAGCCGGCTCCTCCTCGCCCTCGAAGAACGCACCCACGAGCTCGGCTTCGATCTCCTCCTCGCCCAGTCCCTCCACCAGGCCGATCGCGAAGAGCTTTGCCTCCGGCGCTTCCTCGCCCGACGCGTGGAAGGGCTCTTCATCGCCCCTGTCTACCGGCTCACCCCCTTCGCCCCCGTCTACGCCGATCTGCGCCGACGCGGCACGCGCGTGGTCGTGCTCGGTCCCCGCCCCCCATTCTGCGAGGACTTCGTCGGCGTCGAAGGCGATGATGTGGCCGGCAGCAGCTTCGCCACACGCCACCTCCTCGAGCTCGGCCACCGCCGGATCGCCTGCCTCGCCGGCCCCCCCCAGTCGCCCGTCGCCCAGGCCCAACTCGAAGGCTACCGCCGGGCCCTCCGTGAACAGAACCTCGAACCCGACGACCGGCTCGTGTTCAAAGCCGGCGTGACCTTCGAGGACGGCGCACGCGCCGCCAGCCAGATGCTCGCCGAGAACGCCGGCGCCACCGCCGTCCAGGCCTGCAGCGACGCCGTCGCCACCGGCGCCGCCGCCGCCCTCCTCGCCCACGGCCTCCGAATCCCCACCGACATCTCACTCGTCGGCTACGGCAATCTCCCGGGCACCGAACACCACCGAGTCCCCCTCACGACCGTCAGCCAGCCCAAATACCGACTCGGCACCGCCGCCATCGAGGTGATGCTCCGCCTCCTCCGCACCGAACCCGCCGAAACCCGCCGGCTCCCCGCCGAACTCGTCGTCCGCAGCAGTACAGGCCCCCCCCAGCGCCAAATCCAGCTCTGGACACAGGGGAACGCCTGACTTTCAGGCTTCCAGGCTACAGCGACCGCTGCCACTCGATCACCGCCGCCCGCATCTGCTCCGCCGCGTTCACCCTCGGCTTGACAAAACGCGGAGTGAACCACGGGTACGTTCCCACCAGATCATGCGTCACCAGGATCTGACCGTCGCAGTCCGGACCCGACCCAATCCCAATCGTCGGAATCGACACCGCCCTCGTGATCTCCGCCGCCACCGCCGGCACAACCAGCTCGAGCACCACCCCAAACGCCCCCGCCCCAGCCAGATACCGCGCATCCTCGATCAGCCCCTGATGCTCTTCCTCCGTCCGCCCCTTGATCCGGTACCGCCCCTCCTCACGAATGTGCTGCGGCAACATCCCCAAATGCCCCAGAAACGGTATGCCCGCTCCGACAAGGGCCTCCACGACCACCCCGATCGCTCGCCCCCCCTCCGCCTTGACCGCCCCCGCCCCCGCCTCGAGCAGCCGCCGCGCATTCGCCAGCGCTTCCTCCGGAGTCCGATAGCTCGCATACGGCAGATCCGCCACCAACAGCCCCGACGGCCGCGCCCGCGCCACCGCACCGACATGGTGCACCATGTCCTCCATCGTCACCCAGGTCGTGTCCGGATACCCCAACACCACCATCCCCACCGAGTCCCCAACCAGCAGCACCGGCACCCCCGCCTCGTCCAATAACCGCGCCATCGGATAGTCGTACGCGGTCAGCGCCGCTATCTTCCGATGCCCTTTCCAGGCCCGGATGGCTTCCGCCGTGATTCTCTCCCGCTGATTGCCGCCCACTGGCAGACTCACAGCCCCACCCTACCCCCCGCCATCAACCCATTCCAATCTCAAATCGCCAATCTCCAATCCTCCCCAGGGGCATTTCGTCTGGCATGGCCGTGGTGGTCCAGCAGCGCGGACGCTTTGACCCAGAGCCTCGGGAAAGCGCCGGCGCGCCGGGAAGGGACCCTTTCCGGCGCCGGAGGCTCAGCCCGAGGCGGTGGCCCGGCCGGTTGGCACCCGGCCTGAGGCACGCGCCCCCAGGGGCCAGGGGGCTGGCCTTCCCGACGAGCGCCGAAAACCGAGGAGCCGCGGACTACTTGTTTCGAGTGATGAGTGCAATCTTGTGGGGATGGGTCAGTTGGCGTCGCCAACTGGGAAACGTCCGCGCCGGCGTTCGGCCGCGATGCTTCTGGAGCTCGAAGAGCCCCAACACCAGATTGCGCAAGGTGGCCATCACATAAGCGCCGGTGCGGCCGCTGATTTTGGAGGCGTCCTCGCCCAAGCTGACGTCGCGGCGGTGATGGGCTCCGTTCTCAATGGCTGCCCAATGGTCACGGATGAAGCCCAGCAGCTGGGGGGCGCTGTATTGCTGGGGCGCGGCACTGGTGCAGTAAAAGCTGTATTCCTCGAACTCCTCGATGACCTTGCCCTGGCGGAGCCTTTTCTGCTCCCGCCACAGGGCGATGAACTGCCAGCAGCCGCAGAGCCCCGCTTCTTCGGGGCTAAGCCCCACGCGTTGGAGGCGCCACCGGACCAGCCGGCCGTGCTCCTTGCTCCAGCCCGTGTCGTATTCCGGGGGAAAAAAACTCTTGGGGCAGGCGGACTTGCGCTCGCTCCAGAATGCCGGTTTGGTTGCCTTTAAGACCCCAGAGATAATCGGCGCCCAGTTCCTGGGTCACGAACGCGCTGGACGCCTGCTGGCAGTGCAGGGCATCGGCGGTGATCATCGCCCCCTCCAGCGCGGCTGGGGGCAGTTTGCGCAGCAGGGGCTGGAGGGCCGGAATCTCATTGCTCTTCTCCTGGATCGGTTCCTGGGCCACGGTCAAACGGAGGCGATGGCTGACGGCCGAGAGTAATTGCAGCGGCTTGCCGTCGCCGCGGCCACTGCCCCGCAGACATTTGCCGTCGATCGCCAAGGCCTGGAGAATGGAGATTTCCTGAGCCATCATCCACTGCCCGATGCACAGATCAAATTGGGCCGCATCCAGACCGTTGATCACGCGAAAGAACGTGGTGTCGCTGGGCGCCCGGTAACGGCCCGTCTTGGGATCTTGGCGAGCGCCCAGCGCCCGCAATTGCCGCTGCGTGAGTTGGCCACACTCCTCCTCGAAGCCCTCATAACCGCCCGCTCCCATGAGCAGCGCCACCGCCGCGCACGCCAGGACGTAGGGTTGCGGATGCCTCAATCCATGGCCCCGACGCGGGTCGTTGCACCGCTTAAAGAGCTCCAGGAGCGAGCCCAGTTCCCGCGCCCGCAGGGGACAAGGCCCACCGATCTTCTCTTCCTGCCCGGCTAAATCCCCCGGCAGGCGAGCCTGGCGCAGCAGGCTCAGGGCTCGGGGACGCAACTCGCGCAGGTACAGCTGTTTGGGATGGCCGTGCTCCAGGTAATAGTCCCGGCTGCTGCGGCCATAGCCGGCGGTCAACCCCACGGCTTGGAACCCGCACGCTCGATAACAGGTCCCACGGTATTGGCTTTCGTCCACGTAGCTCTCGACCAAGAGCACCGGATGCCCCCACTGGGCTTGCCAGTCAGCGCTGAGCCGTTTGAGAGACAGTCCCAGGACCCGCGACGCCAAGTTGGGATAACGGGCGCGTTCGGGCAGCAGCAGAAAACGGCTGTTGTTAACGACCCAGCACAACCGCCGGGCGCGCTGACGGGGGGTCCAACCGATCTTCAGTTCCCGCGCCTTGGTGTGCGGCGCCGCCCCGCTGAAACTGATCAGCGCCACCCACTGACCGTTGGCCTCGGCCACATAACGCAGGCTGGGGCCGCCGAGCCGGGCGCTGTGGATATAGTGCTGGGTTTCCAGCAGCTCGTCGAACCGCTCCCGTTCCTCCTCGCGCATCAGACGCACGCTCACTTGGGTGAGCCATTCGGATTCCGACACCGTGGGTGGCTTTCTCATGCCCAGGTTCTGCCAAAGCCGCCCGAAAAAATCTAGTCATTTCTTGAAAAATCAATGCCCCTCAGTCGCTACCTCCTCCAGCTGAAAAAGCCCTGAATCCTCCCCATCCCTCCCCTTCCCCCTTGACTTCTTGCCGTCCCAATTCTGCAATCGCTAGCGAGGCGCCGCCTCAAACCAAACGAAGTCCCCAAGCTCAACACGGTCATGCCTCCTCTCAACCTCGCCATCATCGGCTGCGGCGGCATCACGCTGCAAAATCACCTGCCCGGATTCGCCCTATGCCCGGATACCCGGGTGACGGCACTCTGCGACACCGACCCCGCGGTCCTCGACCGAGCGCGGCAGCAGTGCCCTGCGCCATGGGTCTCCGCGGATTACCGCGACATCATCGCTCGGGACGACATCCACGCCGTCGTCATCGCCACCCCCAACCATACCCACGCCGCCATCGCCCACGCCGCCATCGCCCGCGGCAAACATGTCCTCTGCGAAAAGCCCCTGGCGCTCAACGCCGCCGACGCCCGCGCCATGGCCGACGCCGCCGACCGCGCCAAGGTCCGGCACATGACCGCCTTCACCTACCGGTTCGTCCCCGCCATGCGCTACCTCCGCGACCTCGTGGCCCGCGGCGACTTGGGCCAGCCCTATCATTACCGCTCCTGCCGCCTCCAGGACTGGGGCACAAGAGCCCTCGGATGGCGCCAGATCCAATGCCTCGCCGGCACCGGCGAGCTCGGCGACATGCTCAGCCACCGCATCGATTTCGCCCTTAACCTCGTCGGCCCCATCCGGCGGCTCGTCGCCCACCTCGTCAACATCCATCCCCTGCGCCAAGGTAACCCCAGTGACCTCGACGATTGGGTTGCCCTCATCGCCGAGTTCGCCAACGGCGCCACCGGCGTCCTCGAAAGCAGCAAACTCGCCAGCGGCCGCAATGAAAGCTGGCGCAGCCTCGACTCCGTCGAGCTCAACGGCAGCGAACGGTCCTTCCTTTTCGTCACCGGCGACTGGAACCACCTCCAAACCGGACGCCGCGGCGGACCCGGCTTCGAGCGGATCGACGTGCCCGAATCCTACTGGCGCTGGCCCGGCAGCCCCCGCGATCCGCAGTCCGGCGATCCCCTCGTCGCCTTCCGCTACGACCAAGCCTGGGAGTTCATCGACGCCATCCGCAGTCAGCGACCCTGCGTCCCAGGCTTCCACGAAGGCGCCCGCGTCCAGGCCGTCATGGACGCCGCCGTCCTGAGTGCCCAAACCCGGCAGTGGATCGAGATCTCATGAGGCGGCAAGGCGGGTCGCCACCAGAAGCCAAGCCTGAGGGGGATCGCCGCAACAAAGCGCACGTTCCGCATAGCTGATCTCCTTCCCTCTTGCGCTTCTTCGCGGCCCTCCCCTCCCCCATCCGACTACCGCAGCCGATACGCCAGCCGGTGCGCCCCAATCCCGCGCGCCGCAAAACCCCGCTCGAAATCCGTCACAACCCCCGCCAGATCCGGCGGCGTCGGCACCGCCTCGAACATCGCACTGCCGCCAAACACACGCCGCATCTCCTCCGCGTAGCCCTCATGGTCCGTCCGCAGATAGACCGTGCCCCCAGGCGCCAGGACCCTCGCCGCCAAACCCGGAAACCGATCGTTAACCAGACGACGGCGCCAGTGCTTCCGCTTGGGCCATGGATCCGGAAAGTAGACATGCAGCGCCGCGATACCCCCCAGCGGCAGTATGTACTCGAGACAATACCCCGCCTCCAGCCGCAGCCCCCGCAAATTGCGCAGCCCCGCACGACGCCCCTTCCGGTCCAGCTTCCGCAAGCGACCCAGCAATCGCTCGATGCCCAGGAAGTTCCGATCCGGATGCCGCCGCGCCCACTCGACCAGGAACGAGCCGTCGCCGCTCCCCAACTCCACCTCGACCAATTGCGCCACCGGAAAGAAATCCGCCCACGCGCATCGCTCCGCAATCGAGCGGACACGCACGATGAATCCGGACACCACACGAGTCATGCACCACCGCGCTCCAGTGTGACACAGAGGAAAGGTTGCACCGTGTTCAAGCCAGCGTGCGCGCCCCGGGCGCGCGTCATCCCTTGTTGCCTAAGTCCGGGCGCGGTTTTGCCACGAACAACCCCAGCGCGGCCGTGTACCCATGCAGGTAACTCCGACCGCCCACCGGCCCGATCTCCCCATTGCAGAAGAAACCCGTCAACCCCACGGGCCCCAGCAATCGCTGGATCAACACCGCGTCATGATGGGGAACCCCGAACAAACGCTCCCCCCGGCCCAGACAGCTGCACAAACACGCCCCCAGGATCCGGCCACCGCCGCCCTTCCGCCGCGCCCCCTCCAGAAGCCCCGTCAGATCCTCCGTCGCCGAAGCCGCGTCCCGACACTGAAACTGCACCGACTGGCCCGCCCGCGGCCGCGCGCCGACCGCCAGCACGCCGGTTTTCGGGTCGCCCCCCAGCAGGCTCCGAATCAGGAAGTCGCCCCGGTGGAATTCCTCCTTGTACTCGTTCGTCACCAAACCCACAAACAAGTTCCCCCGCGCCCGCTCCTGCTGATCCTTCGGCAGCCGCCCGAACGTGTCGGCAAGCACCTGGTACGCCGGCCGATTCCCGATCTGATGAATCAGATTCCCCTCGACCTTCGTGATCGTCCACGGCTCGCCAATCGGGGTGCACGCCTGCGATACCACCGCCTCGACCTCCACCGCCCCGCCCACGGACACCACCACCGCACCCTCGTTGTGCACCTCGCCGTTCAAATACACCTGCGTCCGCTGCTCCTGCCCCTCCCCGCTCGCCAGGCCGCCCACCGTCGGCAACGATCCGTACTCCGCTGACCAGCCCGCAAGCCATCGCTCGCCGTCAAACGTGTACGGATCCCCAAACGCCAGCCACCCGTTCGTTGCCCCCAGCTTGACCCCCGTCGCCTCCGCCCAGTACCCCGGACCCGAGTACTCCTCGACCTCGCGCTGAACAACGTGAACCGCCCTTAGCTTCGCCCCCGGCAGCGCGTACAAGCCCACCACCACACCCCCGCCTCCCTCGAGTTCCTCGTTGCCAAGAATCAAGCCCTTCCCCGAACAGCCAGCCAACAACGGCACCCGCGCATGAACCCTGAGAATCTCCATCACCTGAGCCGCCTGATCCATCAGCCGCGGCCCCATGAACACCAGTCCCAACGAGACCGCTTCCGCCCGCAAACGCGACCGCAGTTGCACCGCCCAGCGGTGCAACGCACGTTCGTCGTATTCCCCGTCCCAGTGCCCCGTCGCACTGGTCGGAGTCGAGAGGATCCGCATGCGCCCAACCTAGTCGTTGCCACACCAAAAGCAACGGGGAACCCGGATCCTCGCCTAACGCCCATGGCTCGAACGCTCGCCATCGTTCCCTGTTGGGTTTCCGCCTTCCGACGCCAGCCACCGCAATCCCTCCCGCAAATGCTGCTGCGCGACCTGCAAAAACCAGACGTTGCACGCGCCGCACGCCAGAAACCAAAGCACCGGCAGCGTCCCCCACCCGGCCGTCCCCACCAGAAAAACACCCCCCAACATCAACAGCCACGGAATCACCAACACCCGAAACGCCGTCGCCAGAAATGCCGCGTTCGCCCGGCGGCGCCGCAATCCCTGCCATAAGCCCACCCACCCCAGCGTGTACATGTCCCAGACAAAAACACCCATCATCACCACCGTCATCGCCGCCAGATCCTGCCCCTCCCCATCCGGCAGCTTCCACAATAGCAGCCCCGACTCCATCCCCAGCAACACCACCACCGGCACGCCAAATAGCCGCCAAAGCCCCAGCCAATGCCCGCGCAGGATCTCCCCAACCGTCAAGGGCGTGGTCAGAATCAGCTCCAAGGCCCCCGTCTGCCGCTCGATCACCCACCGCTGGCTCGCCTCCGACGCCATCAGCCACTTGATCGGCCCCTGGAAAAACATCGCGAGGGTCAGCGTCATCCCCCAATCCGTCCCCAAAGGTCCCGACGCAAACGCCCCCAACACCCAGGCCACCAACCCCACCCCAACCGCCCCCCACAAAACCTGCCGCTTCCACCGATGACGCCCCGCCAGCCATGCCATCGGATTCTGGTCCAACAACCGTGTGCGCAACACCCGCCGCTGCGTCCCCGTCCCCAACGCCCATTGCTCCCACCGCGCCCGCCATCGGCCAAACCGCTGCGACACCCCCGCCTCCCGCCAACCGCCCGCTGTCCAGTGCCCCGCCACCATCAACATCAGCCCGCCGACCAGGTTCACCCCCACCACCGAAAGCCAGAAATCCCCCACCGCCGCCGGCCTCGCCATCCCCGCCGCCACCATCGCCGACGTCGGATTGATGCTCAGGAACAACCCCAGCAACGTCGCCCCCCCGCTGGATCGCTCGATCGTCTCCTCCAGAAACGGCAACACCACGCCCGCGATAAACAAAATCAACCCCGCCAACGCAAACGCGCTCCGCGCCTGATCACACAACGCTGAAACCATCATCCCCACCGCCAGCGAGAAGAATAACGCCGTCCCCAAAGCCAACGCCGTCCGCCCGAACTCCGCCAACGAAACGCCCCCCAACAGAATCGGAATCGCCAGCACCGGCAGGGTCGCCAGCAGACTGAACACGGACGTCACCGACGCCGCTGCCAGCTTGCCCAACACCACGTCGTACCCCCGGAGGTCCGTCAGAAACAGCAACCCCAACGTCCCCTCCCGGCGCTCCTCGCTCAACACGTCCGCGGTAAACACCGGACCCGCCAACAGCGCAAACACAAAACAGGCCCGCCCCAAAGCCCCAAACAAACCCGCCCCCAATACCAGATTCGCCTTGACATCCCCCTCCCACCAAAGCCCAAGGCCGCCAATCACCACCGCCACCAACGCCGCCGCCAGCCGCGCCCAAAAGGGCCCGGGCCGCCTCGCCGCCACCCGCAACTCCCGTTCCACTACCGGCAGGAATATCATACCCTGTGGACCGCTGCCGCCCGGAGCCCCCGGCGCAACCGGCGTCGCGCCCAAACCACCAACACCAGGTTCTTCCCCACCCACGCCGCCGTTCGCAAGACCGGAAACCCGGCAAGCCCGCCGGTCAATAACGCCCGCAACATCGGCTTCGCCGAGAGATAGGCCACGGCCTTTTGCGGCAACACCGACCAGACACTCGGCAGGATGTAACCCACCGTCCACGGAATCAGGACCACCAAACCGAATGTTTGCAGAATCACCAGCGCCGGACGCCTCGACGCCAGACTCAGCCACGCCCCCACATACGCAATCGCCAGCACGTCCGTCCCAAAGTTCACCAGGCTGCTCGCCGCACTCGTCGCGTACGGCCCCCATGACAGGCTGCCCCCGGCAAAACGCTGCGCCGCCAAACGCCAGCTCTCCTCCACATACATCACGTGCAACAACGCAATCGCCAGCACCGGCCAGCCAAAATACCGCCATAACGATCGCCCATGCCCGCGCAACAGCGTCCGCTCCGGCAGCGGCGTCGTGAGGATCAACTCCAACGCCCCCGTCCGGCGCGCCTCGAGAAAGAACCGGCAGGCCATCACACTCAGCCAGACCCGATTCGTGAACACCAGCGCGTACATGAAGTAGACGTGGAACTGGTAGGTCGTCGCGTTCGTCCGGAACCCGTGCGCCAGCCAATACACATTCACCGCCACCAGCGCCACCAGGAGCCAGAAAACCCCGTGCGGCCACCGCGCCCGCGCCGCCACCGCGTACACCGGATTCCGATCGAGCCGCCGCCAAAAGGTCCGTCGCCACCCCCGGGTGTACCCCAGCCGCAATAACCAGCGCGCAACCACCGGCTTCTCCTCCGGCGCCTCCCGCCATACCCTCGGCACCAGAAGAGCCGTCAACACCATGAACCCTAAACCCAGCGCCGTCACCAGACTCAACGACGCCCAGTACAAGTGCGGCGCCCCCCGATAGTGCGCGTCCGCCGCCAGGTACCCCGTGTAGGCCGGACTCACCAGCGCCACCCACCCCGGCTCCTGCAGGGGACGAGCCAGAAAACCCGTCGCCACCACCGTCGCCAGCCCCGGTAACAACCCCGTCAGCCCCAGGATCAACCCCACCGCCCCCAACGTCGCCTTCCCCTGGTCCCGACAGAGCGTCGAGACCATCATCCCCGCCGTCAGCGACAACCACACCGCACTCACCACCGCCAGCGCCGTCCGACCGTACTCGCCCGGCGTCACCCCCCCCAACAGCAACGGTATCCCCATCGTCGGCAGAATCGCCAGCAACCCGTAGAAACCGGCCAGGGAGCTCGCCAGCCACTTCCCCAATACAACGTCCAGACTGCTGAGCTCCGTCAGAAATAACAAACCCAGCGTCCCCTCCCGACGTTCCTCGCTGATCGAGTCCGCCGTGATGAATGGCCCCACCAGCAGACAATACGCGAACGCCAGGACCGTCAGGTACGAAAACAGCGTCCGCCCCACCGTCACCGGCGGCTGCGTCTGCGCCGTCCACAACGAAAGCCAACCGCACACCACCAGCGCCGCCAACGCCGCCGCCGACCGAAGCCCGTAGGTCTTCGCCCGACGCGACGCCACCCGCAGCTCGCGGTCCACAATGGACAGCAGCGTCATTCGAGCTCCGCGGCCACGGTGTCCGCGTTCGACGGCGTCGCCATGAGAAAGTTCTCCCGGAAAAGCTGGTCCGGTGGACCCGCAGCCGGGCCCTCAGCCCTCCCCTCCAATCGCGGCCGGGGAACCACCACGCGCCGGATCCGCCCCTGTTTCAACGCCGCAACCCAACCCGTCCCGCCACCCGGATCATACACGTACACCGGCGGCGCCCCCGCCCCAGGCCATGCCGCCGCCCCGGATCCCCCCACCGGCACCCCGACAAATGAAACCCACGCCAAAGCCCCCGGCACCTCCGCCAAAGCCCCCTCGACCGCCTCCACCGGCACTCGACCCTCCGCCGCCAAACGCCCGCTGCACCGCACGGTCACCTCCTTCACCGCCACCCCCTCGAGCGGCGTCACGACCCGCGCAAATGTGTCAAACCATGAGTCCAACAATCGACTGTTGCCCCGGGTCTCCGGAGGCAGCAACAGCGCGATCGTCCCCTCCCCCCTCTGCAAGTCGCCCAATACCTCGAAGCCCAGAAAGTAGGCCGCCGCCGCCGCATCACGGTCCACCGCCCTGCCCGCACCCCCGGACGTGAATCTCCGAACCTGCAACCCCAGCAATACCAACGCCCCAGCCCCCGCCAACCCCATCAACACCACCCCCGCCGCCGGCGCGCGCCGGCGCAACCCAATGCCCATGCCCCCAACCAACCCCAACAGCAATAACCAGAGAAAATAGGACATCCCTCGTGAATGCTTGCGCTGTCCGCCCGGCGTTCAGTCCAGCTTGAGCGTGAAAATCCGGTTCGACGCGCTCCGCATCAGCTCGGCGTGCCCATCCAGAAAGACACCGTTCGCCCGCCCAAACAGCGCCTTCCGGTTCCCGCGCCGCGTCACCCGCACGGTCTTCGTGCTCCACTCCGTCCCCCCACTGTGCCGGTACAGCACGTTCGCCGTCGCGTCCGTGTCCGCGTACAAACAGGCATCCCAACCGTCCGTGTCCGCAAACATCACCGTCCCCGCCGGATCCTCGACGTGCTTCATCCCAATGTCTTCCCGGCCCACGTTCACCTCCTTGTTCTGCGCATACGACAAAAAACCCCAGAACCCACCCGGCCGAAGCAGACCGCGCTCGTCCGGTTGCACGCTCGAAGGACAGATGAACACGCCCCCGCCCGACACGTTGGTCTTCCGGCCCAGGTACGCCTGCAATTGCCGATACCAAATCGCCGGCAACCGCTCCGGCACCCACCCCAGCGGCAAGACCTTGTGGTCCTCATCGTACATCAGCGTCGCCAGGATCAACTGCCGCTGGTTCCCCGCACACGCGATCGTCTTCCCCTTGTCCCGCGCCCGCGCCAGGGTCGGCAACAAGAGACCCGCCAGAATCGCGATGATCGCGATCACCACCAGCAACTCGATCAACGTGAACGCCACCGCCGCTCCCCAGCGAGTGCCGTCGGTTGCAGCCGCGCCACGTCGTGGCCCATGGTCTCCTGCCTTCATCACCGCCCAGTCTCCTTGCCCAGAAGAAAAGTGCAAGACCCCAGCGAGGCGCGCCCCAGACCCGTGAATCCTGCAGTCCAGAGGAACCGTGGGCGGGCACCGGGGGCACCCGCCTCCGCGCCTCGCTAATGTGGAGTCCTCGACGGAAGGTAAGGAGGCCCGGAACGGCAGGGGCCGAACTTGACCTCATATTCCAGGAGGCAAGGGAGACAACATGTTGGTCGATATTCTCTGACAAGGGGCTCCATCTGGGCGCGGTTTTGCCAATGCCCGGAAATCCGTGCACCGGTTCCTTTGTGGGATTTCCGGGCATTCCAGGCTGGCCAAGCACCCCATCCCCCGCGACAATACCAGCGCGTGAAAGGAATGCTCAGGTCTGACCCGCGAGAACCCCGGTGCCACCGGGCCACCCCGTCATCGCCCCCGCAAACCGCCCGCTCCGTACCCCGCATCCTGGCCCTGCTGTTGCTCAGCCTCGCCACCCCCGCCCCCTCGCGCGCCGCTGACCCCGCTCTGACACGGTCCGACCCCGAGTCGTCCCTGCCCTTCCGCGTCCTCTGGAAGGTCGAGCTCGGCGGCGTCGCCCAGATGCCCATCATCCACCAGGGCGTTGTCTATGCCCCCTGGGAAAACGGCGTGCTCTCCGCCATCGACCTTCACACCGGCACCGTCCTCCGAACCGCCACCAACGTCGCCTACGCCACCGCACCCTGCATCGTCGGAAACCGGATCTGGAGCTACAACGTCAGCTACCTCACCGAACTCGACCTGCAGAGCTTCGCTGTGCTCCGCCAAATCCGGACCGCCACGCAGTACTACGTCGAGAACATCCCCTACGACCCCGACACCGAATGCGTCTTCCTCCGGGAATGCTCCGCATCGTACAAGACCCTGCTCACCGCCCTCCATCTCCCAACCGGCCTCGTCCGCTGGCGCCGGCCCCTCGGCCTCGGGGACGTCTCCGACAATTTCACAAGCGCTCTCCTCACCGGCGACGACTCGGTCTATATCCAGAACGCCGACAGCCTCAATCACCTGTATCGCATCGACAAACTCAGCGGTGCCGTTCGCGCCGTCACCGACCTCACCCCGGGCCGACGCACCGAGTTCAATAACCTCGTCTACGACCGCGGCCGCGACCGCTTCTACGCCTCCTCAATCCATGGCGTCGTGTTCGCCATCCGCCGCTCCGACGGCCACCTGCTCTGGTCCTCGGCGCCAGCCCCCGCCGCCGAGGTCCGCTCCACCCTCACCTGCTACGAAGGCACCGTCTACGTCCCGCTCTTCAAATACCCCGGGCCCGGCCTTTACGCCGCGCTCGATGCCGATACCGGCGACATCCGCTGGATCCAGGAGGGGTTCTTCAACGAGAACGGCTGGAGCGCCACCGCCGTCGATAGCCGCTACCTCTACCGCAATACTCACGGCGCCAATTACCTCATCGTCCAGGATCGTCACACGGGTGAGTTGGTCTGGTCCGGAGACGCCGGCGGCCCCGCCTCCTGCGCCAACCCCGTCGCCTCGGATGGCGTCGTCGTCTTCGGCAATGGCCAGTTCCTCGTCGCTCTCCAGTCCGCACCCGGACTCCCCGTCAACGCCCCCTGGCACGGCGTCGATGCCACCGGCTTCAACCCCGGCGCCATCGCCTGGGAACCCGCCGATCTCCACCCCGATCTCGATGACGACCAGCTCCCTGACCCCTGGGAAATGGCCGTCTTCGGCACCCTCCAACACCGCGGCGACGACGACACCGACGACGGCGGCGTGGACAATTACCACGAATACCTGGCCGGCACCGACCCCCAAACCCCAGGCGATTCCCTCGAAACCGAGATCACCATCGAGGCCGAGCAGACCGTCATCCGATTCCAATCCATCCGGGCCCTCGGCCTCGGCTACACCGGCCTCCAACGGCTTTATGCGGTCGAGAGCACCCCGCGCATCGCCAGCGGCACCTGGTCCCCCATCCCCAACGGCGTTGCCCTCCGAGCCACAGGCGAACATATCTCCGTCGCCCTCCCCGCCGATGCCCCCAAACACTTCTATCGCGTCAAAACCTGGCTCGAGACCGGACCCTAACCCATTCTGAAATCTGTTGACCACACATTCCACAAGTCGAGGACTCTAGTGTGGGCTGGAAGCGCGTCCCCCACGCATTTTCCGCTTGGCGCAACCTGCGCCTTTGCCGTTAATCAGGCCCCATGAAGATCGTGCTCGCTTACTCGGGAGGCCTCGACACATCCGTCATCCTCTCCTGGCTCAAAGAGACCTACGACGCCGAGCTCATCGCCTTCTGCGCCGACATCGGCCAGGAAGAGGAGCTCGACGGTCTCGAGCGCAAAGCGCTCCGCACCGGGGCCTCGAAGATCTACATCGACGATCTCCAGGAGGAATTCGCCCGCGATTTCATCTTCCCCATGATGCAGGCCGGCGCCATCTACGAGGCCCAGTACTTCCTCGGCACCAGCATCGCCCGCCCCCTCATCGCCAAACGGATGGTCGAAATCGCCCGGCTCGAAGGCGCCCAGGCCATCGCCCACGGCGCCACCGGCAAAGGCAATGACCAGGTCCGATTCGAGCTCACCGCCGCCGCCCTCGCCCCCCAACTCGACGTCATCGCCCCCTGGCGCGATCCCGCCTTCCGCGAGCAGTTCCCGGGACGCGCCGCCATGATCGATTACTGCGAACAACGCAGGATCCCCGTCCAGGCCAGCGCTAAAAAGCCGTACTCCATGGACCGCAATCTCCTCCACATTTCCTTCGAGGCCGGCATCCTCGAAGACCCGTGGATGGACGCTTTCGCGACCGCCAATCGCGACATGTTCAAATTGAGCGTCGCTCCCGAGGACGCCCCCGACAAAGCCGAGATCGTCACGCTCGAGTTCCAACGCGGCAACTGCACCGCGGTCAATGGCCGCCCCCTCGGCCCCCTCGGCGTCATGCGCACCTTGAACCGCCTCGGCGGCAAACACGGCATCGGCCGCGTCGACCTCGTCGAGAACCGGTTCGTCGGCATGAAGTCGCGCGGCGTCTACGAAACCCCAGGCGGCGCCATCCTCCACTTCGCCCACCGGCAAATCGAAACGCTCACCGTCGACCGCGAGGTCATGCACCTCCGCGATTCCCTCATCCCACGCTACGCCGAGCTCGTCTACTACGGCTTCTGGTTCTCCCCGGAACGCCTCGCCCTCCAGGCCCTCGTCACCGAAAGCCAGAAACAGGTCACCGGCACCGTCCGCGTCCGGCTCTACAAGGGCAACCTCATGGTCGCCGGCCGCCGATCCCCCGTCAGCCTCTATAACCCCCAAATCGCCACCATGGAGGCCGACCCCACCCGCGCCTACGACCAAAGCGATGCCACCGGCTTCATCCGTCTCAACGCCCTCCGCCTCAAAGTCCACGCCCGCGTCCATGGCTCCCCTCTCAATCGGAAGTCCCACCGCCCGGCACCGCGGCCAAAGACCCGCAACGGAAGACCCGGCAACCCATAGACAGCATTCCGCCCGCCCCGCGCTCCCCATGAACGCGACCCGCGGCACCAACCCCTGAACCCATGAAGTCCCCCCTGATCCCCCGGAAAAGCCCCATCGTCCAAAAGACCGCCCCCGGCACCTACGCCTGGTGCGCCTGCGGCCGATCCGCCTCCCAGCCCTTCTGCGATGGCGCCCACGGCGACTCCGGCTTCGCCCCGATGCTCATCGAGATTCCCCAGGAGCGCCAGGTCGCCTGGTGCGCCTGCAAACAGACCAAGACCCCGCCGTTCTGCGACGGCACCCACCGCAGCCTCCCTTGACTCCTATGCGCCTGAACCGACGTTCCTTCCTGAGCGGAACCGCAGGCGGCCTCGCCGCCGCTGCTGCCGCCGCCACAATTACCCCCCTGACCCTCCAAGCCGCCGCCGCACCGCGCCGGCCCCGGATCAAGCTCGGCATTGCCAGCTATTCCTACTGGCATTTCAGAACCACCAAGGTCCCCATCGAGACGGTCATCGAAAAGACCGCCGCCCTCGGCGTGGAAGGCGTCGATATCCTACACCGCCAAATGGATATCCCCGAAAAAGAACCGCTCACCGCCGAACACCGGTCCATTCTCCAGAAACTCAAGCGCCACGCCTTCCGCCACGGCGTCGATCTCATCTGCCTCTCCATTCACCAGGACTTCGTCGATCCCGACCCCGCCGTCCTCGCCCGGCAGATCGAGCACACCCACAAGTGCATCGAAATCGCCTACGAGCTCGGCGTCCCCTGCATCCGCCTCAACTCGGGCCGTTGGAATACCATCGCCGACTTCGACGACCTCATGAAGGCACGCGGCATCGAGCCGATCCTCCCGGGCGTGACCGAGGACGACGGCTTTCGCTGGTGCATCGATTGCATCGAGAAATGCCTGCCCAAGGCCGAACAGTGCGGCGTCGTCCTCGCCCTCGAAAACCACTGGGGCCTCACCGGCACCCCGGCCGGCCTCCTCCGCATCGCCAACGCCATCTCCTCGCCCTGGCTCGGCGTGCTCATGGACACCGGCAACTTCCTCGAAGATCCCTACGACAAACTCCGCCAGATCGCCCCGAAAACCGTCTACGTCCAGGCCAAGACCTATTACGGCGGCGGCGAATGGTACACCCTCGACCTCGACTACCGTCGGATCGCCGAAATCCTCGCCGATGTCAACTACACCGGCTACGTCGCCCTCGAAATGGAAGGTAAGGAAGCCCCCGACTCCGCGGTCGCCAAAAGCATCGCCATGCTCCGCCGCGCCTTCGCGTAGCACCCTGCAATCCCGAACGCATCAGCAACCCCGGGCGCTTGCGCCTTGTGCGCCTCTTGGCGGCGATTCCCCTTCCCCTGCCCTCTCGGCGGCGGCTCCCCACCCCGACCGCTTCCCGGCATCGCCCCATCTCTTGCGCCTTGTGCGCCTCTTGGCGGCGATTCCCCTTCCCCTGCCCTCTTGGCGGCGGCTCCCCTCATTGACCTTCTCCCGACCCCACTCTCTCCTGCGCTCCTTGCGGCGATTCCCTTCGCCGACCGGCCGGCGCCAACGCCGGATCGTCCAGGTCCAACCGGTAAAGGATCTGGTTGTAGTCATATCGCGGCGTCGGTTGCGCGTGATCCGCAAACGCCATCGTGTACGTCCCCTCGAACAACAGAATCGGCGCGTCCGGCGGACTCAGCTCGACATGCAACCGCGGATTGTAAAACGTGTAGTTGTCGTGGCTGAGCACTTTCACCGCCGGCCCCCACGGCCCCGTCGGCGACGCCGCCTCCGCATACCACAGCTCCCCAAACGCCGACGGCTTCCCCAGCGCCTCGAGAAACACCGTCACCCAGCGCCGACGCCATCCGTGCCACGCGATCGACCCGCTGTGCGCACCGCGATGCGGCTTCACCGCCCGACCCTCACCCGCACTCTTTAAAGCCCCCGGCGATTCCAACACCTCCCACGACGCCGGATCCTGCCACGCCTCGAACGTCGCCGGACACCGCAACGCCGGAAACGGATTCCCGAACAACACCCACGCCCGACCCGCTCCATCCGTCCAAACCACGGCATGACCCTCCGGATGCGGCGGCGGCGACGGCGCTTCCGCGGACTTCGTCCACAACACCCGGTGCCGATCGAACTCGCGCTTCTCCTCGTTCCACACGCACAAACCCCACTCGTAAGCTTCGAGCGGCGGGCGGATCTTCATATAGCTCGCCACAAGACGCGCCTGCCCCTTGCCATCCGGAAGGCTCACACACGCGCTGATCCACGTCGGCCCGTCCCCCGGCATCCTTCCCACCGCCCGCGGCAACCCGCGGTCGTCCGTGAAATACTCGTACCGCAGCCGGACCGGCGGCTCGAACGATCCCAGCGCCCGCTCCCCCGTCGTCGCCGCCGTGCTGTGAAAGATCCCCAGCGGATGCCGCGCCAGCGTCGTGTCCCCCCACAGCCAGAACAGCCGGCCCCGATGCGCCGCCACCTGGACACTGTCGCACCCCAGAACCCCCGTCTCGACACCGCCGTCTTCGAGACCCAGCTGGGCGCTCTCCGCCAGTAACCCTGCCCCCGTCAGCCGCCCCAGCCGGCGCGCAATGCACTTCCGTTGCACGGTCACCCGCAGCGTGCCGCCCGGTTCCGGCCGGAGCGGCACGCCCCGATAACCAAAACCGTCTGCCGCCACCTCGTACCCGTGGCCGATCACCTCAAACCAAACCTGCCGGCCCATCAGCTCCGGAAGATCGAAGGCGATCCGGCCCGCGTTATCCGTCACGAACCGCTGCTGATGCGTCGTCCGGAGTTCGACCAGCGGCACCGGCCAGCCGCTGCCTCGCTCGACCACCTCGATCGCGCACGGCTCGACCGCCAGCACCGCGCCAACACCGCCCAACCACAACACCCCGATCAACGTCAGAGGGTTCATCAATCCCAAAGCCTACCGAAGCCGCGAGACGGAAGAAAGCTCGACGTCACCGCGCCACGAGGAGCCCACTTTGAACCTGTCCCCCCGACCCTGGCTTCTCCGATCCTGTTCATCCTGAAGAATTGAGTCGTGCGCCCCTGGGGGGGGCGCAAACCAGTTTTGGATTGTCATCCCTGTCGGAACGGCCTAGTGTCGCGTCGTTACCTCAAGACCCGAACCCCTATCAGGAAGGAATCCGGTGCAAACCATCCGTTCTCGAAATCCCCTGGCTGCCCGATGTGCGCTTGTGGCCGTGCTCTGCGCCATGGCGGCCGCGCCACTGCGAGCCGATTACGCGTCCACAGTCCTGGCCGACGGACCCAAGGCCTACTACCGTCTCAACGACAGCACCGTGCGGTCGAACGTGAACGAGAACCAAGGCAGCCTTGGCGCCTCGGGCAACCTCACGAATACCTTCAATCTTGTCCCCATTCCGGGCGCGATCGTCGGGGATCCGAACCGAGCCCAGTTCTTCGACACCGGCAGCACCTACGGCATGATCCCGTTTGCCCCGGCGCTGAATCCCGATAATACCAAGCCGTTCACCATCGAGGCCTGGTTCTACCCGGCTTCCGACCAGATCAGCAGCGGACAGTGCCCCATGAACAACCGCGTCTCCTCCGGGGTCACCGATCGAACCGGCTGGGTGTTTTTTCAACGCGCTCCGAACCTGTACTATGAAGGCAAGGGCGGCTACGAAGGCGTGGGCTGGAACTGCCGTATGTACCGCGGCAGCGGCGGCAGCAGCGGGTTGGATGTCACCAGCGACGTCGCCTACGAGGTCGGCCAATGGACCCATGTCGTCGTCGTCTACAACCCGGTTGATCCAGTCTCGAACGCCACCTTGACCATGTACATCAACGGCGTGCCCGCGAGCACGAACCTCTGGACCGGCGGCGACAGCGGCACTGATCCGGGGTACGCCGCCAATCCGTCGGAAACCGGCGCGGCCCTGTCGCTGGGCGCCTACAACAACACCAGCGGCGCAGGCGGCAATGCCTACTTCGGTGGCGTGGACGAGTTCGCCTTCTACGCAACCAAACTGTCCGATGCCCAGATCCTGGCCCACTACCAAAACGCCACCAACGCCCATCGCGCCGTTTCCTATGACACGCTCATCCGGTCGGATGCCCCGGTTGTCTACCTGCGTCTCGATGAACCCGCGCCTGGAACCAGGACCGCGGTGAATTGGGGTGACGTGCGCGCCGCCGGTCGGGCCACCCACACCAGCGAAGTGCGCCAAGCGGCCAACAGCGCTTTGGCCGGCCGTGCCGACGACAGCGCGGTCGCCTATCACAAGCGGAACGGGAATTCGACCACCACCATGCCATGGCTCGCGGAGAACAACCCAAACGCCGGCATCCCGTTCACGTTCGAAGCCTGGCTGAGGCCGATGCTCGACGAGCAGGGCGGGCAATGCCCCGTGAACAATCGCTGGCCCAAGTTGGGGCACCGGACCGGTTGGGTCATCTTCCAGCGTTTCCCCAACGCCTCCTACGCCAATGTGCCCGGGATCAACAACGAAGGCCACGGCTGGTGCTTCCGGATGTTCGACGGCGCCACCGGCAGCGGCCATGACGTCGTGACCGCCACCGACTACTCGATCGGCCAATGGCAGCACTTGGTCGTGACGTGGGAGCCCCTGTACCAGAATGGCGATGTCGCCGGCACCGGCAACGACCAGTGGAGCGGCATCCTCAACGCCTACGTCGACGGCGTCCTCGTCGCCACCAACCCGGACGCGCTCTATGCCGCCAACGTCAACCCCCCCGAGGACGGCGGTGACCCCGCGGACTTCGCCATCGGCGCCTACAACGCCGCGTCGACGCTCGGCAACAACCCCTTCGAAGGCGATGTCGATGAGGTCGCGTTCTACAATAACTACGTCCTCACCCCGGAGCAGATCCTGGCCCACTACGAAGCCGGCACCAATGCCCACCCCGCCACCAGCTATGAGGCGCTCGTCCTGACCGCCTCCTACGACGGCGCCGGCAATCAGCGACTCGGCCCCAAGACCTATCTCCGGTTCAACGAACCGGCCGACTTCCCAATCGCCAACCAAGGAAGCGCAGGCCCGGCCGCCGATGGCAACCTGGTTCTCACGAGCAATACCGAGGCGGGACCGCAACCTCCCGCCTACGGCGGATTCGAGGCTGCCAATACCGCCGTGCCTTTTGATGGACTGAAAAGCTGGGCCAGTTTCAACAACCCCGCTGAACTGAATATCTCCGGCCACGCCACGCTCGAAGCATGGGTGAAACCCGCCGCCACCCAGGGCGAGATGGCCCGCATCATTTCGCACGGGCCACCGACCCCCAGCAGTTACCTCGTGGCGCCGCCTGACAACGCGATCACTAACAGCGCCCAGGTGTTCCTGGGCATCGATGGCACCGGGGCGAACTACGTCGTGGGCTCGACATTGGTGGTCTTCACCAACGCCGATGAGGTCAGCAGCAACACCTATCGTGCCAGCTTCCCCGTGCCGGCGGGCGACTTGGGCGGAGCCGATTGGATCCATCTGGCCGGGACTTACGACGGCACCACCTGGCGGCTCTATCGCAACGGCGCTGAAGTCGCGAGTGAGGCGGCCCCGGTCGGCGCTCTGCCCGTCGACAATGCGGATTGGGCGATCGGCTCCACCGGCAATGGCTGGGCTGACGCCTTCGCCGGCGGGATCGATGAGGTCGCCATCTACAGCACCGCCCTCAGCGCCGCGCAGATTGCGAGCCACTACCAGGCCGCCAAAGGCGGGACGACGGCCTTCACCATCACCGCTGCCGGCAACATGGTGACGATCACCTGGCCGACAGGCACAACGCTCGAGGAGGCCACCGCCGTCACTGGCCCGTACAAGACCGTGCCGGGTTCGCCGACCTCGCCCCTCACGGTGACCGCCGCGGGCACCAGGTTCTACCGCTGGTCCCAATGAGACCGCGCTGAACCGCGGGCGGCTGCAGCATCTCATGGTCTGCAGCCGCGGGCGCTGATGAACAGGACAATCACCCGGATCGTCGGGTCGGTGATCGCGGCGACGTCGATGGCGTGCGCCGCGGAGACCGCCGGCGGGCATTCCGCAGCGCCGCGGCCCAATGTGCTGTTGCTGCTCGTTGACGACCTTAAACCGTCGTTCAGGGCTTATGGCGCGTCCTGGGTGCATTCGCCCAACCTGGACCGCCTGGCTGCCCGCGGACTGCGGTTCGACCGCGCCTACTGCAACCAGGCGGTCTGCGCGCCATCGCGAAACAACCTCCTGCTCGGCTCACGCTCGACATCGCTGGGCCTCTATTCCCTGGGCGCGAACTTCCGCCGCGCGGAACCGGAAGCCGTCACCGTGATGCAGCATTTCATGAAGCACGGCTGGCGCGCCGAGGGGATCGGGAAAGTGTTTCATGTCGGCCATGGCAACACCAATGATCCCGCCTCCTGGAGTGTGCCGTTCCTTCCGGACAAGGTGATTGACTACGTGTTGCCGGAGAGCACCAGGGGCCAATTGACCCGCGAGGAGGCGTATTTCAGCAATCAGCAGCTCGGCCGGAATCACGCGTTGCCGCGCGGCGTTGCCTGGGAAAAGGCTGATGTTCGGGATGACGCTTATGCCGACGGGCGCATTGCGCGGGAAGGCATCAAACGCCTGCAACAAGCCAAGCGACGAAGCGAACCGTTCCTTCTGGCCTTGGGCTTCACGAAGCCCCACCTGCCGTTTTGTGCGCCGACCCGGTATTGGGACTTGTACGACCCCGCCAAGCTCCCCATGCCCAAGGTGCTCACGCCTCCCGCCGGAGCACCCGCTTACGCGGGCAAGACGCTGGGCGAGTTGAATCAATACAAGCCCATACCGCAGAATCCTCCCGTGAGCGGCGACCACGTGCGAACGCTGGTTCACGGGTACTACGCCGCGCTCAGTTACATGGATGCCCAGGTGGGATTGGTGCTCGACGAACTGGACCGTCTCAACCTCAGCTCGAACACCATCGTCGTGTTGTGGGGCGATCACGGATATCACCTCGGTGATCACGGCATGTGGACCAAACACACGAACTACGAAGAAGCCAACCGCATTCCGCTTGTCGTCGTGGCGCCGGGCGTTGCCCAGCCAGGAACCGTGACCCAGGCGCTCGTCGAGACTGTGGACCTTTACCCGACCCTGGCGGAGTTGGCCGGCTTGCCGAGTCCGATCGGGCCGCAACCCATCGATGGCAAGAGCCTGGTCCCGCTGCTCAAAGACCCCGCCCACACCGTCAGGGATCACGCGTATCATGTCTTCCCTCGCAGCGTTCAAGGCAAGGAGCTCTTTGGACGCGCGATCCGCACGGAGCGCTATCGAATGGTCGAGTGGAAGGAAATCGGAGCGCCGGCCGGGTCCGCCGACTACGAGCTGTACGATTACCTCGACGATCCGCAAGAGACGGAGAATCGCGCCGGGAAACACCCCGAGGTGCTGGCCCAGTTGAAAGCCATCCTCAGCCGGCATCCCGAGGCCAAACCCCCGGTCGAGTGGCGGGAGCGAACGCGCGCCGCGCCTTGAAGATCGGCCCGAGTTCCCCCCCCCACGGCGTTGCCATGGCGTTCGCCCAAGGGCGCTCAAAGCCAGTTGCCGAGGAGAATGAACGGCGCCCAGTAGAACGGATGGCCCCAGCTCTCCGGCGCGTTGGCACCCTTGGTCTGGGCAAGCATCGCCAGACCGTCCACCTCCCGTCCGGTCCCGCGCTGGTCCTCGACCACTGCAGTTTCACAGGCCGACAACGTCAACAGATCGAGTCCGCGCGCCGGTTCTTCCCTCCCCCTGCGACTACGGAGCGGGGGGAGGGATCGAGGGAGAGGGGTACCGGCCTCGTCTACTGACACAGACCCCTACACGCTTGCCTTCCCCGCGGGATCGCGCAAGCTGGCTGTGGTGGATCGACACCGCTCGAGCCGAGTCTTGAACCGCCGCACCGGGTTGGCCTGCCTGGCCGGGCTGACGTGGGCGCTGTCATTCCCGACACCAAACATCGCCGGGCTCGCCTGGCTCGCGCCTGGCTTGCTCGCCTTCTCCGCCCTGGGCTCTCCCGCCCGAACCGGTCTCCGACTCGGTTATCTGGCCGGTCTCGTTCATTTCCTGATCTCCCTCCGCTGGCTCCTCCACATCCCGTTTCCGGCCGGAGCGGTAGCCGGCTGGATCGCCCTCAGCGCCTACTGCGCCCTCTACCCCGCCGTCTGGCTCTGGTTCAGCATCCGGTGTCTTCCGACGCCAGCCGCGAGCCCATCCCCTGAAGCGCCGGCCGGGGCCGGCACGGGTTCCCAGCGCTGGCGCAGCCCGCTCGCGGGCCTGACCGCCCTCCAGCGAATCCGCTGGAATCTGCTCTGCGCCGCCGCTTGGGTGGCTCTCGAGATGATCCTCGCCCGGCTCTTCTCCGGCTTCCCCTGGAACCTCATGGGGGTCTCGCAATACCGACAGCTCCCGCTGATCCAAATCGCGGACGTCACCGGCGTCTATGGTATCTCGTTTCTCGTGGTCTGGGCCTCCCTCGCCCTGCTCTGCGCCGCCCTCGAAGCCGTCACCCGCCCTTTCCGTCCGCCGCCCCCTGCCTCTCCGGCCAGCTCGCCGCTCCCGACCTGTCACGGGCCCCCGCGCCCCCTCTTCCTCCCGTTCCGCATCCCGCTGCTTTCGTTCTCGGATCTGGCACTACCACTCGTCGTCCTGCTCTGCGTCTCGTTCCAGGGCGCGGTGCGCCTGATAACCCCGCCCCCCGCAGGCCGGGAACTGAACATCGCCCTCGTCCAGCCCAGCATCCCCCAGAGACTGATCTTCGATCCCCGCGAGACCACCAATCGCTTCAACGCCCTCATCGAGCTCTCCCAGCTCGCCCTGGCCGCCAACCCGGATCTGCTCGTCTGGCCGGAGGCTTCCCTACCCGGGCTGTCCGAGGACCACTTCCGCGTGCTCACCAACCTCATCGCCACCCACCAGGTCTGGATGATCTTCGGTGCGGACGATGTGGAGCCGCCGCCGCCAGACCAACCCGAAGGCACCCCTCGCTACTACAACAGCGCCTTCCTGTTCGGACCCGACGGTCGCTTCAGGGAGACGTACCGCAAGCAAAGGCTGGTCATCTTCGGCGAGTACATCCCGTTCGAGCGGTTCCTGCCGTTCATGAAACACCTGACCCCCATCGGCGCGAGCTTCACCGCCGGCGACGGGCCCGTGCCGTTCATCCTCGATCAGCCCACCGCCAGAGTCCTCGACCTGTGGAATGAGTGGTCAACAGGTCAAGTTCGTTCCCTGCCGTTCCAAACCCACCCTCCCGCCTTCGAGGACTCTACATTAGCGAGGCGCGGAAGAGAGGGTGGGCTGGCACCGCAGGGTCTTCATGAATCTGAGGCCTCGACTGGGTCTGAGGCGCGCCTCGCTAGAGTCTCCGTGCTGATCTGTTTCGAGGACGTCTTCCCCCACGGGGTCCGACACGCGGTCGAGCCCGACACCGATTTCCTCCTGAACCTGACCAATAACGGATGGTTCGGTGAGAGCGCCGCCCAATGGCAGCACGCCGCCAACGCGGTCTTCCGCGCCGTCGAGAACGGCCGCCCCCTCGTCCGCTGCACCAACAACGGAATCACCTGCTGGATCGACCGCCGGGGCCGGAGGCACGGACTCGACTCCAGGACGCCAGCGGATGCCTACCGCGCCGGATTTCGCAGCTTCCGGTTAACCCTGCCCGCTGATGGCACCTCCCGCCATCCCACGTTCTACCGCCGCCACGGCGATGTCTTCGGCTGGAGCTGCGTCAGTCTTACCGCCCTCGCGCTCGCTTTCGGATTGCTTCCGCGACGTGGCCGATCTTCTATTGGCGGCGACAACACCGCCCGTGCCGGCCGTCCCCGCGATCCGGCACCGCAGAGCCCGGCTGCGGGGAGTGCGTCACGATCATCCCATCCATGAACTCGAATTCGAACGCCAACCAGCCCACCCGACCCTCCCTCTCGCTGCCTCGGCGCCGCTTCCTGGCGCGCACGGGCGCGGCCCTGATCACCATGGGCCTGCTCCGCCCCGGCACCGCCCGGGCAGCCGATACACCGAGGAAGATCAAGCTCGGACTGATCGGCTGCGGCGGCCGCGGCAAGTGGATCACCGATCTCTTCGTCAAGCACGGCGGCTACGAGATCACCGCTGTGTTCGATTACTTCCCGGATCGGGCCCGGAGCGCCGGGGAGAAATTCGGCGTGCCGGCCGCCAATCAGTACGCCGGGCTGGCCGGCTACCGCCGGCTGCTCCAGCAGCCGGGTGTCGAGGCCGTCGCCATCGAAAGCCCACCCTACTTCCACCCCGCCCAGGCCGAAGCCGCCGTCGCTGCCGGAAAGCACGTCTACCTCGCCAAGCCCGCCGCCGTCGATGTCGCCGGCTGCCTCAGCATCGGCGAAAGCGGACGACAAGCCACCGCCCGCGGACTCGCGTTCCTGGTGGATTTCCAGACTCGCGCCCACCCCGCTTACCAACAGGCGGTCCGCAAGGTTCACGAGGGCGGCATCGGCCAAATCATCAACGTCGAGGCTGCCTACCAGTGCAGCCTCATGTTCCAGACCATGGACGCCGAGTTCCGCAAGTCCGCCCGGGACCCCGAGGCGCGCCTGCGCGCCTGGGCCATCGACCGCGTCCTCTCGGGCGACATCATCACCGAACAGAACATCCACGCGCTGGATGTCGCCTCCTGGTTCCTCGACGCCGAACCGATCAAGGCGTACGGCACCGGGGGACGCTGCCGGGAGTTCCTGGGCGATTGCTGGGATCATTTCGCCGTCATCTACTACTACCCCAACGGCGTCACGCTCAGCTTCTGCTCGAAACAGGCGGGCAAGTACTGGGATGACATCCTCTGCCGCGTCTACGGCACGGAAGGCACGGCGGACACGCATTACTTCGGCGAGGTCAATGTCCTCAGCGACGACCCCTACAAGAGCGGCCGCCTGCAGAACCTCTACACCGACGGCGCCGTGAACAACATCGCCGCCTTTCACCAGAACATCGTCCGCGGCGACGCCTCGAATCCAACCGTCGCCCCCAGCGTCCGAAGCAACCTCGTCACCATCCTCGGCCGCACCGCCGCCTATCGGCAACGCGAGGTCACCTGGAAGGAACTGCTCCGCCGACGCGAGGCCTGGACCTTCCCCACCCAAGGTCTGAAAGCCTGACTCCAAACCCTGACACGCACCCGGGCATGAAACACCACCGTCACTTCCCCCTCGTCTCGAGTGTCTCGAGCTCGATCGTCACCCTCGGCCTCGCCTGCGCCGTCCTCGTCCCGCAGGCCGCCGCCCGGTCGTGCCTCGTGTACCTTGGCACCTACACGGGCCAGCGCAGCCAGGGAATCTACGTCTTCCCCTTCGACACCCGCCAGGGGAAGGCCGGAAGCCCAACGCTCGCCGCAGAGACCACCCAGCCCTCCTTTCTCGCCCTGCACCCGAACGGGAATCACCTCTACGCCGTCGGCGAAACCGGCCAGGGCAAGACGGCCGGCGCCGTGAGCGCGTTTACCATCAACCGCGCGACCGGCGCGCTGTCCCTGCAGAACCGCGCCAGCTCCGGAGGAGCCGGCCCATGTCACCTCATCGTCCACCCCGACGGCAAATGGGTCTTCGTGGCCAACTACGGCGGCGGCAGCGTCGCCGTCCTGCCCCTCCGCCAGGATGGCGCCCTCGGCGAACCCGCCACCGTCATCCAACACCAGGGCTCCAGCGTCAATCGCCAGCGCCAGGAAGGCCCCCACGCCCATGGCGTCACCCTCGACCAGTCCGGTCAGTTCCTGTTCGTCCCCGACCTCGGGCTCGATAAGATCCTCGTTTACCGCTTCGACGCCGCCACCGGAGCCTTGACCCCGCACGCCCCGCCCTCCGCCGCCGTCAAGCCCGGCGCCGGCCCCCGTCACTTCGCCTTCGCCCCCGACTACCGCCACGCCTACGTGATCAACGAGCTCGACTCGACCATCACCGCCTTCGCCTACGACCCGCGCCAGGCGACGCTCACCGAACAACAAACCGTCACCACCCTGCCCGAGGGCTTCGGCGGCAAAAGCACCACCGCCGAGATCCTCGTCCATCCCTCGGGCCGATTCCTTTACGGCTCGAACCGGGGCTACGACAGCCTCGCCGTGTTCGCCGTCGACCGCGCCAAAGGGACGCTCAAACCCCTGCAGCACGTCTCGACTCAGGGCCAAACGCCGCGCAGCTTCGGCATCGACCCCACCGGCGAGTGGCTCTGGGCCGCCAACCAGAACAGCGACACCCTCGTCCTCTTCCGCATCGACCCCAACCGCGGCCGGCTCCTCCCCACCGGCGAGAGCCTCAACGTCGGCTCGCCGGTCTGCGTCCAATTCCTCCCGCTGGACTAGCCGGGCCTCCCGGTGTTTCATCGGCACGAACATGGACGACACCAATGCACTGATCGAACAGCGGCGCGCCAAGCTGGCGGCCCTGCGGGCCCGGGGCATCGACCCCTTCAAAAACAAGTTCAGCCCCACCCACCGCTGCGGCCCAACCCGTGCCGCCTTCGATGCCGGCGCCCTCCCCGAGGACGCCACCGTCGCCCTCGCCGGCCGCATCACCGCCCATCGCGACATGGGCAAAAGCCAGTTCCTCGACCTCCGCGACCAGACCGGCCGCATCCAAATCTACGCCCAAAAACAGGTGCTCGGCGACGATCTCTACGACGTCTTCCGCCACCTTGACCTCGCCGATTTCATCGGGATCCGCGGATCCCTCTTCCGAACCCGGAGCGGAGAACCCACCGTCCGGGTCGAGTCGTTCGTCATCCTCGCCAAAGCCCTCCGCCCGCCCCCGGGCGCCTGGTACGGCCTCGAAGACACCGAAATCCGATACCGCCAGCGCTACCTCGATCTCCTGGCCAACGACGAGGTCCGCCGCCTCTTCCTCCTCCGCAGCCGGATCCTCCGCGAGATCCGCGAGTTCCTCCACGCCCGGGATTACGTCGAGGTCGAGACCCCCATGATGCAGGCCGTCCCCGGCGGAGCCGCCGCCCAGCCCTTCGTCACCCATCACAACGCGCTGGGCTGCCCCTTCTACCTCCGCATCGCCCTCGAGCTCTACCTGAAACGCCTGCTGGTGGGCGGCTTCGACCGCGTGTTCGAGATCGGCCGGAACTTCCGCAACGAAGGCCTCTCCCGCCGCCATAACCCCGAGTTCACCATGCTCGAGGCCTACCAGGCCTTCGGCGACTACGAGACCATGATCGAATTGGTCGAGTCCCTCGTCTGCCACGTGGCCCGCACCGTCCTCGGCACCCTCATCATCGACCATCGCAACCCCGAAGGCCAGGTCACACGCACCATCAACCTCACACCCCCCTGGCGCCGGATCTCCTATCGCGAGCTCCTGCGCGAACGCGCCGGAGCCGACTGGTTCGACGTCTCCCCCGCCCAACGCCGCGAACGCGCTCTCGCCCTCGGCGCCGAAATCGGGGACGCCTTCGCCGACTTCGAGGTCACCCAGGCCGTGTTCGAAAAACGCATCGAGCCCACCCTCATCGACCCCACCTTCGTCACCCACGCCCCCAAGGAGCTCATCCCCCTCGCCAAACTCACCCCCGGCGATCCCGAAACCGTCGAGGTGTTCGAGTGCTGCATCAACGGCCAGGAGATCGCCCCCGCCTACACCGAGCAAAACGACCCCATCGAACAACGGGAACGCCTCCTCCACCAGGCGGGCGGCGAACGCCAAAAACTCGACGAGGATTTCCTCGTCGCGCTCGAACACGGCATGCCCCCGGCCGGCGGCATGGGACTCGGCATCGACCGGCTCTGCATGCTCCTCCTCGGCCAGGAGAGCATCCGCGATGTCATCCTCTTCCCCCAGCTGAAGCCGAAGTAATTCACCCACGCAGCAGACTCCCGGATGGCCGCCCCCCTCACCACCCATACCTGCGTCCTCACGCCCCCCCAAGCCGACGCCCTCGAAGCCTGGCTCCGCGAGCATCAATGGCGGTTCCGCGACGTCCCCTACGCCCGCTTCGCCGCCGACGGCGACCGCGTCAACGTCACGTTCTACACCAGCCGTAAGCTCGTCGTCCAAGGCCGCAATACCCGGGAGTTCGTCGAGTTCGTCCTCGAACCCCAGATCCTCCACGAGGCGCGCCTCGGCTACGAGGATCTCCTCGACCCGTCCCGGCTCGCCCCGCGCCTGGGCATCGACGAAAGCGGCAAGGGCGATTTCTTCGGCCCCCTGGTCGTCGCCGGCGCCTATATCAATGAGTCCGTCGTCCGCGCCTGGTCCGACACCGGTGTCCGGGACTCGAAGACCATCGGCAGCGACCGCCAGATCGCTGAGCTCGCCCGCAAGATCCGCGAGACGCCCGGCTGCATCGCAACCGTCGTCCCAATCGGCAACGCCGCCTATAACCGCCTCCATGCCAAACTGGGCAGCGTCAATAAAATCCTCGCCTGGGGCCACGCCCGCGCCATCGAGAACCTCCTCCTCCAGCGGCATCGCATGAACCCGCCCCCCGTCCGCGCCATCAGCGACCAGTTCGCCGCGCGGACCGATACCGTCGCCCGCGCCCTCATGAGCCTCGGCCGCGACCTCGAATTGGTCCAGCGGCATCGGGCTGAGGCCGACCTCGCCGTCGCCGCCGCCTCGATCCTGGCCCGCGACGAGTTCGTCCGGCGCCTCCGCGAGCTGGAACGTCAGTTCGGCCTCCAGTTCCCCAAGGGCGCCGCCGCCGCCGTGGACGCTGCCGCCCGCGAGTTCCTCAAACACCACGGAGCCGACCGGCTGCCCGAAGTCGCGAAAATGCACTTCCGCACCGCCTTGCGCGCGCAGGGCCTCCCCGAGCCGCCGCGCACCGTCTGGCGACGCCCAAAGCCGCCAGAATGACGCGTGCACTGACTGCCTGCGTGAGGGTCGAACGTCCCCGCGAGCCGATAATCCAGAGGACCGAGGACCGACGACCGAGGACCGACGACTTGTCGCGCCGTAGCTTCAACGAAGGCGGAAGCATTGCCGAAGACGGAAGCACGGGTCCGCGATCATGTGCTGTAGCCGCCCGCGATGAGGGCGGCACGAGAAGTCTCTGCAGGGCCCGCCTCCGTGGCTTGGCCACTACGGCGCGGCAGCCTTCGCTCGCCGCTGGCGTGCCGAGCCGTAGCCGTTCGTGACCGCCATCCAGCGCCCCATCGCGTCAATCACAGCCGCTTCCTGGCGAATGCCCGGCCGGAGGGTGATTTCAGATACCGCTCGAAAGCAAGCGCTTGCTCGCGATCCGTGAAGGCGATGGCCGTCTTGATGCGCCACGGGCGGTACTTGGCCGTGTGCGGATCGCCGCCGGAGTTGTGGTGCGTAAGCCGCACTTTCAAGTTCTCGGTGAACCCGGTGTAGAAATGCGGTGGTGCGGCCTCGGTCCGCAGGATGTAGACGTAGAAGAAGCCGGTCTTCATGGTCTCTGCAGGGCCCGCCTCCGTGGCTTCGCCACTACGGCGCGGCAGCCTTCGCTCGCCGCTGGCGTGCCGAGCCGTAGCTCGTCGCGCCAGCGGCGAGCGAAGGCTGGTCGGGGCGGTGAGATTCGAACTCACGACCTCTTGTACCCGAAACAAGCGCGCTAGCCAGGCTACGCTACGCCCCGAACCAAAGCGTTGAGGAAAATGCCCGTGTCGCTCCCCGATTGCAACCGTTTTTTAGCGAGGCGCCGCCTCAGACCTACCGAAGTCCGCGATCCGGTGAAGCCTCCCTGCCTCTTCGGGACCTTTCTTCCACGCCTCGCTAATGAAGAGTCCTCGACGGAAGAAGGAAAGGCCCGGAACCGGAGGGACCCACTTGGTTTGTTGCCTGCGCGTTCCACAAGTCGAGGACTCTCGGATCACTTCTCCTTCGGCGCCGGTGGCGGCGGCGGCGACGGAGGCATCGGAGGCGGCGCAGCCGAAGTCGTTCTGGCCTTGGCCTTTTCGGCCTTCTCCTTTTCCTGCTGCCGGATCTTCTCGACGTCGGACGCCTTGATCACCTCGATCTTGGCCCCCTTCTCGAGTTCCTCCTTCGAGGGCACCTTGATGATGTCGCTGGTCACCGGCTGCGCGCCCGCCGGAGAGGCGGTCGCAGCGGGCGCCGGCTTCACCGAGATCAGCTCGACGTCGAACAGCAGAGTCGCCCCCGGCCCGATCACACCGGCACCCGAACCGCGCTCGCCATAGGCCAGCTCCGGCGGAATGAACAACTGCCACTTCGCACCCGGCGCCATCTTCTGCAACGCCTCCGTCCACCCCCGAATCACCGCGCTCACCCCGAACGTCGCCGGTTGCCCCCGCTTGTAGCTGCTGTCAAACTCGGTGCCGTCAATCAACGTGCCGCGGTAGTTCACCGTGACCGTGTCGTTGGCCTTGGGCGAGTCCCCCTTGCCTTCGGTGAGCACTTTGTATTGCAGCTCAGCCGTCTGGCCCGTGGGCAGCGTCACCGGCAACACCTTGACCCCTTCCTTGGTCTTGTTCTCCGCCAAAAACGCCTGGCCCGCCGTCTTGTTCTTCTCCCCCAACTGGGTTCGCGCCTGGGCCTGGAATTCTGTGATGGCCGTCCGGGCGTCCGCCTCGCTCAGCGCCGGCGGATTCCCCGCCAGCACGTCTCTCAACCCCCGGACGAATGAATCGACGTCCACCTGGTCGGCCGCGATCCCCGAGCGCTTCAGGTTGTTCCCCAGACTCATTCCAATCCCATAGGCGAATTTCTGCTTCGGCTCTGTCAACTCCCCGCCGTCCGCCCCGAGGGCCGCCCAGCCTGCTAAACCCACCACCACCGCCAGCGCATACTGAATCGATCTCATGTTGGTCCTGTCGTCAATTTGTTGGAGTCTTGGGAAAACCGCCCCGCTTTTCAATGGAATTCTTCCCCACTCCCTGGTCCTCAATTCCTTTGGCCTCCCGATACAAGGCAGTTACCAGCCCCCCGGAGCCGACACCGCACGGGCCGATCAAGGCCAAAACCCACCAGGAGCCGATGGCGCACATTCGAGCCCCAGGCGTTAGGCGAGGACCGGGGGCCCACTTCCCATTTGACGAACCCGCCACCAAACGATAAGGGAAAGCCATGCATAGGGCATCTCTGTCGAAACGCGACTTCCTCCGACTCAGCACCGGAACCCTCCTCGCCTGCGCCGCCGGATTGCCGGCCAGTTGCGCCTCAGCCGGCAAGGACAAGAAAATCCCGGTCGGCCTCCAGCTCTACTCGGTTCGCGAGGACTGCGCCAAAGACCTCGTCAAGACCGTCACCGCCGTGGCCCGCATGGGCTACCGCGGCGTCGAATTCGCAGGCTACCACGGCCGCGACGCCAAAACGCTCCGCAGACTCCTGGATGATGTGGGCGTCGTCTGCTGCGGCACCCACATCGGCCTCGACACGCTCCTCGGCGACAACCTCCCCCAAACAATCGAGTTCAACCAGACGCTCGGCAACCGGTTCCTCATCGTGCCGGGTCTCGACGCGAAACACACCTCGAGCCGCCAAGCCTGGCTCAATACCGCACGCCTCTTCAACGAGATCGCCGAGAAGGTGAAACCCCACGGCATGCGCGTCGGTTACCACAACCATACCACCGAGTTCCACCCGCTCGATGGCGAATTGCCCTGGGACACCTTCTTCGGCAATACGAGGAAAGACGTCGTCATGCAATTCGACACCGGCAACGCCATGCACGGCGGCGGCGACGCCACGGTCTACCTCAAGCGCTACCCGGGCCGCGCCGCCACCGTCCATATCAAGCCCTTCTCGAAGAGCAAACCCAACGCGCTCCTCGGCGATGACGAGTTGCCCTGGCCCGACATCTTCAGGCTCTGCGAAACCATCGGCAATACCGAGTGGTATATCGTCGAGTACGAAAGCGACGCCTACCCGCCCCTCATCAGCGTCGAGAAAACCCTCGAGGTCATGCGCCGCTGGGGCAAGTGCTGACCCCGCTCCCGCATCTCCGCCTGATCGGCGATGACATGCCGTAGCCCCCCTCGGTGAGGGCGGCATTCACCCGCCGCGGTCAGCCCCCGCGGCGGCAGTCGTCTTCCGCGGGCGCCGCCTCCGAAACCGCCTCCACCAGGAGGGGCCGGTTTGCTGCGCCGCGCCCTCGAAGCCTGCCACCCCGTCGTCGCCGGCAGCCTTCGCGCTCTGCCGCGCCTTGTCAAACATCGCTTTCGCGCGACGCAACCACCGCCGGGCCCAAAGAAACTCCGTCGCCAGAATCGCCAGCCCCGCCGGAATCACCAGCACCGCCGGCCCCGGCAACACCAGCATTGCCACCCCAATCAATAACACCGTCCCACCCGCCACCGCCACAAACAGCCGACGCACATTCCGCCAGACGTCCTCCGGCAACCCCCGCACCAACCCCTCGTCCCCCGCCTCGTCTCCGACAGGACCCAACTCCATCTTCCCTCTTTCCCTTTCGTCACCCATGCCAATGCCGGCGCCGATTCGCCGGTGTCTTCCACGTTTCGGGATGGATCACGTACACCGTGTTTCGTGACGTCGCCCAGGCCCGGATGAAATCCGCCCTCGAGACCGTCCGCCTCGGAACCTGCCGCGTCCCGGGATCGTTCAGGATCACATCCCCGCAGTCCGTAAACCCAACGCAAACCACCAAGTGCCCGCTCTCCCCGGTACTCGGACGCCCCCGCAGCAGGTCGTAACAGACCGAGGCCACCACCGGTACTCCCCGCGCTACCCAGGCCTCGATCTCAGCCACGTCCGCCCACCGGACTGCATACGCCCGAATCCCAGGGATCGATCCCGCAAAAGCCACGTTGAATGACCAGTTGCCCGTCCCCACCCACGTCCGATCATAGACCCCAGCCGCCACCGCCGGCACCGGCCAGTCCCAGTCCGGCCGCTTCTCCTCCGCCGCCCAGTACGCCAGAACCATCGACACACTCGTCGGACTGCACCACGCATTCACCCCCTCCGGATAGTCCACTTGCGATCGGATCGGCACCCGCAGAACCCGCCCCCACGCCGCACGCTCCGGCGCGTAATTCCCCGGCCCCTTCCCACGTTCCACAACCGAAACCCCAAAGAACTCGAGCCGCGGCTGTCGCACCTCCGGATGCCCCGTCAACGTCAACCGCACCCGAAAAGCCTTCGCCGGCCGCTTCAAAACCAGCGTGTCCGTCGCCACCTCGCCGTCCACGTCCTTCTGCCCCGCCACGCTCTCCCGCGCCACCCGCCGGTTGTCCACCGACCATTGCCCCAGGCAGTAATACCGCGCGTCCGTCCCCGGATAATGAACCGGTTGCACCTCGATCCGTACCGCCGTCCCCGGCGGCGCATCCGCATTCCACGAGGCCACCAACTCGTCCCACCGCACAGCCGTCGGAATCACCGGTGACTCGAGCACTTGCTTCGCTTCCGTCACGCCCCCGCTCCGATGCCAGTCGCTCAAGTCTGTCCACCCCAGAAACTGACGCCCGTCGTGGTCCACCGGCCAAACCCCGGCCTCGGTGCACCCCCAGAAACACGCCGCAAGCCAAATCCAATCTCGATGTCGCATGTCACCTCATCTCGCTCCCCCAACCGCTACCGCCAACACCCACGCCCCGGCATATAAGCCGATCGCCGTCACCCCGGCAATCCGATCCCACCGCCCACCCAACCTGCCCCCCGCCTGCAACCGCCCCAAGAGCACCCCCTCGACCAAACCCACCCCAAACCCCGCAGTGTGCGCCACCACGTCGCTCGCAGGATTCAACCCCACCAGCACAAATAACAACACCCCGCCTAACACCCCGGATGCAACCTGGCGAAACGCACGCCGCTCCTCCCATAGCAAAAACACCATCTGCGCCGCCAACAACCCCAAGCCACCCATCACCATCCCCGATGCCCCCAGCCCCACGTACGGCCCCGAATGCACCCCCCACCGCGCCCAATTCCCCACCGCCCCCGCCACCAAACCCGCCAGCATCGCCCAGCCAGCCCCAAACCGCGCCATCGCCAGCCCGAAGACCACCATCCCCGTCGCCGCGTTCGCCGCTAAATGCGCCACATCCGCGTGCAACCCCACAGCCGTGATCAATCGCCACCATTCCCCCCCGGCAAAAGCCGCGCTCGCCATCGTCCCCAACGCCTCGACCCGACCCGACCCCGCCTCGGCCAGCCAATGCACCACCACCAACAACCAACACCAAAGCAACGCCCCCCAGTGAAACAGCGCCCCCGGCCAGAAGAGCTCCCGCTGCCACGGCCAACCCCGGTTCTCCCGACAATACTGCCGAATCACCCCCAGCGCCCGCCCGTGATCCTCGGGCTCCAGCCACAGCACCCAGCCCGATGAGCCCGGTCCCCGGTCCAGTATCACTTCAATCCCCTGGCTCGCCAATGCCAGACTCCAATCCATCGCCTGCCGCTCACTCCGAACCCGGAGGCAAACCATGGGATGCCGATCCATGATGGCCGACTCGTTCATGCGCAACGCAACCCCAGCTTACGAAAAGCACCGCGAAACGCAAACCACCGCGCACAGGCACGACCCTCCCGCCCCGTCAAAAGACGACCAGTGAATGCCAATATCCGTGGAGTACCACACCCCCCGGATTCCTAGAGTGCCGGCCGTCGTGAGTGCGGCAGGTCCGGCGAGCCAGACCCGGCGCGCTTCACGATCTGGAGCGCGTGACTATGGAGCCCACTGTAGCCCCACCGAAGGAAGCAACTCCGACCCCATCGCCGGCACCGCCGGCTGGGGACAAGCGGCTGAAGATCCTTGATGTCTTCATCAAGCGACATCAGCACAAGCAGGACACCCTGATCGAGGTGCTGCATAAGGCCCAGGAGTTGTTCGGGTACCTCGACAATCCCCTGCTCGTGTATATCGCCCAACAGCTGCGGCTCCCCCCCAGCCGGGTCTACGGCGTCGCCACGTTCTACCACCTGTTCACGCTCAAACCCAAAGGCGAGCATACGTGCGTCGTCTGCATGGGCACCGCCTGCTACGTGAAGGGCGCCGATCGCGTCCTGGCCGCCATCGAGCAACACGCCGGAATCAAACCGGGCGAAACCACCCCGGACGGCCGCATGTCCCTGATCACAGCGCGTTGCATCGGGACGTGCGGCATCGCCCCCGCCGTCGTCTACGACGGCACCGTCACCGCCCACCAAACGCCGGAGACCGCCCTCGAGCACGTGAAAGGATGGACCCATGGACCTCGCTGATCTGCTCGAAGTCAAGGAGAAGGAACTCGCGGCCCGAAAGCCCACCTGCATCCGCTGCTGCATGGCGGCCGGCTGCCTCTCGTCCAACGGCCAGGCGGTCAAAGACGCCCTCGATCAGGCCGTCAAAGCCGCCGGCCTCGAAAGCCAGGTCGAAGTCCGCGGCGTCGGCTGCATGCGCCTCTGCTGCGAGGGACCACTCGTTGCGGTGGACCCGCCCGGGATCCTCTACCAGAAGGTCAGCCCGGAAAGCGCCCCGGCCATCGTCGCCGCCCTCCCCGACGGCGTCGCCCCGATCGCCCGCGGCGACCTCAACCATCCGTTCTTCACCCGGCAACTCTCGATCGTTCTCGAAAACAGCGGCCTCATCGATCCCGAACGGATCGAATCCTACATCGCCGCGGACGGCTACCTGGGCTTGCATGAGGTTCTCATGGAGCTCGAAGCCAAGCAGGTCGTCGATCTGATGGTCCAAAGCGGCCTGCGCGGCCGCGGCGGCGCCGGCTACCCAACCGGCTTGAAGTGGGCCACCGTCGCCAAAACCCAGGCCGCCAAGAAATACGTCGTCTGCAATGCCGACGAGGGCGACCCGGGCGCGTTCATGGATCGCAGCGTCCTCGAAAGCGATCCCCACCGCGTCCTCGAAGGCATGGCCATCGCCGCGTACGCCGTCGGCGCCGATCAAGGCTACATCTACGTCCGCGCCGAGTACCCGCTCGCCATCAGCCGCCTCCAGGCCGCCATCCGCCAAGCCAAACACCTCGGCATCCTCGGCAGCGGCGTCTTCGAGTCCTCCTTCAGTTTCAGTGTCGATATCCGGATAGGCGCCGGCGCGTTCGTCTGCGGCGAAGAGACCGCCCTCATGGCCTCCGTCGAGGGCAAGCGCGGCTCCCCGCGGCCGCGCCCCCCCTTCCCGGCCGAGAGCGGCCTGTGGGGCTGCCCCACCCTCATCAACAACGTCGAGACCTACGCCAACGTCCCCGCCATCGCCCGCAAAGGCGCCGAGTGGTTCGCCGCCATCGGCACCGAAAAAAGCAAAGGCACCAAGGTCTTCGCCCTCGCCGGCAAAATTAACCGCACCGGCCTCATCGAGGTCCCCATGGGCACCACGCTCCGCGCCATCGTCGAGGAAATGGGCGGGGGCGCCCCCGAGGGAAATCAGGTCAAAGCCGTCCAGACCGGCGGCCCCTCCGGCGGCTGCATCCCCGCCTCCGAACTCGATACGCCCGTCGACTACGAATCCCTCCTTCGGCTCGGCTCGATCATGGGCTCCGGCGGCATGATCGTCATGGACCAAAGTACTAACATGGTCGACGTCGCCCGGTTCTTCATGGAGTTCTGCATGGATGAATCGTGCGGAAAGTGCGTCCCCTGCCGGGCCGGTACCGTGCAGATGTACCGCCTGCTGACCAAGCTCCTCGGCCGAAAGGCCACCGCCCGCGACTTGGCCCAGCTCGAGGAGCTGTGTGACCTCGTCAAGAGTACAAGCCTCTGCGGCCTCGGCCAGACGTCTCCCAACCCGGTCCTGAGTACCCTGCGGTTCTTCCGCCGCGAATACGAGGACCTCCTCCAACCCGAACCTCCCACCGCACGCCGTCCCGAAGCCCCCGCCCCCACCCCCGCGGCGCCGTCCACCCCCGCGGCCTAAATCCCCGAAAGGAACCCTGCCATGGCGGTCAAAACCCTCACAATCGACGGCATGTTGGTCAGCGCCGCCGAGGAACAGACGGTGCTGGATGCCGCCACCGACGCCGGCATTCGCATCCCGACTCTTTGCCATCTGGATGGCGTGTCCGACGTCGGCGCCTGCCGGCTCTGCCTGGTCGAGGTCGTCGGCTCCCCCAAGCTCATGCCCGCCTGCGTCACCAAGGTGGTCGAAGGCATGGAGGTCCGCACCGATACACCCCGGCTCCGACACTACCGCCGGATGATCCTCGAACTGCTCTTCGCCGAGCGCAACCACGTCTGCGCAGTCTGCGTCTCGAACGGCCATTGCGAACTCCAGGCCCTCGCCCAAACCCAGGGCATGGACCACGTCCGGTTCGAATACCTCTTCCCCAAGTACGAGGTCGATATCACCCACCGCATGTTCGGCATGGACCACAACCGGTGCATCCTCTGCACCCGCTGCGTCCGCGTTTGCTGGTACATCGAAGCCGCCGGCACCAAGAGCGTCGCCGGCCGGGGCGCCCCCTCGCGGATCATTACCGACCTCAACCTGCCCTGGGGCCAGGCCGAAACCTGCACCTCGTGCGGCAAGTGCGTCCAGGCCTGCCCCACCGGCGCCCTCTTCCATAAGGGCTCCACCGTCGCGGAAATGACCCGCGACCGCACCCGCCTCGAATACATCGTCACCGCAAGGGAGAAGAAACAATGGATCGTGTGAGACTCGCCACCGTCTGGCTCGCCGGATGCTCCGGCTGTCACATGTCGTTCCTCGATCTCGATGAATGGTTGATCGAGCTCAACCAGATCGCCGACGTCGTCTATAGCCCCATCATGGATCGTAAGGACTACCCGGAAAACGTCGACGTCTGCCTCGTCGAAGGAGCCGTCGCCAACGAGGATAACCTCGAACAGATCCTCCTCGTCCGGCGCCGGACCCGCCTCCTCGTCTCGTTCGGAGACTGCGCCGTGACCGGCAATGTCACCGCCCTCCGTAACCCCATCGGCGACGCCAACGTCATCCTGGAACGTTCCTACCTCGACCCCGCCAATCTCCGACCCAGAATCCCCAACGAACACGGGATCGTCCCCCCACTGCTCGAACAGGTCTACCCCGTGCACAAGGTCGTGCCCGTCGATTTCCACCTCCCCGGATGCCCCCCTCCGGCCCCCCGGATCAGGGCGTTCCTCGAACCCCTGCTCGCCGGACAGGCCCCCCAGCTCACCGGCGATAACCTCCGCTTCGGCTGATCGCACGCTCGCTATGGCCCGCCAGATTCGAATCGACCCCGTGACCCGCATCGAGGGCCACGCCAAAATCACCATCCACCTCGATGACGCCGGCAATGTCGTCGATGCCCGGTTCCACGTCACCGAGTTCCGCGGCTTTGAACGATTCTGCGAACAACGCCCGTTCTCGGAAATGCCCGGACTGACGCCCCGCATCTGCGGGATCTGCCCCGTCAGCCACCTCCTCGCCTCCGCCAAGACCTGCGACGCCCTCCTGGCCGTCGATATCCCCCCGGCCGCCGAGAAGCTCCGCCGGATGATGAACCTCGGCCAGATCATCCAGTCCCATGCGCTCAGCTTCTTCCATTTGAGCGCGCCCGACTTCATCCTGGGCTGGGATACCCCGCCCGAAAAACGTAACGTGTTCGGCCTCGTCGCCGCCGACCCCAACCTCGCCCGCGCCGGCATCCGGCTCCGCCAGTTCGGCCAGGAGGTCATCGAACGACTCGGAGGCCGAAAAATCCACCCCGCCTGGGCCGTCCCCGGCGGCGTCCGCACCGCCCTCGATAACGCCGGCCGCGACCAGATCAAATCCCGCATCCCCGAGGCCAAAGCCACCGCCCTCCTCGCCCTGGCCACGTTCAAGAAGCTCCTCAAAACCCACGAACGCGAACTCCAGGTCTTCGGCAATTTCCCGTCCTTGTTCCTCGGCCTCGTCGCCGCAGACGGCACCTGGGAACACTACGACGGCCGACTCCGGTTCGTCGACGGCGGCGGCAACGTCATCGCCGATCAGCTCGATCCCAACCGCTACCCGCACTTCATCGGCGAGTACGTCGAGACCCATTCCTACCTCAAGTCGCCCTATTACAAACCGCTCGGTTACCCCGGCGGCATCTACCGCGTCGGACCCCTCGCCCGACTCAACCTCGCCAAACAAATGGGCACCCCCCTCGCCGACGAGGAACTCGGTCTCTTCAAAACCCTCGGCTGGGGCGCCGTCACTTCCTCCTTCCTCTACCACTACGCCCGACTCATCGAGATCCTCGCGTCCGTCGAGCATATCGAGAAGATGATCGATGATCCCGAGCTCCAGTCGACCCGCCTGCGCGCCGACGCCGGCATCAATCGCCTCGAGGCCGTCGGCGTCAGTGAAGCCCCCCGCGGCACCCTCTTCCATCACTACGAGGTCGACGAAAATGGCCTCGTCCGCCGCATGAACCTCATCATCGCCACCGGCCAGAATAACCTGGCAATGAACCGCACCGTCGCCCAAATCGCCCGCCACTTCATCCAGGGCCCCAGCATCCCCGAGCCCATGCTCAATCGCGTCGAGGCCGGCATCCGCGCCTTCGATCCCTGCCTCAGTTGTTCGACCCACGCCGATGGCCGCCTCGCCCTCGTGGTCCGCCTCCTCGGCCCCGACGGCCGCGTCCTGGACGAAGCCGTCCGGTAGCCGCGGACGACGCCCGCGGCGGCCCTAAGCGAACCACGCGCCACTTGCCAAGCCGCCCGCATTCAGGTTGCATCGCCCCCGCAATGCAGCTGGTCATCGGCTACGGCAATGAAATGCGGGGCGACGACGCGATCGGCCCCCGGGTCGCCCGCGCCGTCGAGGCCCTCAACCTGCCCAACGTCTCCACTCGGGTCGTGTTCCAGTTGACCCCGGAACTCGCCGAACCGCTCGCCCGCGCCAGTCGCGCCGTCTTCGTGGACGCCGCTCTCGGAGGACCCGCGGGGTCCATCGATGTCCGCCCCCTCGAACCTCTCGACCTCCGAACCCCGTTGGGCCACCTCGCCCAACCCCCAAGCCTCCTCGCCCTCGCCCAGGCCGTTTTCGGCCACGCCCCACCCGCCTGGATCGTCCGCATCTTCGGCACCACCTTCGATCTGGGCCTCGCCCCATCCCGCGATGCCGAACAGGCAGCCCTCGCCGCTGTCGACGCCGTCGTCTCCCTCCTCAGCCAACCCCTGAACACCCACGACGATCCCCATCCCCACCCGCACGACCCCCGCGAAGGCGCGCCACGCTAGCCCCTCGACATGTGGAATTCGCTGTCATCAGGTCAAGTTCCGTCCGATGCGGTTCCAGACCTCGCCTCCTTCCGTCGAGGACTCTACATTAGCGAGGCGCGGGAGAGAAGGTCCGGAAAGGCAGGAAGGCTTCACGGGATCGCCGACTTCGTCAGGTCTGAGGCGGCGCCTCGCTAGCCTATGACCGCCGGGTCAGACTCCCACCTCCACCGGCGCCACGCCCCCGCCATCCTGTTCGTCCTCGTCACCCTGGCTCTCGACATCCTCGGCTTCGGCCTCATCATCCCCATCCTCCCCCGCCTGATCGAGACGTTCCTCGGCGGTGATGTCTCGGCCGCCACCGGTGTCTACGGCTGGCTCGCGGCCCTTTACTCCCTCATGCAGTTCCTGTTCGCCCCGTTCCTCGGCGTCCTCTCGGACCGGTTCGGCCGGCGACCCGTCATTCTCGGCTCGTTGCTCGGATCCGCCGCCGATTACCTCCTGCTCGCGTTCGCGCCTTCCCTCCTCTGGTTCTTCATCGGACGTCTCATCGCCGGTATCACCGGCGCCAGCATCAGCGCCGCCAGCGCCTACATCGCCGATGTCAGTCCCCCCGAAAAACGGGCGCAGAACTTCGGACTCATCGGCGCCGCCTTCGGCCTGGGCTTCATCCTTGGACCGGCCCTGGGCGGCGTTCTGGGACACCTGGGACTGCGCGTGCCGTTCTTCGTCGCGGCAGGGCTGACGATGGTCAACGCCCTCTATGGCTGGTATATTCTGCCTGAATCGCTCCCCCCCGAACGGCGACGCCCCATCCGCTGGAACCGCGCCAACCCCATCGGCTCGGTCCTGGCCCTCCGACGCCACCCCGTCGTCCTCGGCTTGTCCGGCACGCTCTTCCTGGTGCACCTGGGACACGCCGCCATCCACAGCACCTGGGTGCTCTACACCGGCTACCGCTTCGCCTGGTCGACCGCCCAAATCGGACTCTCCCTCGCCATCGTCGGCATCATGGCTGCCCTCGTCCAAGGCGTCCTCGTCCGGCAAATCGTGCCCGCGCTCGGCGAACGCCGGGCCATCTTCACCGGCCTCGCCATCAGCACCGCCACCCTCGCCGCCTACGGCCTCGCCAACCGCGGTTGGATGATCTACGTCATCCTCGTCTTCGGCTCCCTCGGCGGCATCACCGGCCCCGCCGTCCAATCGCTCATCACACGCCAGGTCGACCCGGATGAACAGGGCTCGGTCCAGGGAACCCTCGCCAGCCTCGCCAGCCTGGCCGGAATCGCCGGACCCCCGGCCGCCAGTCACGTCTTCGGGTTCTTCATCGGTCCCCACGCCCCCTGCCACGTCCCCGGCGCCGCCTTCTTCCTCGGCGCCCTGTTCATGCTCGCCGGATTGGCTCTCGCCGCCCGTGCCCGCTTCACGGGTACGCCAACACCCGGTAAAACCGAAGGTGCTGCGTAGCCGCCGTGTCCCGATGCTCGGCCGTCGCCCCGCTGCTCGTCACCCGACCGCCAATCGGCTGCCAGGGCGTCGACGGATGAAAGGCGTCCCGTGCATACACCTGGTACTCGCCCCCCGGCACACTGCGCCACCGGATCGTCGTCCCCTCCACCGTCACCGTCGCACTCTCAATCTCGACGACCGGCAACGACGTCGCAAGGCTCGGATCCGATTCCGCCAGATGCTCGTAGCCGTTGCTGAAGCCGTCCCCGTCCGGATCCATCCCCGGCCCGGCTTCGATTCTCGTCCATGGCGAAAAGTACCGTCGCTGGAAAGCGTCCTCGAGCCCGTCCCCGTTGATGTCCACCACCGCGGGCAGGACCTCGAGAAAGCCGTTGGCATACGCAACGTGTCCAGCCCCACGTAACACAAAGGTCCGCAGCCCCGGCGTTGCGTTCGAACTGACACTGATCTGACCGTATATCAGCGGATATCCGCTGGCCGTCGCGATCCCCAGGGCCTGATACGTGATGCCATCCCCCGTGACTTCGAGAGTCGCATCCGCCGGGATCCAATCGGCAAAAACCCCCGCGTAGTAGTTGCTCTGCCCCACCACAATCCTCGCCGTCTGGTTCGCCACGTACCCGTGCGTCAACGACGCCGTCGCCCGGCGAATCCCCACCACCCGCAGCGGCGACCCACTGGCGGTGACCACCCAGTCCGCCGTTCGCGTCCCACCCGCCGTCACCGTCACCGTCCCCGCCACCGGCTCGAAAAACGCCTCCGCATCCGCGTAGACCGCGTCATAGAGATCCACCCCGCGGACCAGAAACACGCTCGTGTCCGACGACGGATCCAACGGGCTGACCCGCACCTGGTACGTGCCCGGCAGCAACCCCGGCAGCTCATACGCCCCGCTCGCCCTCGATAAGGTCACCCCCGCCAGATTCCCCGCAGCATCCTCAGCACACACAATCGCCCCCAGCACGCCTGCGCCTCCCATCTTCACCGTCCCCGTGATCCGCCCCCGCATCGCCGCCCACCCGTCACGCGGATACAACACCTGCACCCCCAACCGGTCGTCCGCCGATAAACCGAGATACGTGCCCAACCCCGCAAAGTCCCGATGAAACAACGTGCTCCCCCCCGCCGGCGAGTGCTCGAGCCCGATCACATGGCCAATCTCGTGCGTCACGATCGCCTCGACAAAGTGATACCGCGTGTCCGCCGGCGGCTGATCGTACCGCGTGAACCACCGCGGACCGTAAAACGCCTCGCCGTTCAGTACAATGTCCGCCCCCACCATCACGTTGTCCGCCGTCGCCAAATACGTCAGCCCCAACATGCTCGTCGGATCCACCGTGTCCCCCAACAGCGAGGTGTCACGGATCCAGAATACAACGTTCGTCCCGTCCGTTTCGTCAAATTGCCCCCCCGGAGACGCCACCAGACCCCCTTCCTCGAACTTCAGGATCGTGTCCGGCACCGACTGCCAGATCGCAAACGACGCCCGCACCGCATCCAACTCCGCCAGCCGGTTCGTCGCCGAAAACGCGTCCGATGCCAGGCAATACCGGATCGCCTTCGTCGCCGGATTCACCGCATTCGTGCTGACGTGAATCGGCGCGTTCACCGGCACATGCGACGCCGGATTCACCAGGTCCCAACGCCGCATCACCCCCTTCGCATTCACGTCGAAGACAGCCGCGTTCACCCCCTGCGCCGCCATCGCCGCCAGGCCAACCCCAGCCCACCAAACCACGCCACGGAGCTTCATGGCCGGCTTGCCTCCACCTGGCGATGCAGATCCCCCAGCGTCAGTTGGCCCGATCGCTTCGCCGTCAGCGACCCGCCCGCCTCACCCCCCAACCCCGCCGGCACCCCCAGAAACGGATTCCACACCCGCACGTCGCCATCCGCCAAATCGCGCGACACCGCAAACTTGCCCTGGCTCAATCCCACCGTCACCCCTTCCCCACGCTCGTTCCATCGGAGAAAGCCGACAAACTCCTCCCCCGGGACATACTGCGCCTGGCCGGGCACCGTCACACGCCGGTTGCCCAGCGTACCCCCCGCCAGCACGATCGTGAAACGCTCCCCCGGCACCCGGCCCTTCCACACGTCCCGAACCTCGACCTCGACGCGCGTTACCAACCGCCCGCGCTCATCCCGAAGACAGGTCGCACTGACCGCCTGGGCATGCACGATCACGTCCGCGCGCGCAGTCAGACCCGGCACGTCCATGGGAATCATCTGCCCAGCCGCCGCCCCAACCGCCGCCAGCCAGGCCAGCACCAACCCCGGCGCCCATCGCCATCGACTCTCGATCCTCATCGCCCCCCAAACAACCAGAACCCCAAAGCCATCGCCAGCAGAATCGCTAGCGAGGCGCCGCCTCAGACCCAGTCGAGTCCCCAGGCACATGAAGACCCTGCTGTGCTTGCCCACCCCTCTTCCGCGCCTCGCTCATCTAGAGCCCTCGACGGAAGGCGGGGAGGTTTGGAACATCAGAGGCTCGAACTTGACCTAATCGCATCGCCTTTCACAAGTCGAGGACTCTAGCCCAGTTTTGCCTTGTGGTTCGGGTCCGGAATCGGCACACTGCCCCCGCAACCAAATGAACCCCCGGGAAGCAGGGTCCACTCTTCTCTGTCATTCACACTGCCAGATTCGTGGTATCACGCCCTGAAGGACCGTGCGCCCCAGAGGCTCCGACACATCCAACAAGAGCATCCCTCATGGGGATGCGATCACCTGCGGTCACCGGTTGAGAGAGTATGAAGACACCTACGTTCCTGAAGCTATTGGGGTGTGGTTTGCTCGCCCTAAGCACTGTGGATGTCCAGGCCCAGTTGCTCTACAAGACGAAATTCTCCGCCATGGAAGGCTACACGAACGGCTGGATGATCGGCCAGCCGTCCATCGGGGCAAAGTGGGAGAACGCGAATGCGGACTGGGACTGGGTCTGGGCGAATGAGTATTCACCGGAGGCCTACAGCCCGATGAACAATGGCAAGAGCTGGTTTCCCGAGGGTGCGACTGAGCCTTGGTATATCGTCACCGCAACCAACACCACCGCGGCAGGCGGAGGACAAATGATGGTGGCGTCTGACGGCAACTTCGGGACCAATGCCATGACGTATTTCTGGAAAATCGATTTCCCGAAGCAGATGACCGGGCCCATCACCGTTACCTGGGATTGGCAGTTCCATTGCACCAACGAGATTCCGGCGGATTACGATCCGACCAACAACAACTACAACGCAGTGTTGCCAGGGTACGACCACGGGTTCGGCCTGGCGGATTACGCGAACCGGACCGCAGACGGTGAGATCGGCAATCCGAACTGGAAATACAGCGAGCTGAGCACCGGCGTCCGCCTGAGCTCGCGTCAGGATTGCCGCTACAACGGGTTGGGTGCCTGCGGAGGCGGTGGAAGCTGGTTCGATCGCGGACCCGAGTTCAAGGACGGCAAGGTGCTGCACATGAAAACGGTCATGTACGTCGCCGACGGCTTCAATGGGGACCTGGGATACGCCAATTCGTACGACAACTTCGCCCAGCGAGACGGCGAAGACATCTGGCAAACCGCGAAGTACGACGGCAACCCCGACTACGAAGACCAACTCGGGTACAAGCCCATGCCCGAGTTCGGCATGCGACGGTGTCCGGGCGAGGTCGATCCCACGAGCGGCATCAACTGCATCATGTGCTGGATGAACGGCAACCAGTTCGGCCGCTACGTCCTGGTCTCGAACATCCGTGTCTGGGGCCCGGACGGAATTCCCACCCCCACGCTCCGCATCGACCCGGTGGAGCCAGATCAGGTCAAAATCACGTTCACGGGCTGGCTCCAGGCGGCGGATGCGCCGGAAGGCCCGTTCGTGGACGTGGCACTGCCGAGCGCGAGTCCCCTCACGATCCCCGCCAAGGATGCCGCGAAGTACTATCGCTGCGAGAACTGACACACCCCCGCCGGCGATCGGCGGCTTGATCCGCGCTCCGAATGCAGCCCGCGTTCGGAGCGCGCCGTTTTCCTCACCAAGGTGGCGGCCATGGTCCTGCGCGCGCCAACCCCGGGACCGCCGACTCTGCTTGCCGCAGGTCCGCGCACGAGGCAGTATCAAGACAAACACCGAAAAGCCCATCATCTCACCCATCACCCCAGTCAGCCGGCACCGGTTCCGGCGCCCTGCATGTATGAAGCCATCGTCTTCCGCAATCCTCGTCGCCGTCCTCGCGGTCGCGGCATGTCTCCACACCGCTGCACTCCCCGCCGCATCGCCCGAGTCCCCGGCCGAACGGGACGCTCGCCTCGCCTGGTGGCGCGACGCCCGCTTCGGCCTCTTCATCCATTGGGGACCGGTCAGCTTGAAAGGGACCGAAATCGGCTGGTCCCGAGGCGGCGACCGGCGCGGCTACGGCTCCCGAGGCTCGGAAGTGCCCGCCGATGTCTACGACAACCTCTTCAAACAGTTCAATCCCACCGGGTTCAACGCCCGGGAATGGGTCGCCCTCGCCCAGGCCGCAGGCATGAAGTACCTCGTCTTCACCAGCCGCCACCACGACGGCTTCAGCATGTTCGATACCGCCGTCAGTGATCACAAGATCACCAACCCGTCCAGCCCCTTCCGGCGCGACGTGGTGAAGGAGCTCGCCGACGCCTGCCATGAGGCCGGCCTCCGGTTCGGCCTCTATTATTCCCAGCCCGATTGGCATCACCCCGACGCGTTCACCCCCGACCGCCACAACCGCTATCTGGATTACCTCCGCGCCCAGGTCCGCGAGCTCTGCTCGAATTACGGACGGCTCGACATCTTCTGGTTCGATGGCCTCGGCAAATCGGCGGCCGACTACGACGGCCAGGGCCTCGTCCACATCATCCGCAGCCTCCAACCAGCCATCCTCGTCAACAATCGCACCGGTCTCCCCGAGGACTTCGACACGCCGGAACAACAGGTCGGCAAGTTCCAAATCGACCGCCCCTGGGAAAGCTGCATCACAATCTGCCACCAGTGGGCCTGGAAACCCAACGACCGCCTCAAGTCCCTCGAGGAATGCCTCCATACCCTCGTCCGATGCGCCGGAGGCGACGGCAACCTCCTGTTCAATGTCGGCCCCATGCCCGATGGACGGATCGAGCCGCGCCAGGTCGATCGGCTCCGCGAAATGGGCGCCTGGCTCGCCCGCCATGGCTCCAGTATCTACGGCACCCGCGGCGGCCCCTTCAAACCAGGAGCCTGGGGGGCCAGCACCCGCCGAGGCAACACCGTCTTCCTCCACCTCTTCCAGCCATCAGATCGGCCTCTCGACTTCCCGCCATTAAAACACCGTGTCAAGGCCGCCACCCTCCTCCATCATGGCACCGCCGTCGGAGTCCAACAAACACCGGAACGCCTCACCCTCGATCTGCCCCCCGCCAGCTGGCAAACGATTGACACGGTCGTCACACTTGACCTCGACGGACCCGCGTCCGAGCTCCCTCCCGTCAGCCTGGCCTCCGCCTCCCTCGCCGCCGGCAAGCCCGCCCGGGCGTCCAATGTCCACCAGGGTCAACGCGAATACGCCGCCTCCCGCGCCATGGACGACGACGACACCACCCGTTGGGCCACCGACGGCGGCACCCATGCCGCCTGGATCGAAGTCGATCTCGGCAAACCCACCGCCGTCGGACGCCTCAAGGTCGATGAGGCCTTCTCAGGACGCGTCCGCCGATTCGAACTCCAGTACCTCGAGGGCGAGACCTGGAAAGCCTGCCTGACAGGAACAACCCTCGGCAACGCTTACAACAAGAGCTTCCCGCCGGTTACCGCCCGGGTCTTCCGCCTCAACATCCTCGAGGCCACCGAAGGCCCCACCCTCAACGAACTCCAACTGTTCCCGCCCGGACGCTGAGTCCTCTCTTGTTTCTCTCCGCTCCCCATGCCCACGGCCTGCACCCCTTCCAGGGGTCGGAGGGAGCCGATGGCCTCCACACTTGGCTTGCCCCATCAAGTCCGCGCACCAGGTGTTTCCTCGCCCCGCGACGAAGGAGTGGGGAGAGGGACCAAGCGCGAGGGGTCCCATCACCGGCCCGAAGTCAGCACGCGCTTCATCATGCGCTCACCGCAGTCCAATAGGCGGTCCGCGTTCCCCACGCTCCGAGCCTCCGCGTAGACGCGCACCACCGGCTCCGTCCCCGACCCCCGCAGCATCAGCCATGTCCCGTCGTCCGCGGTGTACTTGACGCCGTCAAACGTGTCGACCCGCGCCACCGGCGACCGCAGGAGCCGGTCCGGCGGATGGGCGCGGCACAACGCCATGAGGTCTTCGAGCCGCTCGCGCGGGAACGCGAGATCCCGCCGCCCATAATGATGAGGTCCATACCGCCGCTCGAGCCGACGCAGCAACCGGCCCACGGACAACCCCTCGATCGCCAGCATCTCGAGAAACACCAGGCCGGCCGCAATGCCGTCCCGATCGGGAAGATGCTCAGGGAAACCCACGCCGCCGCTCTCCTCGACGCCCAGCAGCACGTCCCCCTTGACCATCTCCGCGCACAGGTGTTTGAACCCCACGCCGGTCACCGTCAGCGGCAGGTTGTGCTCCGCACAAATCCGATCCACCATCGACGTCGTCGTCAGGGCCTTCACCACCCGCCCCCGACCCCCGCGCCGCACAAGCCTGTGCTCCAGCAGCAGACTCAGAATCTGGTGAGTCGTCAGCGGCCGCCCCCGGCCGTCCATCCCGCCTATCCGATCCGCATCGCCGTCCGTCACCAGACAGACGTCCTGCGGGTGCCGCCGCAACCACGCCTGCGTCGGTCCGTAGTTGGCCGCTATCGGTTCCGGGTGAATTCCCCCAAATAGCGCATCGTGCCGCCCGTTCAACGTCGTCACCCGACATCGCGTTCCCGCCAGCAAAACCTCGAAACACCCCGCTCCAACCCCAAACAGCGCGTCGTGCGCCAGCCGCAGGGGCATCCGCGCCACGCGCCGGAAATCCACTAGACCCCGCACCGCGCGATAGTGGCCAGGTCGAACGTCCACGATCCGAATCCGGCCGCTGCCGACGCCCTCCGCCGCGGGACACCGCCGCACCGGTCCGCGGTCCAGCCTCGACTCGACCGCCGCGCACAAAGCCGGGTCCGCCGCCCCTCCGTGCCAGGCCTTGAGCTTGAACCCGTTGAACACGGCAGGATTGTGGCTCGCCGTGATGAGCACACCTCCCGTCGCCTTCCGCGCGCGCACCGCCCAGCAAACCGCCGGCGTCGGCGTGGGCACCGGCGTCAGAATCACGTCGAAGCCGTTCCCAGCCAGCACTTCCGCCGTCCGCAACGCGAATTGATCGGACAGAAACCGCCGATCATACCCGACCACGATGCTCTTGCAGGCCGGGCCGGGCGGGGGCGCCAGGTTCCATTGGTCCGCCGCGGCCTGGGCCACCCGCTCGACGTTCGCAAACGTGAACGTGTCGGCAATGACCCCCCGCCAGCCGTCAGTGCCAAAACGCAACACGGCAGGTGAAAGCGTCGCACGCATGGCCCGGTCAACGGACCGCCGGCGCCCGTTTGCGCGGCTTCTCGTGCACCCCGGCATGGCGCTTCACCAGAATCCGCATCCTCCGAATCGCCGCCGGCAGGTTCCGCTGCCTGAACAAGGCCGATCCGCTCACAAAGGTGTCCGCCCCCACACCCGCACACTCCGCCGCCGTCGTGTCGTTGATTCCCCCGTCAACCTCGATCCGGAACGGACGACCGAGTTCGCGACGCCAGACCGCCGCCTGCTGGATCTTGGGCACGCACTCTTCAATGAACGACTGCCCGCCAAAACCCGGGTTCACCGTCATCACCAGCAGCAAGTCGATCTGCGGCAACAACGGCCGCACCGCCTGAATCGGCGTTGGCGGGTTCACCGCAAGCCCCGCCTTGAGCCCCAAGGACCGGATCTTCCAAAGCAGATCCGTCGCCTGCGCTCCAAGCTCGACGTGAATCGTCAAACCGCTGGCCCCTGCCTCGGCAAAAGGCTCGATCAACGACGCCGGCCGGGAACACATCAAATGAACGTCCAGCGGCAGAGATGTCGCCCCGCGAAGCGCCCGCACAATCGCCGGTCCAAACGTCAGATTCGGCACAAAATGACCGTCCATGATGTCGACGTGCAGCCAGTCCGCTCCCGCGCGCTCCGCCCTCACAGCCTCCGCACCCAAACGGGCCGGATCGGCCGCCAACATCGATGGCGCAATGATCACGGCCCGACCCTAATGGACCCCTTCCCCATTCCGCAAGCGTGGAGGCAATGAGTCTGTCACCTTGTTTGCGGCACCGTTCCTCTAGAGTCCTCGACTTGTGAAAGTCGATGCGATTAGGTCAAGTTTGGTCCCTGCCGTTCCATCCCTGCCCCCCTGCCTTCGAGGACTCTACATTAGCGAGGCGTGGAAGAGAGGGTGGGCAGGCACAGCAGGGTCTTCATGAACCTGAGGACTCGACTGGGTCTGAGGCGACGCCTCGCTAGGAGGTTGAGCCGCAACCGGAGCCTGCGCGCGGATTCTGACCCGGGATTCGGGTCCGTGCTTGCCAAAGCCGCGGGTCGGCGGTACACGAAGCACAGAGTTCTAATCGCAATCGCTTATGCGCTTTCAATGGCCCACCCCATTCGTCCGGCGTGACGTGCGCCGCCTCCACGGCTTCACGCTCATCGAGCTGCTCGTGGTCATCGCCATCATCGCCATCCTCGCCGGCATGCTGCTCCCAGCCCTCGCCCGGGCCAAGGCCCGCGGACAGCAGACCTTCTGCCAGAACAACCTGCGACAACTTGGCCTCGCGCTCACCATGTACGTCCAGGAAACCAGCAAGTACCCCGGCCACTACTGGGTCCCCACAGGCACCATCGTCTTTCCCACACGCCTCCTCCCGTTCGTGTCGAGCAATATCAACGTGTTCAACTGCCCCACCGAGAAGCCCAAGTACTACTACACCAACGTGGTGCTCAATAACGTGCGCCAACCCATGCGCGTCACCCCGTCAACCGGGTTCTGCCTGGGTTACAACGACTGGGGCAGCGTGAGCGAGTTCACACGCCCCTACCTCGGCCTGGGCGCCGACCTCACCACCGGTTCCGCTGACCCCTGGGCCGTCGAAGTCTCAGAGTCCGCCGTCAAAGCCCCCTCCGATATGATCTGCATGGCCGATAGCCGCTCCGATGCCCAGTGGGATACCGCCATCGACCCTGCCGACGGCGACCCGCTCCGCCCCGAAAACGAACAGGCCGAATGGCCCAGCCGCCGTCACTCCGGCGGCCACGGCGCCAGAAATGTCTCCGGTGGTGCCAATTTCATGTTCTGTGACGGACACGCCGAGTTCATCAAACAACTCAAAGCCGTCGAACGAACTCCCATCGCCCGAAAACGCTGGAATACCGACAACGAACCCCACATCGGCCAGTAGACCAGTGCGCCAGTGCGCCAGTGCGCCAGTGCGCCAGTGCGCCAGTGCGCCAGTGCGCCAGTGCGCCAGTGCGCCAGTGCGTCAGTGCGTCGGTGCGTCGGTAAGGCGTGACGGCGGTTACAAACCCCAGTCCGAGAGCACATCCTGTACCCGCCCGCGCCGAGGGCGGCACGAGACCGAGAACGCGAGGAAAGAACTTCCTCCGGAGTGCGCCTCGCCAAATACCGTCTAAGAGAATGTCCGCTCCGGTGTCCTTAGGATGTGGCTGAAGCAAGAACCAGAGTGCCCCACCGACAGAATCGGCCGCAATGCCGTGCCTGTCTCCTCCGGGATTGATCCCCGGGGAGGAGTGTGATCCGATGCCGTGAAACACTCCCGCATGCCAGAGGCGCGATCTAACGAGAGCGGTCCCGACAGACCCGCAGCGGAGACGCTCGAGGAACTGTTCGCCGCGCTCGAATCGCCGCTCCTGAGCTACGCGCTCCGGTTGCTTCACGACGCCGATATGGCCCAGGATGTTGTCCAGGAAGCGTTCGTCCGGCTCCATGCGCAGTTCGACCAGGTTCGCACACCGCGCAGCTGGCTCTATCGCAGCGTCCATAATCTGGCTCTCAACCACCAGCGGCGCTCGAACAGGACCGTTCCGCTCCGGACAACCGCGCCCAGCGACGATCCTGCCACACCCACACTGGAGCTCGCTGACCCCAGCCTGCTGCCCGATGAGCAGATCGCCCGCTGGGAAGGCGTCGGCCTGGTCCGCCTCGGCCTTAAGTCGCTCGATCCCCGCAGCCGTGAGCTGATCCGACTCAAGTTCGAGGAGAACCTCTCTTACAAGGAAATCAGCGCCCGCACCGGTCTCACCACCAGCAACGTCGGCTATCTCCTCCATCACTCACTCAAATCCCTCGCCGCCGAGCTCGTCAAAGCCGGCCTGATCCCATGAACCCGGAAGCCTCCCGATCCGAACAAGAAGAGCGGGAAAGCCGGATCACCGCTCTCCTGCTGGGTGAACTCACCCCCGCCGAGGCGGACGCCCTCCGTCAGGAAATCGCCCGCGACCCCGAGCTCGCACGCCTCCACGATCGCCTCCAACGCACCATCGGCCTCGTTCAGGAAGCCGCCACCCAGACCGCTGAACCCGCCTCCGGCACCTCCGCTCCCGTGCAGCTCTCCCGCCGTCGCCGCGAGAAGCTCCTCCGCCAATTCAAAGGCGTCCAGAAACCTCCGTTCCTGGCGCGGACACGGGCGGAATTGCGATGGGTCGCTCCCATGGCCCTCGCGGCCACGGTCGTGGCCATGCTCTCACTGCCGCTCCTGTTGCCCTCCTTCGGCATGGCCAAGTCGAAATCCCAGGGCGCCGCCATCGCCGCCCGGCAACGTGAGCTGGCCTTCGCCACCCAGATCACCAACTTCACGATGGACACCGAGAAGTCCCACGGCGTGCGACGCGGCGTCCAGCCTCTTGTCGAGAATGGCCTCGCGCCTGCCGCCAGCGCACCAGCCGATTCCGGTGTCGTCGCAGCCCCCGCGCCCGCCGCCCCTGCCGACGCGAAGGCCAATGGCCGTCCCATGATGGATATCCGGATGCTGACGCGATATGGATTGCTGCCCAAAGGCATGAAGATCGTGCAGGAACCTCGAGGCGAAACCCCAGCCACCGACGCTCCCGCTCCGGCCAATAAGCCCTCCGCCGCCCCACCGGCCGGCGCGCCAGCCAACCGCAGCCAACTCGAACTCTACCTGCCCAAAGTCGAAAGCGAGTTCGCCAACGCCAACTCGGATTTCAATTGGCTCGAACCCCAGGTCCCAGCCAAGGCAGGCGACCCGGCACTCCAAAGCCAGCCCAATGCCACCGCAGAACACTGGTTCTTCGACGCCGACGACAGCGGTGCCGTCGCCCACAACGGAGCTTTCGGTGGATTCCACGTCGATGCGTTCAACCGACAGAACGCCGTGGCTGCTGGCTCGGGGATGGTAGGCGGCATGGGCGGCATGGGCGGCATGGGGGGCGGCAGCGCCCTCGGCTACGGAGCAATCAGGGGCGGCAACGACCTCTTCGGACAGGCGGTCGTCGAAACCGAACGGCAGGGACGCGAACCGGCAGGCGCCAGGCCCGAGGTGCGTCAGGCCGCCGAAGGGCGCCAGGCCAATTACTACGCCTACACCGGGAACGTCCAAACCGCACCGTCCGCTTCAGCCCCCGCCACCGCTCCTTCCGCGGCAAAGGAGCTCGAGTCGGCCACGAGGCTCAGCCGGAGCACCGCGTCCGGCATCGAGAAGACACCCCCTGCATTTCGAGGCCGCCCCGCCACACCCACCCCCGGCGCACAGCCCGCGGGGACAACTGGGCTGTCGCAGGAAGCCATCGCCAACCTGGGCGCCGTTGCCCTAACCACCGTGCCTCAACTCGGAGACACCCCAATGCTGGGAACCGAGGTGCACTGGGGGCTCGCGGATAAGGCAGCCCCAGGCGGGCCCGCCGCACGCACCGATACCGCCAGCCGCCGGCTCCGGGAATCCCGCACTCGCGCCCCCGCCCCCGAGCAGCCTGCCCTCCAGCAACGGACCGCCGGCCTGGCGGCAACTCCCGCCGGCGAGGTCGCCGCCACCACCCTCGCCACCCCCGTCGAGACCGCCCGGGTCCGAGTCGCCGTAGCCGAGGTGGACCGAGCGCTCGCCCCAACAGCCGCACGAGCAGGGGATCTGGTCGAGGAGCTCAGAGAAGGCGCCAAGGAGGCCAATGACCAACTCGAGGTCGCCAAGAAACTGGCCGCCGCGGGCCGACCCATGAGCGCCGTGCCACAGCGGGACGGCCTGATGAGAATCCAGGACAAGGCCAAGGCCGAGCAAATCGCCCCGCCCGCCGCCGAGGCCGCCCCGGTGATCGCACGCACCCCGCCCCCCGAGCCGCAACCGGAAGTCGCAGCCACGGATAACCCCTTTTCGACGTTCTCCCTGAATGTGGCCGACGTCTCGTTCAAACTCGCCGACGCGACCCTCGAGAAGGGCGCGCTCCCCGATCCGGGCGGCATTCGAAGCGAGGAGTTCGTCAACGCTTTCAACTACTGCGACCCCGAGCCCGCTCCCGGCATGCCGGTCGGCTTCGTCTGGGAAAGAGCGCAGTACCCCTTCGCCCACGATCGCGAGCTGCTCCGGTTCTCGATCCGGACCGCCGCGCGCGGGCGCGACGGAGCCCGGCCGCTCAACCTGGTGTTGCTCCTGGATAACTCGGGTTCCATGGAACGGGCGGATCGCGTCCAGATCATCCGCGAAGCCCTCGCCGTTCTGGCAGACCAGCTGCAGCCCCAGGACCGCATCAGCGTGGTCGCATTCGCTCGCACCGCGCGCCTCTGGGTCGATGCCCTGCCCGGCGCCCAAGCCCCAGAGCTCGTCGACCGCGTCGGCAATCTCTCGCCGGAAGGCGGTACCAACCTCGAGGACGCCCTCAACCTCGCCTACGCCACCGCCCGCCGCCATTTCCTCCCCCAGGGCGTCAACCGGGTCGTTCTCCTCACCGACGGCGCCGCCAACCTCGGCGAAGTCGACCCCAGCCAATTGAAGGCCAAGGTCGAGGATTTCCGAAAACGCGGGATCGCCCTCGATTGCTTCGGCATCGGATGGGAAGGCTACAACGACGACCTGCTCGAGGTGCTCTCCCGCAACGGCGACGGCCGCTACGGATTCGTCAACACGCCCGAGGAAGCCGCCACCGAGCTCGCCGGCCAGCTCGCCGGAGCCCTCCAGGTCGCCGCCGCCGACGTCAAGGTCCAGATCGAGTTCAACCCCCACCGCACCCTCCACTGGCGCCAAATCGGTTACGCGAAACACCAGCTCACCAAAGAACAGTTCCGCGACAACACCGTCGACGCCGCCGAGCTCGGCGCCGCCGAGTCCGGCAACGCCCTCTATGTCGTCCAAGTCAACCCGCAAGGCTCCGGCCCGCTCGCCATTCTCCGCGTCCGATTCCGCGAGCCCGCCACGGGGCTCTATCGCGAGCTCGAATGGCCCGTCGCCTACAACGGCCCGGCGACACCCCTCGATCAAGCAAGCGCTTCACTCCGCCTCGCCGCAGTCTCCGCCGCGTTCTCCGAATGGCTCGCCACCAGCCCCTTCGCGGGCGATGTCAGCCCCGATCGCCTCCTCGCCCTCCTCCGCGGCGTGCCTGAGGCCTTCGACCCCGATCCCCGCCCCAAGAAGCTCGAATGGATGATCCGTCAGGCCAAGTCGATCACCGGACGCTAATGCCATGAAGCCGACCCCCACCGCCACCGTCCCCGTTCCCCGTCGCCTCCTCCAAGTCGGGAGACTGCTCGCTGCCCTCATGCTGGCCGCCACCCCAGGCATCACCGCGGCTGAACCCGGCGCCCAGGCCGAGGTCAAGGCCGTCAGCGTCGACGGCAAACTCGACGGCGATAAAGGCCGCCTCGTCATCCAGGCCGACCTCGTCGGCCTCGGCGGCATTCGCACCCCGTCCGTCTATGGCAGCACCCTCCACCACCGGATCACGGTCAGCCGCGACAAGCTCAGCCACGCCGTCGCCTTCAAGACGGACGCAATCCAGGGCGACCTGCGCGAAATCCACTGGACGCTCGCCGGGACGGGCGAGGTCCGTAGTGTCACCTCGACCAACCTCGAGGATTGGGCCGTGCGCCAAGGCGAAGGCGGCACTCGCATTCTGGTGCTGCGCCTCAAGAAGAGCGAACAACCCCTGACCGCCGTGTCCGGCCAGATTACCGCCGAAACCCCGCTCGGCGATCTGCCCGCCAAGGCAACGCCTCTGGCCTTTCACGGCCAGCCGCCGAGTCTCGCCGGAGGCTTCATTCGCGTGGACGGCCCCGCCGACCTCGATGTCCAGGCTCCCAATCCCTCCGGTCTCATCCCGGTCGAAATCCAGTACCTCCCCGAGAGCCTCCGGGAACCCACCAACAACACGGCCGCCCCCCTCGCTTTCCGCTTTCAGGGAGAGCCTTACACGCTGCCGCTCGCCGTCACCACCGCCGATCCCGAGGCGCGTTCCGTCGTGCTTTCGGATTACCGCCTCACCGGCCAGCTCAGCGACGGCCAAGCCCTCTTCGCCCTCCACGCCATCGCCAAGGTCAGGAACCCGAAGGGGGGAACCCTCGATCTGCTCTCCGGCGGGGCGGCCCTCACCGCCGTCGCCAACACCGGCAAGGGACGCCTCACCCCGCGCGAAAGCCGGCTCGCCGTCGTCTTCGACCAGGCGGGCGACTTCCCGATCGAGCTCCAGTTCGGCGCGCTCGTGCGCCAGACCAACGGATGGAATGAGGTGGATTTCACCGTGGCCGGCGCGCCGCTCTCCCCCGTGGCGCTCCGCGGTCTCGGGGCGGATTCCCAAGTCCGCTTCGGAGGCGCGGCAAAACCCCAGCGCGCTGGCGCCGAATTCACGGCGCACCTGCCCGCCAACGGCAAAGTCCAACTGGCCTGGAAAGAAGCCCGCGCCGAAGCCGAAGGCACGCTGTTCTACGCCGCCGAGGCGCTCCTCCAGATCGCCATCAGCCCGGGCCTCATGCGCCAGACCGCATGGTTTGACGGCAAAGTCATGCAGGGCGACCTGCAACGGGTCGCCTTCCGGTTGCGCGGTCCGGGCGAGATCACCCGCGTCCAAGGCCCCCAGCTCCTCGCGTGGACGGTCGACCCCATCAGTGGCGGAACCGACCGCCGGTTGACCGTGCAGTTCAACCAGCCGCAGAAAGAACAGTTCCAGGTCCAGATCCAGATCGAATCCCCGCTCGGCACTTTCCCCCAGACCGTCGAAGCGCTCCAAATCCAACCCGAAAACGCCACCCGCTTCGGTGGCTATTGCCGCGTCGTCAACGCCGGCGCCGTCCGTCTCGAAGTCGTCGAGTCGGGCGGTCTCTCCCAAATCTCGCCCGAGCAGTTCCCCCAGACCGATGCCTCGAAAAGCCTGCTCCCAGCGCAGACGACCCAGACGTTCGCCTACCGGTTCTCCGGGGGCGCCTTCCGACTCCAGGTGCAGGCGGATAACATCCTCCCGGAGCTCACCGTATCCCAACTGCTCGCCTATCATCTCGGGGAAACCGATCTCGCCATCGAGGCCGAGTTCGAGCTCGATGTCCGGGAAGCGCCGTTGCGCGAGCTCAACCTCCGCGTCCCCAAGGGCTACGGCGTCGCCCGACTCAACGCTTCAGGCCTCAGCGATTACTTCGTCACCGATCCACCCGACGCCGCCGAGGCGCAACTCCGCCTGGTCTACGGCAGCCCCGTCATCGGCCGCCAAATCGTCCAGCTCCGCCTCGAACGCAATAAGCCGCTGGGCGAAACCACCTGGCGCCTTCCGCGAATCGACGTCGTCAAAGCCAAGTCGGTCCGCGGCCATATCGGTGTCGCCGCCGACGCCGGGTTTCGCCTGACCCCGGGTGCCACCCAGGGGTTGACCGACATCGCCACCGCGTTCTTCCCCAAAAAGCTCCCCGGAATCCAGGCCGCCTTCCGCTTCAGCGAACCCACCTGGACCGCCAGCCTCGCCATCGAGCGCCTCCCGCAGTCCATCCTCGTCGATGCCTTCCATCTGTTCACCGTCGGCGAAGGCGTCGCCTATGGCAGCAGTCTCCTCAACTATGCCATCGCCGGCGCTCCCCTCGGCACGTTCACCGTCGAGCTCTCGGATGAGTACTTCAACGTCGAGTTCACCGGCAAAGACGTCCGGAACTGGCAGAAGACCACCAACGGCTACGTCGTCCAGTTGCACACGCCTGTCGCCGGCTCCTACACCTTGCTGGCCGCCTACGAGCGGCCCTTCAAACGGCAGGGCGACCAGCTCGCCTTCACCGGCGCCCGGCCGCGCGACGCCCACTCCGAACAAGGCCACACGCTCGTGGTCAGCGCGTACCCCTTCAACGTGCACCCGGTGAATCTCTCGAGCGGTTTGCTGCCGCTCGAACCGGGCGAGGTCCCGGCCGAATACCGCCTGTTCTTCGACGCCCCCATCCTGGCCGCCTACCGCTATAGCGCGCGCCCATTCCAGCTCCAACTCGTCCTCGAACCGCTCGCCCAGGGCGAAACCGTCAGCCAGGTCATCGACCGCGCCGCCCTCACCACCCGCATCTCCGAAGAAGGTCAGGTCGTCACCGAAGCCCGATACTTCGTGAAAAACAAGGGCGCGCCCCATCTCCGGTTGGCCGCCCCCGAAGGGACCGAGCTGTGGTCCGTGACCGTCAACGGGACCACGGTCGTCCCGGTCACCAACGATCGCGCGCATCTCATCCCCCTCCCCCAGCACGCCGACCCCAATACCGTCAACGAGGTCCAGGTCAAAATCGCCGCCCGCGCCAAGAACCCAAAACGCCTGACCGTCACCGGCCCGATCGTGTCCGCCCCGGTGCTCCTCGCTGAATGGCGCCTCGAGCCCGACCCGGGCCGCCGCCTCCGCTACGTCGCAGGCACTCTCACCCCAACGCCTCAAACGCCCAGCGCCGGCCACGGCCTCGCCGGCTTGACCCCGGACGCCCGCCAACAACTCGCCATCGGCCTCGGGATTGCCGCCGTTCTGATCCTGATCGGAGCGATCCTCTGGCGTTCGACCACCGCCCAAGGCGTCCACCGGTTCAGCGGACGGCACCTCATGGGCGGACTCATCGCCCTCGCCGCCTGCATCCTCGCCATCGTAACCCTGGCCGTCTCCCTTCAGCACTCCGGCACTTCCACTCGCGTCCAACCCGCTCGCGACCTCCACTTCGTCGCCCCGGTCCAGCAGGCGGAGTCCGTCCTCACCGCCGAGGTCAGCAATCTCGAAATCCAAGCCGCAGGCTACGCCTGGGTCGGCCTGCTCTGGCCCGTCGTCCTCGCCGCAGCCGTCTGGCTCTATGCCTGGATCACCGCCAAATCCTGGTTGCGCATCCTCAGCCTGGCCCTCTTCTGGACAGCCCTGTTCCGGGCCGCCCTCGGTTCGGACGCCGTTCTGCCCGCCATTCTCGGTGTGGCGGCGACTTTCACGCTGCTGCAAGTCGTCCTGCCTGGCCTCTGGCGCTGGTGGCAGGTCCCCCAGAAGCCCGCCGCTGAGCCCGGAGCCGCCGCAGCCGCCGTCAGCCTCCTGCTGGCCGGCCTCTACCTGCTCGAGCCCGGCCCGGCAACAGCCCAAACAACAACGCCCCCCACACCCGCCAGCCGACGACTGCCTCCCATCGCCGAGTCCGTTCTCCACCAGCTCCGTGTCGAGGAGGAATTCGTGTTCGGATCCGCCCGCATCCGCTGGCAGGCAACCCAGGGCGACGTCCTGCCGCTGCTCGCCGAACCCCATGTCCTGACCCGATGGACCTGCCCCGCCGACGCCGGACGGCTCGTGCAAACGACGGTCGAACCCCTGCGACGCTACGCGTTGCTCGCGGAAAAAACCGGTTGGATCGAGGCCGAGTTTCAGTACCAGACCCGGGTCCAGTCGCCCGGCGGCAGCCGCGGATTCCTGCTCCCGGCGGCCCAGGGACTGGTCAATCGCGCCGACCTCACCCTGGTCGGACTCGACGTCGACATGGACGTGCCCCAAGCGGTCGCTGTCCAGCGCCAACCCTCGCCCACCCCCACCAACGCCGTCTTCCAATTGGTCCTGTCCCCGGGAGACAATACCTGGATCGGGTGGAAACCCCGAAGCCGCGACACCCGCCGGGAAAAGGCGGTGTTCTATGCCGAGTGGTCCCAGCTCTATGTCCCGGGCGCCGGCGTGCTCGAAGGCCTCCACCACGTGACCATCCGCCCCGCCCAGGGCGAGATCAATGAGCTGGCCTTCGACATCCCCACACCCTCGACCATCACCGACGTCATCGATCCCGCTGTCGCCTGGTGGCGGTTCGACCCCGAGACCCGCCGCTTGCGGGTCGGACTCAGTCCGGCCCAGGCCAAACCGTTCACCCTCCTCCTCAAGTCCCAGATCGGAACCGGCCCCCTGCCCTTCGAACAGACCGCCGGCCTCATCACCGTCCAAGGCGCCGCCGGCCAGATCGGGTTGCTGGGGATCGCCACCGGTAATGAAGTGCAGCTGGATGACGTCAAAGCCGATAGCTTCGCCCCCATCAACCTCGAGGACTTTCCCGGCAACACCCTCGATGACCAGCGGGCCGCTGTCCCCGGCCTGACTCTCCGCCGAGCTTACCGCTACACCGAAAACCGCGGCACCCTCTCCGTCAAGGCCGCCCCCGTCGAACCTGACATCCGCGTCGAAGCCCAACAGACACTCTCGCTCGGCGAAGACCGCACTGTCCTCGCCGCCACCCTCAATGTCGAAATCACCCGCGCCGGCATCTTCAAGCTCAGCTTCCCGCTCCCCGCCGGCATGGACGTCGAGTCCGCCTCCGGCGACGCTCTCAGCCATTGGACGGAGCTCAAGACGGATGCGCAACGCATCGTGACTCTCCACCTCAAGAGCAAAACCGAAGGTCAACACGCCTTCGCGCTCAGTCTCACCGGCCCCGGAGTCCGCGCCGCCCAGGCCTGGAATGTCCCCCGGCTGAACCTTAGAGAGGCCGCCAAACAGCGGGGCCAGTTGCTCATCGTGCCGGAACAAGGCATGCGCCTCCAAATCCAGACCCGCGAAGGTCTCTCCCAGCTCGATCCCCTCAAGGCGGGCGTCCGCCAAAAAGGCGTTCTCGCCTTCCGTTTGCTGCAGGATGACTGGAAGCTCCAGCTCGATCTCGAGCGGGTCGACGCCTGGATCCAGGTCGCCAGCCTCCAGCACGTCCTCTTCACCGAGGCCCAACTCAAGGTCGCCGTCAACCTCCAGTACGATATCGAAAATACCGGCGTCAAATCCCTCCGCGTCCGCCTCCCGGCCAATGCGGAGGGCGTCCGCTTCCGCGGCGATCAGGTGGCCGATTCCCTCCCCATCGAAGGCCAGACCAATACCCTCACCCGTGATTGGGAGGTCAAACTCCATCGGCGCGTCATCGGCCGCTTCCTGCTCCAGGCAAACTACACGCTGCCCGTCCCCGAGCAGGCCGCCGCTGCCACCGTGGTCGGCGTCGAAGCGGATGAGGTCAACCTGCAGCGCGGCTTCGTCACACTCCAGTCCGGCGGCCGTCTCCAGCTCCACGTGCCCGGCCTCCCGCCCAGCCTCCAGCCCGCCGAGTGGCAGTCCATCCCCCGCACTCTCCAACCGGATATCGCCGTCGCCGCCGCCAATCACACGTTCCGCCTCGTCGAACCCTCCTTCCAGCTCGCTGTCCAATTGCAGCGCCACGCCGCAGCCAAACTCCTGCCCGCCCGCGTCTTGAGCGTTGCCCTCACGTCCGTCCTCTCCGACGACGGCGTGCTTTTCACCCGCGCCAGCCTCCAGATCGAGCCCGGCGACAAGCGGCTCCTCCATTGCACCCTCCCCGACAAGGCCCGGTTCTGGTTCGCATTCGTCAACCAGAAGAGCGTCTGGCCCTGGCGCGCCACCAACCAGGTGCTCCTGCCCATCGAACCTAACTCGAAAAGCGGCGAGCCGACCTCCGTCGAGTTCTTCTATTCCTGGAAAGCAGGCGCTCCCCAGCGACGGGCCCTCGACCTTTCCCTCGTCGGACCGCAGTTCGATCTCCCCCTCGAGAACATCGCCTGGCGCCTCTACCTCGGCAACCAGTGGACCCTGACCGACTCGAGCGGATCCCTCCGCCTCCAACCGGCCGCCGACGGCCGCGCCATCGCGGTCGACCTCGACACCTACATTCAAAACGAAGTCGCCTGGCGCAAGGAACAAACCCGCGAAGCGGAACAGCTGCTCTCGATGGGCAATAAGCTCCTCGAAAGCGGCGATCCCGAACAGGCGCGACGCGCGTTCCAGGCCGCGTACGGTCTCTCCCAACACGACAACGCATTCAACGAGGACGCCCGCGTCCAATTGCACAACCTCAAAATGCAGCAGGCCCTCGTCGGCCTGAACTTCCGTAGCGCCAAGGTCGCCGGTGAACCCGATGTCCTCGCCAATGCCCCCCGCAGCCTCCGCGAAGGCCAAACCGCCGCCTACACCCAACAGGAAGCCAAACAGCTCCTCGAACGGAACACCGCCGAAGACAACGCCGTCCAGATCAAGCTCGCCGAACGCCTCATCCAGCAGCAGGACGCCGCCGCCGGCAACCCGGCCGCCATCCGAACCACCGTCCCCGAACAGGGCCGCCTCTACACCTTCACCCGTCGCCTCCAGGTGAATCCCTGGGCCGATCTCAACCTCCGCATCGAGGCCAAGGCCGCCAGCCCCAAAACCCCGCGAACCCCGGCGCTCCTGCTCCTCGGCGTGTTCGGCGTCGTCACGCTCCTCATTGGCTGCTGCCGCCGGCGCACCACCCCCCAAGCCCGCGCTTGAGCGCCGGTTGCAGCTCAACTTCCTAGCGAGGCGCACCTCAGACCCAGTCGAGGACTCTACATTGGACCCCACTCAGTGGCCGCCCCGCCGGGGTTTCTCGCGGACTGGATGCCCGCCCCCCGGAGCGGGATCATAACCCCATTGACTTCCTCAGAGCACCGGCGGATGCAACGCCTGCACGATCGCCACCCCCGCTGATGTCCCTAAACGGTCCGCACCCGCCTCGATCATCGCCAGCGCCGCCGATAAGTCCCGGATGCCCCCGGCCGCCTTCACCCCAAAACCAGGTCCCACCTCCCGTCGCATCAGCCGCACATCCTCGATCGTCGCCCCGCTCCGGCCAAACCCGGTCGAGGTCTTTACACAGTGCGCCCCCGACTCGACCACCAGCCGGCAGGCACGCACCTTCTCCGCCTCGTCGAGACAACAGGTCTCGAGGATCACCTTCACCACCTGACCCTGGGCGGCCTCGACCACGTCCCGCAGTTCGCGCAGCACAAACCGATCATCGCCGTCCTTCAGCCGACCAAGGTTCAGCACGACGTCGATCTCCGTGGCGCCTGCGTCAATGGCGGCCTCGGTCTCGTGGGTCTTGACGTCGGATTCGGCGGCGCCCAGCGGAAAGCCAACCACGGCAGCCACGCGGATGCCGCTCCCTTCAAGACGATGATAGGCCAGTTCAACCCGGCTCCCGTTCACACACACCGAATGAAAACGATGCTGCAACGCCTCCGCACAAAGCCGCTCGATCTCCCCACCGGTCGCGTCCGCGCGGAGCAGGGTGTGGTCAATGCAGCGGGCGAGTTCTCCCGGTGTGCTCGGAAGCGACATGGATTCAGTGGGGCAAAAGTTCAGCAACGAGCGCGCGTTCCTCCTTCAGCTCCTGCACCGAGGCGTCGATCCGCGACCGACTGAACGGGTTCAGGGGAACATCCCGCACGATCGCCTGCCGCACCCCGTCGCTGCGCACCGGGAACGAACAGATCAACCCCGCCTCGATCCCATAGCTGCCGTCCGAACAAAGCGCCACACTGTGCCAGTCCTCCGCCGGCGTCGGCTCGACCACGGACCGCACAGTCTCAAGAATCGCCTGCGCCGCACTCGCCGCACTCGAAGCACCCCGCGCCTTGATGATCGCTGCGCCCCGCTGCTGCACCGTGGCAAGAAACTCCCCCTCCAGCCACCCAACGTCCCCGATCACGGCAGGAACCGGCCGCCCGCCGATCCGCGCATTCGCAAAATCCGGATACTGGGTCGCCGAATGGTTGCCCCACACCGCCATCCGGTCGACCTCGGCCACCGGCACACCGGCCTTGCGTGCCAACAGCGCGCGCGCGCGATGCTCGTCAAGCCGCGTCATCGCCATGAACCGCTCCTTCGGGATTCCCCGCGCATGCTCCATGCAGATCATCGCGTTCGTGTTGCACGGATTGCCCACCACCAGCACCCGAACATCGGGGGCGGCGTTTCGTTCGAGCGCCTGGCCCTGGCTGATGAAAATCCTGCCGTTCACGCCCAGCAAATCCTTCCGTTCCATCCCTGCTTTGCGCGGCACCCCGCCGATCAGCAACGCCCAGTTCACCCCCCGGAATCCTGCGTCCAAATCCGAGGTCGCCACCACCCCCTCAAGCAGCGGAAACGCCCCATCCTCCAACTCCATCACCACCCCCCCCAGAGCGGGAAGGGCCGCTTCAACTTCAAGGAGATGCAGAATAACCGGTTGATGGGGACCCAACAGGGCGCCGGAGGCTATGCGAAAAACGAGCGCGTAACCAATCTGCCCGGCGGCCCCGGTCACGGCAACACGGACGGGATGCATCGTCATACTCAGTGGCAGCCACTATACGAAGCCCCCACGATGACCGCAAGCTGCGGCCAACCTCGTCGCGCACACGGTGCCGCGACTCCCCCTCTTCGCGGCCGACCACGCAAGAAGAGGACGTGGGCTTCCTCTCTTGTGCTTCTTGCGCCTTCTTGCGGCGACTCCCCTCTTCGCGGCCGACCACGCCGCCACAGGTCCGGAAAACACCGATTGCCGCCAAACGGCGCAGACCACGCAAGAAGAGACAGAAGAGAACATGGGCTTCCTCTCTTGTGCTTCTTGCGCCTTCTTGCGGCGACTCCCCTCTTCGCGGCCACTGGATCCGATCTCACCGGCGCGCGTTGTGCGCCGTCGTCCCGTACTTCGCAGCCTCGACGGCTTCAACGCGACGGTGAAACTCCGGCCCCGGCGCCCATCGCTCCCACATGACCCCCCAGATCTCGGACGCCACCGCGACCATTCCCGCTTGGAGCGCCGCCACTCCGCCGCCAGCTTCCCCTTCCATAACCGCCCCCTGGATCAACAATCCCGCCGGCGTCCGACGTTGCGCCGCCCCCGCCACCTTCGTGCCGCCGCTCACAACGTCCCACGTCTCCGCCCTCGAAAAGCAAGCGCCCGGCGCGCCGCCGGGACCGCTCCGGGCCAACTCGGTCTGCCACCCCCTCCGCGCGAAGGCCTGCCGCAGCCAGCCGTGCACCCGCGCGTAGCTCTCGATCGCGCGCAGTCGATGCCACGGATGGCCCGCGGGAATCGCGAGGGTGTACGTCCAACCCCGATCATGAGAAACCAAACCTCCACCCGTCGGCCGCCGGATCAGCGGCCGTAACGCCGTCCACCGCTGCACCTCGGCCCAGCGCTGCAGGTAGCCGAACGTCGCCGCCGGCGCCGCCCACCCGTAGAACCGCAAGACCGGCCGACCCGCGATCGCAACCTCCTCGAGCAACAGCTCGTCGCACGCCATGTTCCAAGCCGCCCCGTGCGCCGCGTCCTCCCACAGACGCCACATGTCGTGGCTTCCCCCCTCGTGGTTCATGATGACCGGCTCTTCCTGGAACCGCCCGCGTCGAGGGCGGCACGAGAGCTGACTGCGGAGTCCCCCTTTCGCCCGCCGCGGTCAGCGCCCCCGGCTACAGACCGGGTGCGCGATGCGAGGCTGCAGCCCCCCGCAGACGGGCACCAGGCCCGCAGTTCGCACCCGGCGCAGTCCGGACGCCGCGCCGCACACCGGCGTCGCCCGTGCCAAATCAGCCAATGACTGAATCGCGTCCACTCCGACCGCGGCACCAACGCCATCAGATCCTGCTCGATCCGCACCGGATCGGTCTCCCGCGATAATCCCAGCCGGCCCGACAGCCGGGCAACATGCGTGTCCACCACGATCCCCTCGTTCGCTCCAAAGGCGTTGCCCAGGATCACGTTGGCCGTCTTCCGGCCAACGCCGTCGAGCGCCACCAGCTCGCCCATGGTTCGTGGCACCTCGCCCCCATGCTCTTCCACCAGCCGCTGACAACACGCCCGCAGACTCCGCGCCTTGTTCCGAAAAAAGCCCAGGCTGTGGATCTCCGCCTCGAGTTCCTCTGCCGACGCCCCGGCGTAGTCCGCCGCCGTCGGGTATTTCCGAAACAGCCGGGCCGTCACTTGGTTCACCCTCTCGTCCGTGCACTGCGCAGACAGAATCGTCGCCACCAGCAATTCGAGCGGATTCGAATGCCGGAGCGCGCACTCGGCCTCCGGATAGACACGGCCCAACCGCTCGATCACATGCGCCACCCGCTCCTGTCTCGCCGCCAACGTCTCCCGTTTCATGATCGTCCGCCGTCAACGCCCTCTGGCCGGTTCACGCATCAGCCCCGGCGGCGTTCCCCACCTTGACCACCACCAGCGTGATGTCGTCGCTCGCCGCACCCCCGGAGGCAAACCTCCGCACTGCCCCATGCAGGTGTTCGAGGATCTCTTGCGCCGGCCGATGCCGGCTCGCGCGGATCGCCTCGACAAGCCGCTCGGCCCCAAAAAGGTCCCCCTGGGCGTCCACCGCCTCCTCGATCCCGTCCGTCATCAGCACCAACACATCCCCCTCAGCCAGAGGGATCCCGGTCACATCCGGAAAGGCCGAGTCCGGCGACATCCCCAGGGCGCGCCCGGTCCGGGTCAGGCGCTGCTTGACCGCCCCTGTCGCATCCAGCAAAAGCCCCGCCGGATGACCCGCGCTCGCATACGCCAGTCGGCGTGCAGCCGGGTCCAGGCGCGCCATCAGCACGGTCACAAACCGGTCGCTGTCGGCCAAATCCTCGATCAACACGCGGTTCGCTGCCCCCAGCGCCTCCGAAGGAAACCGCCGGTTCAACGCCACGATCCGAAGAAAAGCCCGCGTCTCGGCCATGATCATCGCCGGCCCGATCCCGTGCCCGCTCACGTCAGCCACCACAATCCCCAGCCCGCCCTCGAGCATCGGCAGGTAATCGAAGTAATCCCCGCCCGCTTCCACCGCGGGAAACGACGCCCCCGCAAGGTCGTACCCCGGGATCTCCGGCGCGGCCTTCGGAAACAGCCGCTGCTGAACCTCGCGGGCCACCCGAAACTCCTCTTCCCGCTCCTTGAGGGCCGATTCCGCCCGACGCCGCGCCGTCAGGTCCCGGATGAAGGCAACACGCCACGTCTTGCCTTCGAGCCGCAAGGAGCTGAACCCGATCTCGACCGTCACTTCCTGGCCGTCCCGATGACGCCCCTTCATCTCCTGCACCATCGCCTGCCCCTCCGCCCCCTCGGCCGACGGCACCGCAGGAACCGCCGACAACCTGTCCGGCTCGGCCGGCATCGCCTCGATCAACTGCGCGAACGCCATGCCCGCCAGCTCGGATGGCGCATAGCCGAATACCCCCGTCACCGCCGGGTTCGCAAACCCAATCCGCCCGTCCGCACCCACCATCACAATCGCGTCCGGCGAGTTCTCCCATAGCTTCCGGTACCGCGCCTCGCTCTCGCGCAACGAAATCTCCGCCTCCCGCCGCGCCGCCCGATTGGCTGCCTCGCGCAGCTCCCGTTCAACCGCCGGTATCAGCCGCCCCAATTGCCCCTTGATCAGAAAATCATGCGCCCCCGCCTTCATCAGCGCCACCGCCGTCGCTTCCCCGATCCCCCCCGACACGATGATGAACGGCAAGTCCAGCGCTGTCTCCTGCAGGATCTGCAGAGCGTCCGGAGCGCTGAATTCCGGCATCTGATGGTCCGAAAAAATAATGTCCCATCCCTGCTCGGCCAGCGCCTGGCGCATGTCCGCCCCGGTCTCGACCCTCCGCCACGTGACCCGGTACTGCCCCACCTGCAATAACCGCACCAGCAGCGCCGCATCGAACTCCGAATCCTCGATGATCAGCGCCCGGAGAGGCTTGCCCTCCGCCCTGTCGCTCGCGCTCATCGCAGGGGTCCCATCGTTCAGCATCGCAACCCGCGCATCACCCGCGCCATCTCGAGCGCCGTCTGCGCCGCCTCCGCCCCCCGGTTGTGCGCCGGACTCAGGCACCGCGCCTGCGCCTGCGCCTCGTTCTCAAGCAGCAGCACCTCGTGAATCATCGGCACGCCGCTCTCGATCTGCAGGCGCACCAGCGCCTCCGTCACCCCCCGGCCAATGTGCTCCGCATGAGCCGTCTCCCCGCGCAAAATGACCCCCAGGCAAACCACCGCCTCCGGCGCCGGCTGGCCCCGCGCCACCGCCGCCGCCACCACAGGGATCTCGAACGCGCCCGGCACCCGCACAACCCGCACCGCCGCGCCCGCCTCCTCGAACACCCGCCGCGCACCCCGCAACAGGGCGTCCGCGTAGCGCCCATTGTAACGGGCCGCCACCACGACAAACCGCCCCCCATCCTCCCGATTCGCCAGCCGTTTTACCTTCCGCAACATGCGTTCCTCACAGCATATGCCCCAGCTTCTCCCGCTTCGTCCTCAAATACCGCGCGTTGTGCGGATTCGGCCGCACCCGGACCGGCACTTGCTCGACAACCTCGAGTCCGTACCCCTCGAGCCCGACGATCTTCCGCGGATTGTTCGTCAGCAGCCGGATCGTGCGCAACCCGAGGTCGGCCAGAATCTGGGCGCCCAGACCATACTCGCGCAGATCCACCGCATACCCCAGCTTCAAATTCGCCTCGACGGTATCAAAGCCCTTCTCCTGCAGCCGGTAGGCCTGGATCTTGGCCGGCAGTCCAATGCCCCGCCCCTCCTGTCGCATGTAGACAATCACCCCGCAGCCGGCCGCAGACACCTGGCGCATCGCCTCGTGCAGCTGCGGGCCGCAATCGCAACGCCGCGATCCAAATACATCGCCGGTCAGACACTCGCTGTGCACCCGCACCAAAACCCCCGCCTTGCCCGCCACCGCGCCGCATACCATCGCCAAATGATGCTGACCGTCAATCTTCGACCGGTACAAATGCAGGTCAAACCGCCCGTAGACCGTCGGCAACCGGACCGTCTCGACCCGTTCCACGAGCCGCTCCCGCAGCCGGCGGTGCTTGATCAAGGCCTCGATCGTGCCCAGCCGTAGCCCGTGACGCCGGGCAAACCGACGCAGCTCCGGCAGCCGGGCCATCGTGCCGTCCGTGTTCATGATCTCACAGATCACTGCCACCGGCCGGCAACCCGCCATGCTCGCAAGATCCACCGCCGCCTCCGTGTGCCCCGCCCGCTGCAATACACCCCCAGGCTTGCTCCGCAGCGGAAACACATGCCCCGGCTGCGTAAGATCCGTCGCCACCGCCGTCGGATCCGCCATCACCCGGATCGTCTGCGCCCGGTCCGCGGCGCTGATGCCCGTGGTGATCCCCTTCGCCGCATCCACGCTCACCTGGAAATCGGTCCGGAAGGTCTCCCGGTTCTGCCCCACCATGCTCTCGATCCCCAACTGGCGCAGCCGCTCCGAGGTCGTCGGCACACAAATCAACCCCCGGCCAAACCGCGCCATGAAATTCACCGCGGCAGGCGTCACATGCTCCGCCGCCATAATCAGATCGCCCTCGTTCTCGCGGTCTGCGTCATCCACCATCACCACCATCCGCCCCCGCCGCAGATCCGCCACCACCGAGTCGATCGCGTCAAATGCCGCTCGCGTCCGCACACCGCGAGATTACGGTCGCAGCGGCAGAATGCCAGCCCGCATTGCCGTTTCAATACACCCTGAGCGTGTCCAGCACCGCCTTGACCCGCGGAACCTCGTGCGTCCGAAACAGGTCCGTACCCCCCAGCGCCGCCAGCATCGCAAAAAAACCCTCCGCCGACCGCACCTCCTCCGCAAAATACTCGAACGCGTGCGGCAACGCGTGGCACGTCGGAAACCCCAGCGCCCGGAACCGAAACGTGTTCAAAAACACCCGCATCTGATGCCGCACCCGGACGTCGCTGTCCCGCAGGTTCCCATAGTAAAAACCCAGCCCCGGATCCACGAAGATCTTCTCCACCCCGTTCCGCGTCGCCACCTCGATCTGCCGCGCAAAAAACTCGTACATCCGGTCCGTCGGATCCCCCGTGAAATCAAAGTCGCCCACCTCGCGCACGTTCGGCCCCTCGACGTAGCACAGGATGACCGCAGCCTCATGGGCCGCCACCATCCGGAAGATCTCCTCGGTCTCGACCGTCCCCGTCAGGTTCAACACGCTCGCCCCGGCATCCAAACACGCCCGCACCACCTCCGGCTTGTACGTCTCGACCGACACCGGCACGCCCACTTTGCTCAACGCCCGCACCACCGGCAGCAACCGCCCGTTCTGCAGCTCCTCGTCCACCCGCACCGCATGCGCCAACGTCGATTCCGCCCCCACGTCAATCACGTCCGCCCCCTGCGCGCACATCACCTGCCCCCGGTGAATCGCCCGGTCCGCACTCAGGCAAACGCTCTCCCGATACCACGAGTCGGACGAGAGATTGATCACCCCCATGATCGCAGGATGCGTGTTGAACGGAAAATGCCGCCCCCGCAACTTGAACTCCTTGACCCTCGCCCCGGCGGCCGACCGATGTCGCTCGTACAGTTCCGCCAGTTCCTTGAGCTGCAGCATGCCGCATTCCTCCGTCAAGGCTGGCACGCCCGCCGCGACTCGAACGCGGGACCCTCTGCTTAGAAGGCAGATGCTCTATCCGACTGAGCTACGGGCGCATCCAGCAGGACTACCGGATTCTACGCCCGAACCCCCGACCACGGCAAGCCCATCCCGCCTTCATCCGAAGCCATGCGGCCAGACCCAGCAACCCGAGCCCGGCTATCGCCGCACACGCCTCCGGCTCGGGCACCACGGTCACGCGAAACGCCATGAGCGGATGGCCGTTGAAAGCAACCCAACCGTCGTCCCACTGGAAACTCGGCAGCCCTCCGGCATCCTCGACCAAGTCCACTGTGTATGCGTCGGTCCCGCCTCGATGATAGAGCGCCAGGGTGATGTCCTCGAGATCCCCGGAAGCCGTGGGGACAAATGACATCGACACGGTCCTCTTCCTCTGTCGTCCGTCCTTCCGTGTGTTCCGTTGTCCGCGGTTCCCCCTCTTCCGTCCATCTGTGGCATCGGGGGATCTGTGTCGATCTGGGCGGATCTGTGGGTCCATCCCCCGCGGACCGGCTCCGCAAAGGGAGATCCCTCGCCGATTCAGGGCGGATCACAGATTGGGGCGGCGGCGGCTTCGCCGACCTGACCCAGGGGCCCCCTCAATTCACGAAAACGGTCATTCCAGCGCCTCCCTGATCCTGCCCAGGTCCGCCAGCGCCACGCACTCGATGTTCTCATCCATTGGATAGCCGGTCTTGCCCGGATAGACCACCCACAGCCGCTCCAGTCTCAAGTCCTGCATCGCGATTCGCATGGACTTCGTGATCGTCGGTGCATCTTGGTATTTGATCTCGAAGCCCCAGCGTTTGCCTTTCGCCAGCACCATCAAATCCAGTTCGGCCCGACTGTGCGTGGCCCAGAAATACGCGTTCCGCTCCCCGGACCACGACAGAATCTGCTCGATCACGAAACCCTCCCAAGACGCTCCCAGTTTGGGATGCCCTTGCAACGCCGCCAAGTCCGGGATGCTCAACAAAGCGTGCAGCACGCCCGAATCCCGCACATACACCTTCGGCGACTTCACCACCCGCTTGCCCAGATTCTCGAACCACGGCGGCAATTGCCGCAGCACATACGCCCCGCTTAATGAGTCCAGATACCGTCGGGCGGTGTGGTGGCTCACGCCGAGCGAATCGCCGATCTCCGATCCGTTCCAGATGCCGCCGTGATAATGCGCCAACATCGTCCAAAACCGGTGCAGCGTGGCCGCTGGCACCTGGATGCCCAGCATCGGAATGTCCCGTTGCAAAAACGTCTGAATGAAATCCTCCCGCCACTTCAGGCTCAACGCCTCGCTGGCCGCCAGAAATGAATTGGGGAATCCTCCGCGCACCCAAAGGTCGGTCTGCCGCTCGATCCCGGTCTCGGCGAGGGTGAAGCCGCCCATGTCCACGAAATGCACCCGCCCCGCCAGCGTCTCCGAAGACTGCTTCATCAAATCGGGCGAAGCGCTCCCCAGCAGAAGAAAGCGACACGGAAGCGGTTTCCGATCCGCCATCACCCGCAAGAGCGGCAGCAAGTCTGGCCGCTGTTGAATCTCATCCAGCACCACCAGCCCACGCGCTGCTTCCAGCACGGTTTGCGGATGCGCCAGACGCGCCAGGTCTCGGGGACTCTCCAAATCGTAATAGCTCCCGGCCTGCCGCTGGCCCAGCATCTGGGCCAACGTCGTCTTGCCACACTGACGCGGCCCCAGAATCAGGGTCACCGGACTAGGAGAAGATAGGGGGACAGGCTAATAGTCGTACTCAAAAAGGAGAAGCTCCGGCACTTGCTCTGGCACCAGGCCGCCTTCAGCGGCATCGAAGTCCTCACCTACTGCCTCATGTCCAATCACCGGCCTGGGAAGCCATGAAACCACAAAGAGCGACATTCCGTGGGACATTCCGGGTCTCAGCAAACAGTGAACCTGGCACTCTGTTTTTTGCTCCGTGGTGTCGGGCGCGCGTCGGCCGACAATGAACCTGGCACTTTGTTCTTCACGCGGATTGGGCTCCCGCCGTCTTCACCGCCGCTGGCACCTCGGACAGTACCGCGACGTCCGGTTCGCAATCGTGCAGGCCACAATCTCACTCCCGCAAATCCGACATGGCTCGCCTTCGCGTCCAAACACTTGCAACAGCTTCTGAAACCCACCCGGCAGGTGATTGGGCCTGCGATACCGCGAGTCCCGCATCGAGGTGCCCAGGTGCTTGATGCCTTCCAGCAAGACATCCCGCAACGCCGCTGCCAACCGTTCGATCTCGCGGGGCCGGAGGGCATCACCCGGCCGGTTCGGGTTGATCCCGGCCCGGAACAACGCTTCGTCCGAGTAGATGTTGCCAACCCCGGCAGCAATCCGCTGGTCGAGAAGCAGAGCTTTGATGCGCGCGCTCCGATGTCCCACCTTCCGGCGCAGGTAGGCCGCATCGAACTCCGGTTGAATCGGCTCGAGTCCCATGTGTCTCAAGCCCCCCAAGACGTCCGGCAGATGGTCCTCCTCGACCAGGTAAACCCGCCCCAACACGCGTGGCTCGATGAACACGAGGCACTCCCCGCCCGACAGCAGGAATCGGACACGCTCGAAGCGCAGGGGCCGCGTCCGAGCGGCGTGCACCGCGAGTTGACCGCTGAGCCGGAGATGGACGACGAGCAACTGGCGGACAACGGTCCCTGCGCAAAGGCGGACCAACAGATACTTGCCCCGGCGACCGAGCTCCGCAATCCGTTGCCCGAGGATCGCTCGAGCGAACATGTCCGGGGCCGGGAAGCCGATGATATCGCTTCGTTCGATCCTCACCCCCCGGATGGTCTTGTCCCGGACCAGGGGTTCCAGCTCGCGCCGGATAGTCTCGACTTCGGGCAGCTCTGGCATGCCGAGAGTCTGTCGAAACTCTCGGCGCGGTAAAGTCGAACGTGACCTTCCGGGAGGGGACGTTGAGGACTCTATTTGGCCTGGATTCGATAGAATCGACGGGCGCCGGCGGGTGCCGCATCCACATAGGAAGCGGTCGCACCGGTCGCGAGAACCGGGCTGCCCAGGTTCTGCCAGGCGCCTCCCAGGGCGTCAGCCGACTGGACCTGGTAGGCGGTGCCGGCGCTCGCCTCCCATTCCAGCGTCACGCTGCCGGCCGCTGACTTGACGCTCAGGATGCTGAAGGCCTCCGTCGGCGGGACGTAATCGGTGTCGATCAGGAACGCCATCACGCCGTTGTTCTCGTTGAGCGCAAAGAGATACTGGTTCCCCCCGAAATCCAGCGCGCCGTTGGCTTCGATACTGGGGTTCGAGGTCGGGAACACTTCTTGGTCGAGCAACTTCGGACCGGCGTCCAGGTTGGCCACGCTGTAGACGAGGACGTTCTTTTGGTCGTCCCGCGCCACGCCAGCCAGGAACTTCAGCGGATCGTTGTAACTGAGGGTCGTGACCGTCGCCGGCACGACGTCCGTGCCGTAGGTCCGCAGGATCGTGCCGGTCCCGGCCGCCAGGTTGTATTCCACCAGATAAAGCGGCCCCTGCCACGTCTTGACCCAGAAGGTGTTGCCCACGCCCCAGGCGATGCCGAGACGGGCGAAGTTGGCCGGCGCACCGGCCACCAGGATTTCGTTCGGTGTGAAGTTGAAACCGTCGGTGGTGGTCAGGATCGAGACGACGTTGGTCGAGTCGGTGCTGAGCAGGATCTCGGTTCCGAGCCCCGCGCCGCGCACTTCCATGGTCCAGCCGCAGAGCTTGTTGGGATTCAGCACCGGGAACGGGTCGCCGTTGAAGGCGATCGAGGCGATGGTGCCCGGCTGGTCGTCAGCCCAGCGGTACACCGTGAGCGGAGTCGCCGCGGCGGCCGTCGTCCGGTTCGCCGCGTAGACGACACCGTCGTCCGCCACGCCGATCTTGTTAAGGTACCGGTTGCCGCCCCAAACCATGCTGACGTCGAGGAAGTGCTTTTCGGCGCCCGTGAGCGCGTCGAGCACGGCGACGGCGGTCTCATAGGTGACGTTGTCGTAGTGAACGATCAGGAGGTTGGACGTCGCCGGGTTGAAGGCCATGCCGTACTGCTGGTAGGCAGTCGTCAAATAGGGCCGGCTGCCGGGCGCGAGCGTCCAGATATTGGCCATTTGCGCGGTCTGATAGAGCGGCAGCACGGTGAGCGTCGCGGGCCAGCTGTCCCGGGATCCCGAGGCGTTGGTCGCGCGGACCGAGTATTGGCCGGCCTGATCCAACTGGACGTTGTTGAGGGTCAGCGAGTCGGACGTGGCACCCGGAATGGCCTCGGTGCCATTGAAATACCACTGGTAACTGATCGGCGTCGCGCTGTCGGCGGCTGCCCGCAGCGTCACGCTGGTCCCGGCAAAGCACGTGGCGTCGGCGGGATGGGTCAGAATGACCGGCAGGCTGCTTCCTGCGCCCGCATTGACCTTGAAGGCCTTCAGCCCGTTGTTCACGCCCAGGGCGACCAGGTAGCCGGCACCGAAATCCACGTTGCCTTGGTACTCGATGTCCGCATTGTAGGTGGTGAACAGCTCGTTATCCACCCACAGCGGGCCCTTCTCGACATCCGTCACGTCGTAGACCGGCACGCTCACGGGAGTCGGAGGACTGCCATTGCGCAAGCCGGCCAGGAGACCGTATGCGGGATCATACTTGATGCCGGTGACCGACGAGGGAACGCTGCGGGCGCCGGTGGTGGGATACGTGGCTTTGATGGTGCCGAGGCCGCTGGCCAGGTCGAATTCGACCAGGTAGAGGTTGCCCACGGCTTTCACCCAGAAGGTGTTTCCGCCGGGGCCCCATGCCAGCCCGAACCGGAAGATGTTGGCGGGCGCGTCCGGCACGGTGATCGGCGTCGAAATGAACTCGTAGTTCTCGTTGGGTTTGAGGATGGCCACCGTGCGCACTTGCAGGGTCGTGGGACTCCACTTCCCGGCGCCAACGAGGATCTCAGTGTCGAGGCCGCCGCCGCGCACGTCGATGTTGGCGCCCCAACCATCGGTGCTTTCGGTCACGCCATTGCCGGGGTCGCCCGAGAAGGCGAGCCATTGATCCGGGGTGTAGGGACTGTCATCCCCGATCCCGTAAATGGTGAACGGCGTGGTGGCAGTCGCCGTGCTCAGATTGCAGATGTAGATCACGCCGTCATCGGCGACGTCCAGCTTGTTCATCCCGCCGGCGAGGGTGAGACCGGAGTAATCGATGTAGTGCTTGTGCGCGCCGGTTGCCATGTCGAGCACGGCGATCATGTTGGTCGGGTTGGGCCGGGTCAGGACGATGACGTTGGTCGTAGCCGGGTTGATGGCGACCCCGTATTCCTTGTAGCCGGAGGTGAGGTAGGGCCGGGTGCCAGGCAGGACGTTCCAGAGGTTCTCGACTTGGGGCGAGGGATTCGAGGGGGTGACCGTGAGCGTTGCCGCAGCGCTCGTGGCCGAACCGCCGGCATTGTTCACCACGACGCTGTAGCCGCCCTGATGGACCGCGGCGATGTTCGAGAGCGTCAGGGTCGAGGCGGTCGCGCCCGGAATGTCCACGCCGTCAAAGCGCCACTGATAGGTCAGCGGTTTCGAGCCGCTCACGCCCACAGTGAAGGTGTAGGTTTCGGCGCCTTCCCAGACGGTGACATTCGCCGGCGGCGTCGCAATCGCCGGCGGCAGAAAGACTTCTGTGAGCGTGAACGCCATCAGGCCGTTGTTCGATTCGAGCGCAAACACCCGGTCGCCGCGCAACGCCACGGCGCCCGTCAGATTCCCGTTGGCGTAGCCCCCGGGGAAATCGCGGGTCGCGTCCTGTTGCTGGGGCGCGGCTGGATCGGAGATGTCATAGAGTCGGAACTTGTGGTTGCTGGTCGCCGCCGAACCCGCCTCGACGACGCCGAGCAAGCCTCGAGAAACGTCAAGCGCGAGCGGCGCGCCGGTGATTCCAGTAACCGTCCTGGCAAGAGCGGCCGTGCCGGCGGCCAGATTGAGCGTGAACTGCTTGAGATTCCCGCCGGCCTGCTTCGCCCAGAAGGCGTCTCCCGCGCCCCACGCCAATCCCCAGCGCATGTCGCCGGAAGCCGCATCGGTCACGACCTTCGTCGCGTCGAAGCTGAATCCGTCCGCCGTGCTCAGCACCGCCACGTTTTTCTCGGTGGTGCCGAGGAGAATCTGCGTGTTCACGCCCGTGCCGCGGACGACGAGCGAATCGCCAAAGCGCCGGTTGTTGGCGACGGCGTCGGCATTCGAGGGATCCCCGACATAGACCAGGGCGGGCAGGGCTGACTCGTCATCCCACCGATAAAGCCGGAACGGCCCCTTGTTGGCGGCGGGATCATTGGCGTCGGTGGTCAGGTTGCCGACGTAAATGACGCCGTCGTCGGTGATACCGATCATGTTGACCGGGAACGTTCCTCCGGCAACGACACCGCTATCAAACGGCAGCGTCCCGAGGTACGCGCCGGTGGCGCTGTCGAGGACATGCACCGCCGCGGTCCCCGTGCGACTCACCACGAGGAGGTGGCCCGTGGCGGGATTGTACGCCAAGCCCCGCGTCAAATGGCCGGTGTCCAGGAATTCAACATCCCCGGGTGCCAGGCTCCAAAGCGGCTCGAGCTGAAACGACTGGGCGCGTGCGTCACGGGTCGCGCTCAGCCCCGCAACCAGCAGCAGCATGAGAAGCGCCAGACACCGGCCAAGGAGGTTTCGGATGGGATCACGGAATCGGTTCATGATGGTCAGACGATTCATGGTTCTGCTTCGTTTCTCTGTATGCGCGAGCCTTCTATTATGGAACTCTTAGATTGGCGTGGGAGCGGTGTCGGCGTCAAGCCCAACTGAATTCGGACTTGCAGAGATTGCGACTTCGGCGACCCTATAGGCGTGCGGAGACTGAAAATGATGACGTGTGCCAACGAGACAGGCTGTGGGGTTCGGTGTAACCGACGGGAGCATCGACGCTGCGGATTCACCCTGATCGAGCTGCTGGTCGTGATCGCCATCATCGCCATTCTGGCGGCGATGCTGATGCCGGCGCTGAGCAAAGCCAAGAGCAAGGCCCAGACCATCAGCTGCCTGAACAATGCCAAGCAGCTCCAGGTCGCTTTCGAGCTGTATGCCACCGACAACGGCGACATCCTGATGGACAATTCGGTCAATGGCGTCGCGAGTCCCGGTGACAAGGCCTGGATCAAGGGGAATGTGCAGGAGTATGTGACCGACTACCCCGAGCATCCCCGATACGGCGTGCTCTTCCCGTACAACAGTTCGCTGGCGATCTACCAGTGCCCCGCCAGCCGGGCGTATATCCAGGGTGTGGGCCGCGGCTCCGGCACGCGCGTGCCGCATAATCGGTCGTACTCGGTCTCGGTCTGGCTGGGCAACAACCTGGACTTGGGGGAGCGCACGGGGCTCATCGCCAAGCGTTATACGGCGGTCAAGAACCCCTCGATGACCTCGGTGTTCATCGAGGAGAACGCCATCAGCATCGACAACGGTGCGATCGGCTTCAACCGTCCCATCCCCGGGAGCACAAGCAGCGATCCCGGCGGGGTCTGGAACCTGCCCGCCGGCCGTCACGTCAACGGCTGCAATCTCTCCTTTATGGACGGCCACGGCGAGACCTTCCGCTGGCGCGGCCCCCGAATGAAGGAACTGAACTCGGAGTTTTCCGCCGACAACACGCGCTCGCAGCGCCCATCGGCCGGCGTCAATCCCGTCCACAGCCTGCCCTGGGACTCGAGCGACCCGGACTACAGGCGTCTGGCCGAGACCGCCCCCCTGCTCTGATTCCAAGACGCAGGCGCCTGTGTACTGGCGCCCGCGCCATTCGAAAGGCAGAGTCAGGACATGATCGCCGCCATCGAACTCGGAACGGCATCCGCCCCCTACGCGGTGGGCTGGTTCACGCTGGCGCTCATCAATGCCGGGCTGGCGCAGGGCAAGGGCCGCAGCGGCCTGGCGTGGTGGGCCTTATCGCTCTTCCTGGGGCCGGTCGCAACGCTCCTGGTGGTGCTGCTTGATCCCGTGAAGCCGAAGTGACGCCGCCGTCCTATTCGCCCGTCGGCTCCGGACTTGAAGGCGTCCTGTCGAACGACTGCAGCGCCAGATAGTTGGGCCCGAAGCGCTTGATGTTCTCCAGCTGCTTGTCGAACTGGTCGAAATGCCGCTCCTCATCGTTGACCAGGGCTTCGAACACCTGTTTCGAGGCCGCGTCCGCGTTCTGGGCACACTGGAGGGCGGCTTGATTGTAGGCCGCCACCGCGTCCTGTTCCATCGTGGCGGCCTTGGCCAGGATCTTCTCCGGGTCGACGATCGTTTCGACCGGACCGGCCGGCACCATCACGACGTCGCCCTTGAGGAAGAGAATGCGTTCCGCGAGGCGCTCGACGTGGCCCATCTCCTCGATGGCAATCCGTTTGAGGAGCAGGGAAAGCGGTCCGAAGCCTTGGTCGTCCAGGTGAAAGTGCCAATACATGTACTGGTGCACTGCCTGCAGCTCGTCGGCCACCGCCTCATTCAACAGCTGGATGCTGGTCTTCTTAGTCATGGCTTCTCGTTTTCGTGGTTGAGGTCCGTTGCGCACTTCGGCTCCCAGTCTGACCCGCAGGCCCGTGCCCGGTCAAGCCGGCGCAGGGGCCCCGGATCCCGCGCCGCGCAGCGGCGCCCCCTAGCCCCACCGGACTGTGCGCGCTGAAGGTTGGTGGGGCGAGCGTCCCCGCGAGCCGACAGAAGCAGTGGACAGTGGCCGCGGTTCGACAGAGTCGAACGGCGCAAACCGCAATCGAGACCCGTCGCGTGCGGACGGACGACAGGCCTCGTCGGTCTGAGGCGAATCCTCGCCAAGACAATGGCCTGTTCAGCGCCGACCGGGCCGGGTACCCTGCCACCCAACGGCACATCTCAAGACCATTGCATGAAGGGCCATCCTCGCGTCGGGGCGTCCGGTGAACAGAAGTTCGTTGTCGAGGCGCAGCACGCCATCGACTTCGCTGACGGCGGGATGCCGCCTGTTCTGTGCACGCCATCGCTGATTTGGTACTTGGAGCACGCGGCCCGCCAAGCGGTCCTGCCCTGGCTGGAACCTTCTGAAAGCACCGTCGGCCTCGAGATTGAGGTGCGCCATGTGGCACCCACGCCGCTGGGCCACACCGTGACCTGCACGGCTCGCGTCATCGGCGTGGAAGGAGCGCGGATCACATTCCAGGTGGAGGCTTATGACGAGACGGAACTGATTGCACGGGGTGTGCATCGGCTCCAGATCATCCGGGTGGCCGGCTTCGCAAAGCGCGTGCAGCAAAAAACGGCCGGCCGGTGAATCCGCATCACTCCCCTCCCCTGACGCGATAGAAGCCGCTCGCCGCTTCCATGAGCAGTACGACGCGAGTGTCTCTCATCGGTTCGGCGACGGTTTGCCAAGCCACGCCTATCCCCAGCGCCGATGCCTTCTCGTCAATACCGGAATCCGCGGCGCCGAGCACGCTTTTGACCCCGGGACCCGTTTCTCCCCTGCTCCCGTGCTAAGGAAACTGACCCATCGGCTGCGAATCCGACTTCTCATGACGCTCCTCCTCTTTCGTGGCACGTCCCACCCCTCTGCTCCCAAGGCGGGGTTCATTGCCCCACCGACATGGGTGGGTGAGTGACGCATGAACCTGGTGCGATGGAACGGCTTTCTGTCCTTGTAGCCCTTATAGCCCTCCTCGAAGAAGTGTCAATTGCTGCATCGACGTGACGGGGGAAATGGGTGGACACTCGTTGCGCCCAAGATTCGACGGCACACGGACCACGAGGGCCCATCGCCGGACACGCCGACGGCCCACGGGGTCATCTCCCGTCTGGTCCAGGCGGCGCCGGGTTTCCTTGCTCAGCCACCAGCGCACGCCAGGCCCTGGACGTCCGGTCCGCACCAGCGGGAGGTGAGGCGGCGGCTAACGTGCGCAGGTAGGGTTGATTCGCCTTCTGCCAGTCGCGGTTGGTTTTCCACCCATAAAGCGACAGACCGGCCGATACCCAGCGGCCGGCGACGAGCTTCCGCAGGCACTCGGGCAGCGAATACAGACGTTGATGTCCGCGGACTTGAGCCTGCTGGAGTTCAAGCGGCGTGAGCAACGCGGGCCGAAACACCACGTGATGCGTATCGTAAAGGTCCCAGTCAAACGAGGTGATCCGCCCTTCGGCTCGCATGTGTTCGTAGAGCTCGGAGCCCGGAAGTGGCGTCAGGATGAGCAACTGCACGCTCGTGAGCCGGGTCTGTTGGGCGAAACGAACGGTGGCCTCGACGGTGTCCCTGTCATCCCCCTCGAAGCCGAACACAAACATGCCATGAATGTGGATGCCAGCCTGCTGGATGACGCGGATGGCGAGGCGGGTGTCGTCCAGACTCTGGCCCTTCTTCATCTCTGCCAGGCTGCGGGGATTCACCGATTCGAACCCGACGAACACCGTATGACAGCCTGCGCTCTTCATCAGGCGCACGAGATCAGGATCGCTGCCGACATCTGTGCGCACCTGGGTGGACCACTGGAAACGGAAACCGGCCGTCCGCATCGCCTCGAGCAGTTCCCGGGCGCGCCGCCTGTTCGCCGTGAAATTGTCGTCGCAGAAGAAAATAAAGTGCTCCCGGGTGTCGTAGCGGCGGAACTCGTCGAGGATGGACCCGACCGAGCGATACCGGAACCTCTTGCCAAACATGCCTGTCACCGAACAGAAGGAGCAATCGAAGGGGCAGCCGCGGGAGGTTTGCACCATCACGGTCTTCTTGCCCCCGACCAGGCATTCAGCGGTGCCGTCGGCCAGCGCGAAATCCGGCACCGGCAGCGCATCCAGGTCCATGATCCATGGGGCGAGGGGATTGTGTTGAATGGTGCCCGCGGCGTCCTTCCAGGAGAGGTTCGGAACGGCCGCATACCGAGGATTCGCGGCGTCGACATGGCCATCGTTCCAGAGATCCAGCAGGGCGTTCATGGCGCTTTCGCCCTCTCCCCGCACGACGAGGGGCGCGTGCGCCAGCGCCTCGTCGGGAAGGAACGTGACATGCGGCCCCCCGAGGATCACGGGCAAGCCCAGGGCCCTGCACTCGTCCGCAAGGGCGTACCCCCGTTTGACGGTCGGGGTGATGGTCGAGATGCCCACCACCTCGGGGCGGCCGTGATCCGCCATCCAGGCCGCCAAGTCGAACCGCCGGCGTCCCTCGACGAACACACGGGCACGCCAGGAGCCACGGCGGTTCACCAGCCCGGCGAGGATGAAGCTGCCCAGGCGCGGCAAGGTGAACTGGGAGAAGATGTTGACCTGGGCCGCCGTGGGTTCGATGAAGAGCATGAGGCGTTTCATCAACGGGGTTCCTTCCCTGGCACAGCGCTATGGATCTGAAGGCAAGCCGGGAGCGAGAGCCAACAACCTGGCAGCAGCTTGAGCATGTCGGATATCCTCATATGGCGGCTGAAGGCATGCAACGTCGTTATGTTCATCTGACTTCAGCGTTGGTACCACTAGTGAGGCGTGCCTCAGACCCGGTCGAGTCCTCAGGTTCATGAAGACCCTGCTGTGCTTGCCCACCCTCTCTTCCACGCCTCGCTAATGCAGAGTCCTCGACGGAAGGTGGGGAGGCCTGGAACGGCAGGGGCCAAACTTGACCTGTTGACCACAAATTCCACAAGTCGAGGACTCTAGCGTCGCAACTTCCCGGGGCCAGCGTCGGCTGCTGGTGACGGCCCTGGGGGGGGAGTATGGCACAGCGATGCCGGTGCGTGGCATGGGGTGTTCACCCCATGGCCGGTATTTCCACAACGGGATAAACACCCGAGACCAAGCCCACCGGGAGCTTGCCAAGTCCGCGTGCGGAGGCCACTTTCAGTCCCGCCATGAACCACGCCTTCGCTTCCCTCGCGGTCGCCCTGGGATTCAGCCTCCTCAGTCTCCATGCGGCGCAGTCGCCCGACCTGATTCACGAACCTTACCGCCTGGACTCCGGCTTGCAGTCGCGTTCGATCTCCTTCGAGAATCCCACCGGCGTACCGGCTGCCGGCGGCCAGGCGGCCAGCAAGCTGGGCCCGGGTCGAAAGGGGGCACCCGCCCGCACGATCCAGCCGGGGGAGACCGTCTCCTTGTGCGACATCCCGGGGCCCGGGACGATCCGCCACATCTGGATGACGACGGATCAGCGGCCCGTTGTCCAACGCGCGTGCGTCATCCGCGTCTGGTGGGAGGGCCAGGACCATCCCAGCATCGAGTGCCCCATCGGCGATCTGTTCGGCTTCGCCCATGGGAAAATCGTGTCCTATCAGTCCGCCGTTCACTCGTGCGGCCCCACGGGGGGCCGCAATCTTTGGCTGCCCATGCCCTTCCGCAAACAGGCACGCATCACCTTCACCAATGAAGGCCAGGACGCGATCCCCCTCTTCTACTCGATCGACTACACGATTGCGGACAAGCACCCGGCGGAGGTTGGCCGCCTCCACGTGCTCTTCCGACGGGAGAACCCGACAACCGAGAAGGTCGATTTCGAACTGCTGCCGGAGCGCAAGCAGCAGGGACGATTCATCGGATCGGTCGTCGGCATCCGCAACCTGCATCCGGGTCAATGGTGGGGCGAGGGCGAGGTCAAAGTGTACATGGACGGCGACCGGGATTGGCCGACGATCGTCGGCACCGGGAGCGAGGACTACGTCGGGCTCGCCTGGGGGATTCAGCAGGCGCCCTTCCTGTACAACGGGTGCAGCCTCAACGAAAGGGACTTCGTCACCATGTACCGCTGGCATCTGCCCGACCCGATCGGCTGGCGCCAGCACGCCCGGATCACGATCCAGCAGATCGCCTGGAAAGACGGCCTGGCGGAAACACGGGATGATTGGTCCTGCGCGACCTTCTGGTACGAACCCGTCCCCAGCGCGGCACTCCCCACCATGCCGGATGTCAAGGCCCGCACCGCCGATATCTGGAAGAATTAGCGAGGCGTGCCTCAGACCCAGTCGAGTCCCCAGGTTCATGAAGACCCTGCTGTGCCTGCCCACCCTCTTTTCCGCGCCTCGCTAAGGGTCGCCGGCAGCGCGCCATGGCATTACGGCCACAACGACTTCCGGCCCCGAGGCTCCCGCTCCCTCGGCCCGCCCGCCGGGTTGGGTCTGAGGGGCGCCTCGCTAATCGGTTGCCGCTTTGCTCTCGAGCGAGATTTCCGCCCGCAGGAGATCGTGCAACGTGACGACACCGACAGGCGTGCCGTCCGACGCTTCACGCACCACCACGAGACCCGCCGGGGATTCCAGCAGGAGGCGCTGGACCTCGCGCACGCTGCTGCTGGGCAGGCAGCAAACCGCCGGGGCGAGCCGGGGGGCCCGTCCTTCCGTGCGGGCGGCTCGCACCTCCGCGCGTGTCAGGATGCCCTGCAAGAGACCGTCCACATACACTGGAAAGCGCTCGTAGGGATAATCGCGGAGCAATTTCTGGATGGCCTCGGGATTGAGGCTTTGCGCCATGACCGGCTCGCCGGTGGCCAACGCCGACACCGGCCGTTGTCGCCACCCCGCCAGGTCCCGCGGGGGCACGAGATGCTCCACGCGATGGCCATCCTGGGCCAGCAGCGCGTCATAGAAACTGTGCTGCAGCAGCCGGTGACTGATGGCCTGGCTCACCAGCGCGCCCAGCATCAGCGCCGGCACCAGCCCGAACTCGTGCGTCATTTCGAAGACAATCAGGATGCCCGTGATCGGCGCGCGCACCACCGCGCCGAGGCAGGCGCTCATTCCCACGACCGCCAGCACGACCTGGTCCGCCGCGCTCAAGTGAGTCACCAAACCCGCCAACCCGCCGAGGGCAAGGCCGCACATGCCGCCGAAGAACAGCGTGGGCGAGAAAATCCCGCCACAGCCGCCGAAGCCATAACAGCCGACGGTGGCTAGGAACTTCGCCACCAGCAGGATACCGGCAAGGTACCAGCTCAGTTCATTGGCGAGACCGGCGGAGAGGTCTTCATAGCCGAGGCCAAACACGCCGAGCCGACCGGTGTGGAGAAACACCGCTGCGCCCAGCGCCCAGGTCAGCACCGCCCCCAGCGTGGGGCGCAGCCACAACGGCAGGATGACCAACGCCCGATGCTGACGCTGGTCCCGCAGGGCCAGGGTCGCCCGCTGAAAGCCCACCCCCACGAGCGCCGCCGCCGCCGCCACCAGCGGTACAAAGAGGTAGACCAGCCAGCCTGACGGTTCGACCGCTGACAGGGAAAACGACGGTTGCTTGCCAATCACCCCGTGCACCACGAAGGCCCCGAGCAATGAGGCGAGCAACACGCTGCCGAGGATGCGGCTGTTGAGGTCCTGAACGATCTCCTCAAGCACGAACGTCACTGCCGCCAGCGGCGTGTTGAAGGCCGCGGCCAATCCAGCAGCCGCCCCGGCCGCCGCGGCCAGACGGCGGTTCTGCTTGGGCTCGCCCATCAGACCGCCCAACCCTGACGCGACCGCCCCGGCCAACTGGACGCTTGGCCCCTCGCGCCCCAGGCTGGAACCGCCGCCCACGCTCAGAATGCCGGCGGTGAATTTCACCCAGGCCACACGCCATGGGACGTAGCCGAAGTCCTTCCAGAAAGCCGCCTTAAGCTGGGGAATTCCGCTGCCGGACGCTTCGCGGCAAAACGAATACAGCAACCAGCCCACCCCCAAGGCACTGCCGACGATCACGCCCAGGCTGCCAAGCAGAAACACAGTCCCCGATTGTGTGGATAACGAGACAAACGTCCCCCGGAACAGCGCATTGATGCCCAACTGGAACGCCACGGCCGCGGCGCCTGCGCCCAGGCCCAACACGCTGGTCTGCAGCACAGCGCGGCTGCGGGGTGGCAACCGGGACGTGATGACGCGCCAGAGATTGCGGTTCGCTGCCGGGCTGTTCATGCCATCCGGAATGTCCTTTGGCTCGCCAGGCGACTGGCCCTCGGCCTCCCACCGGTGGGCGGCACTGGGGCGGCTCCGGTCCAGGGGCCTTCGCCTCTTCGTGCGCCGGCGGGGGCTATGTCCGCTTGGTCTCGGTCGGCTGCCTGGCTACCGTGATCGAGTCGATGCAGGCGAGCCAACGAAGCCCCACGAGAATGCGCGAGCGCAATTGAAGGGGATTGTGGAGTTTGATGACGCAATCGTCAACTCCCGCCGCCAGACCCAAATCCGCGCGCAAGCGTCTGTTGCGACTCAGCTTCCTGGGTTCGAGCAGGCACCTTGAGCCGCCCAGCCAGGGATCCTGATGCAGACATCCGGCAGCGGAGAGAGTCTCAGTCTTTCGCCTAGGCCCTCTTAGCACCCTCCTCATTGATCTCCCACAAGTCCGGGTGAAATTGTGGACTGTCATGAACAGGACATGTTCATCAAAAAAACCCTGCCATGGGGCACCCCCTCTGACAGTGCTCATCCTCTACGACAAGCGCGAGTCCGGTTTCCGAGCCAAAGAGCTGTTCGACCGCCAGACGGCGCGATCGAAGGGCGAGCTGCAGTTCGATCTCGAATTGTTCCGATTTGACGTGCTGGCGCACCGGGGAGCCGCGGAAGCGGCTGGGGTCGCGGCGAGCGGGGCGGACTTGATCGTCATCGCCTGGTCCCAGGGCGGGGCACTCCCCCATATCGTCCGGACATGGTTTGAAACCTGGGGGCACTCCCATGCCCGGCCCTGCCACGCACTGCTGGCGCTTCCGGTCGAGCAACCGACCCGGCATCCTGCGACGGCGCAGGCAGTGGACGCGTTACAGGACTGCGCGGCCCGACACGGAGTGACCTTCCTGTGCCAGTGGAACCTCGACACGGCTCTGGCCTGGACCAGTTTCATGTCGGATCTGGATCAACGGGCCCACGCCATCACTCCGACACTGCAAGGGCTGATCGACCGGACGCGTTCGGAAACCGGCGCGCATTGGGGCATCAACGAGTAAGCGCGAAGCCGCGCCGCCGCGCATCGCGCACGGGAACCCCGGCGAGCGGTGGGCCCGGCTGCGGCGGAACGGGCACGGGGCGCCATGACAGGCTTGCCCGGCCGCCGGGAGAAGGTGGTGTGCACCGGTCCCTCACGGCGGCTGGGCCGGTTCAGGTTTGGCGTCCGTTCGCCTCCGGCTGAAAGAGCACGTCCAGGATCTTCAGGCGCCGCACACCTGCCGGCACCTCCCAGGAGATCGTCTCTCCCGAACGATAGCCAAGAAGCGCCGTTCCCAAAGGGGCGAGAACAGAAAGCCGGCCGACCTCGATGTTCGCCTCGTCGGGAAACACGAGTCGAAAGAGCATCTCCTCCCCAGTGTCCAGGTCGAGAACGCGGACGTGCGAATGCATGGTCACCACGTCCGGCGGGACGGCTTCCGGGGAGACGATTTGTGCGTGATCGAGTTCGTTCTGCAGATCCCGAAGCGCCTGCCGATCGCGCTCCTGATTCGGGCCGGTTGCCCTCAGGAATTCCTCCAGACGGCGATGGTTGTCACTGGTGATGTATACCGCGCGCATCGTTGTCCTTTCTCTTGTACGATCCGAATTGCCGCTGTTGCTGGCGGTGGCATTGGCAACAATCCCGAATGAGCGTGACGAACGAAACCTGCATTGTCTCCGAATCGCTGGCACCGGCCGCCTGACGCAATGCCTCGGCATGCCGGCCCAAGTGCTCCCGCTGTTCAGCCAAGACGGCGTTGCTCAGGACCACCGCCGGCCAGGCCGCCGAGTGAACTAGCGCTTCCAGGCGCTGCGCCTGATTGCTCACCTGCGCGAATTCCTGCTGCACAACCGCCGTAAGCAACTGCTGCGAGAGTGAGGCCTTCTTCCCCATCAGTCGCTGGGACGGCCGGATAGGCCGGCGCGGCCCCAGCGTGGTGGTCAGCGCCAGCAAGCCAACGGCAATCAGGACCAGCCTGACGCGGTGTGCCTTCATCGACCTCTTCCGTCTCGATGCCAGTTCGCTCTCCCCCGACGTCAGACGTGACCGCCACGGGGGACAATCTCAGGAAGTGCTCCCCACCGGACCCGACGTGCCCGCTGCGGCTTCGAGCTCGGAAAGCCGCCGGTTGAGTTCCGTCAATTCCCGGTGGACAGCCCGAAGCAGCTCGGTGCTGGATATCGCCTCGTCCTTGGCGGCACGGACCATCAACTCCTCGAGGCTCACGCCCCGGAGTTCACGAAGCCCCGTCGAGTCTCCGTTGCCACCGGCTTGGGCGGCGTACTCCCGTTCCAGCTCATCCAGGACTTTCAGGCACTGCGCATGGCCGATGGACATCAATTGTTGGTCTGTTGATTCCGGCACCTTTCCCTGGCCGGCCGTGGGGGCGATGGCACCGATGACTTTCTGAATCGCAGCCGGGATCTCCTGATCCAGAAACGCTGTGCGTCCGGTCGCGGTGGTCGTGACGCTGTGCCGCTGCAGCTCGCACAGGATCGCCCCCATCAGGCTGTAGTGGGTGGCCTCGGGGCTGTCGACCTCCACACGCGCCAGCTGGCCGGTGACACTCCTGGCGGCGTAAGTCAACTTGCCGTCCTCACCCATGCCCGTTACCCAGCGCCCGGGCTCGCTGATGAGCGCTTGCGCTGCGCGGACGATCTCCAGTTTCACCTCGGGGGTCAGGACAGCCACTTGCACGGGCGCGCCACCGGGACTCTTGGCTATAGGTTCCGGTCCCGGCCCCATCTCCATCGCCGGCGGCGAAGGGACCTCTGGGGCGACCTCGACGGGCGCTTCGGCCGCCGCCCCTGGCGGCAGCGCGGGCGCCGGCGACCCCCCGGACGGCATCGCCGGCTCGGGAGGGGCGCCAACGCCCGGGCCTGTCACCTTGGTCCGGGCTTTCCTGGGTGACCCGGCAGCGGGCTTCGGGATCACGATCTGTGTTCCGCAACTGGGACACACGAGCTTGCGCCCGGCATCCTTGGAGTCAACCAGGATGTGCTGGTTGCACTTCTCGCAACTGAACTTGATTTCACTCATGGCATCGATCGCATCTGATGACGTCCCCCTGCAATCACAGAAAGTGCCGCCTCCCGCAGGGGCCCTGCCGGCCTCCGCGGGCGATCCTAAGCATTGTGAAGGAAGACAGGCTCGCGGGCCATTGGTCGGGTCCCGCACTCTGACTCAGTGAAACGCTTAAGGCGCGACCAGACGCAGCGCCAACGCTGCCAGGCCGAGAAAGAAGAAGAACCCTCCGACGTCGGTCACCGTGGTCAGGAAGATGCTGGACGCCAGGGCGGGGTCAACGTGCAATCGCTTCAAGCCGAGGGGAATCAGCACGCCGGCCAGGGCCGCGACCAGTTGAGTCAGGAGCATGGCGGCTCCTGCGACCAAGCCCAGTGCGGCACTTCCCTTCCACCAATACCCCATCGCTCCGACGACGATTCCGATGGCGAGCCCATTCGCCACCGCGACCATCAGTTCCTTCGCCAAGGCTCGGGCGCCTTCACTCGGCGAGAGCTCGCCCAAGGCCAGGTCGCGGATCACCACGGTGAGCGTCTGCAATCCGGCATTGCCACCCTGACCCGCGATGACCGGGAGGAAGACCGCCAGGGCTGTCCACTGGCCGATGGTGTTCTCGAAAAGGCTGACCACGGCCGCCGCCGCGAACGCTGTGGCCAGGTTGAGCCCAAGCCACGGCAGCCGCCGGCCCACGGACTTCTGCCACGGCGTCAGCGCGCGTTCCTCCCCGGACAACCCCACCATCAACTGCATGTCCTCGGTGGCCTCCCGGCGGGCGATTTCCATCGCGTCGCTCGCCTTCACGACGCCGACCAGCCGGCCGTCCGCATCGACGACCGGCAACCCCAGGTAGTGATAGTGCTCGAATTGCCTCGCCAATTCCTCCTGGTCGGTCTCGACCCGCACGTGGCGGACCTGGCGGTCCATGAGTGCGCCCAGCAACCGTTCCGGCCGGCTGAACACGAGGTCGCGCAGACTCACGACGCCGACCAACCGCTGCGTGGCGTCGGTCACGTAGAGATACGCCACTTCATCCGGCCGCCCCGTTTCGTTCCGTGAACGAAGCGCTTCGCGCGCCTGCTCCACCGTCATGTCTTCGCGGAGTGCAATGAACCGATTCGACATGATGCCGCCGGCGCTGTCCTCGGCGTAACGCAGCAGGGCACGCAGCCCCGCGGCGTGCTCCGCCGGCATCACCGCCAGCGCGTCGCGGCGCGGTCCGGGAGGCAGTTGCTGCAGGACATCGACGGCCTCCGGCGGACCCACCTGCCGAAGCAGGTCCGCCAGTCGGCGCGGTTCCCAACCGGCCACCAGCTGGGGCACTCTCTCCGGTTCGACTTCGACGAGCACCGCCGCGGCCTGGCCCGCGGGCAACTGCTCGAACAACGCGCGGGCCTCCGCTACGGACAGCCGCTGAACATGATCCGCGAGGTCTGCAGCGTGTAGACTCAGAGGGTCGACGGGCGGTGCGGCCGGGCTCTCGCTCATGGCGACAGTCTGCCACAAGACCCACTCCGACGGAAGGCGGATTGGCCCTTGAACCGCCGCGTCAGGGGTCAACGGGGCGCGCCCGGCGGAGCGGCGTCGACCGCGGCACGGATCTTGGGCAGGCTGTGCGGATGGTTGGCCTGCAGGAACGCGATCAGTTTCTCCCGGATCTCACAGCGAAGATCCCAGGCCTTCGAGGCATCGGCCGCGGTCGCGAGCACCCGCAACTGGATGGCGCGATCGGTGGCTTCCGTCACCTGGAGATTCCAGAAGCGTCGATCCCAATCCTGGCAGCCTTCGACGATGCGGCCGATGGCCGGCCGCAGCTCGGCCAGTGGCACAGTGTAGTCCATCCAGATGAAGACGGAGCCGAGGAGCTCGGCCGAGACGCGGGTCCAGTTCTGAAACGGTTTCTCGATGAAGTGGCTCAGGGGCACCACCAGGCGGCGGTCATCCCAGATGCGCACCACGACGTAGGTGAGGGTGATCTCCTCGATGCGCCCCCACTCTCCTTCGACGATGACCACGTCATCCAGCCGGATCGGTTGCGTCATGGCCAGCTGGATCCCCGCAAACAGGTTGGCAATCGTGCGCTGCGCCGCGAAGCCAATGATGATCCCAACCACGCCCGCCGATGCCAGGATGCTGGTCCCAAACCGGCGGACTTCGTCAAACAACATGAGAACAGAAGACACGGTGAAGATGCCAATGATCAGGTAGAGCGTTCTTCCGAGCACGCGGACTTGGGTGTAGACCTTGCGCGCCTGCAGGTTATCGGCCGCTGTGATATCATACCGGGCGAGCAGCGCCTTCTCCGCCAAGCCGACGGCTTGGAACAGCACATAGGCCACCGCACCGATGACCAGCATGCTGCTCCCCTTGCCCACCGCGCTCGCGGCTTCCGGAGGCAGCCCCATCATCGGCAATCCGAAGATGAGTCCCACCACCGGCACCATCACCCGCAGACTCCGGCCCAACAGGGGCACGACGAGATCGTCGAGCGTGCTGGTGCTCTTGCGCGCCCAGACCTCAAGATGCGTTTCAAGGACGTGCGTGAACTTCAGGAAGAGCCAGAGCACCCCGAGGAAGACGCCCACGTCGAACAGCTTGTCGCAGAGCACTCGGAGGGGATGCGGGCCTTCGCTGTTCGGCAGCTTCTGCAACACGGGCGTCAACGCAAGGTAGATCCCATACACCCAGATGAGCAAGCCCAGCGGTTGGCCCGCCATCCGCCACAGGGTCGTGCGCCATTCCGTGGACTCGGGTCGGGCTTCGGCTTGGCAGGTCTTGCGCCGCAAGAACGAGGCGGCCGCCCGGTTCGCAACCAGCACGGTCAGTACCAGACAGAGCAACACGCCGCCGTCCGCCCACGTGATATCCCCCACCAGCCGGGTATTCACCCCGGATCCGAAGATCGCTTCCAGCAACATCGAGAGCAGATCGGTCACGCTGGCGGCCAGCGCATCGAGCAATCCCTTTCCGGTCAGGTTCGTGTTCATAGGCTGGCAACTCCAATCGAGGCGGTTGAGACTGGCGCGGGGACTTTCTCCAGGAGCGCGACAGGACAGTGGTTCAGGATCTCGGCAAGCCCAAGGACAGATCGTTCGCCGTCAGGACGGGCTTGGTGAATCTCCCCGGTGCACACATTCCGAAAGCACCCTCCCCCCTGGGCTCCAGGCAACAGCAACCGCGTGTCCGCCCAGACCCGCTCTCCCAGGGGCGCTGATCCCGAATCCGCCGTCAGTCCCAGCACGAGACGCGGGACGGCCACAATCGCGGTCGCGCCCCCCAGGACACGGGCGAAGGCGCAGAGGCGCCCGGCGTGCCGGCCCGCCGCATACAACGGTACATAGTGGCCGTCCTGGAAGAGCGCAGGATACCGCCGACGATGCTGCAGCGTCCGGTGGATGACGAACAACTTCACACGACCGTCCGCGGGGTTTTCCAGCAATTCGCGCAGCAGACCTTGAAACTCCCCAGCCTCGGGCCGTGCCCGCAAGGCGTCCAGGAGCGTCCGACGAGGAGCGAAGTCCACCGGACGTCGATTGTCCGGGTCCACCAGGCTCAAGTCCCACAACTCCGTCCCCTGATAGAGATCCGGCACGCCCGGCGCCGTCAGTTTCAGCAACGTCTGAGCAAGCGAGTTGACGTAACCAGCGCTAACGAGCGAGGCCACGAACCGCTCCACCTCCGGCAGAAACTCCGGGTCGCTCAGCGTCCCGGCCGCAAAACCCTTCAGAGCCGCTTCGTAGGCGGCGTTGGGATCGTGCCAGCTGGTGAATTGCTTGGCTTCGCGGGCGCTCTTCTCGAGACAGGCCAGCGCGCGATCAAGCGGCAGCGGCCAGGCCCCGACAAGCATCTGGTACCAGAGATACTCCGCATTGCGATCGGGCCAGCCGTGGCGACGGTGCTTGTCGTTCATCGCGGACCAGCGGCGGACCGCCGCGATCCAGCGTTCGGGAATCTCGGACAGCAGTGCGAGCCGTGCACGGATGTCCTCGCTGCGCTTGGTGTCATGGGTGGAAGTCGCCAGCATGGCGGCGGGCCACTGCGCCAGGGACAATCCGGAGGCCTGGTGGAAGTCCTCGACGCTGTGACCAAAACGGCCCGGGTCCCCCCCCACCTCATTCAACGCAATGAACCGGTTGTAGCAGTAGTAGGCGGTGTCCTCCTTGCCCTTGGCCATGGCCGGACCGGTCAACTGCTGGAAGCGCATCACGAACTCGCCGGCCAGGCTTCCGGTGACACGGCACTCGAGCAGATCGGTCAGAAACGCCAGCACCGCGGGCGACGGCGGGGACGACGCGTCCAGACTTCGTGTGAGGGCCTCGAGACCGCGGGCTTGGTCGGCGTCGGCACGGATCCCCTGTCCCGCCTGATGGTAGGTGCGGTAGACCGGGAAGACGGCCATCAGTTCAACGAGCGCCTCCCGCAGTTGCTCCCGACTGATCGTGGGCGCCGGGGCGTGGTCGGCGAGAATCGACTCGAGGAGCCGGACCAACCGGTTGATCTCGGCAACGAGTTGATGCCGCAGGATCCATCGCTTCTTGTCCCGGAGCACCTGCCCGAAGTCGGCGGGTTCGCCGGTGAACTCGACATAGAAGTCCGTGAGCGGTGTCGCCCCCTGCGGATCGATGAACAGACCGGCGACGCGGTTGAGGAAATCGTAGCCGGTGGTGCCGGCCACGGGCCAATCCGGAGACAAACCCTCGCCCGGTTCGAGGATCTTCTCGACAACGATCCACGCGCCGGGCGCGGCCTGCCTGAGGCGGCGCAGGTAGCCTTGCGGATCGCGCAAGCCGTCGGGATGATCCACGCGCAAGCCGTCCAACAGGCCGCGCTGGTGCCAATCCAGAATGCGATTGTGGGCATCGGCAAAGACCTGCGGCACCTCGACCCGCAGCCCGACCAGGTGCGTGAGGGTGAAGAAGCGGCGGTAGTTCACGAGACTGTCCCCCTGGCGCCAGCAGGCCAACCGATAGTGTTGTTGCGCCAGGAACCGGGCCATGGCCTTGGGATCCGCATTGAACTCCGCTACCGCCTCCTCCAGAAACCGGCCCGGGACGAGAATCGACTCCGGGCTCACAGGAAAGCGCTGGTCGCCGTAGCGCACAGCCACCTCAGCCGCCTCGCACACGACGTTCAATTGACCCCTTGCGAGGACGCGGTCGAATTCGTCGTCAAGGACAGGGAGCAGCACCTTGCCGCGCAGGGGCGCATCGGGTGGATCCCAGTCGATGTCGAAGTAGTCCGCATACCGGCTGGCCCGACCGTGCTCGAGCACATCCCGCCACCAGGGGTTCTCGGGCACTGCGGCCATGTGGTTGGGCACGATGTCCGCCACCAGCCCCATGCCGCGTTCGCCCAAGGCGGCAGCCAACGCTTCCAAATCCGCCTCCGTGCCCAGCTCCGGATTGAGCCGCGTGGGATCGCAGACATCATAGCCGTGGGTGCTGCCGGGGCGGGCCTTGAGCAGAGGGGACGCGTAGATGTGGCTTACTCCAAGCGCGTCGAGATAAGGAACGAGGGCGATCGCCTGCCGCAGGGTGAAGCCGCGATGCAGTTGCAGGCGGTAGGTGGCGCGCGGAACCTGGGCCCTGGTCTTCATGGGTCGACGCGGAAGCCAAGCTGCCCGATGAGGCGATTGAAGTGTTGCAGCCATTCTTGGGCGGCAGCGTCCCCCCGTTCGGCCTCGGCCCGGCGCTCGGGCGCCACCCGCTGAAGCATCTGGAAGCAGAGGTTCTGTGTCTTCCAGAGATTCACCTCGAAACCGATCGACTGGATCGCCTCCGCGAGGTCCGCCGTGCGTGCCAGCCATGCCCTGTCCTGTGGCGAGGCGACCAACCGCTCGAGGCGCCGGTCCATGTGCCCCTTGATCGTGTAACCCAGGGCTTGCTTCTGCAGCTCGACGCGACCCGCCCGAGCCTGCTCGGCGAGCATCCGCACCTGCGCCGGATCGGCGTCCTCCCCGTCAAACTGATGATGGAGATCGCAATTCACGACGAAGTCGATCGCGGTCTTGAGGGGGCCGGGCAACGGCGCCCCGAGATCGGCGAGAAAACGGGCCAAGGCCGTGTATTGACTGGCAATCTGGCGGTAGTGGTTCTCAAGATCCTGATTGGTGGAGGCGAGGACCCGTTCCAGCACCTTGCGTTGCTGGTCGCGAAACAGACTCTTGACCGAGTAGTGGGACTCGCCGAAATGCTTGTCCATGAGCCGGATGACCTGGGGAAAGTCCGCGCGATTGAAGGCCTCGCTGAACTCGCTCACGAGTTGTTGAAACGCCTCGTCCCCCCGAAAGAAGCGCACACCGCTGTTGACCGTGTGTTCGCCCAGATGCAACGCGGCGTAACTCAGCAAGTCCCAGGCGCGCGTGATCTCGAACGTCACCTTCGACCAGCCGATGACAAGCCGCGCCTTGCCAACCGTGAGCGTCTGCCGTTGCTCCTGTTGGAAGGTGCAGGAGTAGATCCGAACGGTTTCCGGATACTCCTCGAAAAGCGAACCGACGGCGAAGTGGGCTGCCCGCCTCTCGCGATCGATGATGGCCGGCCGAACGAACTTCTCGTAGACGGCCTTTCCATCGCGGTGCTCCGGGATGTTGCTCGGAGCCCGCGCCAGGCGCTCGAGGAAGGCCGGTTCCAGATCCTCGCCCAAGAGGGTCTTCGCCAACTGCAGGGCGCGGCCTGCGTACTGGATGACCTGCACGGTTTCGAGTCCTGAGATCTCGTCGAAGAACCACCCGCAGCTGGTGTACATCAGGAGGGCGTGGCGTTGCAGTTCGAGCCATCGCAGGGCGGCGATCCGCTGCGTCGCCTCGAGGGGCCTCAGCGCGTGGCGCTGGAAGAACGACGCGAGGCTCTCGTCCGAGCGGTCGAGGATAACGCCGATGTAGTCGTCGCGGGCCGCCCACGGGTCCCGGAGAATCCGGGCGGCTCCCGATTCATAGCGTGGGCTCAAGGTGTCCCGCAGCCAATCCAACGCCTCGCGCAGCGGGGCACGCCACCGCTGATTCCAACCCGGCCGGCCCCCGCTGTTGCAGCCGCAGTCGGCGAACCACCGGCTGACCCCGTGCGGACAACTCCAGGCGCTCGGCTCATGGATCCGCACCTCGAAGGCGGGCGGGTGTCGCTCGAGATACTCGCCATAGTTCGTCAGCGTGGCCAGGTGGTTGGACTCGATGTGATTCAGCGCGCAGGCGAGCGCCATTTCACCGTAGGGGTGGTGGTGGCCGTAGGATTCGCCGTCCGTGGCGATGTGGACCAACTGATCCCAGTCCCGGCCGTCATCGTAGCCATCCATCAGCCTCCGAGCAAAACCGTCGCCGTTGTTGAGCAGGCCCTCGAAGGCAACCGCCTTCGACAAGGGCGCGTCGTAGAAGAACACCGCGAGGCTGCCCCCGGAGCGCCCTTTGAAGGCATAGGCCCGTGACGGGTCGACGCAGCCGCCGTCCACGTTCACCCAGCGCCCGCCATGGAGCGAGCGCACGCGGCTCGCCTGAAACGGCGAGAGAATCGTGAAACGGATGCCCGCGTCCATCAACGCCTCGAGGGACGGCGTGTCCGCCGCCGTCTCCGCCAGCCACAGGCCTTCCGGCGGCCGGCCGAACCGGTGCTCGAAGTCGCGAATGCCCCAAAGAACCTGCGTCCGCTTGTCCCGCGGGTTGGCGAGGGGCAGGATCATGTGGTTGTACACCTGCGCCATGGCGGATCCGTGCCCCGAGAAGCGCTCGCGGCTCTGCCGGTCCGCCTCGACGATCGCCGCCAGAACGTCGGGCGCCTGCTGCGCCATCCACGCCAGAAGCGTGGGGCCAACGTTGAAGCTCATCCGGGCGTAGTTGTTGACGATGTCGATGATCCGTCCCTCCCCGTCCAGCACCCGCGCGGTGGCATTGGGGGCGTAGCACTCCGCAGTGAGCCGCTCGTTCCAGTCGTGATAGGGAAACGCCGAATCCTGGAGTTCCACAGCCTCGAGCCATGGATTCTCGCGGGGCGGCTGATAGAAGTGTCCGTGAACGCACAGGTAGCGATTCATGAGTCGTCAGCGGCTGGGGAGTTTTCGTACAGCACCAACGCCGTCCCGGGAAGATCCAGCCGGACGCGGCCCGGTCCTGCCGCGTTGGCGCTGGCCGTCAGGCCCGGACCGCGCCAACGCGCGTCGGTCGAATCGAGCCGCTTGCGCCACTCCCCGAGGGGCAGCGGCACGTCGACCACATGCCTTTGGGCGGCGAAGTTGAACACGAGCAACACCGTGTCGTCTGCGCTCCACTGCCGGACCATGCAGACGCTCTCCGGCTCCAGGGCGGTGGTCTCCACGGCGTCCTTCTTCGCGCGAGCAATCGCCGGCACCTGCCGGCGCAACGCCAACAACTCGCGGTAAAACTCCCGCAACACCCGGTGTGCCCCCCGACGGGCGAGCGCATGATCCAGACGGCTGCGTCGGAACGTGGCCTCGGCCTGCGGATCGGGGACCTCGCCCTGCCAGTCGAATGCGGCGAATTCCTCGCGACGGCCCTGGCGCACCGCGTCCACCAAGGCGGGATCCGTGTGGCTCACAAAGTACTGGAACGGCGCCAGCTCGCCGTATTCCTCGCCCATGAACAGCAGCGGAACGAAGGGCGACAGCAAGACCACGCCGGCTGCCAGTTTCTGCTGCTCGAATGAGAGGGTTGCACTCAGGCGATCCCCCAGCCGGCGGTTGCCGATCTGATCATGGTTCTGGCTGCAGACGACGAACTGCCAGAGCGGGTTCCGGCTCGGGTCGCTCCCCTGACGGCGCTGTCGATGCCGGGAGTACTGCCCCGTGTACACGTAGCCCTCCCGCCACACCTTCGCCAATTGGGAGACCCCGCCAAAATCCGCATAGTAGCCTTGCTGTTCTCCGGTCAACAACACATGCAGGACATGATGAAAATCGTCGCTCCACTGGGCATCCAGGCCGTACCCCCCCTGCCGGCGGGGAAGAATGTGGCGGGCTGAGTTCAGGTCGCTTTCGGCAATGACGTGGAATCGGCGGTTGCCCTCGGCGGCCGTCCGGTGGCAGACCGCGGCCAACTCCTCGAGGAAGGGCACCGCGGAGCCATCGCAGATCGCGTGCACCGCATCCAGCCGCAGGGCGTCGACGTGGACTTCGGTCTGCCAGTAGAGCGCATTCTCGATGAAGAACCGACGCACCTCGTCGCTGTCCGGCCCGTCGAAATTGAGAGCCCTGCCCCACGGCGTGCGATAGCGATCGGTGAAGTAGGGACCGAACGCCTCGAGGACCTGGCCTTCGGGGCCGAGGTGGTTGTAGACAACATCCAGCACGACGGCGAGGCCGTGCTCGTGGGCGGCGTTGACGAACCGCTTCAATCCCATCGGGCCCCCGTAGGTCTGCTGCACCGCAAACGGGTAGACGCCGTCATAGCCCCAGTTCCTCGTGCCCGGGAACTGCGCAACGGGCATCAATTCCAGAGCCGTGATCCCCAAATCCCTGAGATCCCGCAGGTGAGGGATGAGGCCCTCGAACGTCCCCTCCTCGCTGAAGGTGCCAACATGCACCTCGTAGAGAACGGTCTTGCGCCAGGGCAATCCACGCCACCGAGTGTCCGTCCAACCAAAGTGTCGATCCGCCACCCGTGAAGGTCCGTGGACGCCTTGGGGCTGCCAGCGGGAGGCGGGATCCGGGCGCTCCGCCTCGTCGTCCAGACGGAAGACGTAGTCCGCTCCCGGGGCCACGCGGTCGACCAAGGCCGAGTAATATCCCCCCTCCTCGGGCTCGAGCGCCACCAGACGCTCGAGAGGGCTGAGCAGATGCACGGCCACCGACCGGCATTTCGGAGCCCAGACGCGAAAGGCACAGCGGTCGTCGCCTCTCGCAATCGCCCCCAGGGTGCAAGGTGGAACGTTCATGGTCTCGTCGGCCCGTCCTCTCGGAATGCAGGGGATACAGCGCCGTGCCCCGTCCCTTCGGTGGCCTCCCCCGGGCCCTCCCGGTCCAAACCCGGAGACGTCACAGCCCCTGCAGTATGATCGCTGCCGCCGGCGTCGTCGATTGGTCGTATGGCGAAACGCGCCTCAGTGAAAAACTGAGTGCCGAACCTGCCGCAGCCTGTTCAGCGCCATGAGGATTCCGCCGTCCCGGGCCTTCTGCTCGAACGCTTCGAGGCTGAACTGCGCCTTGCGCCGCCAGTTGACCCGCTCCAGCGAGGTGCCGGGGGTATTCTGAGGCATCGTCTCACCCCACAAGTCTTCGAGATTGAGAAGCACCCACCGGGCGCGACTGGCCGCCAGATGCTCGACGAGCCTGCGGAACACCGCGTCCGAGTCCATCCCGCTGTCTCCCGCTCTCATCCTGCGCCGGAGAAAACGGAGCACCGACTGTCGAATCCGGCTTCGGAACCGGAGGGCGTTCTGCAGGCGGCGAGGCCCGAGGCGATTGAGGTCGCGCCAGTCGGCGATGTCCGATCCGGCCCAGAATGCGGCAAACGGCGGCATGTCATGCGTGTTCAGGCTGGCCACGACGTTTCCGGGAACCGGACGCAGCGCTGAGCCCGGCGAGGGGCGCAATTCAGCCTGCACGACGAACATGCCGCTGACGCCGTGCCGCACGAGGCCGCGGTTCACGACGGGAGGGACGGTGCCGAGGTTCTCCCCCACAATCGACGCCCGATGCCGGCGGGACTCGATGCTGAGGATCGCGTAGAACTCATCGGCAGGGTAGGTGACGTAGACGCCCTGGGTTGCGGGGACACCGGGAGGAATCCAGTAGAGTCGATGCAGCCCCATGACGTGGTCCAGGCGCAGCATCCGGGCCTGCTCGAGGTGATGCCGAATGCAGGCGCGCACATAGGCGTGCCCTTCCTCACGCGTGCGCTCGGGATGCAGCGGCGCGAAGCCCCAGTTCTGGGCCTGCGGGAACACCGGGTCCGGGGGAGCGCCGCCGGAGGCATCCAGGGCAAACAGGTTCTGATGGCGCCAGGCATCGTAACCGTCCCGATGCGTTCCCAGGGGCATATCCAGGTACAGGGCCACGCCTCGGCGACGCGCCTGCTCGGAAAATCGAGCGAGTTGGGTGTGAGCCAGCCATTGAACGTAGAGATGGTACTCCCGAAGAGGCGGCTGGCAGTCGTCGTCACCCAACGACCCCTGCCGCAGCCGCGCCGGCCACCGACGCCACACCCTTCCGCGCTGCTCCTGCACCGCCCGAAAGCGGGCGTAATCCGCCAAGTGCGGATGGTCGTCCAGAAACTGCTCGAAGGCATGAAGACGCGCGGACGGCCGGGCGAAGAAGGACCGGCTCAACGGCTCCAGCACGTGACGCTTCAGCGCCATCAGGGCGCCGAAGTCCACTTCACCGGCTTGCCGCAGGCTGCGCAGCCGCGCCTGGAAGGCCGCCGACCGAATTCGCTGTCTCGCCGGAGCGCAGGCGGCCAGTTCCGGCACACGCTCGAGATCGACATAGAACTCATTCCAGAACAGTCGGCTCACCGGCGAGTAGGGGCTGGGTTCCGGCGGGCCATCCAGGAAGGCCGGCAGCAACGGCAAAGTTGCGAGAACACGCCCCCCGCGCCGCCCAAGCCAACGCATCAGCTCCTCGAGGTCGGTGAAGTCACCCGCCCCCCAACTCCGCTTCGAGTGCAGGGCGTAAAGTGGCGCAAACAGACCCCAGACCCGCTGCTGGCGGATGGCTCGGAAGCAGCGTTCCGGCGCGGCCAGGACATGAACTTGCCAGCGGGCATCACCGCACTCGAGGAGAAGGCGATGGTACCCCATGGGCAAGCGACGCGGCACGGGCAGCCGCGACCGAACCCACACCTCTCCCTCGACCCGCCGCCGGGCCTGCTCCGGCAGGCGATCGAGCCGCGCCTCGTGGCGAAAGACCTCACCGTTTTCCAGCCGCCACTCGCCGCATACGCGGGCCGAGGCGGCCCGGCCAGGCCAGCTCACCGGAATCGCGGCGGGCACGCCCAACCCCTGGACCTGGACCGGTTCCACGACGCGACGGGCGCGGGCGACCCGGGTCAGCCGCAGGGCTTCCGACACCTCCCGCGGATGCTGCACAGCCACGCCCAGCGCCCGCAACACGCCCAGCAGCGATTCCGCCGGCGCGGAGCGACGACGCCCGGTCATGTCGACATAAGCCGTCTGTAGGCCATGGAGGCGGGCAAGCTCCCGCAGTTCGTCCGGCGCTGGCGGGGGCGGTCCGGCATGCCTTGTCGCCGCGCGATGCCTGCGCCTCGAGGTCATGCCGACTCAGCCCTTTTCTCCAAAAGACGCAGGATTGCCTGCAACGGAATCCGGAGCCAGCACGGGCGGGTGCTGAGCTCCAGTCCCACTTCGTGGATCGCCCTGTTCAGGAGGTGGGCCTGCAAAAGGACTTCCCAATCCCCGGTCGCTGCCGGCAGCAGGTCGGAGGGGCCGAGCGCTGCGCGATACGCATTCAAGAAAGCCGAGCTGACCGCGTAGTGCCAGAAACGCGCCCAGGGTTCGAAGGCCACCGCCTTCTCCGGAGGCAGGCTGCCACGTGCAATGTGCTGGTCGAGACCCACCGATGCCGCATAGTCGAGCGACCGGATCATGCTTGCCACATCACGAATAGGGGACGCCTTGAGGCGTCGCTCATTGGCCGACACCATGGCTTCCCCCTGGAAGTGGATGAGTGCGAACGCCCGGCCGTCCCAGAGCGCCTGCCCCAGGTGAAAGTCGCCGTGCACGCGAAAACGCTCCCCCGCGATCCGACGTTCGAGCAGCAACCGGTATCGCCCGAGGATTTCATCCTCGACCGCCAGCACGCCCTCGGCAAGCGTCAGGGCGCCGGAGGGCAGCGTCGGCAGACGTTTCCGCAACAACCGGAGGTTCTCCGTCAGGAGATTGCGCATCGACTGATAGAGGCTGCGCAAGTAATGAGGCGTGAGGGGTTCCGGCATGAAGTCCGGCGTCTCGCGGCCGGAGACCAAGGCCGCGTGAAGGGCGGCCGTGGATTGGCCCAGCAGACGCGCCGACTCGAGGTAGGTGCCGATCAGTTGCTGGACCGCAGGAGATGTGTGTTCGCAACAGACCCCCAACAGGTCCCTCCGGACGGGAGGCGGGGCGATGGTCCTGGCATCGAACGTCCCCACGCGGTCGTAGTAACGCCCCAGGGCGTCCAGGGCTGCACTCCAGGCGTCCTTCGCCCCCGGGGGCCCGCCGGAGACCAGGCACAACGTCGCCCGCTCGCCGTTCTCGGCAACGTAATCCACGCCACCGCCAAGACGGGACATCCCCGTGAATCCCTTGCCGGCCAGGTGACGAACGAGTTCCGCATCGACCTCCAGGCTGCCGTCGAGGCGCCGCGGGAGCGTCATCCGCGGCGTCTCCGTGGCAAGTCCGGTGGCGCCGCGCGACTCCATCCCGCTGTCAGGCCGCCAGGACGGTCCGGCATCACCGAACAGATCGCGCCAAGCCGGTCCTCGCCAGCCTTCGAGGCGCCCCTGGGCACCGTGGCATTGACGGCCCTCCCGCACAAGACCCAGCAGAGCCTGTTCGAGCCGCCCGGTCCTCAGCGCGTCGTAGAGCACCCCCGACCCGTCCCTCTCGGTCATGAGCGTCGCGATGACCGGTGAGGCGGACTCTCCGGACAGACGGTCGGCCTCGGCGTCGGCGGCAAAAGCCAGCGGCAATGCGTACCGTTCCGGGGCGCTCTCGACACCGTTCGCCAGGAGGATCACCAGCAATTCCCCCGCTTCCTGCCCCGCGGCCACGGGGATGACATCCTGGATGGCGGCTTGCTGAAGCGTTCTGACCTGTCGGCCCGATCCGGCATAGGACGGCAGGTAGTCACGCAGCAGGCTCTCCAACAGCGTCCGTGGCTTCCCACGGGTCACGTCGGTCCAGATCCGGGTTTGAATCCGCGCTGACGCCGCGGAAGGCGTGCCCTCCCCGGCCCGGCGCTGTGATTCGAGCGAGAACCAGTAGAAGCTGTGGGGCCCCAGCGTCAGCAGATAGGGTTTGTCCGTGATGACAGGAAACGCGCCCTGGCTGAACAACTCGACGGGAGCGACCCCGCGGAAAGCGTCAAGATCGAGTTCAACGACCTGGGCAAAGCGCGAGAGGTTGGCCACCACCAGCAGGGTCTCCTGGTCGTCGCGCAGAATGTAGCTGAGCACGCTCCGGTTTGCGGGGTGGAGGAACTCACATTGTCCCTCGCCCAGGGCGCGCCACTTCTTGCGCAGGGTCAGCAGCCGCCGCATCCACCAGAGCAGCGAATGAGGATTGCCCAACTGCGCCTCGACGTTGATGGCTTCGTAGTGGTACTCGGGATCATAGATGATCGGGAGGTAAAGGCTCTGCGGGTTCCCGCGCGAGAAGCCGGCGTTCTTGTCCGGGCTCCATTGCATGGGCGTCCGCACGCCGTTCCGATCGCCCAGGAAGATGTTGTCGCCCATCCCGATTTCGTCGCCGTAATAGAGCACCGGCGTGCCGGGCAGGGAGAAGAGCAGGGCATTCAGCAGCTCGATCCGCCTGCGGTCATTGCCCAGCAGCGGGGCCAGACGGCGTCGGATTCCGAGATTGAGCCGGGCCTGATGGACATGGGCGTAAGTGCGGTACATGTAGTCCCGCTCCTCGTCGGTCACGGTCTCGAGGGTCAGCTCATCGTGATTGCGAAGAAAGAGGGCCCACTGTGCCGTTTCGGGAATCGCGGGGGTTTGCTCCAGGATGTCGACGATCGGCGTGCGGTCCTCCATGCGCACGGCCATGAACAAGCGCGGCATCAACGGGAAATGAAAGGCCATGTGGCATTCGTCCCCCTGTCCCCGGCCGAAGTAGGCCGCGGCATCCTCGGGCCACTGGTTGGCCTCCGCCAGCAAGACCCGGTCACCGTATTTCCCATCCACATGGGTGCGGAGTCGGCGCAGGGCGTCGTGCGTCTCGGGGAGTCCTTCACAACTCGTTCCCTCCCGCTCGTAAAGGCAGGAGACCGCATCCAACCGGAACCCGTCCACGCCCAGGTCAAGCCAGAATTCCAGGACACGGACCATCTCGTCGAACACCTCAGGATTGTCGTAGTTCAAGTCGGGCTGATGGGAAAAGAACCGGTGCCAGTAGTAGGCGTGCGCCGTGTGATCCCAGGTCCAGTTGGAGCCTTCAATGTCCTTGAAGATGACCCGGGCATCGCGGTACCGCTGGGGCGTATCGCTCCAGACATAGAACTCGCGTGCCCTGCTCCCAGGCGCGGCGTTGCGGGCGCGCTGGAACCAGGGGTGCTGATCGGACGTGTGGTTCATGACCAACTCCGTGATGACACGGAGCCCGCGCTGATGGGCCTCTGCCAGAAAGCGCTTGAAATCCTCGAGGTTGCCGTAACTCGGATGGATGTTGTAGTAGTCGGCGATGTCGTAGCCATCGTCGCGCAGAGGGGAGGGATAGAAGGGCAACAGCCAAAGGGCCGTGACCCCGAGGTCCTTGATGTAATCGAGTTTGTTCGTCAGGCCCGGAAAATCCCCAATGCCATCCGCGTTGCTGTCGAAGAACGCCCTCACGTGGAGCTCATAGAAAACGCCGGTCTTGTACCAAGAGGGGTCGCGCTCGAGGGCGTTGCGCGGGGAATCGGGGTTGGGCACTGGCACGAGAGGCCGCATCGGGGTTCTGGGGGAGTCCATCGGGAATGAAGCGCTTCAGTACTGCTCGGCTTCGAGGATTCGAACAAGGTCTTGCTCGGCACATCGCCACTCGTGGAGGCTCAGGGTGTGCTGTTTCCATTGGTCTCGAAACAGCCGGCGCGCATGGCGCCGTATCATCTCCCGTGTAACTCCCGGCGTCACTGGAGCGGGCTGGGTTTGCAACCGGCGCGGTCGCCCGGTCCGTCCGGCGTCCGGCGGGCCATGGCGACGCATTGCCGCGGCTGCCTTCGCAGCTCCCATAGGCGCGGGCCGGCGTGCAGTCTCAGGTTTCATGAAGTCCAAAACCGCGTCGACCGCTTCGCTTCACACGAAGCCCAACGGCCACCGTTGTGGGGGCAATCAGACCGGCCCAATTCACTGCACCTAGCTTGATGGCTGAGCAGCGCCACGTCGATTGGCCAGGTTCCTCGCTGTCTCTAAGGCAAACAACTAGCGAGCCGCCACCTCAGACCCAGTCGAGTCCTCAGGTTCATGAAGGCCCTGCTGTGCCTGCCCATCCTCGCCCAGCCGAGCACCGCCCAGCGAACCCTCCAACGCGCGGCGTCCCGGTCGACCTCAACGAGGTGAAGCCCGCGCCTCGTGGGGAATGTCCCCATGTTTCACCTCGTCGCCTCGACCCACAGCACGGCGTGGCGTGTTAACTCGGGACCGGTCTTGAGCCTGAGTTTGCGTTTGATGGCGGCACGATGAGCCTCGACGGTCTTGGTGCTCATGTGGAGCCGTTGGGCGATCTCCTTGGTCTCCTTGGCCTGGCCGATGAGCGTGAAGACTTCCAGTTCGCGATCGGTGAGCTGCTCCAGCGGCGAGACCGTGCGTGCCGAATGCCTGCCCGAGAGGCTGTCGAGCAGCCGCGTCGACACTACATCGCTCACAGCGATCTGCCCCCGGAGCACACGGCGGATCGCGCCCAGCAACTCGTCACCGCCCGCTTTCTTGGGCACGTAGCCCCGCCCGCCCGCCCGCAACACCCGCTCGGCGAACACGGTTTCGTCGTGCATCGAAAGCACCAGCGCCGGCATCGCAGGGGACACGGACCTGAGATCCCGGATCAACTCGATTCCGCTCCGCCCCGGCAGGTTGATGTCGACGAGGACCAAGTCCGGTTTGTGATGCTCGGCCGCCGCCAATGCCTGGGTGGCATTGCACGCCTCGGCGCACACCACCAAGTCGGGTTCGCGGTTGATCTGCTGGACGAGACCCTCCCGCAGAATCGGGTGATCATCCACGATCAAGATGCGCTTCCGGGCCGTGCGCGAAGTCCTCGGGGAACCTGCCCGCATGCTCGAGAATAACCCGAAAGCCCAATTCAGGGCAAGGCTCATGCATCCGGATCGGCAAGGCGCACGCTGCACACGACTTCCGTCCCTCCCGCTGGCCGCCGACGAATGGACAACGCGCCCCCCAGGAGCCCGGCACGATAGTGCATCACCCTGAGACCCAATCCTCTGCGCCTCGGTGCCAAGGGGCCAATGCCCTTGCCGTTGTCGAGGATGGCCAGGGTCATCCGTCCGTGTTGTCGGGTAAGGCGGATCGTGATCCGTCGCGCGTTGCCATGGCGGATGGCGTTGGTCACGGCCTCCTGGGCAATCCGATAGAATTGCGTGGCCGTGCCGCTGTCGGCCACCAACACCGGCCGTGGACAACAGAAGACGCACTGCAGACGGAAGACATCGCCGGTGTGCGCCGCAAGATCCCGCAGTGCCGCTTCCAGACCCTCGGGCTCCGCTCGCACGGGGGACAGACCCCGCGAAAGCCGGCGGGTTTCCTCGATGGCCGACTTCAAGAGCCGGGAGATCCGTTCTGCGTCGGCCGCGGCGGAGGAGCGCTCTTCCCTCAGCCGTTCACGCAGCACATTACTCAGATAGGCGATGCCGCTCAACTGCTGGCCGAGACTGTCATGCAGATCTCGCGAGAAGGCGCTCCGCTCCCGTTCGCTGATGGCGAGAACCTCGCGCTCGAGTTGCTTGCGCCGGGTGATGTCGCGAATGAACCAGCGCAAATCCACAATCCGGCCCTCGGCCCAGAACGCACTCGCATCCAGCAGGACTTCCTTGCACCGCCCCGAGCGGGCGCGAAACACCGTCGAGAAATTGCGGATCGTCTCGCGCCGCGCCAGCCTGCCCAGGAGTTCCCTCAGCCCCTCGGCATCGGGATAGAACTCTCGAAGCCGACGCCCGAGACAGCGGTCGCGTCCCAGTTCGAGGATGTCCAACAGGGCCCGGTTGGCCCGCAGGATGCGCCCCTGGGGGGTTGTCCGCAGCACTCCGATGGACGCCTCTTCGAAGAGGTCCCTCAGTTCGCGTTCGTTCCGCTCGATGACCTCTTGTGCGCGCCGCTCCTCCGTAATGTCACGGGCAATCGTCGAAAAACCGATGAGTCGGCCCGTTGCCTCGCGAATCGGTGAGAGCGTCAACGAGACCCGGATGGGCTGGCCATCTCTCCGCAACCGCAGCGTCTCAAGACGCTGCACCACCTCGCCGCGGCGGATGCGCGCCAGCAGACGCCGAAACTCGTCGCGGTGCCCGCGGGGCAGCAGCATCCGGCTCGATCGATGGATGACTTCGCCGGCTTCGAAGCCGAACAAGCGCGTGGCGGCAGCGTTCCACGTGATGATCGTGCCGTCGAGAGTCCGGCTGAAGATCGCGTCATTGGAGTTCTCGACGATCGCGGCAAGGTGGCTGCGGACCTCCGGCCACTCGGCCGCCGTCGCGACGGCGTCGGCACTCCCCGAAACGCCTGCCGTGGCCCGAGTCAGTCTCCCCGGCTTGCAGGGCCCAGACCCGCTCCTGCGTTCCCTAGCGAGGCGCGCCTCAGACCCAGCCAAGTCCGCTATCCCACGAAGCTCTCCTGCCTTTCCGGCCCCCCTCTTCCGCGCCTCGCTAATGTAGCGTCCTCGAAGGCAGGGGGGTGGGGTTGGAACGGTAGGGACCAAACGTGACCTGTTGACGACATGTTTCACAAGTCGAGGACTCTAGCCCGGTGTCGTGCTGCTCGTTCCATGGGCACAGGCCGACCCAACCTACTGGCTCGGGCGGAGCCGATAGAACGCGGCCCCACCGGTGAGCGCGACCGTCACGCGGTTGTTCACGACCCCCGGCACAGGGAGCCAGGTGCCGGCCTCGATGGCCGGCCTGGACTCGAGGATGGCCCCGGTGATCTCCGCCGGCCATTGGATCACCACGCCGTCGTCGGTCCGCGCGACGGAGAGCTCCACTTCCGGCGGAACGACCTGCCCATGGAGGGCTCGGTGTTCCTTCGGGGTGAGCGCGCGGTTGTAGACGCGAAGGTCATCCAGGAGACCGACAAAGTTCAGGGTGTATCCGCCCTGGAACTGCCGGCAGCCGATGTCGAGCGGGTCGGTGTTGCTCATCAGCGTCTCCGCCGGCTTCGCCGCGGCCACCTCGACGCCGTCCACGTAAACCCGCATGCGCCCCAGCGCCTGATCGAACGAGAGCCCCAGCAGTTGCCAGGCGCCGTGGGGCGCCACGTCCGTTTGTGCGGTCGCAGTCGCGCCATCGGTGCCGTTGCGCACGAAGAACCGGTAGCAACCGCCGTAGATATCGATGCAGTAAGCCTCGCCGCCGCCGCCAAGCCCCTTGCAGAGCAGGCCGCCGCTCTCCTTCTGCTGGGCCGGGCCTTTCACCCAGAACGCCAGCGAGAACATCCGGCCGGCAGCGAAATCCAGGCTCTCCGCGCCGGGAACGGAGATCACCTGGTTGTCAGCCGGCTGATTGCTGTTGAATTCAAGAGCGCCACCGAGGGCCCCGGCGACCCAGTTCTCGTTCGGAAAGGGGAAGAATAGCAGATCGCCGGCATTGCCTGTGCCGGAGGCATCTTCCGCAATGAGCCCCGTCGATTCATCGAGTTTGAGATGCAGGACCAGGCCCGCTGCGAGATCGACGGGCGGGTCACTGACCACCAACGTGGCGGCCGGACTGGTCGCGCTTGTGCCCGCGTTGCTGACGACCACGGTGTAATCCCCCGCGTCGGCCGCGGTCACTCCGGCCAGCGCCAACTGGCTCGAAGTCGCGCCCGGGATGTCCAGGCCGTCCTTCTGCCACTGATACGCCAAGGGGGGTGTGCCGCCGGCATTGACGACGAAGAGGAAGTTCTCGCCCGGATAGACGATTCCGCCGAACGGCGGCACCGCGATGACCACAGGCTCGAAGCCCGCTTCGTCGTAGATGGCGCGGATGTCCTTCGGCGACAGAATCCGGTTGTAGATGCGGACGTCGTCGAGGGCGCCCCGCCAGGAGTCCCCGTTGTGGGCCACCGTGTTCTCCGGATGGCCGATGGCCCAGGATACCCCGGACGGGTCGGCCCGTGTGGCGTACGCCCCCTCCGCCCGGAGAACGCCATCCACGTAGACGGCATAGGTGCCCGCGGCGCGGTCATAGACGACGGCGAAGTGTCTCCAGACACTGTCGGCCGGCTCCGGCGTGACCGGCACGTCGGGCCAAAGCCCAACGCCACTCCCCGGCTTCCAGAGCACCCAATGGGTCAGGCCAAACGGCGTCAGGACCCTCGGATTGTAGAGCGTCGTGTACCCGTGCGGTTTGGCCCAGAAGGCAAAGCTGTAGACGTCGGGATTGGCAAACGCGAGCGGGTAATCGGTCAGAACCAGATCGTCGTCGAGCAGGTCCTCGGCACGATTGAATTCGAGGGCGCCGCCGACTCGACCCGGGACCCAGATCGGTTGGGCGGTGGCGAAGCTGTACAAGGTGGCGTGGTTGCCCAGCGGCGAGGCGTCTGCTGCCACCGCGCCGTCCGTCTCATCGAATTTCAGGTGCAGCACGAGGTCGCTCGCGGTGTCCGCCGGCGGGTCGAGGACGACGAGGCTGGCGACGGCGCTGGCAAGGCTCCCAACGCTGTTCGAGACGACGACGGTGTAGTCGCCGGCATCTTCCGTCCCGATCCCGCGCAGCATCAAGGTCGAGTTCGTGGCGCCTGCGATCGCCTCAGCCCCCTTCCACCATTGATGGAAGAGCGGCAACGCGCCGACGGCCTGAACGGAGAAGCCGAACCCGAGTCCGGCAAACTGGGTGCCGCCTGCGGGTTGAACAACGATCTCGGGCGGCTTCAGGCCCGGGGTATAGAACTGGATCTCGTTGATGCCGGTGTTCTGGCCGCCTTGATTGGCGGTGGCCTGAAAGCGGACATAACGCGCGGTCACCGGTTCGAATTCGGCGCTGGCGACCTGATTGCCGTTGGCGCTGGCGGTGAAGGATCGGGTGGCCAGCGGCGCACCAAAGTCCGGCGTGTCCGCGAAGATCAGGTCGAAGGCAGTCACGACGTCCACGGGACGATTCCAGAAGTCGAACCCGGAGATGGCTTTGGCCGAACCAAAGTCGAAGTCGACGTACATCGCCGAACCCAGCCCCTGGCAGGCATACTCGTGCCCGGGGGCACCGCCGTTGCCGACGTCGCCGTTGACGGCCCCGCCGGCCGCGTAGTCGGGATTGAAAGGCGTCGCCGAGTCGATCACGGCGGGCGCCGGCATCACGGAATTCCCGGGCGGCGTGCTCATGAACCACATCTGCGCCGCCCCCAGGTTGCCGCGGACAGTGCCCTGGGTCACCTCCCACCGCACGTACCGCCCGGTTACGGGCGCGAAGCTCTGGATCAAGCCGGTCCCATTGCTCCCCGAGGGATTGAACGTGAGAACGGTGTCCGCGGTGTCGAACCCGGGATCCGGACTGATGATCAGGCGCGATTCCATGACGATGTCCGCCGTATTCGGGCGGGAGCGCATGATGAATTGGTTGAACGTCACGGGGACTCCGAAGTCGAACTCGACCCATGTGCCGTCGTTAACATTGCGGGTGAAAGGGGCGGAGACGGGGCCAAGACTCTTCGTGGCGAACTCCTTGGGGGGCCAACTGGTGTCGCTGCCGAACAGGTTCGCAGCCGAGTAGTTCGCGTTGTACGGCGTGGCCGATGCGGTCACGACCGGGTCGGGGAGCTGGGCGGCACAGAGTGTCCCGGCCGTCCAAAGCGGGGTGAGGAGCGTCGCCAGGCCGCGGAGGCAGCCGGACCTCGGCAGGTTGGATTGCGTATTCATGGGGTGTCGAGCGGGTTGAGTTCCTTTGACGGTGACATCGAGTCTTCAGCAGTCACACGGTGCGAATCATGGCGCCTGCATCCGGACGCGATAAAAGCCGGAGCCGGAGACCGGCAAATCGACGTAGACCGTCTCGGTGCCGCCCGCGCCGTCGAGATAGTCCAGGGTGGCCGGGTCACCGGGACTGCGCGCGTGCCGGACACCCGACCACCCGGCAGCGGCGAGCCCGCTGTTCTTTTCGACGGCGTAGCGGTAGCCCGCGGTGGTGGCGAAGCTCACGGAGAGCCGGCCGGAGCCCGCCGATCCGAACGCACTGACCGTTGGCAGCGGCGCGGCCTTCGCCAGCACGAAGGGAAGGACGTACGAACCGGCATTGAGCCAGAACTTCAGCTCGATGGTGTGCTTGTCCACAAGCGTATAGGCATTCTGTGTCCAGGCGGGCAACCGGTAGAGCTTCAAGCCCTCAGGCACGGGATACGGGAACGTGACGCGAAAGGTCTTGCTGCTGCCGCTGGTCGCAACGCCTCGAATGACGAAGCCGGACGAGTTGAGCCAGTCGACCATCAGCGGCACCCCGTCGCGAGGGTAGGTGGCGGAATCGCAGCCGGGGCAGTTCGTGATCGAGGTGTCACTGATCGCGAAGCCGGAACCGGTGCGCACACCTGTGACATAGACCGTGTTGGTCACGAACCGCTCGGCATCCTGGTCGTCCACCGCCGCAAGGCGCACTGCGTAGGCGCCCGAGTTGGTGTAGCTGTGGCTGACCGAAACGCCAAAACCCGTTTGCCCATCCCCGAAGTCCCATTCCCAGCCCACCACCGAGCCATCGCGATCGCTCGAGTCGGCGGCATCGCCGAGCAGCGCCTCGCCGACGGCCACCACGTTGGTGGCCAACTCCATGACCGCCGTGGGCGCGTGGTTGGGACCGAGCTTGAACATCCAGACCGGCGGCGTGCTCGAGTTCCCATCATAGCCAACGATGACGTAACTGCCGTCCGTGAGCGGGACGACTGACCTGCCTTCCTCGTCGTAGTCCGCCGATCCGGGAAAGGTCTCGAGCCACAGCAACTCCCCCTCAGGATCGGCCTTGAGCAGCACGACCTCGTAATCGAGCGGGCCATAGGGCGTCTCCCGAAAAGCCATCTGGCCGGTCAGGATGTAGCCGCCATCGGCCGTGGGCGCCCCGCCGTAGACGATATCCCTGATGTCGTACACCGCCGGTCCCGACCACGAATGACTGCCCGAAGCGATCCCATCGGGTGAAAGGAACGACAGCCACAGATCCTTGTAGTACACACCGCCAACCACAAAGCCTTCGGCGGGCGCTTGCCGGTGGCCGAGCCAGTTGCAGCTGGCACGCGAGTGCACCACATTCGTCCACACGGGAACACCGGTGGCATCCACCCGGATGAACCAGTCCGCGTACCCATTCGCACGCGCATAAAGAACGGCGCCGCCGTCAGCCGTCGCCAGAACCCGATCCGCGACCCTGCCGTTCTCCGTTTCGTAGTGCCTCGTCCACAGCTCGTTGCCGGAGGCATCGGTCCGGATCAGCATGGGTCTCCCGCTGTGCCCCCTGCCGCCCAGGAAATAGCCGCCGTCCGCGGTGGCGGCAAGGCACAAGGCGGGCTCGTCCTGTTCGACGGTGCCGAAGACCTTCAGGGGCCAACACGGCTCGCCATTCTCATCCACCTTGAGCAACAGGGCATCCCGGTACCCCGGAGCGCCGAATGCCTGGGAACTGCCACCCACGACGTAGCCGCCGTCGGTGCTGCGCACCAAGCCGTGGGCGTACTCGCTTCCATCCACTGGCGCGTCGACGAGCCTTTCCCACACGGGCCGTCCACGCCGGTCCACCTTGAACAGCCACAGGTGATTCAAAGACCCGTAACTGGTATCCACCCCACCCGCCAGAACAAATCCGCCGTCAGGGGCTTCCACGATGCCGGTCACGTCGTAGTTATCCCCGCCATGGAACCGCTGCCATTGCATCACCAGACCCGCCACCTCGACGTTCTGCGTCGCCCATGACCTGGGGCCGTCGGAACTCAACACCTCGAGCACCACTTCGTACGTGCCGACTGCTGGATAACTGTGCTGCGCCGTCAGGCCTGCGCCGGTCGTGCCATCGCCGAAACTCCACCGGCAGGCCGCGATCGATGCCCCGGGATTGCCGGACCCGCTGGCATCGAAGGTCAAGAGCTGATCCCGAAACACGGGGCTCCCGGGCTGGACCGTGAACCGCGCCTGGGGCACGTGCAGGTTCGGGTTCACCTTCACAATCCACATCCAGCGGTTCGCGCCCACTTCCGCCTCGCCGGCCACAACCGTGCGGCCGTCCTGCGACAGCGCTGCGGCGCGGCCCACGTCCAAGCCCGGGCCGCCCAACGCAATGTCCCAGAGCTTGCTTCCGCCCGCATCGAGCTTGGCGACCCAGACATCCTTGCTCCCGGCGCCGATCGAGCCGGTCTCCCCCGCCGCCATGAGGCTGTCCGGGGCCATGACAAGCGATCGGCCGATGTCACCCGGATCATCATAGCCGAAGAGCGCGCTCCACAGCGGCGCGCCGTGGGCGTTGAAGGCGCTCAGCATGGCATTCTGGTACAGAGCGACCGGCGATTCCGGCGTCCGCGGCCTTCCCACCGCCACGAACCCCCCGCTGGAGCTCTCCTTCACATCGTACTGCCACACCGGCTGGGTGTTGGTCCAGACGGGCGTCCCCCCCGCATCCAGGCGGACCACGGCGTCGTGGATGGCCAGGATGAAGCCGCCGTCCAAGGTGCGCTCGATCGATTTGGGCCCGGAGCCGAGCCACTCGTTGCCAGCCTGCTGGGCTTCCTGCACCTCCAAGACCCGGCCGTCCCGGTCCAGGTATAGCAGGCAGCCCAATCCGCCGGATCCCGAGTCATGGCCCAGGGGATCAATCACATCCAAAGCGTCAGCTTGCCCTGTGACCACGTAGCCATAGGCGGTTTGCGCCACGCCTGTCCCCCACCGGGCCAGACCGGGGCCGTACTCGAACACGCCCCGGGCCAGGCTCATTTGCCACAGCGGCTGCAGCAGCAGGTCGGTCTTCATCACCCAGAGGCTCGGGTTCAGCCATTCCGGGCGGGAATCGCCCGGGATCCCGATGAATTGTTGGTGCTTGTAGCCCGTCACGACATAGCCGTCCGGTTGACCTGCGGTGTCATGGGAAGCCATGACGGCAGTTGCCCCGCACCCGAGACGACCCCATTCCGGATACTCCAATCCCAGGTAGATGTTGCTCCGGATCAGCGCGCCGTCTTCCGTCACGACAGCCAGCACTGCCGCCATGTGGCTTGTTGCGGCCGTTGATTTCACCTCCCCGGCGACCACGAACCCCTCATGGCAGCGTTCGACAGCCAGGGCGCGCGAACACACCATGTTCGTGAAGAGAAGGCGGCCCCACTGGCATCCCGGCGGGTTGAGGAAGTCGTCCGACTCCGCACTCCAGACCCGGAGGAACCCTGCGATCAGGAGCACAAGGAAGGACCGGAGGGATCGATAGGGGATGGCTTTCACAGCATCTCGAGCGTATCCAACCCGCTGGATAACAACCAGCAAAAACACTCCTCTGGAAGCCCTTCCTGCAGCCGCCCGCGGTGATGGCAGCGGCAGGCTACGGTGTCTCGCTCTCGGCGATGACCCCGCCCTGCTTTAGCCAGGCGAGATTGAACTGGTAATGGACAGCGCTGGACAACAGGTGAATCAGCCGATCCGGTGTCTGGGTGAAACACAAGTATCCGCGCGGCTCGCCGTGGGTGGCATCCATGACGAATTCCCTCGTCCACGCGCCGCCATGCAGGCGGCGCTCGACGCCTTCGCTTACAACCCGCCGATAGGGCCACGTCCTGCCGTCGTCCTCGGACAACGCCGCGAACAGGCCGAAGCCGGTGTTCTGTTTGCCTGTGCCGTCAACGACCTCCAAGCCCTTGGGCTGCCGGGAGTCGGACGGATCCGTGAACGAACAGAACAACAGAGGCCCTTCCCGGAGGCGGGCCAGAACCAGCCGCTGGCCACTCGAAATGGGCGGAAAGGGGCTGGCGGCGTAGGCCCACGTCCTGCCAAGGTCTGAGGACAGGCTCATCGGCATCCGATCCCCCACCCCGGACCCTCCGGCCTGCTGGCTGCGAATGCTGTCGCCGCGGCCCAAAGCCATCAGCCGGCCGGTGCCCAGCTCGACCACCCCGGCGTGGATGCCGGCGATGGTGCCGCCGGAAAGACCGGCATCGAACTTGGGCGGTGGAGTGCCCGCCCCCGGGTCGCGCCAGGTGCGGCCGCCATCGGTGCTGACGTGGATGGCCGTGCCGCCGTGGCCGCTCCAGACTGCATCGCACGGCTGGATCAACGCGCCCGTCGCCGTGCGAAGCGTGCCGCTGATCACCTGGTTCCGACGCTGGTGCTCAGGCTGAATCAGGCGGGCTGGAGACCAGGTGAGCCCGTTATCAACGGACGTCCGCAGCGCCAGTGCCAGGTTGCCCCAGCCATCGCCGGCTTCGAGACCGTTGAAGTGGTAGAGCGTTCCCTGCCCGTCATTGAAGAGACTTGATCCCGTCATATTGCGGTCGGGGGCCTTGAAGAATTCGCTGGCTGGATCCCACGCACCGGCCCCTGCGCGCAAGCGGCTGGCCAGGATCGTCATCTCGCGCCCTCGCTCCGTCCTCGTGGAAAACCAGACCGCCAGCAGGTCCCCGTTCTCGCACCAGGTGACCGAGGGACAATGATTGTGCTGGGAGTAGAGCGGGCCGTTGGAACCGGCCGGGATCAGCACGAACTGCCGGGGCGTCGCGAACCAAGGCCGCTCCATGTCGGCCGCCGGACGCCAGTCGGACTTGGCCGGCTTCACATCGCTGGCCCAAGTCGCGGCCGGTGCCGGCGGAAGCGGTATCGAGGCGGGCATTCCTCCACAAGCCACCCGGAAGCCGATCAGCCAGTGGCGGTCCTCGGGCAGTGTCCCCATCCGATTGGCGCTTCGCAGGTGAACCGGTTCGGTGTTGTGGCTGCCGCCCCGGGCGACCTTCATCTCGCCTCCCGCCCGGCCCACGGGCTCCGTCTGCGGCTCTGCCGGGTAGGGACCGTAGGTGTCCAGACACCATTCCTCGGCGTTGCCATGCATGTCCTGCAGCCCCCAGGCGTTGGGTGCTGTCTGGCCCACACGAAGCGATACGGGCTTGGGGTCCCAGGAGAAGACCTGGCTCCGACTGCATTCCGCGGGGAGTTCATTGCCGGCGTGGTAGGCGGTGGTGGTGCCCGCGCGACACGCATATTCCCATTCCGCTTCCGTCGGCAGCCGGTACGGTTTGCCCTCCTTCTCACTCAGCCATTGGCAAAATGCCGCCGCATCATGCCAGCTGACGAAAAGAACGGCCTCGTCGTCTTCGCGCGACAACCCGCGCTTTCCGCGGAGCGTCTTGTGCCCCGGGTCGAATCGTTCGTATTGGGCATTGCTGACCTCGGTGGCCGCCAGCAGGAACGGCCGGGAGATCGTGACGCGGTGAACGGGCCGTTCGTCGAACTCGCCGTCGGCGCTGCCCATTTCAAAGCTCCCGGCCGGAATCGGCATCAGCTTCATCCCCAGGGAATTGACAACGGGTTGGGAGGCATCCGCGGCGCCACCTCTTCTGACCCCCTGACCGCTCAAGACGCACAGGAGCAGGATCCAGGGCGGAAGCCCCCACAGACGCCTGGATTGCCGTGGCACCGGCCGTTGCGCAGCAGGGAAGCTCATCGGCTCAGGCTGGGCCCCTGCTCCTCGCGCGTCAAGGCCAACCCCGATCGAGAACTCGGGCACTGCATCCTAAACGGATGCACTCGTAGCATCGTCATCCATTGAACGTCATCGAGGTGCTCAACAGGGAGCGACAATGCGGACACCAGAACACCATGAGCGTGGTCAGCCAGCCGCGCTTGCGGAACTTCAGCTCGCGCAGCTCCTTCTTGCAGTGAGGACACACGGGCCACTCCTGCTCCATCGCCTCCGTCAATTCCACCTTGGTCTTCATAACGATGCTCCATCCACGATGCCGCTCACAGTACGTGACGACCGGGCAGGCGGCCATTCCAATGCGCGACCATGGTTGGAGCCGCGGCCAGTTCCAACTCGATTCGTCCTTGCGCCGGAGCTAGAGTCCTCGCCTTGTCAGAAAACAGCCACCAACCTGTTGTCTCCCTCGCTGTTGGCGGGCCACCTGCCCGTGCACGCGGCCCGGTCCGACCGCCCACGATCTTCGTGTGGGAAACCGAGCCGGAATCGGAACCGCCGGCTTTCCGGGGGAATCGATGACCCCAGTGCCAGCATGAATCCACCGAGCCTCATCCGTCTGCCCTCGTTCATGGTCCTTCGTTGCCCTTGCTGCAGCCCGCCCTGGCGCAGTCGCCTCCTGCTGCTGCTCGCGATGTGGACGATGCTCGAGTTGCCCTGCGCCGCCAGGGCGCAGAACGACTTCGCGGTGCCGCTGCCCGCAGGCGTCAGGGCCGTCTGGGATGCGACAAAAGCCCGACGCGAAACCACGCCCACACGCGAGCGCCTCTGCATCAACGGACTCTGGCGGTGGCAACCGGCCGCCGCGGATTCCCGCGAGGTGCCCACGGGAACGTGGGGCTACTACAAAGTGCCCGCCCCCTGGCCCGGAGTGCAGGACTACATGCAAAGTGATTACCAGACGCTCTACGCCCACCCCAGCTGGAACGATGCGAAGCTCGGGCAACTGCAGGCCGCGTGGTACGAACGGACCATCACAATCCCCGCCGCCTGGACCGGCCGGCGCATCGCCCTGGATGTCAGCTGCTTGAATTCCTTCGCCACCGTCCTTGTTGACGGACTCGAGGCGGGCTCATTGCGCTTTCCGGCCGGGCGCCTCGACATCACCGCCGCGGTTCGTCCGGGTCAAACCCAGGTCTTGAGCCTGCTCGTCGTCGCAATGCCCCTGAGTGCCGTCCTCGAGTCCTTCACCGACACCAACGCCGCCCGACAGCGAAAAGGAACCGTCGAGCGCCGCGGCTTGTGCGGCGACGTGTGGCTCGTCAGCGAGCCGGCCGGGCCGAGGCTTGGCGATCTCCGGGTGCATACCTCAGTCCGTCAGGGTCGGATCACGGTTGACGCGGGGCTTGACGGGCTTGACCCAGACACACCCTACACCCTCAAAGCCAGAATCCTCGACGAGATCCGGACCGTCGCGGAGTTCGCAGGCCCGGCTTCCCCGACCCTCGATCGCGTCAACGGCCGCTCCGCATTCAGCGCCTCCTGGAAACCGGCGCGGCTCTGGGACCTTGACACTCCCCAACACCAGCACGCCGCCGAAGTGTCGTTGTGCGACGCGGCCGGACGTGCGCTGGACATCGCGTTCCCGATACGGTTCGGTTTTCGGGAATTCTGGATCCAGGGCCGTGATTTCCACCTCAACGGCACCCGGTTGTATCTCTCGGTCGTCCCCCTGGACAACGCGCAGGTGGGAGCCGCGCTGGCGACCTACGCCGCCGCCAGGGAGAGTTTCCTCCGCCTCAAGAGCTTCGGGATCAACTTCGTCTATTCCCACAACTACGGCTGCGAGCCTGGATCCCATCTCAGCTTTGACGACATCCTGCGGGCAGCAGACGACACCGGCATGCTGGTCGCACTGTCGCAGCCGCACTTCAGTGCCTACGACTGGACCTCGCCGGCTGCAGACCAGACGAATGGCTACGCCGGGCACGCGGCCCATTACGTGCGCGTGGCCGGGAGCCATCCCAGTGTGGTGAGCTACGCCATGAGCCACAACGCCACCGGTTACAACGAGGACATGAACCCGTGGACCATGGACGGGCTGAGTGATGCGCGGGACACCTGGGCCGCCCGCAATGCGGCTCGCGCCCTCCGCGCCGAAGCCATCGTCAGGCGCCTCGACCCCAGCCGCCTCGTCTACCATCACTCCTCGGGCAACCTCGGCTCCATGTACACCGTCAACTTCTATCCCAACTTCGTCCCCATCCAGGAGCTGGACGATTGGTTCGAGCACTGGGCGGGCGCGGGGGTGAAACCCATGGTGCTCGTCGAGTACGGCGCGCCCTTCGGCTGGGACTGGACGATGTACCGCGGCTGGTACCAGGGCAAACGCGAGTTCGGCAGCGCGCCCGTGCCGTGGGAATACTGCCTCGCCGAGTGGAACGCCCAGTTCCTGGGCGACACGGCCTACCAGATCAGCGAGCGGGAAAAGCGAAACCTGCGCTGGGAATCTCAGCAGTTCCAGCGGGGACGCGTCTGGCATCGCTGGGACTACCCCACGCCGGTGGGCGATGGGCGACTGGACGAGATGCAGCCCGTGCAAGCGGCCTACACGACTGCTAACTGGCGGGCGTTCCGCACCTGGGGGCTCTCGGGCAACTCCCCGTGGGAACACGGCCGGTTCTGGATCCTGCGCGACGGGTTCCAGTCGCGCCGACGCGACCTGCCGGTCGATTGGGATCGCCTGCAACAGCCCGGCTACAGCCCGGACTTCATCGACCGCACCTACGCCCGGTTCGATCTTGCCTATGACCGATCCGACTGGGTCGCGACCCCGACCGCCCAGGCCCTGATCCGCAATAACCGGCCTCTGTTGGCGTGGATCGCCGGCAGCGCGGAGCAGTTCACCGCCAAGGATCACCTCTTCCACCCCGGCGAAACGGTGCGCAAACAGCTCATCCTCATCAACAACTCCCGCCAACCGGTCGCCGGCGACACCACAGCGTCGTGGAGTCCACTCACGCGCCAACCAAAGAACTCGAGAGTGTCGATTGTGAGGACTGACCCCACAGGACTCGTCGTACCCGCCGGCACTCAGATGCGCGTTCCCTTCGAGTTCCAGCTCCCGAACGACCTTGCGTCCGGCACTTACCGGATCGACGCCAGCTTCGCTTCGAACACCGGGGAACACCAGGAAGATGCCTTCACCTTCCAGGTCATGCCTCGTCGGACACCGGTCCGGCCGACCTCGACAATCGCGCTGTTCGATCCGCCCGGGCAGACCGCCCGATGGCTGGCCGACCGGGGCGTCGCCTGCCAGACCGTCGACGCCACATCAGATCTTGCCAACTTCGACGTCCTGCTGATCGGCAAGCGCGCCCTGTCCGCGGACGGCCCAGCCCCGTCCCTCCGCCGCGTGCGGGACGGACTCAAAGTCGTCGTCTTCGAGCAGACCGCCCACGTCCTCGAGCAACGGCTCGGTTTCCGGATCGCCGAGTACGGTCTGCGACAGGTCTGGCCGCGCGTGCCGGACAGCCCGTTGCTCGCCGGATTGGATGCCGGGGCGCTGCGCGACTGGCGCGGCGCTGCCACCCTGACTCCCCCCGCGTTGGACTGCGCGCCGAGCCCGCGCTACAACGGCGCGCCCGCCGTGCGCTGGTGCGGACTCGAAGTCACCCGGCTCTGGCGCTGCGGCAACCGCGGCACTGTGGCCTCGGTCCTGATCGAAAAACCGCCCCGCGGCAACTTCCTGCCGATCCTCGACGGCGGTTTTGCCCTGCAGTACAGCCCGCTGCTCGAGTACCGCGAGGGCCAGGGGCGGGTCCTCTTCTGCCAGATGGACGTCACCGGGCGGACCGAAACCGACCCGGCGGCAGAGACCCTCGCCGACAATATCCTCCGGTACATCGACACCGCGGAGTCCGCCCCTGTGCGGACTGCCGTGTACGCCGGCGACCCGGCGGGACAGGCGTGGCTCAACGCCGTGGGCGTGCAGCCTCGTCCCTTCGCAGGCGAATGCCCCGAGCCCGACGACGTGCTCATCGTCGGCCCCGGCGGCGGCCAGGCCATCGCCCGCGCCGGGGCGCCCCTCGCAGACTGGATCCGGGGCGGGGGGCGCGTCCTGGCCGTCGGACTGGCCGAACCGGAAGCGAACGCCTTCCTGCCGGATCCTGTCACCATGCGAACCGCCGAACACATCGCCACCCCGTTCGACCCCTGCGAGGCAGCCTCGCCCTTCGCGGGGGTTTCCCCGGCGGATGCCCACTCCCGCGATCCCCGACGGCTGCCGCTCGTCACCGGCGGGGCCACGATCGTCGGCGACGGCGTCCTCGCGTTTGCCACCAACGTGGTGTTTTGCCAGCTGCGCCCCTGGGAGTTCGACCCGCGGCCGGAGCGCTTCAACCAGCGCCGCACCCACGTCCGGACGTCCTTCGCCTTGAGCCGGTTGCTGGGAAACCTCGGCGTCGCCGGCTCGACGCCCCTTCTGGACCGTTTCCATGATCCCGTCGAGAAGAACAACGAACCCTCGACGGCGAGCACCGGAGCCCCTGTGCCAGACGCGCGCCAGGGACAGCACGACCGCGCGGGCCGCACGCTGGTTCAGGATCCAGGCGCCGGCCGCTGGCTCGAAGGCCTTTATCTCACCCGGCCGACAGAATGGGATGATCCGTACCGCTTCTTCCGGTGGTAAGCGTCAAGACGCCGTCCAACGGGCAATGGCGGATACCCCTGTCGTCCTGATGAACGGGGCACGGATTGGTCTGCCTCCTGCCTTTCCACGAGCCCGCAACGGGATGTGCGCGATCCCGGAGCGGGATCAAACCCTCAGGAAACTGGGATTGTCCGGCCAGGGCAAGCAGGGCAAGCTGCTGGCCATCAACCCATCAACCCCTGGAAACCAATGAATGACGCAACATCGCCGAAGTGCGGACCGACGCGGCGACAGGCCCGGCTCGGGCGGCCTCGGCGCTCGCTCCTTTCTCACGGACTCATTCGTTTGTTTCCCGGCCTTCTCGCCGCCGCCATGCTGGGCGGGACCCCGCTGTGCTTGGCCGAGGAGATCGCGATCGTGCGCGATCCGTGGGGCATTCCCCACGTGTTCGCCGAGACGGATGCCGGTGCGTTCTACGGTTTGGGCTACGCGACGGCCGAGGATCGGGCGTTCCAAATGACCTACGCGCTGCGCATCATCCAGGGCCGACTCTCCGAGGTGGTCGGCGAGGTCCGCCAGCTCAACCGTCGGGTTACCTCCGTGGATCACGATCGCAAGATGCGGACGTTCGGCTTTCACCGCGCCGCCCGACAAACCGCCGCCAATCTCGACCGCGCCACGGCGTCCCTGCTCGAAGCCTACTGCGATGGAGTCAACGCCTGCTTCCGCGAACACCGGCGGGACCTGCATCCCCTCTTCGCCCGCATGGGGCTTGAACCCGAACCATGGACTCCCGCCGACTGTCTCGCCTCCTGGTGGCACCTCGGCCAGTTCTTCGCCACGGACGGCACGCGCGACCTCATCGCCGGCCGCAACGCCCGAACACCGAGCGCACCCGATCGCGCCCGGAGAGATCAGGGGGACGGTCGCCCCACGGAAACGGCCCGGTTGCAACGTGCAGCATCGGCGACCGCCGCGGCGCTGCCCCCGGATGACGCACCGGCGGTGGTCAAGCGGACCGACGTGTCCCGTGACTGGATCGAGCGCGTCGAGCATTACGCCCGAGACCATGGCTTCCAGGCCGGCGGCGAGCGTGCCCAGGGCCCCAAGTTCAGCCACGCCTGGGTCGTGGCCGGCCGACGAACCACGACCGGTTCGTCCGTGCTGGTCAGCGACCCCCAAACCCCCGTGCGCCATCCGTCGCTCTTCTACGAATTCCATGTCTGCGGCAAGACCTTCAACGCGCGGGGCATTGGTGTGCCGGGCAGCCCGATCCTGTTGATCGGCTTCACCGATCGCGTCGCGTGGGGCATCACCGCCCTGGGAGCCGACCAAGCGGACCTGTTCCTGCTCGAGACCGATGCCCAACGCCCGGATCAGTACCGATTCGACGGCGAGTGGCGGCCGATGACCGTGCATCAGGAGACCATCCGCGTGAAGGAGGCCAATCCCATCCCGTTCGTCGTCCGCGAAACCCACCTGGGACCGGTCGCCACCGCGTTCTGCTTCGCCCTGCCGGACGAAGGCGAAGTGGCGATCAAACGCGTTCCGATGTGCGAACCCCAGCGGGAGACCGTCGAGGCGGGACTTGCCATGATGCGAGCCCGCAATGCCCGGGAATTCGATGCGGCCCTGCTCGACTGGCGGTTCCCGAGCGCCAACGTGGTTTTCGGCGACCGCGATGGCCATATCGGCTACCGCGCCGTCGCGGCGATTCCGGTCCGCTCGAGGCAGGATCCCACGGGCGGACGCACCGCCCGACCGGGCCGCCAGCGGGACCACGACTGGCAGGAGATTCTCCCGGCCGATCTGCTCCCGGGCGTCCTCGACCCGGCCGCCGGCTTTCTGTACAGCGGCAACCACCGCCCCATCGAGTCCTGGTATCCCCTCCCCTTGGGTGCCATGACCGGCACCGGTGGCGATACGCTTCGATCCTGGCGCCTGCGCGAGTGTCTCACCGCCCGGGAACGCTTCACACCCGAGGAGGTGCGGCAGGTGCACTTCGACACGGTGAACCCGGCCCGCCGCGACCTCGTCAAGCTGGGCCTGCACTTGCGGGACGCCCTGAAACACGAACTCTCGGACGACGCACGCCTGGCCCTGGCCCAGCTCGAGCCCTGGTACCGCGCCGGCGCGGCGTCGTCCCTGAACCAGGAGGGCGCGGCCTTGGCGCTCGAGCTCAACACCTTCTTCCGTATCATGACCACCGACCTGGCGACAGTCTACGGCGGGGGCGAGTCGGGATTGGCCTACTTCCTCAAGACCGCGACGGCGCGCCTGCGGCAGGACGCCCGCGCCGAGTTGTCGGCCTCGGAACAGGATTACATCGACCGCTCGCTCGCATCAGCCTGGCGGTCGGCTCAACAGAAACACGGGCCTGACCCTGCCGGCTGGAGCCTGCGGGCCCGGGAGGCGGTCCGGCGACAGCGCCTTGGCTACTGCGAAAGCTTGGACGGGTTCCCGGCCCTGGATGACAGCCTCGCGGTGCCCTTGCCAGCCCTCCACGCGATCGACGGCGGAACGATCGGATGCCAAACCGCACAGTCCTACACACAATGGGTGCCCATGCACGATCCTGACCTGGCCCAGAGCCTCCTCCCCATCGGCGAGTCCGAGCGTCCGGACTCCCGATCCCGCACCAGCACCCTCGCCCTCTGGACCGAAGGGGCGCTGCATCCCGCACCACTGTCACGCCTCGCCATCGACAAGCTCGCGGTCTCTCAGACCCGACTCGAGTGGGCTCCGACCGCCAACCGCTGATTCCAGAGCCGACACCGCACGCGCCGTTCCAGGCCGAAACCCACCAGGAGCTGATGGCAGACGTTCGCGCCACACGCGTTACCCGAGGATCCGGGAGCGCTCCGGGCTCTTGACACTCCCAGCCTCCCCTATGGGATGCCCATCGTGCCGGTTCGTGGACCCTTCGTCCCGCGGAGCCCAACTTCAGACTCGATCCGGGACCGGACTCCATGCCACGATGCCGCGGTGAAAGCCGTGTTGCCTCTCATCGCGTGGCTGGCATTCGGTTCCAGCCTGCTCCCCGCCGCCCCGCCCCCGCCCAACATCGTCGTCTTCCTCGTCGATGACATGGGGATCATGGACACCTCGGTGCCATTCCTCACCGGCGAAACGGGCCAGCCCCGCCGCTACCCGCTCAACGAGTTCTATCGAACGCCCGCGATGGAACGTCTCGCCGCCCAGGGCATCCGCTTCAATAACTTCTGCGCGATGAGCGTCTGCTCGCCCACGCGGATCTCGATCCTCACCGGCCAGAACGCCGCCCGCCATCGCACCACCAACTGGATCAACCCCGACAAGGACAACGCCGGCCCCCACGGCCCCCCCGACTGGAACTGGCGGGGACTCCGGTCCAGCGACGTGACCCTGCCCGACCTGCTGCGCTCCGCAGGCTACCGCACCCTTCACGTCGGCAAAGGCCACTTCGGCCCCCGCAGCTCCCCAGGCGCCGACCCGACCAACCTCGGCTTTCACGTGAACGTGGCCGGCGCCTGCTTCGGCCACCCCGGCAGCTACTACGGCAAGAAAAACTTCGGCCACGGCACCCCGAACGCCAGCTACGCCGTGCCGCATCTCGGGAAATACCACGGCACCGACACCTTCCTCACCGAGGCCCTGACGATCGAGGCCAAGGCGCGCGTCAGCGACGCCGTGAAAGCCGGCGTCCCCTTCTTCCTCTACTTTGCCCACTACGCCGTCCATGCGCCGTTCGAATCCGATCCGCGCTTCGCCGCGAACTACGTCCACTCCGGAAAGTCGGCCCAGGCCCAGGCCTTCGCCACGCTCATCGAGGGCATGGACAAGTCCCTCGGCGACCTGCTGGATCACCTCGAGCACCTGGGCGTCGCGGAGAACACGCTCGTTTTCTTCCTCGGCGATAACGGCAGCGACGCGCCCCTCGGGGGCGCCCACGAAGTCGCCTGCGCCGCCCCCCTCCGCGGCAAGAAGGGCTCCCATTACGAAGGCGGCATGCGCGTCCCGTTCATCGCTGCCTGGGCCAAACCCCTGCCGGGCCAACCGTGCCAAAAGCGGCTCCCCATCGCCGCCGGCACCATCCAAATCCAGCAGGCCGCCGTCCAGGATCTCTTCCCCACCCTTCTCGACGTCGCCGGCGTCAAACCCCCGCGCGACTACGCGGTCGACGGCCTGAAGCTCAACAAGCTGCTCGCCGGCCGACCCGACCGCGGCCGGCCCGAGCGGTTCCTCATGCATTACCCGCACGCACCCCACCGCAGCGATTACTGGTCCAGTTGGCGCGACGGGGATTGGAAGGTCGTCTACCACTATTACCCGTCGGCAGCGTCCGATAACTCGCACTACCAGCTCTTCAACCTCAAGACCGACCCCTTCGAACAACAAAACCTCGCCGCCACGCAACCAGCCCAGCTCGATCGCATGATGCGCGACCTCATCGCCGCCCTCGCCAACTGCGACGCCGCCTATCCCGTCGGTGAAGACGGCGCCACACCCCTCAAACCCCAGAGACCGCCGCCGGCATCCGTCCCCGCTAGAGTCCTCGACTTGTGAAAGTCGATGCGATTAGGTCAAGTTTGGGTCTCTGTTGTTCCAGGCCTCCCCTTCCTCCGTCGAGGACTCTGATGAGCGAGGCGCGGAAGAGAGGGTGGGCAAGCACGGCAGGCTCTTCATGGGCCTGAGGACTTGGTTGGGTTTGAGGCGCGCCTCAAACCCAACCAAGTCCGCGCGCCGGTTCTTCCCTCCCCCTGCGACCCCGGAGCGGGGGGAGGCATCGAGGGAGAGGGGTGCCCCGCTCGCGGACTGACACAGGCCCCTCCTCTCCTCCGCCTTCGCCAAGGATACGGCGGACAGGCCTGCCCTCTCCCCCGAGCGCAGTCGAGGGGGCGAGGAAGATAGCATGTTGGTAGATATTGTCTGACAAGGAGCTAATGGGCGACCCTCAGCCGGACGAACCGCTGGCCGCTGCCACCCCGGGGAACCAGAACCCCGATGGTGCGCCGGACACCGTCGTCGTCCAGTATCCGCTGCTTCACCCCGGCACTGCTCCACGTAGCCTCGAGGCGATCCGGGCCGGCATTGCCACCGTGTCGGGATTCCGATACAACTGTGCCCGCATGAACGCCGGGGTCACGGCCATCGTTCTCTCGTCCTGTCTTATGCCCCACCACCCTGCCTGCAACGCCTCGGGGTTGCCCCAGGCCGATCTCCTGGTCGTCAACGCCAACGTCCGCACCATGGACCCCGAACAGCCTCGGGCCGAGGCCGTGGCGATCGCCGGCAACCGGATCGCCGCCGTGGGGGATCAGGCCGCCGTCCGCGCTCTGGCCGGCAAGAACACCCGCGTCATCAACGCCCGCGGCCGATTATTGCTCCCCGGGTTCAACGACGCGCATGTTCACTTTCTCTCGGGCGGCTTCCAGTTGTCGAACGTCGACCTGCGCGACGCGCGGACGCCCGGGGAGTTCACCGAGCGCCTCCGCCAGTTCGCAGCCCAGATCCCTGAAGGCCGGTGGATCACCGGCGGCGATTGGGATCACGAGTCCTGGCCCGGAGCGCCCTTGCCCACACGCACCTTGGTCGACACCGCCGTGCCCCACCGACCGGTCTTCGTCAGCCGTCTCGACGGCCACATGGCCCTGGCCAACAGCCTCGCCCTGAAACAGGCTGGCATCACCCGCGACACCCCAACGCCCCCCGGCGGGCTCATCGTTCGCGACCCCGCCACCGGCGAGCCAACCGGCATCCTCAAGGACGCCGCCATGGGCCTCGTCACCCGCATCATCCCTGCGCCCACCCGCGACGAGAAACTCGCCGCCGCCCGCGCCGCCACCCGGCACGCCGCCAGCCTCGGCGTCACCAGCGTCCAGGACATGTCCGCCAACGAGGACGTCGGCGTCTACCAGGAACTCCTCGAACGCGGCCAGCTCGACACCCGTATCTACGCCTTCTGGCCCCTCCCGCAATTCGAGAAGCTCGCTGCCATCGGCGTCCGCGCCGGTTTCGGCAATCCCATGCTCCGCATCGGCGGCCTCAAGGGATTCTCGGACGGCAGCCTCGGCTCGACCACCGCCTGGTTCTTCGAACCGTACAACGACGCGCCCGATACCCGGGGCCTCGCCACCGACGAAATGATGCCCGAGGGCGCCATGCTCGCCCGTGTCCGCACCGCCACCGCCGCCGGCCTGCAAATCGCCATCCACGCCATCGGCGATCGCGCCAACCACGAGATCCTAACCGTGTTCGAGCAGGGCACACCGCCGCCCGCCACCCGCGAAGCCCGCTGTCGGATCGAGCACGCCCAGCACCTCCGCCCGGCTGACATCCCCCGCTTCGCGCACAGCCGCGTCATCGCCTCGATGCAGCCCTATCATTGCGCCGACGACGGTCGCTGGGCCGAGAAGCGGATCGGCCCCGGACGCGCCCGCACCACCTACGCCTTCCGATCCCTCCTCGACAGTGGAGCCACCCTCGCCTTCGGATCCGACTGGACCGTGGCGCCGCTCAACCCGCTGCTGGGCATCGCCGCCGCGGTCACCCGCCAAACCCTCGATGGCCGCAACCCCGACGGCTGGATCCCCGACCAGAAGATCACCGTCGAGGAAGCCGTGCGCGCCTTCACAATCGGCTCGGCAACAGCCGAGTTCCAGGAGCGCCTGAAAGGCACCCTGGCGCCAGGCAAACTCGCCGACCTGATCCTCCTCGATCGCGACGTGTTCACCATCACGCCCGCCGAAATCGCCAACACCAAGGTCCTCCTCACGATCGTCGACGGCCGCGTGGTCTGCGAAGCAGCAGGGTTCGCCGAGAAACCGTGAACTGGCTCCCTTCCGGGGCGCGGGTCCTCTCGACCCGCAGCAACCCCCCTGCGCGAACCCAGTCCGCTGCGGCTCACTCCTCGACGACGCGGTAGAACCGCCGGCCCGCGGTGGCCTCCACGGCCTCCTCGAACCTCAATTCCCCGCCCTCGCCATAGAACACCTGCCCTTGTTCCCAGGGCCCGCCCAGCTCCGCCGCGCTCTCGATACGATACGTGCACCCCGCCTGCCCCAGCCAGCACAGGCTCACGCGCCCGCTTTCGGACGCCACAACAACCACCGGCCGCAGGATCGCATCGAGGGCAATCGGATCCAGGCGCTTGCCAGGCGACGGCAGAAAACTGCCATGCTCCATGAAGTGCAGGGTGAGATAGGGAATCTCGAGCGTGAGATGGCGGGCCGGATTGACCACCTCGACGTAACCCATGTTGATCGACTGCCCGCACACGTCACACTTCACCAGGCCTTTCATCACGTAGTCCACCGCGTGGGTCGTCCGCCCCACGGTTCGCGGCAGCGCCTGGACCGCCCGCCACTGCTCCCGCGCCAGGCAGAACCCGTCCGGCACACCGTCCCCATCGGTGTCGGCGCTTCCCGGATCCGTCTTGAAGTGCTTCTCTTCCGGGTCCGTCAACCCGTCGCCATCCGCATCGCCCGGCACCGCCAGCCGATGGCTCGGCCCCTTCGAATGCAGGGCGTCCATCAGCAGTGTGACCTCGGCCCGGTCGAAGCCGTGAACGTCCCCCGCATACGAAAACCCGCCGTGCTCGAAGTAATGCAGCCCGATGTAAGGCAGCTTGGCGTGGAGCCCCGCCCGGGGATTGCAGACGACGAGCCAGCCCATGTTAACATGCGCCCCGCACACGTCGCACGTCTCGAGTCCGCGCAGAAGGTGTTCCTCCTTGTACACCCCGTCCGGCAGAGGCCTGTCGGGCAACGCCGCAATCTCCTGCGCCAGCTTCAGAGCGAGATCCGCCCCGTCCCGCACCTGGTTGCCGTCCTCATCCGGTCGCTGGGCGTCCATGCCCAATCCCTCCTCCTCCGGGTCGCTGAGGCCGTCCCCGTCCGAATCCGGCGACACGACGAGCCAATGCTCCTCGCTCTCCGCGCCCAGAGCCGCGCGGAGCTGGCGCGGGTCAATACGCCCCTCGCCACCCGCCAACTGCCCGCCCTTCCACAGGAAACCGCCGTGCTCGAGGTCATGCAACGCCATCGACGGAACGGAGACGCTGACGCCGTTGAGCGGGTTCACCACCAGCCACATGTCCATCACCACCCACTCGCCGCACCGCGGGCAAAGCTCAATGCCATCCATCGGATGCTCGACCACAAAGGGACGGTCCTTCGGACCTTGCTCCTCGCTCGCCGCCCGCGGCAAGGCGTCGAGCCGGAGACGCAACGCCCGAGCCGCGTCGATCCCGTCCGGCACCCGGTCCCCATCCGTGTCCGGCCGGGCGGGATGACACCGGAATGAAGGCTCCTCGATGTCCCACAAGCCATCTCCGTCCGTGTCGCATGCCACCGGCTCCGGCAGAAAATGGCCCAGCCCCCCCGCAGTCAGCAGCAGCTTGAGCAACGCCGGGTTCACCCTCCCGCTGTGTACGCTCCCGGCATACTCGAAGCTCCCGTGCTCGAGATAATGCTGCCCCATGTAGGGAAAGCGTATCGACTGGTTCTCGAGTGGATTCACCACCTCGATCACTCCCATATTGATGGCGGCGCCGCAGACCTTGCAGTTCTCGAGCCCGAACGCCATGTGGTGAAGGACGTAAGGCTGCGTGCCCGAAGCTTCCGTCGGCAGCGTCGCCAGCGCCGCAGCCAGCACCTTCGCCAGATCCACACCGTCCGGAACCCCGTTGGCATCCTCGTCGGCACAGGTGTCGCAGGTCCCCAGAACGCCCTCCTCCCGGCTCGTCAACCCGTCGCCGTCGGGATCATCCCAAACGCTCAGCGGCAACACGTGGGGATCGGGATCGATCGACGCCATACCCTGCACCCCCGCCGCCGCCACCGCCAACGTCGCCGCCGCCGCGAGCCGCACCAGGGCCTTGCCCCCCGACAGCGATGACAACCGCCGCGCCAACCGTGACAGCCCGCGGCCCCCGGCCGCCCGCCACGCCTCACGGCAGGCGGCATGCGCCGCGCGATACCCCGGCAGCAACCGCGGCGTCACTCCACACGCCGGACACGCCCAGTGAAACAAAAGCCGCTGGTCCGCCCGCCGCAGCGAGTTCCGCCGGTAGCCGTGAGCGACATAGCTCTCGACGCAACAGGCCGGGTACCCGAAAAGCTGGCCCTCGAACCGGACGTTCTCGGGGCTCGGCTCGAGACGCGTGCCCTCGAAACGCGCGGCATACGACTCGAGGGGATCCGAGGACCGGGAAAAGAGAAGCTCACGAACCGGCCCGCCCGCGAGTGTCTTCCGGTGGACGACCGCGGTCTGAAGATCCAACCCGCCCAAAGCCCCAACAAGGCCCGAATCGAATGCGGCCTCCCATCGACTGAGCGGCTTCAGCCCAACCCGCGTCAGCCAGGCGAGATAGGCAAGATCCCTGCCCAAAGAACGGAGTGCCCGAGTGTTCATCGAAGACCTTTCTGTAGCGAGGCGTCCCTCAGACCTAACGAAGTCCGCGATCCGATGAAACCTCCCTGCCTTTCCGGACCCTCTCTTCCGCGCCTCGCTAATGTAGAGTCCTCGAAGGCAGGGGCGCGGAGTTGGAACGGCAGGGACCAAACTTGACCTGTTGACCGCATATTCCACAATTCGAGGACTCTAGACTCCTCGAATTGTGGTGCATGGGGTCAGCAGGTCAAGCCTTCATCCTGTCCCCCAATCCGCGCCGCGCGTAAGCGTCCCTTGCGGCTCAACCTCCTGGACTGAACCAGACGCCTTGAGCCGCCCAGTCCGGGGTTTTCGCGGATTGGGAAGCCCGCCCGCCCCCAGGGCGGGCCTCCCCGGAGCCGACACCCCACGCGCCTTCAAGGCAAAAACCCACCAGGCACCGATGGCGTGCGTTCGCGCCGCACGCGGGAGGCGAGGATCCGGGCGGGTGAGAGCTTGACAGCGCCCACGCCCCGCGTTGCGATGGCGTCATGAAGGCACTCTCGCGTGTGGCAATCCTGGCCCCTCTCGCGCTTCTCGCCCTCCGCGCAGCGGCCGCCGACTGGCAGCTCGTCTGGTCCGATGAATTCGACCGCGACGGCCTGCCCGATCCCGCCAAGTGGTCCTACGAGGAGGGTTTCGTTCGAAACCAGGAGCTCCAGTATTATACCACGAACCGCATCGAAAACGCCCGGGTCGAGAACGGTCACCTCGTCATCGAAGCCCGCAAGGAGCGCTTCCCCAATCCGCGATACCAGGCGAACGCCCCCGAGCGCCGCTGGCAGCAGCGACGCGAGTTCGCCGACCACACGTCCGCCAGCGTGACCACCCGCGGACGCGCCTCCTGGACGTACGGCCGGATCGAAGTCCGCGCCCAAATGCCGTCGGGCCGGGGCACATGGCCCGCCATCTGGACCCTCGGCACCAACATCGCACAGGTCGGCTGGCCCGCCTGCGGCGAAATCGACATCCTCGAGTACGTCGGACACGCCCCCGGCGTCGTCCACGCCAATGTCCATACCCGCGGCCACAACCACGCCCGCGGCAACGGCCGCGGTTCCCAACTCCGCCTCCCCAATGCGGAAAAGACATTCCATGTCTACGCCCTCGAGTGGACCCCGCAGAAGCTCGACTTCTTCGTCGATGACACCCGGTACTTCACCCTGGCCAACGACGGCACCGGCGTCGACTCCTGGCCCTTTGGCGCGCCGCAGTATCTGATCCTCAACCTCGCCATCGGCGGGGCCTGGGGCGGCCAGCAGGGGGTCGACGACACCATCTTCCCCCAGCGGTTGACCATCGATTATGTCCGCGTCTACCAACGTCCTAGCGAGGCGCCGCCTCAGACCTAACGAAGTCCGCGATCCCATGAAACCTGCCTGCCTTTCCGGACCCTCTCTTCCGCGCCTCGCTAATGTAGAGTCCTCGAAGGCAGGGGGGGGCGGGTTTGGAGCGTCAGGGACCAAACTTGACCTGTTGACCACACATTCCACAAGTCGAGGACTCTAGCGCCGGCAAGTGACCTGCCGCAATCCTCCGAGGTCCCGCGAACACCTATGCAGACCCCGAGAATCACCCGCTGGAATCGACTGCTCGCCGGGGGACTCCTCGGCATCGCGAGCGTGACGGCCGCCGTCAGCGACCCCCCGCCCGCCCCGCCCCGTGTCCGGGAGGTCGTGGTCGTCTTCAAGACGCACTTCGACATCGGCTACACTGACATGGCCAGCAACGTCGTCGCACGCTACCGCACCGCGATGATCGATCAGGCGCTCGACGTCGTGGACGCCAACCGGACACTCCCGCCCGATCAACAGTTCGTCTGGACCCTCCCCGGGTGGCCGCTCACCCAGATCGCCGAGGCCTGGCCCGGCCAGACCCCGGAACGCCGACAGCGCATCCTCGACGCGCTCGCCCAGGGCCGCTTCGCCGTCCATGCCCTCCCCTTCACCACCCATACCGAATTGCTCGAACCCGAGGACCTGGTCCGCGGCCTCGATTTCTCGTCCGATCTCTCGAAGGCCACCGGCCGTCCCCTCCCGCGTGACGCCAAGATGACCGACGTCCCCAGCCATTCCTGGATCCTCCCGACACTCCTGCGGCATGCCGGCGTCGATTTCCTCCACCTCGGCTGCAACGCCGCCAGCCGGTCCCCCCACGTGCCGCGGCTCTTCTGGTGGGAAGGACCCGACGGATCCCGCCTGCTGACCATGTACACTGCCGAAAGCTACGGCACCGGCCTCGTCCCGCCCCAGGATTGGCCGCACTCAACCTGGCTCGCGCTCATCCACACCGGCGATAACCACGGCCCCCCCAAGCCCAACGAGGTCAAACAACTGCTCGCCAACGCCGCAACACAGCTGCCCGGCGTCACGATCCGCATCGGCCGCCTCTCCGATTTCGCCGACGCCATCCTCGCCGGGAAACCCGACCTGCCCGTTGTCCGCGGTGATATGCCCGACACCTGGATTCACGGTCCCATGGCGGATCCGCGCGGCGCGAGCATCGCCCGGAACCTACGCCCCGCCCTCGTGGCCACTGAGAGCCTCGCCACCCATCTCACCGCCTGGAACGTTCCCGGCGCTGACGTCACCGCCCCCCTGGCGGAGGCCTTCGAGCAAAGCCTCCTCTACGGCGAGCACACCTGGGGCGGCGCTTTCTGGTGGATCTACGGAAAGTACACCCTGCCGTTCGGCGACGCCTGGAAGGCGGATCGAGCGGCCGGCAAGTTCGCCCGCATCGAGTCCTCCTGGGACGAGCACACCGGCTACATCGAACAGGCGCAACGCCTCCTCACCCCCATCCTGGCGGACCGGATGCAGGCCCTGGCCGGCGCCGTCGCCGTGCCCGGCCGGCGGATCGTCGTCTTCAATCCCCTGCCGTGGAAACGCAGCGGCCTGGTGCGCCTCGACCTCGCCGTCACCACACCCCCAGGCCTCAAACCGTGCGATGGCGGCGAAACCGTCCCGAGCCAGACCGCCGACGGCCTCCTCCTCTTCCTGGCTCGAGACATTCCCGCCATGGGCTACCGCACGTTTGAATTCGTCGCCGCACCACCGCCGACACCGACAGCCACCGCCGACACCGACAGCCCCATCCTCGAAAGCCCGTTCTTCAAAGCCGTCGTCGATCCCGCCCGCGGTATCCTCATCTCCCTCACGGACAAACGGACCGGCCGCGAGCTGATCGATCCCCGGGCTCCTCAGGGCTTCGGGCAGTACCTGTACGAGCGGTTTGACCGCGACCAGGTCCAAGCCTTCGTCAAGGCTTACGTCAAGATCAACGCCGATTGGGCCACCAATGAGCTGGGCAAGCCCAGCCTCCCCCCGGCAAGCGAGGTCCCCTACGCCGCCGCCTCTCCATCCCACTTCACCCTACGGATCCGACAGGATGCCGTCGCCACCACCGCAACCCTGAACGCCGCCGCCCGCCCGGACCTGGCTCACAGTGTCACGACCCGGTTCGTCCTCTACCGCGACCTGCCCTGCCTCGACGTCGAACTCACCGTCCACCATAAACCGTTCGATCCCTGGCCCGAGGCCGGCTGGCTCTCCCTCCCCCTCGCCGTGCACAATCCCCAATTCCGCCTCGCCCGCCTCGGATCCATCGTCGATCCCGCCGCCGACATCATCGAGGGCTGCAACTTCGATCAACTCGCGCTCAACGGCGGACTGACCGTCACCGGCGACGACGGGCGCGGCGTCGGCCTCTGCCCGCTTGATTCGCCCCTCGTCAGCCTCGGCCAACCGGGCGGATGGCAATACAGCGCCACGTGGAAACCCCGCCCGGGACGCGTCTACCTCAACGTGTTCAACAATCAATGGACCACCAACTTCCGTCTCTGGAACGCCGGCACCTGGACCTCGCGCGTCCGTCTCTGGTCGGTCGACGGCGATAACGCCGAACAGAACCTCATCACCCCCTCCGACGAAGCCCGGTCCCCCCTCGTGGCGGCGGTCGCGGATGGCCCGGCCGGCACTCTGCCCCCTGCCCAGACCGGCCTCGAACTCTCCCGGCGCGGCGTCCGTGTGACCGCCTTTGGCCCCAACGCCCGCGGCAAGGGCACCTTGCTGCGATTGTGGGAACACGCCGGCTACACCGGCGACTGCGAAGTGCGGCTGCCCCGCGGTCTCGACGTGGCCACGATCCAGCCGGTGGACCTCCGGGGTTTGCCCTCCGGAAAAACCATCGCCGTCCGGCAAGGCCGGTTCACTCTGCCCCTCCGCGCCTTCGCCCCCTCGAGCCTGCTGCTGCAACCGTGACCGCCGCCGTCCCGCCCTCACCGCGGGCACAATCTCTAGCCGCGGGCGCTGACCGCGGCGGGAGCGATAGGGGGACAGGATCATGTACGGGAATGGTCAGGTGATGCTCGCCGCCGGTCTGCGTGGTAAGCCGGCGGTGTGAACCGCTCTGTCGAGTGAACTCGTATCCGAAGGCCCGCCGCAGGGCCTTCTCGAGGTCGGCCGCGGCGACGTCGCGGGGAAGCTTCATGCCAGCGCCAGCACTTCGTCGAATACCCGGTGAAGCCGAATCACGCGCGGCGCCTGGCCTTCGTCAAAATGGCACCGGACAGCATCCCGAACGTTGGCCCGCAGTTCCTCCCACGTATCCGCTTGGGTCACGATGGAGTGGCCGAGGGCCCGGGCCACGAAGCCGCCTTCGCTCTCGTCCTCAAGGATCTCGAAGATGATCTCGCTCACGGCTGGACGCTATCACGGGTTGGAGGGGAGATGGAAGTCTGGTTTGCCTCGTTCTCTGCGGGCTCGGCGTGCTCTTCGTGCCTCGGCGGTTGCTCTGCCGCCCCGCGCCACCGCCGAGCCTGCCCCCTCCCCTTTCCCCGTCTCCTCTGCGTTGATCGGTGCCGATCGGTGGGAACCCCAGCAAGGAGGTCCATCCACTCGGTCACCGGTCTCAAGAGACCCCTCACCGATTCAGGACGGAGCACAGATTGGGGAAGGAAAGCCAAGCCGGCCACACCGGTGTCTCAATCGGCGATCCGTCCCGAATCGGTGCGGGGTTCTTCCTCAGTCGAAATCGGCGGGCAACGCCGGATTCCGGTGGTGCTCGAACAGGCGTCGGATCTGCTGGGGCGTCACCCGGCTGATCGACAGTTCCGGCAGGTTCGCTTCTCCGAAGAACCCCACGGCATCCGTCTCCTGACTGAGACACTCGCTGCCGCCAATGATGAAACACCGCATGAAGATCTTGTAGACATGGAAGGCAAATGGCGGTTCATGAGGATGCTTGCTCCGGTCGAGCACCGCCAGGATCTGCGAGGCCCGGGTGACAAAGCCCGACTCCTCCCGGATCTCCCGCTCGACGCTCTCGGCGGGCGACTCGCAGGGATCCGCCCACCCCCCTGGCAGCGTCCACCGGCCCTCCGCCCGCTCCCGCACCAGCAGCAGTTGATCGCCGCGAAACACCACGCCTCGCACATCCACTTTGGGCGTGGCATACCCGGTCTCCTTCTCGAGCACACCGCGCACAAGGGCCACGTCCAGACCGGAGCCACGCGACAGCATCCCGGCGGCGATTTCGCGGATCGCCGTGTAACGCTCGACGTCATGAGGATCGCGGGCGAAGCACAGTCCGTTCTGCGCGATCGCCTGCAACCGCCGGCACCAATCGAGCCATTGAGGATCAGTCATCGGGCTTGGATTCCAGTCCCTCACGGGAGCCGCACCACACGATAGAACCGCTGACCCGACGCCGCCGGCGAGGTGCGGAATTCGATCACCACGCCCGCAGCCGTCTGCGAGGGTTGATCCTCGAGCCAGAACCCCGACGCGACGTCCTCGGCAAACTCGAGCCGGTACGCACGCCCGGGCTGGGTCTCGACTGTCAGCATGACGGCACCATCGTCCCCGACAGCGAACGCAACAATCCGGGGCGAGGCGGGCGGGGCCGCGTTCGGGCCCCGCGGGGTCGGCGCCGCCAGGAACTCGATCGTGGCCGCCCCGTCCGGCGACCGGCCCTGGCTCACCGCGTCGGTTTGCGGCCCAAACTGGACGCTGTCCGCAATGGTGCCATCCGGACGCGTTAGCACAATCGCCTCCCCCTCCTGGCTCAACTTGAAGTTGACGTGCAAGTCCGCCTGGTCCGGCGCGTTCTGATCCGTCTCCTCGTCGGCCCAGACCAGAAGATGGCCGCCGGGCGGCAGCAGGTAACCGGCGGGTATGCGGAACTTGAACTGATTCGTCACCGTGTCGCTCACGTGCCAGCCGGTCAAATCGATCGTCCGGCTGTCGGCGTTGTAGAGCTCGAACCAGTCCTGGTACCGCTGGTCCGCGGGATCGGCGATCCCGCTCGCGCCGGTATTGGCCGCCATCCATTCATTGATGACCACGAGCGCCGGCGGTCCGGTATTCGCGTTCGAGGCCCGAGGCGTCACCCGCTCCAACAGACTCCGCACAAACGGATCGCCGTCGACCTGGCTCCCCCAGGACTGGCCGCCCGGCGTGACGCCGTAGTCCGCGTAGTCAAGAACCTCACGCCCCTGCCCTCCCGATCGCATCAGCAGGAGCCGGCCCGGAGCCGGGTCCGGACGGAAGCCCGCATGCAGCTCGGTTCCCGAGGATTCGTCCGGCTCGCCATCCAGCCACACGAGTGCGAACTGGCCCGGGCCAAGACTCCAGTCGGCGGGGAACCCCCACGCCGACGGATCCGCCGCCGAGCGCGCCAACACGAGGCCCTCTCCCGACACGGACGCCGGCCCGGGATTGTAGAGCTCGACCCACGGTTCCGGCTCGCCCCTGTTGTCAATCATCCCATCCCATGCCGCCGGGACGATCTCGTTCAGCCATAGCGTCGGGAACGCCGGCGAAGGGGTCAGAACGGAGTTGGCGGCGCCCGGCGTGAAGGTCACCTGCTGGCTGGGCGCGGGATCTACCGTCACAGTGATACCGTGCAGCGAGAGCCGGGCGGTGAAGGGGCCGCCGTTCGTGCTCTCGCGATACCAGAAACTCAAGGTGTACGGTTGCCCCTGGACCAGCGCGGGCGTGACGTCCTGGCTGATGGAACTCGCCCGCGTCGTTCCACCCACGGACGCCACGAGGTGCAAACTCGACGCGCCCGAGCGGACAACGTCCGTGCTGAGCCCCGACCCGGCGTGGTTCGAGCCCACAACCCAGGGAAGCGCCAATGGCGATTCGAAACCGCCATTCGCCAGCAGGTTCGGCCCCGCTTCAGCCACACTGCCCGCCACCAGCCAGACGTCATCCAGATACAAATCGCCCGCCGACCCGAGATACAGGTACAAACTCGAACTACTCGCTGTGCCGGGGGCGACAACATGGACCCACCGCGGCACCGGCGTGCCCGTGGACTCGACCGCGGCCCAGTTCGCCGGAACCCGGTTGTCCCGCGCCGGATCGATAAGCTGAAGCGACGCCCCGCCCCCATTCGCGGCCGCCGGCCAAGGATCGCCGCTCTCGTAGCGCACCTGATCGATGAGGGTCTCGCCGCCCCCCGCCGCGGGCTTGAGCAGCGTCAGCGTCTCCCCGTCGTCATTCAGGTTGCCGGAAAACACCGCGGCGGGAATCGGCGTGCTCGAAGGATAGGCATCCGCAAACCCGCCGCCGTCGGCCGCCAACACCAGGTACTGGCCGCCAGCCAGCACGCTCCCCGCGGGGAACACGAAGTCCAAACCGTCGATCCGCCACCCCGAGAGATCAAAGGCGACATTCGGGGATGCGTTGTACAGCTCGACGTAGGAGGCGTCGGCGGCAGCAGGCCGGTACATGATCTCGTTGAAAACGACGCGGCCCTCCGGGACAACCGCCGGTCCCGTGTATTGGACCGGCACACTCGCCGCCGCCCCGGGGAGAGGCTGGCCCCGCCAGTCAACGCCTTCCAGCGCCAGCACCGTCGTCGGCTCGTCAACCGGCACCCTGGCCGTCCACTGGTTGATCGAGGACCACGTGAGGGGCCAATCCACGCCGTTGATTCGCAGGGAGCGGAGCGTCACCGGCGCCGTGCCGGAGAGAACGACGAGGTTGTTGGCCGTCGTGATCGGGGTCGACCCGGCCAGGGCGAAGGGCGCCTGCCCCCCCTGGCTCTGGATCGTCGCCATCGCGTAGTTTCCCCGCTGCTGCACGTAGCTCGTCAGGAACGAGTAGCTCTGCTCCGGCACGAAGCTGTTGTAGTGCGATACCCAGGAGCCCAGATAGCCGCTGTTGAACGTGGTCCCGATCAAATCCAGCACGTGCCCGTAAAAGACCCGCAGGTTCCCCGGCAGGCTGATCATCCGGCTCAGGTTGCGATCGCCCACCAGCGACGACGTCGCGCCCCGCACAAAGGCAAAGTCCATGTCCACCGGGAACGGCACGAACCGGTCGTCCTCGGGCCGGCAATACAGCATGAGATTGTGGTCGTTACCGAATGTGTAGCTGTCGCTCACGCCGCACAGCGTCACCAGCGCCCACGCGCGCAGCCAGGCGTCGACATCCATCGTGGCCTGCGTCTGCGTGTCGAGCGCCGCGCCGTCCCGGCTCAGGGCGCGACCCAGCCGCTGGAAGGGCCGGTAATCATCCGCGTCGCGGTGGTTCTTGAGACTGAAGTTGTAGCGGTACAACTCGGCGTCCGCGCCCAGGTCCTGGAGATCCACCCCCAGCACGCCGTCCGGTTGCGGGTTCTTGTAGCCCGCCGCATTCGCCGTCGTCGGATAATAGATCAGCTCGAGCTCGTACACGGAGCCATCGCCGCCGTCGGCAAACGCCGTGTCGATAAACTCGTCCTCGAACCGGGGCGCGAAGATCGCCGAGCTGCTGTGCGCGCTGCGCGGGGCAATGACCTTGCCCAAGTCCGCGTGAATCGCCGCGATGCCCCCCGACCGCACCGCCAGGTGCTTGATGACAATCTCGAGTTGCTTGTTCGACGTCGAATCGCCGGCCCCCGACCGGTCGATCATCAGCACCGGATGCACCCCGCGGTAGAGGTCGTCCGGCTGAAACGCGACACGAAATCCAACCCGGGTGTCGCTGTAACGACCCCGCTGGCTCCCCTTGAGCCGCAACCCGACGTCGTAGTAGGCACGGCGCTCGTCGTAAATGACCGTGGCCGGGAGCTCGTCGTTGCTCATGACGTTCGTGAACGCATGGAGGAGATCCCGGTTGGCCGGGGTCAGGATCAGGCGGAGATTGTGGCCGCGGCTGAAATCCGCCTGGGCGTCCTTCACCACATAAAGAGCCCCCGAGGCGCGCCCTCCCGCGGGCGACGTCGCCACCGCACCCTCCGCATCCACGGCCTCGACGTAAAACTGCACAATCGCCCCCGCCGTGGCCCCCGGCAGCGTACCGCGGTAAACCCCCTGCCCGTCCGCCGCCATTGCCTTGCTGTTCCAGGCCCCGCCGTTCACTGACCAATGCACCGACGACGCCGCCACGCCCCGGGAGTCCTCGATCGCCACCGACACGGCCACCGGCACCCCCGCCACGGGTACCACGGGCTGATGCTCGAGTCCGCGGAAGGTGGGACCCAGATTGTCCGTGAACCGCGAGTTGCGGGCGCCAGGCGTGCCCGGACTCGAAGGCACGGAGAGCACCGTGGTCCGAGCCAGACGATTGAAGTAGAGCCGCGTGTTAAGTCGAGGATTCCCCGCCAGCCAGCGCGCCCGGTAGGAGACCTGATACTCGCGTCCGTTGACCACACTGCGCCCGTTGAGCAGCGTGGTCTCGATGTGATTGTGCATGTGCTCCTGGGGCCCGGTGGCCACCAAATGCAACACGTGGTTCCCCGGTTGGGCCGGGTCCTCGATCACCCGGCCGTTCCGATGCGTCCCCAACAGACGCCAGCCTGTCGTCCCCTTCTCGAAGTCGCCGTTGCCCACCAACGCCACCGGCGTCGCCCCCGGCGATTCCACCACCTCGAGATCGTCCACGAGACACTCCCCCGCATCCAGCAACCCAAGGATGAAGTCATTCCACTGCGTCGGCTGCGTCCCCGAGGGAAACGTCGCCACCGCGCGATAACTCACCGTCTGCCACACGGACTTCCCCGTCTCGTCGCTCGCCGCCCAGGCCTCGGCCGCCATCGGATCGGCAAACAGATCGCGCAGCTCGAGGGTCGACCCGCCACCGTCGGCGTACCCCGGCCAATGCCCGCCATCAAAGTACCGCACCGCGGCAGCCGGATTGCCCCAGCCGTCCACCAGCACGATCTCGTCGCTGCGATGCGACAGGCGGCCCGCCCAGTCCCCCACGATCTCGATGCCCGGACACTGCGCGCGAAGCACCGCCGCTTCGCGTGCCACCACCAGGTACGCCCCCGGACCCAGACGCTGGCCGGCCGCAAAACGATACGCGATCCCCCCCTCGAGCGCCCACCCCCCCAGGTCGACGACGCTGTCCCCACGGTTGTAAAGCTCGATCCACTGCGACGCCACGGGCTCGCCGGACACCGCCGCCGCTGCCGACGGCCGGTAAAGGACCTCGTTGATCACCACCTCATCCCTGATCAGGAACCGATTCGATCCGCCCGGCGTCGGCTCGGACGGATAAAGCCAGGTGCCCGCGCCGTCCGGATGACGCCCCGTCAATCGCCCCTTCACCACAACACCGTCCACCACCCGCGCACGATCCGGCGTCAGCAGAAACAACCGGTCGCCTGCCACCGGCAGAAACCCCAAGCCCCCTGCGTCTCTCGCCACAAATCCCCCGGCAGCCACAACAAGACCCGGCGGCACCACCGCCTCCGCATTCGTGCTGCCGGCGATCCGAATCACCCAGTCGCCCAGATCAACGCCTGTGGCGCCAAAGTTGGCCAGCTCGACCCAGAACGCCGTGTTCGTCGCCCCACTCAATTCGTTGAACCGCACGGACGGCGCCGTCCAGCCCGCCGACGGGAAGTTCTCACGCCCGGGCGTGCCGTCGATCTGTTCGCTGGCACTCCAATGATCCGGGGCCTCGCTCGCCCAGTCCCGGTCTTTCTTGGCCAACGTCGGCCCGGCCCCATCGGGGGTCACAGGCCAGGGAACGTCGGTCCCGAAACGAACGCGGTCCATCCGCCGCCCGTCCGGGTTCAGCAGCGTGAGCGTGCCGCCGCTGTTGGAGAGCCGCCCCGAAAACGGACCCAGCACCTGTGAAAGCCCCGCCGACGCCATAATCGTCGGCGGATCAAGCGCCACCACGATGTAGCTCTGCCCCTGGATCCGGGTCCCTTCGGGAAAGACAAACTCGACATCGCCCGTCAGGCGCCAGCCCGAGACATCCAGATCAACCGCCATCTGGTTGTAGAACTCGATCCACTCGCGAACCGGCTCTTCGCTCGCCGGATGATAATGCACCTCGTTGAACACCAACGCCGTGTCCGCCCGGCCATCGAGACACAGGCCCATCCCCAGTCCAAGACAAGCTCCCAGCATCGCCAGACCGCGGACCACCTCCGCCCACTCACGCAAAGCCGGCCCGCCAACCCCCTGCCCCTTGACCGCCTCAGCCGGATCTCGCGTTTGCGTCGCAACCATGGCCTCCCACCTAACCTGACCCGACGCCGAAGCTCCAGAGGATTCTCAGGAAAACGCCTCCCGCGCAGATTCGGGTCGGATCGCCGATTGCACTCGGCCCGCGCACCCACCGCCGCACCCACTCCCCCCAATCTGCGCTCCGCCCTGAATCGGCGAGGAACCACACCGCGCACCGTCACTGCGCTCGGTCCGGTTCCGCAGCCGCCGGTCTCCGCCGATCCGCGTGGATCAACAGATTTGCCGCGGTGATCAACCCGCCGCCCACAAGCAGGCTGCTCGTGAGTCGTTCATTGGCGTAGGCGACGCCGGAGACCACCGACAACCATGCCGGCAGGAACAGGGCCAGGACACTGGCGAACACCGGTTCCGCGCAGTAAATCAGGCCCGCCTCCGTGGCTGTCACCCGCGGCTGCCACGCGTTCATCAGCAGGTACCCCCCCAGCGTGCAGATCACCACCAGCAACGCCAGAAACAAACCCGCCCCGGGAACCGCATAGGCCGTCACCCAATCCGAAGCCCGCGCCGTCGTCAGCACCGCCGGCGGCACGCACGCCAGCGAAATCACCGCGAACATGACCGCTGTGAAGTGGTTCACCCGGTTCGGCGCGTACTTCGGTCGCTGCAGCCACAGGATCTGCCCGGTGAACACCACCGATGCCAGGATCGTCTCGATCTCCCCGCGGCCCAGTGTGAACTCCCGCCAGTCCACCCTCGATAGCACCGCCACGCCAAGAACCACCAGCAGGCAGCTGACCCCCACAATCGGGCCCGGCCACCGGCGCTCGACGACCGCCACCCACACGGGAATGATGATGCAATAACACTGGGTCAGAAAGGCGGACGTCGAGGCGTGCGTGTAGGCCAGTCCGTCCATCTGCAGGACCAGGCCGATGCTCGCAAAAACCCCCAGGCCCACCCCCTCCTCGACCTCGAGCCGCGTCAACCCCCCGAGACTCCGTCCGCACCACAACACCATCACCAACGCCGCCAACCCAAACCGATACACCATGCACAACGACGACAGAAACCACGTGCTCGCCTCGGGCAACACCGCCTGCTGCGCCAGCGACAGCGCTTTCATCGTCGGAAAACTCAACGACCAAAACGCCGTCGTCAGCACCAGCATCAAGGGCGCAATCACCGATCGATGGCCAGACGACATGGACCGAGACGCTAGCGGATGCACGCCATCGCTGGCAATGCCCGGACGCCAGCCTGCAGGCGCACGACCGAGTGCTTCAACAAAGGCGAGCGTGGCCATACGGTTGACGCCATCCTGTGGCCGCCCGCACCGAGGGCGGCGCGAACCCTGTCCGGACGCCAGCCCCCGTTCACCCGCCGCGGTCAGCGCCCGCGGCGACAGACTTGGCCCGCCAGGGCGCCGGATTTGAGATTGACCCGTCTGCGAGCCCGTTCCTAAGCTGCCGACATGACCCCGAGCCCTCGGAGTACCATCGCGCGGATCCTCAAGCCCGGCCTCTTGGTCCTGCTCGGATCCGCCCTCAGCATCGTCGCCACCCGCGCCGCCGGCGTCGAGATCACTGAACAGAACGACGTCCTCCGCATCACCGTCGACGGCAAGCTGTTCACCGAATATTGCTACAAAGGCGCTTCCCGCCCCTTCCTCTACCCCATCCTCGGCCCGGACGACGTCCCGATGACCCGGAACTGGCCCATGAAGGAGGTCGCCGGTGAAGAGCGCGATCATCCGCATCACCGGTCGCTCTGGTGGACCCACGGCGACATCAACGGCCATGACTTCTGGTCCGAGAGCGCCAAGGCGGGCAAGACGGTTCACCAGAAGTTCCTCGAGGTGAAATCGGGCGCCACCGAAGGGCTCATCCGCAGCCTCAACCACCTCGTCGCCGCGGACGGCACCCTCGTCGCCACCGCCGACCAGACCCTCCGAATCCACCGCCGGACCGACGATCGCCTGCTCGATTTCGAAATCACCCTCCATGCCTCCCAGGGCCCCTTGACCTTCGGCGACACCAAGGAGGGCACCTTCGGCCTCCGCCTCAATGAAAGCCTCCGCCTCGTCCGCAATAAACAGCCGGGCACCGGCCACATCGTCAATAGCGAAGGCGTCCGTGACGGCGCAACCTGGGGCAAGCGTGCCCGCTGGGTCGACTATTACGGCCCGGTCGACAACCGGGTCGTGGGCGTCGCCATCTTCGATCACCCCGCCAACCCTCGCCACCCCACTTGGTGGCACGTCCGCGATTACGGTCTCTTCGCCGCCAACCCGTTCGGCATCCATGACTTCGAAAAGAAACCGGCCGGGACCGGCAAACTTGAACTGCCCGCCGGCCAAAGCCTGACGTTCCGTTACCGCGTCCTCTTCCATCGCGGCGACGAACGTGCCGCCCGGGTGGCCGAACTCTACGAGGACTACGCGCGCTCAAACCCCTAGCGAGGCGCGCCTCAGACGTAACGAAGTCCGCAACCCCATGGCCGCACGCGGCGGACGATCGTGAATCGATTGCCCATCTACGAGCTCGAAGCCGAGCTTCTTCATGCCGTCGCCGCCCACGGGCGCCTCATCATCCAAGCGCCCACCGGCTCCGGCAAGTCGACCCAGATACCCCAGATCCTGCTCGCGCAGGGCGCTCTCGAACGGGGTCAGGCCGTCGTCCTCCAACCCCGCCGCCTCGCAGCCCGCCTCCTCGCCCGACGCGTCGCCGAAGAGTTGCACGTGCCCCTCGGCCGCGAAGTCGGTTACCAGGTCCGCTTTGAACACGTCGCCAGCCCTCAAACCCGCATCCGCTACGTCACGGAAGGGATCCTCCTCCGCCAGATGATCCAGGATCCGCTCCTCGAGGGTATCCAGGTCCTGCTGTTCGACGAGTTCCATGAGCGGCATCTCTACGGTGACATCACCCTGGCCCAGGCACTCGAACTCCAGACCACCACCCGTCCCGACCTCCAGATCATCGTCATGTCCGCCACCCTGGACGCCGGACTCCTGCAGAACTACCTCGCCCCCTGCCGAAGCCTCTCCTCCACCGGCCGGACGTTCCCCGTGGACGTCGCCTACCTCCCCGGACACCAGTCCGATCCGTCAGCTTCCCCCGCCGAACTGGCCGCCGCCGCACTCGCGGAACACGTCGCGGCCGGATACGAGGGCGATGTCCTCATCTTCATGCCCGGCAGCTACGAGATCAACCAAACCCTCGCCGCCTTGCGCGCGCACCGCGAGACCGCTCACTTCCTGACCCTCCCGCTCCACGGTGAGCTCTCCCCCGACGATCAGGACGCCGCCGTCGCCCGCTACGACCGCCCCAAAGTCGTCGTGGCCACCAACGTCGCCGAAACCTCGATCACCATCGATGGCGTCCGATTGGTCATCGACAGCGGCCTCGCCCGCGTCGCCCGCTACGACCCGCACCGCGGCATCAACACGCTCCTCATCGAGAGAATCAGCCGCGCGTCCGCTGACCAACGGGCCGGACGGGCCGGCAGAACCGCCCCCGGCCGCTGCATCCGCCTCTGGGCGCCCGATGAAGCCCGTCCCGCCCACGATCTGCCCGAGGTGCGACGCCTCGACCTCGCCGAAGTCGTCCTCACCCTCAAGGCCGCCGGCGTCGTCGACCTCCGCCGCTTTCGCTGGCTCGAACCCCCTTCCGAAATCGCCCTCGAACACGCCGAGGAGTTGCTCGCCGACCTGGGCGCCATCCGCCCCGATCCTCCCCCCGCAACGCCGCAGCCCACAGCCGCCCCCGACCCCGAACTCCCAGCCCAACCCCTCCGTATCACCGAGCTCGGCCGCACCATGCTCGCCTTCCCCGTCCACCCCCGCTACTCGCGCATGTTGCTCGCCGCCCAGGACTACCACTGCGTCCCCCAAGCCTGCCTCATCGCCGCCCTCACCCAGGGCCGCGATCTCCTCCTCCGCAAGCCCGGCCGCGACGTCAATGCCCGCCGCGACGATCTCCTCGGCGAAGATGCGCCCTCCGACTTCTGGATCCTCATTCGCGCCTGGAACCACGCCTCCCGTCACCAGTTCCGACCCGACGTCTGCCGACGCCTCGGCATCCACGCCCTCAGCGCCCGACAGGTCGGCCCGCTCTGCGATCAGTTCCTCCGCATCGCCCGCGAGGAAGGGCTCGATACCCAACCCGGCAAACCCGACGAACTCAGCCTGCTCAAGTGCATCCTGATGGGCTTCTCCGACCGCGTCGCGCGCCGCCTCGACAGCGGCACACTCCGCTGCGAGCTCGTCCATGGCCGACACGGCGTCCTGGCCCGCGAAAGCGTCGTCCAGCAAAGCCCCCTCCTCGTCGCCGCCGAAGTCCACGAAATCGAAGGCGCCGACAAGACCACCACCACGCTCCTCTCCCTCGCAACCGCCATCGAGGCCGCCTGGCTCTTGGAGCTCTTCCCCGGCGATATCACCCGATCAACCCACGTGGCCTACGACGCCTCCGCCCGCCGCGTCACCGCCGAAGAACAGCTCCGCTTCCGCGATCTCGTCATCGAAACCCGACGCCTCGCCACCCCACCCCCGGACGCGGCAGCCCGCCTGCTCGCCGATGAAATCGAGGCCGGCCGGCTTCGCCTCACCCGATGGGATCACGCCGTGGATCAGTGGATTCTCCGACTCAACCTGCTCTGCGGGTCGTGCCCGGAGCTGGGCCTGCCGCCCATCACCGACCCCGACCGGCGCACGCTCCTCGAACAAATCTGCCACGGCGCCGCCGGATACCGCGATCTGAAGGACCGCGAGGTCCACGGCATCGTGTTCTCCTGGCTCTCGATCGCCCAACGCGCCCTCCTCGATCGACATGCCCCGGAACGATTGACCCTCTCGAACGGCCGAACCCCCAAGGTCGTCTACGGCCTCGATGGCCCGCCCCACATCGCCCTCCGCATCCAGGAACTCTACGATGTCCAGGAAACCCCGCGCATCGCCATGGGCCGCGTGCCGGTCGTCGTCCACATCCTCGCCCCCAACATGCGCCCCGTCCAGATCACCCAGGACCTCGCCCGCTTCTGGCGCGAACATTACCCCCGCGCCAAGTCCGACCTGCAGCGGAAATACCCCAAACACACCTGGCGGTAAGCGACGTGCGCACTCTAGAGTCCTCGACCTGTGGAATGTGTGGTCAACAGGTCAAGTTTGGCCCCTGCCGTTCCAGGCCTCCCCTCCTTCCGTCGAGAACTCTACAGGACTCTACATTAGCGAGGCGTGGAGGCAGGGTGCCCCGCTGCCCCCCCACGGTTCCGTTGGACTGCATGTTTCATCGGTCTGAGGCACGCCTCGCTATGTGTTCAAGGCGCTGCGCGGCCCGACCCTTCCCTCGCCCCGCGACGAAGGCGTGGGGAGATCCAGGGAGAGGAGACATCTCCTCAGCTCTTCAGGAAGCTCTTCAACATCCAGATGGTCTTCTGGTGAACTGTGATCCGCTCGATCATCAGGTCCTGACTCTCGGCGTCGTTGGCTTCCCCCGCCAGATCCCGGGCGCGCGCCGCGTCCGCCACCAGTTGTTCGTTCGCCCCGATCAGCGCCCGCACATAGGCTTCCTGCGGGAGGGGCGAGGCGAACTCCTTCATCTGCGCCGTCTGCGCCAGCTTCGCCAGACCGCCGATGGCATACGCCCCCAGCGCACGCACGCGCTCCGCAATCTCGTCAATGGCAGTGAACAGCTCCTCGTACTGCGTCTGAAAGGCCGTGTGCAGGGCGAAAAAACCCTGGCCCTCGACGTTCCAGTGCGCCAGATGGGTCAGTGCCATCAGCGCATAGGAGTCCGCTAGAACCTGGTTCAGGCTGTCCGTGAGCGGTTTCGCCGACTTCGATGTGGCTGCAGTCTTGGTTTTCATTCGGGTTGCTCCAGTTGCGACATTCATGTCCATTGCACCGCAGAATATGCGCATAATGCGCCACCCGTCAACGCAGCCCCCGAACCCCGGGGTGCATGCCAGATGAACGGGATGAACAGGATGGACCGAGAGGATAGGGGGACAGGTTCAGAGTTGCACCTCCTCCGGGTTCCCGTGCATCCCGTCAATCCCGTCAATCCCGCCGGACAGGCACCACACTCATCTTCTCTTGGGCTTCCGGCATCCTGTCTTGCCTCCCCGGGACCCGGCTTGCGCCGTGGGTGCGACCGACTCGATGCACGCGTATGCGTTGTGATTATGGATGCTTTCGAAGTTCTCAGCCTCGACCTTGTACCACGTCACGTCGGGATGCGCGATGAGCCGCAACGCCACGTTCCGCACGAGGTCCTCGACAAACACCGGATTCGCGTAAGCGCGCTCGGTCACCGCCTTCTCGTCCTGGCGCTTCAACAGCGAGTAAAGCTCGCTGCTGCCCGATTCCTCGATCAGCGCAATCACGTCCTCGATCCAAATCGCCCGACGGAAGCGGATCTGCACCGTGACCAGACCCCGCTGATTGTGCGCGCTGTGCCGGCTGATCGCCTTCGAGCAGGGACAGAGCGTGGTCACTCCAGCCTGCACGGTCAGTACAAAGTCGATGGACTCACCCCGCGCCGTCGCGTCGAACCGCGCCGTGTAATCCATCAGCCCCGTAAGCCGTGTCACCGGCGCCCGTTTCTCGAGAAAATACGGAAACTCCATCTCGAGATGCGCCGCCCGGGCGTGCAACTTCCGCTGCATCGCCTGCAGAATGTCGGGGATGTTCTCGACGTGCACCATCGAGCCGTGCGCGTTCAACACCTCGATGAACCGGCTCATGTGTGTCCCCTTGAACTCCTGGGGGAGATCCACATACATCCCGATCGTCGCAATCGTGTTCTGGACGCTGTGCGCCTTGTCCCGGATCTGGATCGGAAAACGCAGGCCGCGGACCCCGACCTTGTCGATCCGCAGCTTCCGATGATCCCGTTCGTTCTGTTTGTCTTCGAGTCTCACAGGCATTCCGGAAAGGCAAGAAGGCTTCATGGGATCGCGGACTTAGTCAGGTCTGAGGCGCGCCTCGCTAGGAAGATGTCGCAGGACGAGGCTCTTGGCAAGGCGCAGCTCGGCCCCAACCCTCTCCGCGCCCCCCTGAACGTCGCGTTTGCAAAAGATTTCACCCGCCGGTTACAGTCCGTTCCATGAAGTGGACATGCTCATGGATCCTCTTGCTCGCCCTGGCCGCCGCCCAGGCCGGAGACCGCGCTGCGGACGCCGACCGGCCGTTCACGGTCGGCACCTACAACCTCGAGGGCTACATCGATGTCGTCTCCCCGGGGCGCACGCTGAAAACAGCCGCCGCCAAGGCTAAAATCCGGGAAAGCCTGCGCCGCATGAACGCCGACATCCTCGCGGTCCAGGAGATCGGCCGACCCAGCGCCCTCGAAGAACTCCGCACCAGCCTCAAGGCCGACGGCCTCGATTACCCCCACGCGGAACACGTCGCCGGCTGGGATACCAACATCTTCGTCGGCGTCCTCAGCCGCTTCCCCATCGTCGCCCGACGGCCCCATACCAACGATCACTTTCTCCTCGAAGGACGCCGCTTCCAGGTCAGCCGCGGGTTCGCCGAGGTCGATGTCCGCGTCGCGCCCAACTACACGCTCACGGTGATCACCGCCCACCTCAAATCCCGGCGGACCATCGCCGACGCCGATCAGGCCGCCATGCGCGCCCAGGAAGCCATCCTCCTCCGACAGAAGATCGACGCCGTCCTGGAACGAAACGCCCGGGCCAACCTCGTCGTGCTCGGCGATTTCAACGATACCAAGGATACCCCCCCCATCCGCACCCTGATCGGTCGGGGCCGCAATGCCCTCGTCGATACCCGGCCCGCAGAACGCAACGGCGACACCGAACCCAACCCCATCCCAAGGTTCGAACCCCGCCACATCACCTGGACGCATTACTACGGCAAGGAAGACAGCTACTCACGCGTCGACTACATCCTCGTCAGCCCCGGCCTCGCCCGCGAATGGGACCCCGCCGGCACCCACATCGTCACCGTCGCCAACTGGGGCGTCGCCTCCGATCACCGCCCCATCACCGCCCGCTTCCATGCCGCCGACCGCTAGAGTCCTCGACTTGTGAAACATGTGGTCAACAGGTCAAGTTGGGTCCCTGACGTTCCAAACCCGCCCCCCCCTGCCCTCGAGGACTCTACATTAGCGAGGCGCGGAAGAGAGGGTGGGCAGGCACAGCAGGGTCTTCATGAGTCTGAGGACTCCACTGGGTCTGAGGCGCGCCTCGCTAGAGATTTTCATTTCGATCTCCCGCCGGAACTGATCGCCCAGGCCCCAGCCCCACGCCGCGATGAATCCCGGCTGCTCGTGCTCCATCGGCCCACCGAACGAATCGACCACCGCCGTTTCTCAGACCTGACCGATTACCTCGATCCGGGCGACCTCCTCGTCCTCAATGATTCCCGTGTGATCCCTGCTCGTCTCCGCGGGGCCAAGGCCGGCAGCGGCAGCCGCATCGAGATCCTCCTCGCCGAGCAGAACGCCCCCAATGACTGGTGGGCCCTGCTCCGACCCGGGAAACGCGTCCGTGCCGGCACCCGCCTGCTCGTTCATCCCCAACCCGCACCCCTGCACCGCGCAGCACCCCCCGAACCCCTCACCGCCGTGGTCCTCGACAAGGACTCCGAAGGCCTCTACCGCTTGCAGTTCACCGGCCCCACCGACATCGCGACCATGCTCGAGGTCTTCGGCGAAGTCCCGCTACCCCCCTATATCCGACGTGACGCGTCCCCTGGCCCCGAGGATCGCGAGCGCTACCAGACAGTCTACGCCGCCGCGCCCGGCTCGATCGCCGCCCCCACGGCCGGACTCCATTTCACGCCCGAGCTCCTCGATCGCCTTCGCTCCCGCGGCATCCGCGTCGCTGCCATCACCCTCCACGTCGGCCTCGGCACTTTCGCCCCGGTCAAGACCCACCGAATCGACGATCACCGCCTCCATCAGGAATCATTCGAGCTGCCCCCGGCCACGGCACAGGCCGTCCTCGCCACCCGCGCCGCCGGCCACCGCGTTGTCGCCGTGGGCACCACCACAGTCCGCGTGCTCGAAACCGCCGCCGCGGCCGCATCTCGCAGCCCGGTGCCTTCCACCCCTCTCCTCTCCCCGTGCCGGTCAAAGACCGACCTTTTCATCCGCCCCCCCTTCCCGTTCCGCGTCGTCGACGCCCTGCTCACCAATTTCCATCTGCCCGAATCAACGCTCCTCATGCTCGTCAGCGCCTTCGCGCGCCCTGGCCAAACGACCGGACGCGAGATCGTCCTCGCCGCGTACCGCACGGCCGTGAGCCAGCGCTACCGGTTCTTCAGCTACGGAGACGCCATGCTGCTGCTATGATCGTCCGCCTCGATCTTTCCGGCAACACCACAACCCCCCGGCCCTTCGTCCTCGTCGCCATGGCCCTGAGCGCGGACGGCAAAATCGCCACTTCCAATCGCGTCGTCCACACCTTTGGGTCGCCCCGCGACCTGGCCCATCTCTATGCCCTCCGGGCAACCGCCGACGCCGTGCTCTGTGGCGCACGCACCGTCGATACCGGCGATGTCCACCTCGGCCCAGGCCCCGCATGCTACCGACGCCAACGCCTCGCACACGGCCTCGCCGAGTGCAACCTCCGCATCGTCGCCAGCGGCTCCGGCAGCGTCCGCCTCGACGCCCCCTTCTTCACCCGCCGGTTCTCCCCCATCCTCATCCTCACCACGGAACGACCGGGCCGCCGCCGCCTGATCGAGCTCGAAAGGGCCGCCGACGTCGTCGCCCTGTGCGGTCGTACCAAACTGGATCTCGCCGCCGCGCTCCGCTGGCTCCAGACAGACTGGCACGTGAACCGACTGGTCTGCGAAGGTGGCGGCCAATTGAACGCCGCTCTCTTCGCCGCCAACCTCGTCGACGAAATCCAGCTCACGCTCTGCCCCTTCGTCTTCGGCGGACGCCACGCCCCGACCCTCGCCGACGGCCTGGGCGTACCCCGCCTCGCCCAGGCCCGTTCCTTCCAGCTCCGCGCCATCCGCCGCGTCCGTAACGAGGCCTACTGCGTCTACACCCGCCCCTAGAGTCCTCGACTTGTGGGAGGTGTGGTCAACAGGTCGAGTTTGGCCCCTGCGGTTCCAGGCCTTCCCTCCTACCGTCGAGGACTCTACATTAGCGAGGCGCGGAGGCAGGGAGCCCCGCTGCCCCCCACGGTTCCTTGGGACTGCATGTTTCATTGGTCTGAGGCGCGCCTTGCTAGGGGTGATAACGCTCTCTTCTTCCTCGAACCGTGCGGGGCTTTGACGGCAGCCTGCCACGGCCATGGCATGGATGACCATCCTGGCCGCAGCTCATGTTCCATTGACGCGCGACTCATCGCGCGCCCGGCACTGTCCGCGCCGCCGCGAACCGGGGCTTGACACAACCGTGGTTCGCTCCGGAAATCGTGCCCGGCATGATTCGACACACGCTGCGCCTCTGGGTGTTCGCTGGCATTCTCCTTTGCCCCCTCGGAACCGCGGCCTCCGGCGGCACAAGCGTCACCATCAGCCCCCGACTCAGCGGCCTCACCTGGGCCCGCGGCACTGTCGTCTCCGCCCAAGGCCCCGTCGAGGTCTCCTGGAAACGCACCGGGAACACGATCACCCTCGCCTACTCGGTTCCCTCCGGCGTCAAGGCCGTCTTCTCGAGAAACCCATCGCTCGAGGGCTTGAAGGTCATCGTCAACGGACAACCCGTTCACTGACAACCCCTATGGGCACCACCCGACACGCGTCCCGCGCCCCGATCCCACTCCCGGGCGCCATCCTCGCCCTTGCCCTCACCAGCGCCATTGCCGCATCGGAATCGACTGCGCCCGATCGTCTCGAGTCCGACTTCCGCCAGCCTCCTGCCAACAGCCGAATCCTGAAGATCATCCACGGATGGCCCGACAAACCCGCCCAGCAGGACGCCCTCATCGCCCGCCTGCGCCACCAGGGCTTCGGCGGCGTCGTCTGCAATGTCGCCTTCGATCACTACCTCGAAAGCCAGGAGCAATGGGCCGCCTTCCGCCGCGGCGTCGATCAGGCCCGAGCCTCCGGCTTCACCCTCTGGCTCTATGATGAGCGCGGTTACCCCTCCGGCAACGCCGGCGGCCAGGTGCTCGCCGGACACCCCGACTGGGAAGCCCAGGGGCTCCTCGCCGCCCAGACCGAAGGCGGCCCCGGCCCCATCGACCTGGCTCTCCCCCCGGGCCGTCTCCTCCACGCCGCCGCCTACCCCCCGTCGTCCAACCCCGGCCGCCATCCGCCCCCCACCGACCTCACCCCCTTCGTCCGCGACAACAGAATCCGCTGGACTCCACCCGCCGCCGGATGGCGCCTCGTCGCCATCACCCAGTCCCGCCTCTACGAAGGCACCCACGCCGAACTCAACCTCTGGGAGAAACTCCCGTCGGTCAATCTCCTCGAGGCCGCACCCACCCGCCGTTTCATCGAGCTCACCCACGACCGCTACGCCCGGGAGCTCGGCCCGAACCTGGCCCGCTCCTTCACCGCCACGTTCACCGATGAACCGTCCCTCATGTCGCTCTTCTTCCGCCGCATGCCCTGGCAACCCCTGCCGTGGTCGGCCCAGCTCCCGGCCGTGTTCCGGCAACGTCGCGGCTACCCGATCGAACCCATCCTCCCCGACCTCTTCTTCGAGGCCACCCCCAACGCCGCCCGACACCGCCACGACTTCTGGCAAACCATCGCGGAGCTGGTCTCCGAGAATTTCTTCGGCCAGATCCAGTCCTGGTGCGCCCGCCACCAGTTGCTCTCCGGCGGCCACCTCCTCGCCGAGGAAGGCCTCACGGCCCATGTGGCGCTCTACGGGGATTTCTTCCGCTGCCTCCGCCAGCTCGATGCCCCGGGGATCGATTGCCTCACCAGCCTCCCCCAGGAGGTCCCCTGGCACATCGCCCGACTCGCCGCCAGCGCCGCCGCACTCGACAACGAATCGCTCGTCATGAGCGAAACCTCCGACCACGGCCAGGTCTGGCGCGCGCCCGGCGATTCCCGCCCCAAACGCACGGTCACCGAGTCCGAAATCCGCGGCACTCTCAACCGCCTGCTCCTCGGCGGCGTCAACGTGTTCACCAGCTACTACTCCTGGACCGATTGCGACGATGCCACGCTCCGCCGTCTCAACGACTGGGCCGGCCGTTGCACCACCCTCCTCCGTCAGGGACGATCCGCCGCCGATGTCGCCGTCGTCTACCCCATCGAAAGCCTCTGGACCCGCTTCCTCCCCGCCGAACACTGGGCCGGCCGTTCCCCCGCCGCCAACCGCATCGATCACCTCTACCGGGCCACTCTTGAAACCCTCTGCGCCGCCCGCCGCGAAGTCCTCATCATTGACAGCCGCACCCTGGTCGAAGCCACGGTCGACCAGGGCGCCCTCGTCCATGGCCGCCACCGATGGCCCGTCGTCATCCTCCCCGGCGTCGACACACTCCCCTGGGCCGCCTGGAAAAAGCTCGAACGTCTTGCTCAGAGCGGCGGTGTCGTGATCGCCCTCGACGCCCGCCCCGCCAACAGCGAATCCGAGTTCCCCGCCCCGCGCGTCCTCCGCCTCGGCCAAACCGTCTTCGGTCCGCCCTCTCCGGCTCCGCACATCCATCCCCACCGCAGCGGCGGCGGCGGCATCAGCCTGCCCGCCGGCACCGAAGTCCTCCTGCCAGCCCTCCTCGATCGCGTTCTGCAACCGACAGCCGCCGTCTCCAGCCCGGACGCACGCATTCGCATCGGCCGTCGGATCACCGACGCCGGCACATTCGCCTTCATCGCCAACGAGAGCCCTGACCCCTGGACCGGCACGCTGACGTGGCATCCCAGTCGCCCCTCCAACCCACCGCACGATGGCGAGCTTTGGGATCCCGCCACCGGCACCACCCGACCTCTCTCCGCCGACCCACCCAACCCGATCACACTCAACCCCTACGGCGCGATCTTCCATCGCCTCCCCACAGACACCCGATCCCCGCGCCCAGCACTCGACCGCGCGAGTCTCCCCGAAATCGTCTCGACGCCGCTTCACCCCTCCGATCCCCAGATCGCCGCCGGCGAGTTCGTCCGCGGCGAACTGGTGGCGCTCCCCAGCGAACCCACCCGCCCTCGGCCCCGCTGGCAAGCCAACGCCACCCTCCGCAAGAGCGGCGTCGATACTTTCCTCTTTGTCCGATTCCCGTTCGAGCCACCGGTCGACCTCAGCCAGACCGACGTCGTGACTTTCGACGTCGAAGTCCCTTCCGGCCAGCGCACCCCCACCCTGCTTCTCGTCATCGTTCAGGAGGCTGACGGCGGCGATTTCCTCGCCTCGAGCCCGCAGTCCCTCTCCACGCCGGGTGCCCATCGCCTCTACCTGCCCTGGAGCCGCTTCCAGCTCGCCGGGTGGTCGCACGATGCCGACGGCGTCCTTGACTTGCGCAAGATCCGCGAAATCCGGATCGGCTGGGGCGGTTACCTCGGGGCCGAGGGCGAATCCGTCGTCTTCTCGACCGGCGCACCCGCCGCCGATCAGATCCAGTCGGGCGGTCGCTAGAGTCCTCGACTTGTGAAAGTCGATGCGATGAGGTCAAGTCTGGGTCCCAGTCGTTCCAGACCTCCCGACCTTCCGTCGAGGACTCTACATCAGCGAGGCGCGGGACGAAGGGTGGGGAGCGACAGCAGGGCCGTCATGAACCTGAGGACTCGACCGGGTCTGAGGCGGCGCCTTGCTAGGGATGATCATTGCACCGATTCGGGGCGGATCGCCGATGGACTCGACCATCCGTTGCCGGCTTCGCAGACCGCCAAAAGAAGCCGGGGTGGGCGGCCAAAAGCCACCCACCCCACCAAGCCAACCCAGGATCACAATACAGCTGCGGAGACTCGCGCAGTCCGGGGCAAAACACCATACCCCGTTTGGAGTAATCGTGCTGAAAAGCACCTCGCCCGTCTCACTCCTTGCTCAGCAGCTTGACGACCGCTTGAGACCGCGAGTTCACGTGGAGCTTCTCGTAGATATTGCGCAGGTGAACCCGCACGGTCTCGGGACTGATTCCCAGTTGACTGGCCACTTCCTTGTTGTGGTAACCCCGGGCCACCAGGTGCAGGATCTCCTCCTCGCGCGGGGAGAGCCGGTCCACGTCCGGCGTATGGGGTTCGAGGTGGTGGAAGGATCGGACGACTTCGCGGGCGATGAGGCTCGACATGGGCGCGCCACCCTGGTGGAGGTCCTGGATCGCTGCCAGCAACTGATCGGAAGGCGTCCGCTTCAGCAGGTACCCCCCCGCTCCCGCCCGCAGCGCCGCGAACACCTTGTCACTGTCCTCGTACACCGTCAGCACCAGGATCAACACCCGCGGGACATCCCGCTTGAGCCTTCGCACGCACTCGATTCCGGACACTCCGGGCAGGTTCAAGTCCATTAGAACCACATCGGGTGGATTCTGGGGAATCTGGTGCAGAGCGTCCTCGGCACTGGGATACACCCCCGCGCAGCGGAAACCGGGAGCCTCCTCGATCAAGCGCGCAAGGTGCACCCGAACCGAGGCGTCATCTTCAACAATGGCAACGCTGATCACCATAAAATCACTGTGCCACGGCAGCCTCGGCTGCGTGCTTCATCAGTCTGAGACGCGCCTGCTGGCGATCTCATCACCGTCCGATGCCCCCCGCAATAACCCAATCGGGTAATACCAAGGTATGCCTTCAACCCTCGTGCGCGAGGTCGACTTCGAGGAGGACTGTCGTTCCCCGACCGGGCCGGCTCGAGATGCGGAACCTGCCGCCGAGGTCCTCGATCCGCCGACGCATGTTGGACAGGCCATGGCCACCCCCCCGGAGGATCTCGCGAGCACCTTCCTCGAAGCCGCAGCCGTTATCCTCGATCTCGATCCGCAACACCGAGCCCTGCAACCGGGCGCGGATCCAGACTTCCGCCGCCCTCGAGTGTTTCAAGGTGTTATGCAGCGCCTCCTTAGCGGCCATGAGGAGCCCGTGGCGCGCCCTGGCAGGGACGAGCCGTGACGGCAGGTCCACCGGGATATCAATCCGGCATCGGATTGGGGTGTCGCGGAAGAGTCCCTCGCCCATCGGAACCAGGTAGTCCATCAGACCCTCGATCGTGTCCTTGGCGGGATCTACGGCCCAGACGATCTCGTCCATGGCCTGCACCGTGTCCCGCGTGCGATCCGCGATCTCCTGCACACGCGTCATGACCTGCTCCGGCTTTGTGGCGCTCCGGCGGGCCAATTCGCTCAGCAGCCCGATCTGGGTCAGACGCGCGCCGAGATCGTCATGGATGTCCTGGGCAATCCGGGCGCGCTCACGTTCCAGGGCGTGCTGTTGTTCGAGGTGGGCGACCCGTTGCTGGAGTCTGGCGACGGAGACGCGCCGGACGGCCCAGGCCAACAGGCCCCCGAGAGCCAGCAGGACCAGGGTGGTAAACCATGCCGTCTGCCAATAGTGCGGCAGAACCGTCACCGCCAGTACCGCCGGTGCCGCGCTCCACACGCCGTCGTTGTTGCACGCCGTGACCTCAAACCGATACGCCCCCGGTGGGACATAAGGGTAGATCGCCATCCGGCGTGATCCCGCTTCATTCCAAGCCTCCTCGAGACCTGTCAGCCGATAGCGGAACCGAACCCGCTCCGGCGCCACCAGGCTCAGCCCGGTGAAGCGAAACTCGAGCCGCCGTCCCCCGGCCGGGACAGTGACCCGCGGCGTGCCCGGGTTCGATCCCCTCGCGCCAGACGCCCGCAGGCGGGCATCGAGTGCTCCGGGAGTCACAGATCCCCGCTCGTTTGAAGAGAGCGCAAGCCAGATCGGACGCCCCCGCAGGAATGCCTCCTCGACGACGACCGGCGGCGGCAGGGAATTGTGCGGCAGGCGCCTCGGGTCGACGACCGCCGCACCCTTCACCGTCGCGAACCAGAGCCGGCCGTCGCGCGCCTTCCAGCACGAGGGTTCGCCGCCCCCGGTGCAATCCACCGTGTTCAACCCGTCCGAACAATCGAACACCCGGCACGAAAACGAGACCCGCCGACGGTCCAGGTACCCGTTCAATTCCTCCCGGTCTACCCGGACAATGCCGCGGTTCGATCCGAGCCAGAGCTTGCCATCGTCGTCTTCGAGAAGCGTGCCGATCGTGTTCGAGGGCAGACCGTCGCTGGCACTGACCGTCGCGAAGCGGCCTTTCTGGAATCGGCTGACTCCGGCGTTGAGGGTGGCGATCCAAAGTGTGCCCTCGCGATCCACGCACAAGGAGGTGATGTCGTTGTCTGCCAGACCCTCATGTTCCGTGTAAGCTGTGAATCTTCCGTCCCGATAGCAGTTCAGCCCGCCACCGCTCGTCCCGATGTACAAAGTGCCGTCCCGGTCTTCGGCCAGGGCATGCACCGCGTCGCACGACAGGCCGTCCCGGCGTGTGAAAAGCGTCATCCGACCAGCCTGATACCGCTGCAGCCCATGATCCCCGCCCAACCAGATTGAACCCGCGTGATCCTCGAAGAGGGCCCAAGGCGTGGTCCTTAAGTAACCCTCCTCGAAGGTGAACCCGGTCACCGCGCCCCCATGCAACCGGAGCGCCCCCCGACCATACAACCCCAGCCATACCCCATGATCGCGGTCGGGCAAGACCGAGTACACCAGCGGGTGCTGGGCCAGCCGCGCGGGCTCGGTCATCGCCGTGATGCGACCCTCTTCCCAGCAGTACAAGCCGCCTCCGTTGACACCGATCCAGACGCTCCCCTGCCGGTCCTCAGCCACGGACATCACCGTGTTGCGGGCCAGGCCGTCCCGCGTATCGTAGCAACGGAACAAGGCCGGTTTGAACCGGTGCAAGCCGCCGCCCCCGGTCCCCACCCACACCGTGCCCTCGCGATCCACGAAAACCGCCGTAACCGCGTCGTCCGCCAGGCCCGATCCCACGCGGTACTCCTGCCACCGCCCCTCTCGATCCCGCCGATGAAGCCCCCCCGCCCAGGTGCCGATCCAGAGGTTGCCCTCCAGATCCTCAGCCATGCAAACCGGCTGGAGACCCTTGAAAGGTGCGAGCTCGACGGTCCCCTGCAGCCGGTCTCCAAGGACCCGTGCCAATCCCCAGATGCCTGCCAGCCACGCTTGCCCGCTGGCGCTCCGCACCGCGCACGACACGTTCAGGTCGATCGACGACGGATTCGAGTCCGACCCGGACGACACGGAAAACGGCGCCGCCGAGCAAGAAACCGCCGGCCCCTCCCCCTTGATCCAGCACCATTCCTTCCCGCTCACCAGCAGCCGGGGTGCGTCCGTGCCCATGCCGGGCTCCCCGGCCCACGCCACGAGATTGCCTCCCTCAACCCGTATCAGCCCTCCTTCCTTGTCAACCACCAGGAGGCGCCCCTCCGGATCCCGCACAAACGCCGCTGCTCCCGCTGCGGGAAAGCCGCTCCCGGGGCCGTACGCCTTGAAATGCCCGTCCCCCAATCGTGCCAGCCCGCCGTTCACGGTCATGATCCACAGGCCGCCCTCCCGATCCACCTCCAATCGCACGATCCGGCTGCTGCCCAAGGCCGGGGTGTTGCCTTCGTCAAACACGACGAATCGCACCCCGTCAAACCGCGCCAACCCGTTGAACGTCCCCAGCCACAAGTACCCGTCCGGTGTCTGCGCGATCGAGTTGATGGTGATTTGCGGCAATCCCGCTTCAACCTGCCAGTTGTCGATGGTGTAGGGATGCCGCCCGACCGGAGCCTCATCCGCCTCACCCGGCATCACCCCCAACGCCCCGCAGAGAACCAGGGCCATGCCTCCCTTCAGCCACCAGACCCCCGCATCCCATCCGCACTTCCCCGTCCTCATGCCGGCCAGAATAACAGACCACCCCGGCATCGCAATCGGAACAAAGTCTAAGATAGACCCTTACCGGCGTTGCAGGGCCCGCCACGTCTCCGCCGTCACCGTTCCAAGAATGATGAGGCCCCCGAGGATCGTCCGGCCGGAGGGGATCTCACCCAGGAACAACGCCGCGGACAGCGCCCCGTAGACCGGCAACAGGGTGGCGATGACCGCGACCGTGCGGGCGCTCAGGTGCTGGAGCGCATTCGTGTAGAGCGTGTGGGGAAGCGCCGTGAACACCGCCCCGAGCAGGATCACCTGGAACGTTGCGGTCGAACTCACCGGCCGGCCCGCGGCCAGGACCACGGGTGTCAGCGCCACCGCGGCTGCCAACAGCTGGTAGAAGGTGATCTTGCTCCCCCGGTACCGCTGGCCCAACCGGCGGGTCAACAGGTTCCGCGCCGTGAACAGGGCCGCGGAAACCACCCCCCACAGAATCCCCTGCAACACCCGGCTCCGTAGCGAGAACTCCGGCACCAGCACCGCCACGCCTACCAGCACCAGGCCCGCCATCCCCAAGTCCATGGCGCGAAGCCGCTCCCCGAACCAAAGTGGCTCGAGAATCGCTGTCATCACCGGGTACGTGTGCAAGGCCAGAATCCCAATCGCCACCGTCGAGACCTGGATCGACTCGAAATAGGTGATCCAATGCGCCGCCATGGCCAGCCCCGAGAGAACGAGAATCCCTAGGTCCCGGCGCTCGGAGATTCCGAGGTCCTGACGACCGGCCTTCAGCGCCACGAGCAGCACCAGCGTCGCCACCACCGACCGCAATCCGGTGATCTCGAACGCCGGCAGTGGAATCCACTTGGCGAAGAGCGCCGTCCCCGCCCACAGCAGGACCGCAACGTTCAGCTCGATCAACGATTGGCTACGGGCACGCATGGCCAGCGAGACAGGGAGAGGGAAGCGATGCTCGCGAATTCCGCATCAACATCCAGCCTCGCCGGCCAGGATGTCTCTTGGCCCCAAAGGCACCGCGAACGGCTCGAGCAAGAGCGGACGGTCGTGGTCCAGATGCTCCCGGCAGAGGCGAAGAAACTCGGCGATGGTCGTCACCCGCCGGATCGCGTGCAGAAACCGTCCCGTCGGTTCGACCCCCAGCGCGATGTAGTTCATGTGTTTCTTAACCCGTTGAATGTGGGATGCCTCCCTCAGGGCCGGCGCCGACGTCGCCGCCAGCAAACCCTCGACATACTCGAGCACCGCCCGCCCGTCCGGGACCGGGACCGCCCGACCTGCCCGACGGCAGCGGATCTGCTCGAAGATCCAGGGATTCCGAATCGCGCCGCGGCCGATCATCCAGCCGCGCGCGCCCGTGGCCTCGAGCACCGCCTCGGCGCGCGCCGCGGAAAACACGTTGCCGTTCACCAGCACCGGACACGGCAGGGCCCCGACCGCCCGCTTCACGAACTCGTAGCGCACCTCGCTGCGGTACCTCTCGACGACCGTCCGCGCGTGAACCGTCACGCAATCAAGCCGATGCCGCGCCAGCACGCCGAGCAACCGGTCGAAGTCGGCCGCCGAATCGTAACCGATCCGCGTCTTGACGCTGAGCGGCACCGCCACCGCCTCCCGCAACGCCGCCAGCAGGACGTCGATCCGTCCCGGATCACGCAGGAGACCGCCCCCGGCGGACTTCCGGCAGACGACCGGCGCGGGACAACCCAGGTTCAGGTCGATGCCGGCCACGGGGTACTCCTGCAATTGCCGGACCGACCGGACCATGGCGTCGAGGTCGCCGCCGATCACTTGGGCCACCACCGGCCGGCCCGTGGGGTTCTCGACAATCGACTCGAGGATCCACGACTCGAGGGTCGACGTGCCATGGACGCGGAAGTACTCGGTGAAGTAGACATCGGGCCCGCCATAACGATGGATCAGGCGCCAGAACTCGAGGTCGGTGACGTCCTGCATCGGCGCCAGCGCCAGGATCGGCGCCGACCCCTGCAACCAATCGGCGAACGCCGTGATCATGGGCCGTGATTCAGAACTGCCAGCGCTCCCGCCCCAGTCAAGGGCACCCGCCGGCAGCCGCCCCAACAGGAAGGTGGCGGAGAGAGGGAGATTCGAACTCCCGGTGGGGTATAAGCCCACTCACGCTCTCCAGGCGTGCGCATTAAACCACTCTGCCATCTCTCCAGCCATCGGCTGCCTTATTCGCATGCGTTCGCGTCCAGGGCAAGCTGATTCGGCGACAACAGCGGGCGTTGAGCCTGGGGCAGGCGCTGCGGCTGCGGGTGCGGTACTTCAGCGACGGAGTGGTGTTGGGGTCGCGGAACCACGGGAACGGGGTGCTCGAGGGAATTCCGGGAGCGGTTTGGGGAGCGGCGGCTGACAGGGGGAGGATTGCGACCGTGGGATCCCGACGGGGTCCACGAACCGCCTCCGGAACAGACCCAAGCGGCGAACTTCGCCGGATGATCAAGGTGACGGCGTGGCCCGGACCTGGAAGAACAGGTGCGGCTCGGTGGCCGTGTCCGGCGTGCCGCCGGGCATCACCGTGTAGGTGTCCGTACTGAGGCCGTCTTCCACTTTCACCCAGCCCGAGAAACTCTTCGACACCCAAACCCCGTACGTGTGTGCCGGCAGTGGGGTCCACGCGAGCGTCACAGCCTTGGCCGGACTCACGCTCACGCTCGTGAAGGCGACATCAAGTCCCGGGAGCTTCTTGTCCTCGAAGACGGCCAAGGCCTGCGAATCGGAAAGCGCCGTGGTGAAGAGCCGCACGTCGGAGAGGTAGCCACGCCAGTTCTCGACCCCCTGTCCTCCGAAGAAGAGTGGCAGCTCGACATTGGGGGCTCCCGTGATCGTCCGCATGTCCGCCAGAACGCCATCGCGGTAGTAGAACAGGGCGGGGCCTTCCTTGACGACGGCGTGGTGCACCCAGACATCCCGCGGCATGTCTTCGATGTCGACGTTCTCGCCCGCGCCATTCCAGTGCCACTCGAAAGCGCGTGTCGTGAGCTTGACGAACTGGCGCGGTGTGTATTCGGCGCCGGTCGGACTGTAGCGGTTGCCCACCACGATGTCGTTGTTGGGGGCCTGATCGGACTTGACTCGGCAGGCGAGGGTGAAGTCGCCGTCAAGGCCCGTGGCGGCGATGGCGCCCACGCTCACATAAGATCCAGTCTCCTCGCCGTTGAAACTGAGAACCATGCCGCCTTCGGCATCGACCACCCACGCCTCGCCGGCAGCCCCGAGACCTCCGGTCGACTCGTTCACGAGGCTGCCGTCCGGGGCGGTTCCCGAGACGTTCCGGACGACACTGCCCGCGCCGTCATTCAGCGGCCACCAACCGTACAGGAGGGGTGCGGCCGCTTCGCCCTGGACGCGCAACCGCACCGTGGCGTCCGCCGTCTTTCCGCCGCTGTCCGTCACCCGCAGCGCGACAGTCGCCGGGCCGACATCGCCCGTCCCGGGCGCGCCCGAAAGAGTGCCGTCCGGGGCGACGTTGATCCAGGCCGCGCCATCGACCTTCGAGAACGTCAACGGCCCGCTCTCGGGATCGCCGGCTTTGGCTGCAACGCTCTGCCGGTAGGGCAATCCCGCCTGCGCCGACGGGAGAACAAAGGAATCGGCGGTGAAGACCGGAGGGAGGTTGGGGACATCGATGCGCTTCACGACGACGTCGTCGAACACGGCGCTCACCGAGTCGTTCGCGGCGCGTGCCTGGCCGCTCAGGACCACGCGGAATGCGTTGGGGAAGTTGTCGAAACCGTGCACGCCCACTAGCAGTCCATCGAGCCGCATCTCGATGTTGAGCTTCCCTTCGGTCGAGGTGGGCAGCAACCGCAACCGGATCTCATGAGTGCCCGTGTCGGCGTCCAGGGGGTCGAGCAGCGCGAGGTTGTTGCCGCCGCCGATCTCATTCAGCGTACCGGTGCCGCCGTCATCGCGCGCGTTGTATTGCCAGCCGTTCTCTCCAATGTTCTGCGCGAAATGCAGATAATGACCGTCGTCGCCCAGAATCCACACGCTGGCGCGGTAGGCCGTTCCGGAACCGGCGAGCGACACCCGCTTGACTGAGACTTCGGTCTGGAGACGGGAGTCGAAGGTCCGTGCGGACTCGAGGCTGCTGCCGTACCAGTACTGGGATGACGTGGCGCCGCCCAGAACCGCCCCGCCCCCGGCGATCGCGGGCGCGTCGTACCCGGCCGGAGTGTTGTTCTCGAGACCTCGCGAAGTCGGAGTCCAGGCGGACAGATCCCCGTCGAAACGGTCCGCGAACACCTCGATCAACGGCACGGCGTCCCATAGCAACGGCGCGGTGTCCGGACGCAGCGTGTTGTCCGCCAAGCCCTGGACCGAGACCGTCGGCAACGCCGCCCGCCAGGTGGCGACGTCGTCAATCATGCCCTGCCAGCCTTCGCCGCTGGCCGCCGGATCGCCGCCGAAGTACAGCGGCGTCCACTCCGGCAGCGTCCCGCCGGCAACCGCATTCAGCTGCGCGATGCCATTGCGGTAGTAGGTCATCAACGCCCCCCGTTTGACAACGGCGCTGTGAACCCACGCGCCCGCGAGGAAGTTCGGATAGTCCATCGGCGTGTTGAACGTCGGCGCCAGATCCCGGAACTCGAACTGCGTGGGGGTGAACTTGCACCACCCCGAGTCCGGCTGGCGGTTGCCCAGAATAATGTCGTTGTTCACCGGTTGCGCGGCGTCGGTGTGGGACCAGAAGGACCAGGTGAACTCGGCTTCGGGAGCGATGGGGCCAATGAAACCGGCATCGACGTACGTCAGTGCCGCGCCGTCGAAGGCGAGCACCGTGCCTTGCTGCGGATCGTCAACCCACGAAACGCCGCCGTTGAGAACGCCATCGTATCCTCCGGGAACGGTGTTGGCCGCAAGCCAGTCGCTGCCCTCCACCAACGGCCAGTAGTTCATCAGAGCGCGCTCGACCTGGCCCCGGATCTCGCCGTCCACAAAGGCGCTGGTCTGCAAGTTCACATACCAAAGCCCCTCGAGGAGGTCCGCCGCCTGTGCCGGTGTGATCGTGGCCGCACCGCCCGCCGGGTTGTCCGCCACGCCGAGGTCCACTTGCACCCCGGCGCTCGCACCTCGATCGGCCGGGCCGCGGAGATTCATCAGCGTTGGGTTTCCAGCCAGGTCTTTCCACGAGACCTCCCAGGTGAGGACGCCGGTGGCATCATCGTAAGAGACCAGCGCCTTCCCCGTGCCGGGCGATCCCGTGCCCCAACCGTCATTGGCCTGCACACCGTCCAGGGTGGCGGTCAGCCACGTGACGGTCGCCAGCGCGGAGGGGAGACTGGTTGCGGCAGCCAACGCCGCGAGAAGGATCGCAGTGTTCATGGGGAGGAGATTGGTGGTGGTTGCTTGAACCCGCTGATTGACCAAGCGTTGCTCCAGGAGCGATGAACTTTCAAGCTTGGATTGGGCACCCGGATCCTCGCCTAAGGCGTGCGGCGCGAACGTTCGCCATCGGCTCCTGGCGGGTTTTCGCCTTGTAGGCGCGTGGGGTGTCGGCTCCGGGGTGGCCCGCCTCGGGGGCGGGCATCCAAATCCGCGGGAACCGCTGACGGGGCGGCTCAGGACGCAGCGTCCAGCCCAGGAGGTCGAGCCGCAAGGGACGCTTACGCGCGGATTTGGGGCACCGGCCCCGGCGTGACAATCCCCGGGAACCGTGCGAGCATCCGGGGCGGTGTGCGACAACGCCGTGGGCGTGGTCGTTCCCTGATCCTGGGCGCAACATGGAAACGGACCTGAAAGACAAGGTGGTACTCGTGACGGGGGCCTCGGGAGGCATCGGGGCCTGCGCGGCGCGCGCCTTCGCAGCCGAAGGGGCGCGATTGGTGTTGCACTCGTTCCGGCACGGAGAGCGCACTGCCTTGTTGCGCCGCGAACTGAGCGCTGTTGACGCGCTGCGGGTGCAGGCCGACCTGACCCGGGAAACCGCCGTGCGAGCGCTCTTCGCCCGGGCGAAAAAGGCGTTCGGCCGCGTGGATATCCTCGTCGCCAACGCCGGCATCTGGGAGGACCAGCATGTGCCGCTGGACCGAATGCCGCTGGCACAATGGCGGCGCACGATCGAGGCCGACCTGACCTCGGTCTTTCTCTGCTGCCGCGAGTTCCTGCGCCTTGTCCGGAGACAGCGGAGCGGCAACCTGGTGTTCGTTGGTTCCACCGCCGCCCTCTTCGGCGAGGCCGGCCACGCGGATTACGCGGCCGCCAAAGCGGCCGTGGCCTATGGCCTCACCCGCACGCTCAAGAATGAGATCGCCCGTCTTGCCCCGCCCGCGCCGGACTATTGCGGCGGCCGGGTGAACTGCGTGTGCCCCGGCTGGACGATGGTGCCTCGCACGGCACCAAGGCTGCAGGATCCGGACCTCGTCGAGCGCGTCACGGCCACCATGGCGCTCCCCAAGCTGGCGCGCCCGACCGACGTGGCCCATGCGATCGTGTTCCTGGCATCCGACCGATTGGCGGGGCACGTGACCGGCCAAACGCTGGCGGTGGCCGGGGGGATGGAAGGCCGCTGGCTCTGGTTGCCCGGGGAATCGGACTTGGCGCTGGCGTGAGAAGCCCTCGACAGCATCCATGACCTCCCCGTCGTTGCACTTCAGCCGCCGCCGGTCAACCCTCGCCCGCGCCGTGGGATCCGGCGCCGGCAACAGGCCGTCGCGTCGGGTCCTGCGCCTGTTGGCCGCGTTCGCCCTTCTAACTCACACTCACACCATGCACGCCACCCAGTTCGACGTTCTCATCCGAAATGGCACCGTCTACGACGGCAGCGGGCAGCCGCCCGTGGCGGGGGATGTGGCCGTCCGCGGCGACACGCTGGCCGTGGTCGGACAGGCCGGGCCGGATGCGCAGGCCAAGATCGAGATCGACGCCCGCGGCCTGGCGGTGGCCCCGGGCTTCATCAACATCCTCAGCTGGGCGTGCGAATCCCTGATCGCCGATGGCCGGGCTCAGAGCGATGTGCGACAGGGAGTCACGCTCGAGGTCATGGGCGAGGGCGAATCGTTCGGCCCGCTCAATCCCCGGATGCGGCAGGACCTCCAGGAGCGTCAGGGGGACATCACCTACGAAGTCACCTGGACGACCTTGGGCCAGTTCCTCGAGCACCTCGCGCGGCGCGGCGTCTCGGTGAATGTCGCGTCGTTCGTGGGCGCGAGCACCGCCCGCATCCACGAGCTCGGTTACGTCAACCGCCCGCCCACACCGACCGAGCTCGACCGGATGAAAGCCGTGGTCCGCCAGGCGATGGAAGAAGGCGCCCTGGGCCTGGCGTCGGCGTTGATCTACACCCCCGGGGCCTATGCCAGCACCGACGAGCTCATCGCCCTGGCGAAGGTCGCCGCCGACCACGACGGACTCTACATCTCTCACCTGCGCAGTGAGGGCAACGGCCTCCTCGAAGCGCTCGACGAGTTCCTCGCCATCGCCCGCCAAGCCGGTATCCGGGCCGAGGTCTACCACCTCAAGGCCATGGGCCAGGCCAACTGGCCGAAGATCGACGACGCCATCGCGCGCATCGAGGCCGCTCGCGCCTCGGGCCTGTCGATCACCGCCGACATGTATACCTACACCGCCGCCGGGACCGGATTGAACGCGACGATGCCGCCCTGGGTGCAGGAGGGCGGCGTGGCCGCCTGGATCGAGCGGCTCCAGAACCCGGCCTGCCGCGCCCGGCTGCGCCGCGAAATGACGACGCCGAGCGATCAGTGGGAGAATTTCCTCCTGGGCGCCGGCGCCCCCGACAAGATCCTGCTGACCGGCTTCAGGAACGAGCGGCTGAAGCCGCTCACCGGCAAGTCGCTGGCGGAGGTCGCCGCCGCGCGCGGCCAATCGCCGGAGGAGACGATCCTCGACCTTGTGGTCGAGGACCGCAGCCGGGTCGAGAGCATCTTCTTCCTGATGTCCGAGGAGAACGTCCGGCGGCAGCTCCGGTTGCCTTGGGTGAGTCTGGGTTCGGACGAGGGCGCCCTCATGCCGGACGGCGTGTTCCTGAAGAACAACCCCCATCCGCGCGCTTACGGGAACTTCGCCCGGTTCCTGGGCCATTACGTGCGTGAACAGCAGCTGCTTTCGTTGGCGGAAGCCATCCGGCGGCTGACGACGCTCCCCGCCGCCAATCTCCAGCTCGACCGGCGCGGCGCCCTCAAGGTCGGCCATTACGCGGATGTGGTGGTCTTCGATCCGGCCGCGATCCGGGACCGTGCGACCTACGAGCAGCCGCACCAATACGCCGTCGGCGTGCGCCACGTGCTCGTCAACGGCGTGCCGGTGATCCGGGACGGCGAACACACCGGCGCCCGGCCCGGCCGGGTTGTCCGTGGTCCCGGCTACCGGGGACGCGAACCGCGGTAGAGTCTGAGGACTCGACAGGCTCTGGGGCGCGCCTCGCTATACAGGCGTCATGGGTTCGCGGGCGCCAGGTACTCCCAATCGAGCCCGTGAGGGCCGAAGACGGCGAAGTCATCATCCCGTGTGACCCACCGGCACCCGTGCTCGAGGGCGAGGGCGGCATGCTGAGCATCGGCAACCTGCTTGCCCGCGGCGTGCGTCTTGCGGCACAGCAACGTCGCGATCTCCCAATGCCGGGTGCCGGGCAGCAACCAACGGCAACTTGGAGCTTCGCGCAGCCGATCCACCGCGTCCAGCGCCACGGGCAGCGGTGTCGGGTCGTTGTGAAAGCGAGGGTGAGTGACGATGCGCACGAAGGCCACAGCCACCAAGGCCGAGAGCCCGAAGGGTGTCCCGGAATTCACCAGGCCCTCGAGCCAATCCCGATAGAACTCATGGGCCGCCTCGTCCTTGCGGTGGGCGTACACAAGCAGGTTGACATCGGGCATTTTCATCGCCCGTCGTCACGAAGTTCGGCCAGTTCGCGTGGGGACGATCCCTGTCGCGGTCCCGGTCCGTAGCAAGGGATGGAGAACCGACCAACTGGGGGTGGGGCTTCACGTCTGCGCAGACTCTCGCGCAAGGCGAGGGTCGTGAACTCGCTGACGGTCAACCCGGCTTCAAGAGCCCTGCGCTTCACTTCTTTAAAAACGTGATCATCAATGACTAACGTCGTGCGCATACAGATGATCATATATGTGCATTGGCCAGTGTCAAGAGAGACCTGGCCCGGCCACAATCCGCGCGCACGCGCCGATCGAATCTCAACCTCCCAGATTGGACCCGGCGCCTTGAGCCACCCGCCAGTCAGGGGCCTTTGCGGACTTGGATGCCCGCCCGCCAAGGCGTGCCGGTTCCCGCGTACTGAAACCGGAGGCCGATTGGAAAGCGGCAGGGGACTGCCGCACTCCAAGAGCTCGCGCCCGCGCCACGGCCCTCTGATCCGCGCGATTGCGTTTTGGAGTGCGGTGCCGCGGCCCAAGCGGCACCGCTTTCGCGCACGCCGGCGTAGGATGAAACGTGAGTTGTTCGCTTCGCAGTTCTCCGCCCAAGTGGTCCATGGCCCACTAAGCCATGAGAAATGCCGGCTAAGGGATCACGGCGCGGTAGAATCGCGGCCCGGGATCGCCGGATGCTTCGGTGTACAAGACCGGCGTCTCCTGCAACACCAGAGTTTCCAGCGGAGTCCACTGGTTCAGGTCGGACGACGCCTCGAGCACGCAGGACCACCCCGGTTCGCCTTCGACTTGCACCTGCATCTCGCCGCCGGGACCGGCCAGCATCCGAAGGCGCGGCGGAAGCGGCGGAGCAACGGGGGCGCTCATCAGCGCCAGGTTGTGATTGGCGCCGGCGGCAATGGCGGTGACGTCTTTGAGCCAGGGCGGCACGGTGTTCTGGGATCCCCAGGCGACGACCCGTCCGTCCCGGGTTAAGGCCAGGCTGTGGCTTTGGCCGGCGGCAATGGCCTGAATGGGGGGCAAGTCGGAAGGCACCGTTGATTGGCCCTGGCTGTTGTCTCCCCAGGCCACGACGTGGCCCTCGGCGGTCAGGGCCAGTGCATGGGCGCTGCCGCAGGCGATGGCGACGACGTTGCCGAGGTCCGGCGGCGAGGTGTGCGTCTCGTCGTAAGCGATGGCGCCCCACGCCGTCACGCGGCCATCCCGATGGAGCGCCAGGAAATGGTAGACTCCGGCCGCAATCTGAACCACGTCCTCGAGCGGCGTCGTGGGTTCGGTGCCGGGGATCCACGCGGCCAGCGTGTGGTCGCTGCGGACCGCGAGGGTATGAGCGCTGGCGGTGGCGACGGCAATGAGGTTGGTCACTCCTTCAGGCGCCGCCGCTTGGCCTGCGCTGTTGTTGCCCCAGCCGCGCAGGACGCCATCCCGCCCGAGCGCCAGACTGTGAAACGCGCCTCCGGCGACGGTCAGCACCGGCCCCAGGTCTGGAGGCACATCGGTTTGTCCGAAGGTGTTCTCGCCCCAGGCCAACACCCGGCCATCCGCCGTCACCGCGAGGCTGTGAGCCTCTCCGGCGCCCACCGCCACCACGCCGGTCAATCCCGGGGGGATGTCGGTTTGGCCCGAGGGGTTCTCACCCCAGGCGACGATGTAGCGCGGATCGAGCGCAGGCGGCTCGATCACCGTGAGCTGGACCGGTTCGCTCGCCACCGCATCCTGCGGGCCGGTCACCGTGACGTGGTAGGCCCCCGCGCGCTCAGCCCCGACGTCTGCCAGGTGCAGGGCCGGGCCCTGGTCGCCGGGCAACGGCTGGCCGTCGTGATGCCATTGATAGGCCAGCGGAGGCGTCCCGTCGGCGACGGCTTCAAAGGTCGTGGACCAACCGGTGAGCACCGTCTGCGAACGGGGAGTGGTGCTCAGGCGGGGGGGAACAATGGGAAGCGCCAGGTCATCGAACCGCGCGGGTTCGTCCACCAACACCGTGCCGCTTTCGCTGACCATGGGCGTACTCCCGTCAAGATAGATCCGCTCGATGACCCCGCCCTCGGGCGCATTGATGTCCACGGTGCGCTGCTCCCCGTCCGGGGTGACGACACCGATCGTGTAGCGGCTCCACGTCGCGTCGGTTTCCCAACTCACTTCGTAGTACCCCCCACCGGCGACAAAGGACCCCAGCTCGGCCACGACTTCATGAATGAACGACGTCGGCGTTTGGCGGACTACCTGGATTCGGAAGTGCCGTGCCTCGATCGCGCCGGGCTCGGTCTTTAGGAAGTAGAACTCGACTCCGGCCAATTCCTGGGCGGCGCGGGCGCCGGCATGAACGTAGGCCCCCCCGAGCCAGGCCTGCCCGCCAAAGGCTTCGACCTCCGCTGTCCCACGGTAAGACGCGGGGGCCATCTTCACCGCGATCCGCTGCTGTCCGTCCGCGCGTCGCAGCGGGCGGGGGAGCTCGTAGAAGGCCTGCCCCAAGGAGCGGCCGTCCACGAACCCGAGCTTCACTGCCAAGGCCTGGGACCCCCCCACCCCTGCCCCGGACACCACCCGCGGCGAGTCGGCGAGAGGGAAACCCGGCTCGAGCAGATCGCCGTTCCACGGTGCGGGCGGGTATTGGCCGGGGAGATAGCCGGGCCCGTCGAATGAAACCGGCTGCGCGCCGAGGGATACTGCCCCCAGGAATCCCACGAGTGCGAACCACGCGAGCACCGGCGAACGCGACACCGGCGGGCGGGGGAAACGCGGGAGAGTCCCGTGACTCGCACGGATCTGCCATCGAGGACGAAACGACAAGGTCAACATGCGCGCGGATCGTAGGGGCCCCGATGGCCATCGTCAACGTCTACCGAGGACACCCGCATGGTCACGGAGCGTCAGATGGCCAGGGCCGGTCGAGGAACGGACCGGCGATATCCGCGGTTGTTCAGCGAGCGGGGTGTTGCCCGGGCACGGGGAAATGCCGGGCTGCATCGTCGAGGACGAGCACCCAATCCTGCAGTTCGCCCGGGGTGGGCGGAGTGAACGCGCGTTCACCCTGGTTGGGGAACTCGCCGATGGCCGCGGCTGTGCCGTCGCGCGGGTTGTACCACCACGCGTTCACCCTGGGGCCGGCGATCGTGTCCATGCGGACCTTGAACTGGCGTCCAACGGGCGCATACACCATCGCGTACTGGCCATCGGCGTCGCGGGTGGCGACGAACCGGTACCGGCCCGCTCCCGGCACGGAGGTCGGCACACGGTCCGCGACGAGGATCGAGTCATCGGGCACCCGGGTGAGGAAGGGGCGGGAGAGGATCAGGTTCTTGGCGTGCTGCATTTGGATGGCGCCGGGCTGGTGGATCGCATCGGACCAAGGCATGAGGGGGTTGTTGATGGGCGGCTTGTCCGGCGACCACATCTGCCAGACGGAATGATGACCGTAGGTGTGACCGAAGGCGCCCGAAAAGACGTCCCAGTAGATCGGCCGGCGGACGTCCGCCGCCGTCGAGTGCCCCAGTTTCCTGGGGTCGAAGGAGACCGGATGATCCTCGTAGATCGGTTCGCCATCGAGGACGGGTTTGGCCGGGGTGCGATCGTAGTCAGCCTTGGTCTGGTCGTAACGGCCGGTGAACTCGGCCACGTGACCGTTCTGGCGCATGTTGAAGTCGAGCCAGTCCTCGCCGTGGAACCACGTCGAGGAGCCGTTGCCACCCGGGGGATGAAGCGTCATGAGATGCGCGCCGCCGTCGCCGCGGCGGAGCCCCTTGGCCATCGCCCTCAGAATCGCCTTATGGGTGTCGTTGTCGATCCCCCGGTCGCCGCCCAGGATCCACACGAGGCCCCGGTCCTTGTAACGTCTCCCCAGCCACTCGCCGTAGACCTCGGCGTTGGCGGGGGTGAAGAGCGGTCGGCCATCCCGGACCGCGTCATGCCAGTAGCGGCCCCAGGTCGGCAGAAAGCCCACATAGACCCCCAGTCGATTGGCGGTCTCGACGATGAAGTCCACGTGGTCCCAATAATCGTTTTCGGGGCCCTCGACGACCGCGGGTCGGGCAGGATCGAGGTCGACAAGCGGGAGATGGCCGTAGCGATTGGGGACCTGATGGCCGTCGAGTTCGGCGAGGGCGACGGCTTGGACGACATTGAACCCGTGCTTCGCGCGGTGCTCGAGATACCGTTGGGCGTCCTCGCGGTTGAGGCGGTGGAACAACTGCCACGCCGTGTCGCCCAGCCAGAAGAAGGGCTGGCCGTCCTCGGTCACGAGGAATCGGTGGTTGTCGCTGATCTTGAGTCCGGGCAGCGTGGCGGCGAGAGTCGAGAGGCTGAGCGCCGTCACGGTCGCGGCGAGTGCGAAGGTCGGGATGTTCATGATGGCAGCAGGGCGGCATCGCCCTGGTGTGGCGATGCGCTGCGAGAAATGAACCACGGCCAGTGGGGGGTGTCAGGCCAAATCGATGAAGCGGCCCCGGGCGTTGTCTCCGCTTCAAAGTCCGGCCAGACGGTTCAGGAATGCTCGCGGCGTCAGGACCTCCACCCCGAACGGCTTACCCAAGGGATGGATAGGGGGACAGGATGGATAGGGGGACAGATGGCATGAGAGCTGGTGGACGCGCAACAAAGTTGCTACGTCCACCAGTGATATGCGTAAACGAACGACCGTTTCTACCGCTCAGACTGGCGGAGCGCAAGGCGCCAGCGACCGTAACGGCCTGAA
>JAKQDD010000171.1 GCA_029556615.1 Verrucomicrobiota bacterium | reverse complement strand
GGGACGGTAATCTGCGCTCCGTCCTGAATCAGCGAGGAATCATCCCCGCACCGATTCGGGGCGGATCGCCGATTAGGGAAGGCGGCAGAGCCGGCTTCGCGGGGACGGTAATCTGCGCTCCGTCCTGAATCGGCGAGGGATTGTTCCCGCACACGCCGTTCAAGGCGAAAACCCGGCGGGAGCCGATGGCGCACGTTCGAGCTGCGGGCGAGGATCCGGGTGAGCCCTTGGGTTCGCTGCCTTTGTCCTCATTTCTTGAGGAGCGCCCTTTTGGCAGCGGCCAGTTCCTTGCGTTTCGCGGCATCGATCGTGGGGTATTCGAGCTTGAGGGAAGCGAGGGTCTCGATCACGGCAGCCGCCACCACGAGGCGAGTGAACCACTTGTGATCGGCCGGGACGATGTACCAAGGCGCTTCGGGCGTAGCGGTGTGCCGGATCATGTCCTCATAGGCGCGCATGTAGTCGTCCCAGTGGTCGCGTTCGGCAAGGTCGGCGGCGGAGAACTTCCAGTTCTTTTCCGGTTTCTCGATGCGCTCGAGGAACCGTTGTTTCTGTTCCTTCTTCGAGACGTGCAGGAAGAACTTGCGCACGACGACTCCGTTGCGGACAAGGTACCGCTCGACGCTGCGGATGTCTTGGAATCGGTGTTTCCAGACGTCGCGGTCGATCCGGCAGGGTGGGAGTTTCTGCCGGGCGAGCAGCTCGGGATGGACTCGGACGACGAGGGTCTCCTCGTAATAGCTGCGGTTGAAGATGCCGATGTGGCCACGGCGGGGCAGCACCTTCATGCAGCGCCAGAGGTAGTCGTGATCGAGGTCCTCGGCGGAAGGCGCCTTGAAGGAGTGGACTTCGCAACCTTGGGGGTTGATTCCGGACATGACGTGTTTGATGGCGCTGTCCTTTCCCGCGGCGTCCATGGCCTGAAACAGGATCAGGACTCCCCAGCGATCCTGCGCGTAGAGCCTGTCCTGGAGCCGGGCCAGGGTTTCGACGCCCTCCCGCAGGGCCTCCTCGGCCCGTGGCTTGTCCCCGGAGTCGAAGTCCAGCGTGTCGCCAGGGTCGAAGTCGCGCAGCCGGAACTTCCCGCCTTCGGTGACGCGGAACGGCTTTGCGAATTGTCTCGCCTTGTCACGGATTTCCTTGAGCTTCATAGGGTCTTCCTGGTTGGTGAGCGGCTGGGGTGGCGTCGTAGACGACGACCTCGAACGGTTCGAGGCCGAAGGTGTGGGCGTGGCCGGCTGTCACTTCGAGGATGGGCGAGGCGGCGTGGTCGGTCCAGGGGCTTTGCAGTCGGAAACGCGTCGCGGCGCCGGCGGGCAGTTCGAAGGCTTGACCCAGGTCTAACGCGATCCGCTGCGGTTCGGCTGCCGGGTTTCGAAGCATGAGAATCCCTCGATGCGGCGCCCACGAGGCGTATCCGTAGACTTCGGATTTCCCGGGGTCCCCGCCGATCCAGTGCGTGTCCACGAGCACGTCGGCGCGCGATCGAGACCAATGGGCGGCCTCGGCCAAGAGGCGCCAGTCCTCGGGTGTGAGTCGGCCGGGCTGAATGTAGAGTTCCTGCAAGGCGGTGCCGCTGCCGAAGAAAGCCCGGACGTCGTCGCGGAAGCCGCGGGCGTCGAAGGTGGGATCGCCGGCCATGCCGCGTCTCGAGTAGGCGACGCCCTGGGACATCAGGGCGTTCAGGGGGTAGAGCGGGGCTTTGCAAACGATGTTCCGGTAGGTCTCCTGATCGCGGTAGGTCAGCCATTGCTGCTGCCGCGAGCCCGGGCCGGCGTGCCCCATGTCGTGGCCCTGGCGCCAGAGGGAGTCGGCGTAGCGCAGCCAGAACGGGGACGGCCAGGAACCGGTGGTCAGGTTGATGAAGAGGCCGGGGGATTCCTGCCGCAGTTCGAGCATGAGCCGCCGCATCGCCTCGGTGTCGAGGACGTACTGCCCGCCTCCGCGCGCGCGCATGCCCGTTGCGATGCCGTCGAACTTGAAGTGGTTAACGCCGAAATCCCGGATCATGCGGACGCAGGCCTGCTTGAAGGCGGAGTAATACTGCGGGCCCGCCAGAGAGAAGCCGGCCGCGTTGGTCTCGTAGCCCTGGGCGTGTCCGAATCGAAGCCGTTGTTGCCTCGGCTCGCCGTATCCGCCGAAGGGCGAGAGCCAGACACCGAGGTGCGTCCGGTACCTTTGGCAGAGCTCGGCGAGGGGACTGAAGCCCCTCGGGAAGCCGGCATGAAACTGCCACAGGGACTGGGGATTGTCCCAGCCGTCATCGAACACCATGCCGTCCATCACCACCCCGTGGGGCTGAATCAGGCGCTCACCGATCAGACGGATCGCTTCGAGGCAATTCGTTTCGTTCAGGGCAAAGGGGTCCCAAGCCGTGTCGTACCACGAGTTGTAGTGCAGGTACGGACGATACGGATGTGCCCGCTCGCGTTCGAGATAGGCGAGGAACGCCCTCCGCAGCTGGTTTGCGGGCGCCACCCCGGTCACAAAGCTGACCCTGAGGGTCTCGCCCCGCCTCAGCACGGCGTTGCGGTCAAGCTGGCAGATGACCCAGTCGTTGGTCCCTGGCGGTGGCCTCGCGCCCGCGGTCGCCGCTCCCGCCGACAAGAGCGCGTCCGCACGCGCCGCCGGACTGCCGGCCCGGTTGTGCGCATGCGGGTCCTCGATCCCGAGGAAGAACGGCAGGGCGGCGACGGGCGAGCCATCGACCTCGCCCATCGTGCGGGCACCCGGGATGCGGTCGTGCAACCAGACGAGGTTGCGGATCAGGCAATCCTCGCGCTCCGGGGTGAGATCAATCTCCTGCCGCAGATAATGGGCTCCATCGAGTGCGATCGCGCGCCACGTCACGCTCAGGCGGCCGTCTGCGGATCGCGTTGGCATCTCGACGACCCGGCCGGGGGTGCGGTCGGCGGGCCGGGGGGAGGCAGTGATCGGGGCGAGGTGGCGGACGCGGATGTCGCCGTGGGGCGGCAGATTGGAGTACCGGGTGCCGTCTGCCAGAACGACCTCGAACAGCGCGCCGTGGAGCTGCAGCCGGCTCCCTCCCTGGACGTCGACAAAGCTCGCGGCAGCCAGTCCGGATTCCCGGATTGGCCAGGTGGCGCACAGGACGGCGTTGCTGATGACCACGTGGCTGGGGGTGACTTTGACCGTCGTTGGCCCTGGTGGAAGCGGGGTCGAGGGGACGCCGGCGACAGTGGCCTGGCAGAACAGGACGAAGGCCACGGATCCAAGCGGCTGCAGGCCGGGGCGCCTCACTCGGGGTCTGTTACCTCTGAGGTTGCTGGGGGACATACGCCGGGTTCGAGCGTAGCCGGTCGCCGCAAAACGACAACGCGAAAACCGGGCCCGGATCCTCGCTGAACGCCAGTGGCTCGAACGTCTGCCCCGGGTCCTCGGAGGGTCCGCTACATGACTCGTGACCTCTTGTCATGGTGAATACCTGCCAGTTCACGAGAACGACCAGCTTTCCCTTGGCGCTTTCCAGACTCTGGCGGCGAAGCGAATGAGCTTGAGCAACGACCTTCCACAGGATTAGGTTCACGCCATGACGGCGGTTGGAGAATCGAAACCAGTTGCCTGCGGGCCGCAGGTCTGGCCGCTCGGCATCAAAGCCTATCACGTGTTGGGCGAATTGGGCCTCATTCCCGAGAAGACCGAGCTGCTTTACGGCCAAGTATTCCACAAGATGCCCAAGTCTCCTTTCCACCGCCTCCTCCTCATGCGGCTTCTGGAGCTGCTTCAGCGCATTCTGCCGCCTGGCCTGCATGTGCAACCGGAGCAGCCCATCGTCTGTGGTGATTCGGAACCCGAGCCGGACCTGTCCGTCATCCGCGGTTGCATCAACGACTACCCGGCCGAGCACCCCCACACCGCCGAACTGGTGATCGAGATTTGCGTGAGCAGCCATGAGTATGATCGCTCGAAGCTCCGCGCCTATGCCAGCGCGGGCGTGAGGGAATGTTGGCTGGTGCTGGGGCCGGAGAAACAGATCGAAGTCCACCGTCAACCGCAGGGTGAGCAGTACGCGGTGCACTCGGTCCACGGGCCGGGCGGAAGCGTGACCAGCACGGCGGTTTCGAGCTTCACGGTGGATTTGGCCAGCCTCTTTGCCGCATGAACGCGGTCAGTGCGCACGGTGTAGTCCTTCCCCGGCGGGGTCATCGTGTCGCGCGTGGAAGGTCAAGTCTTCGGGATGAGGCGCTTCGGTCAGGGGGAGGATAGCGGGACAGATCATGGTGTCCTGAGATCTTGTCTTGCGCGTCTTGCGCCTCCCGGCGGCGGATCCCCCTCTTCGCGGCGCCACGCTTGCGCGAAGTGCCCGCGGTGCATTACAAACGGCGCATGAGTACGATGAAGCCGAGCGGACTGACGATGTTTCTGCTGGCCTGTTTCCTGGCGCGTCTCGACTCGGCTGCGGGCGCGGGTGAAGCTGCCGTGAAAGACTGGAGCAACCCGCGTCTCACGGGCGTGAACAACCTGCCGCCGCACGCCACGATGGTCATCTGTCCGGACGCGAAGACCGCGCTCGGGATCGGTGTGGCGTCGAATGCCGAGCGCGTCAAGTCGCGGTTTTACCGCTCGCTCAATGGCCGCTGGAGGTATCACTACGCCCGGAACCACACCGGGCGTGTGCCGGACTTCTGGAAGCCGGGGTACGACGACTCGGCGTGGACCACGATTCCCGTGCCTGCGAACGTCGAGAAGCACGGGTTCGGCATTCCGATCTACGTCAACATCCCGTATCCGTGGCCCAAGCCATGGACGCCGCCCTTCGTGCCTGAAGACGACCCGAACAACACGGTCAACGCCTACCGGAAGACGTTCACCGTGCCGAAGGCATGGTCGGGGCGGCGCGTGCTGATCACCTTCGACGGCGTGAACTCGATGTTCTACCTCTGGGTCAATGGCCGGAAGGCCGGCATGGGCAAGGACAGCCGCACCCCGGTCGAGTTTGACATCACTCCGTTCCTGAAGTCCGGCGAGAATCTGCTGGCGGTCGAGAACTTCCGGTGGTGTGACGGCTCCTATCTCGAAGACCAGGATTTCTGGCGGATGAGCGGCATTTTTCGCGACGTGTATCTATGGTCGCCGCCGGACGTGCACATCCGCGACTTCGAAGTGAGGGCCGGTCTCGACGCTCAGCATCGCGACGGGTCGTTGGGTTTCGTTGTGACGCTCGAGAGCTGCTTGGCCCAGCCCGCGGCGGTGACGGTGGAAGGGTTGTTGTTGGACGGGAGGGGCAGGGAGGTCGCCCGGCCCGCCATCGCGATGCGGGTCGCTCCGGATGGCGGCGGCGGCCAGGCGGAGATGATCCAGAGCATTCCCAATCCGCTGCCGTGGACCGCGGAGACGCCGAACCTGTACAGGCTGCTGCTGACGCTGAAGAGCGAAGCCGGCGGGGTGTTGGAGGTCATCCCGGTGAACGTTGGCTTCCGCAACGTCGAGATCCGGGACGGGGATCTGCTGGTCAATGGCCGGCGCGTGCTGTTCAAGGGCGTGAACCGCCATGAAACGCATCCCGACCTCGGTCAGGCCGTGGATGTCGCGAGCATGATCCAGGATATTCTCGTGATGAAGCAGAACAACGTGAACGCGGTTCGCACCTGCCATTACCCGAACCAGCCCGCGTGGTACGACCTCTGTGACCGATACGGTCTCTACCTCATTGACGAGGCGAACATCGAGAGCCATGGCATGGGTTACGGCAAGGAATCGCTCGCCCATCCCCCGGAATGGAAAGACGCCCACATGGACCGCACCATCCGGATGGTCGAGCGCGACAAGAACCACCCGTCGGTTGTGATCTGGTCGCTCGGCAACGAAGCCGGCGACGGTCCGAATTTCGAGGCGACGTCGGCCTGGATCCACCAACGGGACCCGGGCCGTCCGGTGCACTATGAGCGGGCGGGCCGCCGGCCGCACACGGACATCGTCTGCCCGATGTATGCGCCGCCGCGCGAACTGGCCGAGTACTCGAGCGCGCCGCAGTCGCGTCCCTACATCCTGTGTGAATACGCGCATGCGATGGGCAACAGCAGCGGCAACCTGTGGCTCTACTGGGACCTGATCTACAGCCGGCCGCATCTCCAGGGGGGCTTCATTTGGGATTGGGTGGACCAGGCCCAGCGCGAACCCGTGCCGCAGGGTGTGGGCAAGGGCCGCGGTCGCGCCGGACTTCCGGGCGGCGCGGAGCAGCCCGGCAAGGCGCGTCCGGCGGCAGTCAGGCCATCCGCGAAAGCCAAGTCCGGGACGTTCTGGGCGTTTGGCGGCGACTACGGTCCGCCCGGAACCCCCAGCGACCAGAATTTCCTGTGCAACGGAGTCGTGACGCCTGATCGCAAGCCGCATCCGGGCCTGCATGAGGTCAAACACGTTTACCAGTTCGTTCACTGCAAACCGGTTGACCTCGCCACGCGGACGATCGAGGTGAAGAACTGGTTCGACTTTGTGAACGTCAAGGACATCGCGGTTCTCACCTGGCGCCTGACGGGGGACGGCCAGGAACTCCAGCGGGGTGAGCTGCCCGCGCCGGACCTGGCCCCGCGCGCGGCCGCACCCGTGGCCATTCCCGTGAAACCGTTCGCGCCGCAACCGGGCGTCGAGTACTTCCTCGACGTCAGTTTCCGGCTTCAGCAGGACGAGTCCTGGGCCAGGCGAGGCCATGAAATCGCGTGGGACCAGTTCCGGTTGCCCGACGCTGTGCCCGCGTCGGCACAGGACCCGCTCGCCTTTCCAGGTCTCGACGTGACCGAGAGCCCCGCGCAGGTCGTGATCCGCGGCAGGCATTTCTCCGTCACGTTCGACAAGCAGGCCGGTGCACTCGCGTCGCTGAAGTTCCATGGCGTGGAATTGATCGAGTCACCGCTGCGCCCCGACTTCTGGCGCGCCCCGACGGACAACGATCGTGGCCGGGACATGGCCCGGTCGCAGGGCGTCTGGCGAACGGCGCATGAAGACGCCGAGACCCGCAGCGTCGCCGTCGAGGCAGCGAACGCGAGGCGGATCGCGGTGACGGCGAAGCACGTCCTGCCGAGAGTGGGGGCCGATTGGGTAACCACCTACACCGTGCTCGCCAGCGGCGACATCCTCGTGGACGCGACGTTCACGCCGTTGAACACGCGGCTGCCCCAGCTGCCACGCCTCGGGATGCAAATGGTGCTGCCCACCGGCTTCGACCGCATCGCCTGGCTCGGGCCGGGGCCGCACGAAACCTACATGGACCGCAAGGACGCGCGGGTCGGGCTCTACCGCGGCACGGTGTTCGAGCAGTTCTTTTGCGACTACGTCGAGCCGGGCGAGACCGGCAACAAGGTGGACGTGCGGTGGGTGGCGCTCACGAACCGGAAGGGCGCGGGGCTCCTCGCCGTCGGCCTGCCGCTCCTGAGCGTCAATGCCTTGCATCATACGACCGACGATCTGCAGTCGGCCGAGCATCCCTTCGAGCTGCCGCATCGGGATTTCACAGTCCTGAACCTCGACTCGAGGCAGCAAGGGGTTGGCGGCGACGACAGCTGGGGCGCGTGGCCGCACCCGCAATACCTGATCCCCTGCCGGGAGCAGGCCTACAGCTTTCGCCTGAGACCCTTTCGCGCCGGGGAAGACCCAGGGAAGCTGGCGCGATCCGCGGTCCGCTGAGGCCTCGGCCGCGGTCGGGTTCGGCCAGGCGGCGATTCGATTCGGTGCGAAGCCTATTGACGGCCTCACGTGGCATGATAGCTTGCCTATCATGAAAACGGCCACGGTTGCCGATTTGCGGAACAAGTTCGCCACGGTCTCGAAGTGGATTCACGACGGGGAAACCGTCACGATCACGAAGCAGGGTGTTCCCTTCGCCATCCTCGCCCCCATCCCGGGGAAGAAGGCTCCGCCCCCGCCGGTTGACCGGTTGGCCCGGCTCCGCCGGCTGTTTCCCGGCGGTCCGGTCAGGGGCGACGTGCAAGCGGTGATTGACTGTGACCGGGGGCAGACATGAACGCCGAGGCGTACGTTGACACCGGCATCATGGTGAAGAGCTATGTGCTGGAATCGGATTCTCCGGCGGCCATCGTCATTCTTGAAGCGGCGGGTGATCCGCTGGTGTTTTCCCATGTTCACGCCCTCGAAGTTCCCAACGCGATTCGCTTGAAGCGATTCCGGGGGGAAATCACGGCGGCGGAGGAAGCGGCAGCGATCCGAGCCTTGCGTGCGGACGTGGACGTCGGGAGGCTGGTCCGGCCTGATTATGACTTGGCGGCGGTTTTCATCCGGGCCGACGGGCTGTCGGGCAAGCACTCCAGCGGCATCGGAAGTCGGAGCCTTGACCTGCTGCACGTCGCGGTGGCGTTGGCAGCCGGTTGCACTGCTTTTGCCTCTTTCGATACCCGACAACGGAAGCTCGCCGCTTTGGCCGGGTTAAGGCTGATTCCTGCGAAGTACGGCGCAAGGAGCTGAAGCGTCCGCCCCAATTCCCAGCGTCGCGCAGGATTGCATCGCATCGGGATTGAACGCAGTGTACGGGCATGCGTGCGTGGATTGTCTTGGTCGCGATGGCGGCCGTACTGGCAGGGTGCAAGCGTCAGGGCGAGCGCGGGGCTGCCCCGGCCCCGGGCGCTTCGGCGGAGCCGCCGCTGTACCTGAATCACGCACAGCCGCGGCTGCCGACGGTGAAGCTCTGGCTCGGGGCGCATGAACTCACGGCTGAAGTCGCGCGGACGACCACCGAGATTGCCACCGGCATGATGTTCCGGACCAACATGGCCGAGACGGAAGGGATGCTGTTCGTGTTCGGGGGGCCGTTTCAGGTCGCGTTCTACATGCGAAACACCCAGGTGCCGCTCAGTTGCGCGTACATGGATCCGGCGGGCACGATTCTTGAGATCCATGATCTCGAGCCGTTTAACGAGAAGGCGGTCGAGGCTCGGAGCGACAACGTGCAATACGTGCTCGAGACGGCGCGGGGGTGGTTTGCGCGTCACCAGGTGACGCCCGGCACGGTAGTGCGGACATCCGTGGCGTCCTTCGACGGGATGAACTGGGCGGCTCTACGGCCCTGGAGTGGGCGCTAGCGAGGCGCGCCTCAGACCCTGCCCAGTCCAAAGGCTCATGAAGATCGCCGTTGCCCAGATCAACACGACGGTGGGGGATTGGGCCGGGAACGAGGGCCGGATCCGGGCTGCGTATGCCCGCGGGGTGGCAGCCGGAGCGGATCTGGTGGTCGTGCCGGAGCTGGCGATCCCCGGGTATCCGCCGCGCGACCTGCTGTTGCGGCGGGGGTTTGTCGAGGCGAATCTGGCGGTGCTGGACCGGCTGCGGCAGGCGACGGGGCGCACCGGCCTGCTCGTGGGGTATGTGGACTGGAATCGCCGGATGCCGGGCCGGAACCTGGCAAATGCCGTGGCCCTGCTTCACGAGGGGAGGGTATTGGCGCGTCGGACGAAGACGCTGCTGCCGAGCTACGATGTATTCGACGAGGACCGGTACTTTGAACCGGCGCAGGAGAACGCTCCGGTGAGGTATCTCGGCCGGGCGCTCGGGCTGACGATTTGCGAGGACCTGTGGAACGACGAGGGCTTCTGGCAGGACCGGCGCTATCGGCGGGATCCGGTGGCGGATCTCGTGGCGGCGGGGGCGGACTTGCTGTGCAACCTGTCGGCGTCGCCATGGCATCTGGGGAAGAACCGGGTGCGGCATGCGATGCTGGCGAGTCTGGCTGCGAAGAGCCGGTGTCCGCTGGTGTACTGCAACCTCGTGGGGGGCAACGACGAGCTGGTGTTTGACGGCTGCAGCCGGGTGCTGACGGCGGACGGGGTGCTGGTCGCGCGGGGTCGGCGATTCGAGGAGGATTTTATGGTCGTGGATCCCGACGCGGGATCGGCTGTGAAGGAGGATCTGGGGTCGGACGAGGAGAAGCTGCACGGCGCGCTGGTGTTAGGACTCAGGGATTACCTGGGCAAGTGCGGAGTGAAGTCGGTCGTCCTGGGGCTGAGCGGGGGGATCGACTCGGCGCTGACCGCGTGTCTGGCGGCGGAGGCGGTGGGAGCGGATCGGGTGCTGGGGGTGTCGTTGCCGTCGGAGTTCTCGTCGGCAGGAAGTCTCGAGGATGCGCGGTTGCTGGCGGTGAATCTGGGGATCCGGTACGCGGTGCTGCCGATCAGGGCGGGGTTCGAGGCTTTAAGGAGGGAGCTGGCGCCGCTCTTCGCGGGGCGCGCCGAGGATGTGACGGAAGAGAACCTCCAAGCGCGGCTGCGAGGGGTGTTGCTGATGGCGCTTTCGAACAAGCTGGGGGCGCTGTTGCTGACGACGGGGAACAAGAGCGAGATGGCGGTGGGCTATTGCACGTTGTACGGCGACATGTGCGGTGGGCTGGCGGTGATCAGCGACCTGCCCAAGACGATGGTGTATCGCGTGGCGCGGTGGATCAATCGCGACCGCGAGATCATTCCTGCCGCGTCGATCACGAAACCTCCGTCGGCGGAGCTGCGTCCGAACCAGACGGATCAGGACAGCCTGCCGCCTTACGATGTTCTGGATGGGATCCTTGAAGCGTACGTGGTTGAAGGCCGGTCCGTGGCGGAGATCCTGGGGCTCGGGTTTCCGGAGGGGTTCGTCAGGCAGGTCGTGGGGCTGATCGACCAATCGGAGTTCAAGCGCCGGCAGGCGGCGCCGGGGTTGAAGGTCACGAGCAAGGCGTTTGGCGTCGGCCGCAGGATCCCGATTGCGCAGCGTTATCGGGAGGCCTGAACCGGCTCCGGGGTCAAGGCGGTCGTCGCGGGCTGACCCTGTCGAGCCGCGGGCGGGAGTCTGGTGCGGACACGCGGATGGAGACGGGCATGGTGAAGCTATGAGATCGCGAGCGAAGTCGGATGCGTTGTTTGCGGAGGCGCTGCGGTGTTTGCCGGGCGGCGTGAACTCACCGGTGCGCGCGTTTCGCGCGGTGGGGGGCCGCCCGTTCTTTGCGGAGCGGGCTGCGGGATGCCGGGTATGGGACGTGGACGGCAACGAGTACATCGATTACGTCGGAACGTGGGGGCCGGCAATCCACGGACATGCGCATCCGAAGATCATTGCGGCGGTGCAGGAGGCCGCGGCGGCCGGCACGAGCTTTGGCATTCCCCATCCGCTCGAGGTGGCCATGGCCCGGCGGATTCGGGAGTGCGTCCCGGCGGTTGACATGGTTCGATGCTGCAACTCGGGAACGGAGGCCTGCATGTCGGCGATTCGTCTGGCCCGCGGCTACACCGGCCGGACGAAGATCCTGAAGTTTGACGGCTGTTACCATGGGCATGCGGATTCCCTGCTGGTGCGGGCCGGTTCAGGGGCCCTGACCTTCGGGCATCCGGACAGCGGCGGGGTTCCCGCGGCTTTTGCCCAACATACCCTCGTGGTCCCCTTCAACGACATCGATGCGGTGAAATCGGCCTTTGTCGCCAATCCCGGCGAGATTGCCGGTGTGATCCTCGAACCGGTGCCGGGCAATGCGGGGGTCTACCTGCCGCGGCCGGGCTTTCTCGAGTTCCTGCGCGAGATTGCCTCCGAGGAGGGCGCGCTGCTGATTTTCGACGAAGTGATGACGGGCTTCCGATTGGCCCGCGGGGGCGCGCAGGAGCGTTTCGGTGTGAAGCCGGATTTAACTTGCTTCGGCAAGATCATTGGCGGCGGGCTGCCGGTGGGGGCGTTTGGGGGGCGGCGCGACATCATGGAGCTGCTGGCTCCGGTGGGCCCGGTGTACCAGGCGGGCACGCTGAGCGGGAACCCCCTGGCGATGGCCGCCGGCCTGGCTGCGCTCGAGTTGCTGGACGACGCTGTTTATGCGCGGCTCGAGACCCTGGGCGAGCGGTTCGAGCGCGGCTTGCTCGAGGCGGCACAGGAGGCGGGCGTGCCCGCACAAGTGAACCGGTGCGGCTCGATGATCTGCCTCTACTTCACGCGGGAGCCGGTGCACTCGCTTGCCGGTGCGCTGACCAGTGATCGGGACCGGTTCGCCCGCTACTTCCACGGGCTCCTGGACCGCGGCGTCTACGTGGCTCCTTCGCCCTTCGAGGCGGGTTTCCTGTCGACCGCCCATACGGAACAGGATCTCGAGACCACGGTGGAAGCCGCGGCGTCGGCTCTGCGAGAGGCGGGGGAGGGGAGGTGACATGCGAGTCCTGGCATTGGATCCCGGATCCAAACGAGTTGGCGTGGCGGTAAGCGACGAGCTGAAGATCATCGCGCAACCGCTCGAGTTCATTCCCGCGGCACCGTTTGCCGAGTTGCTCGATCGCCTCAAGGTGCTGGTTCGGGAGAAGGAGGTCGAGCGAATCATCGTGGGCATGCCGCGGAATCTGGACGGCTCTTATGGTCTGGCCGCGGCGCAGGCACGGGAGTTCATCGAGCGGCTGCGGGCTGCCATCGAGGTGCCGCTGGAGGCATGGGACGAACGGCTGACCTCGGCCCAGGCGAACCGGATGCTGATCGAGGGCGGCGTCCGACGGGATCGACGGCGGCAGAAAGTCGACCAGACAGCCGCCGCGATTCTCCTGCAGAGCTATCTCGACCGCGCCGATCGGGGGCGGATCGCGGATTGATCCTGCGGCGCCCGCGGCGGCGGCAGGGGGTGCGCACCGGCCGTTCAGTGCTCCCGGCGGATCCGATAGAAGGCCTCTGGGCCGTTCGGGCTCGCGTCCAGGAAACTGGTCCTGTTCTCCGTGGCGGTGACGGACTTGAGGACCGTCCATTGAGCCGGATGCAGGTCCGGGCTGCGCTCGACCGCATAAAGGCCGCCAGGGACAGAATCCCACACGAGCAGCACGGCGGGGTCGGGCAGGACGGCCGCCGAGAGGCGGGGGGCTGGCGTGTCGGTGTTGGCGCTGCCGCGGGTGGTTGTGCCGGGAAAACGAATGATGCGCGAGGCCCCATCGGGCATGCGTCCTTCCGACACGCCCTCTTCCTGGGTGCCGAAGACCACCGAATCGAGCAGAAAACCGGACGCCGACGCCAACCCAATCGTTTCACCGTTACCGGAGAGTTTGAAATCGACATGATCGGCGCCCTGTCCGGGCTGACTGTCCGCCACGAACACCTGGTACGCGCCGGGTCCGACCCCCAGATAGGAGAGGGGAGGGACCTGGGACTTGGTGGGATCAGCCAGGTCATCGGTGAAATGCAGCCCACTCAGGTCGACGGGCCTGGACCCGGCATTGAACAGTTCGAACCAGTCGTTGCCCGTCTCGGGGTCAGCCATCCACTCGTTGATGCGGAGCTGGCTGGGGTCTCCGAGGGCCGCTGCGACATTGGACGCTCCGGGCGTGGGTGCGGTGAGTCGCCAGGCCCCGATGCCGACAGGAACGCGGCCGAGGGAGTGGTTCATGGCCTGGACACCAAAGACAACCGACTCGATCACGTTCCCGCCATTCTCGAGGCGGTCGAACAGGTAGACCTCGTCGCCGTCGGCGCTCAAGCCAAAGCCGGTGTTGCCGGCGGAAGCGGGAGCAAGGCTGTCGCATAGGACGACGAGAAACTGGCGGGCGCCGAGGGTCGTTCCCGCGGGGAAGACCCAGCGTTGGGGTTCCTCGAGGCGGTCGCTGAGGCTCATTCCGCCGAGATCCGCCGCGACGTCGCCGGTGTTGTAGAACTCGATCCAGTCGGGGGCGTCCTGCCCGCCCGATATCCAGTCGACGGCATGCGCTGAGATTTCGTTTAGCACGACCGCACGATTCTGGGGATTGACGGCGCCGCCCCCCGCTCCGGGCGTTGGTGTCTCGAAGAACAGGATCGTGGAGGATCCGCTGGGGCTGCGTCCTTCGGACACGTCCGGTCGCTGGGGGCCATAGGGGATCTGGTCGATCAGGACCCCGGCGGCATCGGACAGGCCGATCATGCCGACTTCGAGGGCCAGATGGAACTCGAGCCGGTTCCGGCCGGACGCGATATCGGGATCGGCGTAGAACACGGCGTAGCCTCCGGCTGGGATGAAGCTCAGGGGTGGGATCTGCTGGCGCTTCGGCCAGGTCACGGGTTCGTCCGTGAGGTGGAAACCGCCGATCGCGACCGGTTGGGTGTCCGGGTTGTGGAGCTCGACGAAGTCATCCCGGAACACGATGCCGGTGTTGGCGAGCCACTCGTTGATTCTGACCCGGGAGGCGTCGCCAAGGCGGGCGGGCTGGTTGGGCTCGCCGAAGGTGGGCAGGGCCAGCGCCCAGTGCCCGTCGTCGAGCCTTGCGATCGACCGGTCGGGCACCTGCAGTCCGAAGGTGACGGAATCGAGCGGTTGTCCGCCGTTCTCGGCACGGTCGTAGAGCGTGAGGCTCTCGCCTTCGTCATCCAGGGCAAAGCCGAGGTGGAGCCCCGCTGGATTCACGGCGCGATCCGCGATCAGGACGAGGTAGCTGTTGGCCGGCATCACCGTGTTGGCGGGAAATACGTACTTGTCCGGGACATCCGGGTCGTCGCTGAGGCTGAGGCCTGACACCTCGGCGGCCTCGGGGCTGTCGTTGTGCAGTTCGACAAGGTCCGGGTGGCCCCCGGCGATCGGGACGGCCGCGACGTTTCTTGCGAGGATCTCGCTCAGCCACAGGCGCGGCGCGGCGGAACTCACCGTCCAGGAGCGCGAGAGAACGGCTTGGTCTTCGGGTTGCCAGGCGCCGGCCGAGTTGCGGCCGATCACGGCGACGCGGTGAGTGCCTTCGGACAACGACGACAGCGCGATGGGCTGGGTGACCGGCAGGTCGGCACTCCATGATCCGGCATTCAGCCGATAACGGTAATGCGTGAGGCCGGGTCCGCTCACGGTGAGCTTTGCGTCGCGGCGGCGGGTCAACGGCCGCGGTTCGCCCGTGATCCGCGGGCCAGCGGGAACCATCGCGCCCATATCGATGCCGAAGGGGCCGGCGCCGAGCGCCGGCGATCCCGGCCGCAGGCGGAAGTCTTGGGATGGGTTCAGGAACCGAGGGTCTTCGTTCCGATTGCCCTCGCCGCTCCAGGGGCCGGGCTGGGGAAGGATCGATCGGTCGACACGGAGTTTCAGCACCCCTTGCGTGAGGAGGTTGGTGTCGAGATTCGCCATCACCGCGGGCTGTTGCCAGAAGATGTTGCCGTCCAAGGCGACGGCCGAAGCGGGGGCTGACCCCGGCCGGCCCGGCTCGGCGAAGCAGAGGGCGCCCTTCGCACTGGAGGCGAACGTGTTGTTGTGGGCGTGCACCACCGCGCCGCCCTTCATCACCATCGCGTAGTCGTTGTCGTAGAAAACATTTCGCACCACGACCAGCTCGGAGTAATTCCCGGCGTAGCTGTCCATGGCGATCGCCGAGGACTCGCTCGTGCTCGAATTGTCCTTGTGGAAGTGCATGAACACGTTGCCCTCGATGTGGGCGTCGGTGCCGTCGAGATCGAGGGCGTCATCGCCGCCTCCCATGAAGACATTGTCGAGGATTTGGAGGATGGGCCCGGGCCGTTTGCATCCGCTGTAATCCATGATGTCGTTGTAGTCGTGGGTGACACCGAAGATGTTGCCCTCGAAGATCATGAACCCTCCGGGCAGGATGCCCCCGCCGCCGACCGTCTCTTCGTAGAGCAGATTCGGGAACCGGGAATGGCGGACCGCGAGCGATGAATTGACCACGAAGATCACCTTGTGTGTCGAGTTGGTCCAGACGATGTGCTCAGCCACCACGACGGAATTGGTGATGAACAGGGCGCGCGGCGAGTAGTTGGCCATGCAGACGTGGGCGAGGCGGTTCTCGTTGGTGGCGTTTACGAAAGAGAGCCCGCCCCAACTGCCGCTGGCACCTGGTGTGCGGTCCAGCGCGATTGGGCGGTCGGCGGTCCCCTCCGCGAGCAATCGGCCGGAGATCTGCAGACTGCCGGCGGGGTCGAAGTAAACCGACGTGCCGGGTTCGATGGCGAGCGTGATGCCGGCGGGGATTTCGAGCGCCTGGGCAACGCGATAGGGTCCCTGCTCGGCGCGCCAGAGGGTATTCGCGGTCAGGACGCTCCCCGGGTTTGTGGTCGAGCCCGTGTCGCGCCAGACTGCGAAGAGCAACCTTTCCACCTCCTGGCCGTCTGCATCCAGGGCCATCACGTTGAGCCAATTGACTCCCGGAAGCAGCGGGACGGCGGGTGCATCCCACAGCCCGGTGAGGGCCTCCCATCGCGCTGCCTGGCCGTTGACAACGACGCGTCGGGTGCGGACGGGGTCGGCGGTTCCCCGGAGAGCTGCATGTGGGCTCGTGGTGCGGCGGAAGGCGGTCCCGGCGGCGACGGGCAGGTCTGACGACGCGGTCAAGGCCGTGGGGATTTGGGATAGCACGAAGGCGTTGCGAGCCACAACAAAGTCCTTCATCGCCTGGAGATTGGCCGCGGGCACCCAGCCCGCCAGCAACCGATCGAGCAGGGGATTGACATGCTCGGGCGCCAGCACGGTGGTTGCCTGTCGGCGCACCTCGGCGAGGTAGAGGGGGGCGAATTCGGGGTGGGTCAGGAACCGATGCCCGACCAGGGAGTTCGTGGCCCGGTAGATGCTGGCGTTCGGTCCGATGGCGACCCCGAGGACCGAATCGAGGTCGTAGGCCACCAACAGGGCACGCGGATCCGCCACGCCGCAGTACAGGGCGTAATCGCCGTTCGCCCCTGTGGCCAGCGAGGTTTCACCGCTCCCGAGCACCGTGTGGATCGCGAAGTAGCGCGCCCACTCTTCGACATCGGCCACCTGCCGGACTGCGGTGGCGTACTGGGCGTCCGCGGCGGTGTTCAAGACCCGGGTCAAGCGGATGATATCGCTCCAGTCGTTCTCGCTGCTGTGGGTCATCTTCGAGTAATTGGCGATCGCGGCGTACGCGGCGGGATCCTCGCCGAGGTACTCAAGATTGCCCTCACGGGCGTGGTAGAGATTGCCGTCAGGGTCCGTGGGAAAGTGGATCTCGGCATACTCACCGCCGAGGGGTTCGACGTGGGCGTACACGCCGAAGGGAGACCCGGCCGTGCCGGCGAGTTGGCGGTTGTTCTCCCGAACCTGAACCGCGCGGGCGTAAGCGGTCGGCACCCCCACGAGCTGGCAGAGCGCGCTGGCCGCGATCTGCGAATGCGGATTCGCCACATTGAGGTTCAGGGCATCCTGATCCCGCCAGAGGCGGTCATTGGGCAGGTTGACCCGTCGGTTCTTGCTGGCGAGCGCCCGGCTGGTTCCCCCGCGCATCCGCAGCCCCGTCGTGTAGCGGCACTCGGTCACGCCCGCCTCGCGACTGATGAAGGTGGCGTTCATCTGGGCGTCGCTCGATTGCCACCAGGGAAGTTGTCCGATGGCTTCGAGTTCGGCTCGCTCGACCTCGGTGGTGATGAGACGGTAGAAGGGCTGGAGCCCGTCCTCGCGGGTGTCATCCACCTGGTAGAGGCAGTTGGCGGATTGCGTACCGGCGGGCTGGCTGGGGGCCGGCCAGGTGCGCTGGTTGCCTTCGGTGTCACGGGCGGACACATAGAACTCGATCACGGTGTTGTGAGGCCGGGCCGGCAGCACGGCGCCGTAAATGCCGTCGCCAATCCCGCCGTCGCCGTGCTGGCCATCATCGGCCATGGGCGTCTCGCTGAACGCCGGGGCTCCGTCGAGGCGGTGGCAGAGGGAGACCACGATGCCCAGGGAGTTCTCGTCCTGCACATTGGCACGCACCGCAACCGTGTCCCTGGACGAAGGAACCATCGGGAAGTGGATCACATCGAGGATGACCGGCGGGATGTTGGTTCGGAAGCCGGTGTTCTGGCGGCCCGGTGTTCCGCCTGCGACCGCGCTGGCGGTCCAGTTCTGTCCGTGCCGGTTCGCGAACCAGGGGTTGATGAGTTCGAGTGACGGCCCGCCCCCGTCGTGCGGGGCCGTCCAGAGCCAGCCCCGGTGCCCCCGATCGTCCGGACCGCGCTCCCGCACGCCCCAGTCGCCTTCACTGGCGTAAGTCACGGAGTCTTCCTCTTCGCCGAGGAGGTTTACCAGGCTGATCGACTCGCCGTTCTCGGCGAGTTGCCCCTCCCAGCCGCCGACCACGTTGGTGACGTCCGGGTAGCGGCTCCGGAACGCAGGAAGGTCCGCCGCCACGGCGAGGTACTCGCCCGGCCCCACCACGACCGAGGGGAACGTGAAGCGCACGCCGTCAGCGAAACTCCATCCTGCCAGGTTGTAGCGGTTCGTTCCCCGATTGAAGAGCTCGAGGAACTCCTCGCGCCGGTCCGCCGACGCCGGACGGTACATGATCTCGCTGACCACAATGTCACTGGCGCACAACCGGGCTGCGAACAGGCCCGGCAGGGCCAGCAGGACGAGCGGCCATGATCCGGGAAAGCTGCGTCGCCATCGAATCCGGAGCCAGCCTTCGAGTGTTCCTAACATGGCGGGAAACCTTGGCATGGGCTGTCATCAGGCTGCAATCACAAACGCCCCTTCGCGCGGATCGAAGGGCCGCGGCGCGGGCGCGGCACTGTCGCACCGGCGCACTGGCGCACTGGCGTACCGTTCCCGGTCCTCCGGCCCTTTCACGGCTTCCAGATCACGGCGTTGAGAACGATGCGGCGGTAGGCGGGGTGCTCGAAGTCCTTGGTGCTGTGACCGGGCAGGAGATAGACAATCCAGCCTCGCGCGGCAGCCTTCACCCAGCCCGCATGAGGCTGCATCCAGACGCGTCCGGATTTCGGGTCAGCGTACTTTAGTCCGAGCAACAGGGTGCGCGGCTCGGTGAAGACGTGATTGAGATACACCTCGGATTCGTGGAGGGTGAAACCTGGAAGCCGACGCACAGGGTCTCCGGTCTGCTCATCGCGCCAGTCGATCTGCTTGGGATAGGGGACGTTGTGAGTCGTGATGAAATGGCTCGGTTCGAGTGCGACCAGGTCGAGCGTCGCCGGTTCGATCCACTTGTAGCCGCCCTGGTCGACGTCGCCTTCGGGCAGCGTGATCCCGAGAAACCGGAACCACTGGGCGTTCTTCCGCTTGCCGGAGCTGATCGAGTGGTGGAGGAGGACGAGCTTGCCCCCGTCGCGCGTGTACTCGATGAGGGCCTGTTCGGTCCGCGCTTGCAGGTTGCCGTGGATGTAGACGATCACGGCGCTGAAGCCGGTCAGGTGGGATGGAAGATTGGTTTGAGCGACCACGCGACTGGGGATGGCATCCTCCGCCTTCAACGCGGCGGCGAGTTGTTCCATCGCGGGGAACTCGTCAGCCACGATCAGCACGTCGTCGGCGGCCAGGGCGTGGCACCCCAGGAGGGCGGTCGTCAGCAGCAGGAGGTGTTTGAGCATCGTGTGAGCGGCGTTGGCGCTCATTCGGTGGGACATGATAGCGGCGGCGGAATGCGGCGTCGACCCTTTGTTGCGGACGGCCGACCGACCGGGTCTGTGGCTGCGGGCGCCGACCGCGGCGGGTGCAAGGGGAAGCCGCGAACAGTCCCCGCGCCGCCCTTACCGCGGGCGACGACAGGATGGGTCCTGCCCTATCCGGGCCTTGACAGCCCGGGGGGCGAGGATCCAGTCTGCACCGTAGAATTGCAGCCACCTGTAGGGCCCGTGGAAGGCCGTGTGCGGCCGGTTCCATGCCCACGGGGAGGTGCGAAAGCCAGAACCGCTGAATCCCCTGACCCCCGATGAATATGCACTCCCGAATCCTCGGTTTGACCCTGCTCGCGGGTCTGGCCGCCATCTCCGCGAACGCGACCTCGCTGACCAATTGGGCTCGCATCGGCACGGCGACGCAATCGTCGACGCTCAACAACGCGATGAACCCCACCGCCGCAAAAGCGATTGACGGCAACCGGTCAGGCAGCTGGGGCGACGCTTCGATGAGTCACACGGCGACCGGCAATGCGGGCGAGTGGTGGCAGGTTGACCTCGGTGAGGCGCGCCCGATCGGCCACGTGCACCTGTGGTTTCGCGAGGACTGCTGTCCGGAGCGCAACGAGTATCTCCGCGTGGTGATCTACGACCGCGCCGACCTCGCGACGCGCGTGCCGTTGTGGGAGACGAACACCTGGGCCTGGGCCGGCACCACGCCGCGCGACCTCGGATTCAACCTGGATCCGGTCGTCGACGGCCGTGTGGTGGTTGTCGATCATCTCGAGGGTCTGCCCGAGTACGTGTCGCTGGCCGAGGTCGAGGTTTTCGATCAGCCGTTGGTGGCTCTGATGAACTACGCCCAGGACATCAACGGCGGCACGGCAGCTTCGAGCTCGGTCTACGCCGGCGACCCGAGCCTCTACGGGCCGCAGCAAGCCATCGATGGCAACCACATGGGCCTCACGAGCCTGTCCACGGGCGCTTATCTCTGGGGCTATTCAGCGCCGGATGACACGCCCGACGCCGACCCGCTCCCTTGGTGGCGGGTCGACCTGCCGGCTCCCCAGACGATCGGCAGCGTCGTGCTCTGGCCGCGCCGCGATCGAACGTACGCCCGGTACGATCAGGTGCAACTGACCGTGGCGGATGCAGGCGCCAATCCGCTGTATGCGCAGGTGTTTGCGGTGCAGCCCAGCGGCCCCAAGTTTGTCATCAACTTCGCACCGCCCCTGGCTCAAGGTCAAAGCGTGGTGCTCAACACCACGGCGGACACGCCGGACACGTTCCTGAACCTGCCCGAAGTCGAGGTGTTCCCGCCGCTTCCAGCCGCCCCGGCGATGGCTTTCGTGACGAACCTCCCGGCGGCAATCGAGGTGGTCGAGGGCAATGCCGTCACGCTGGGGCCGGTGCTGGCCACCGTGGACGGCGGGATCCGGCCGGAGGAGATCAGTTATCGCTGGTACCGCAATGGCACGGAGGTAGCCGGCGCCGCGGGGAGCTGGATGAACGCGTACACGACGCCGCTGCTGGGCCAGGCCGATGGCGGGGCCCGATACAAGGTTCAGGCCTCCGTTTCCGGCCACGGCGTGTTTTCATCGGAGACGACGCTCACGGTCACCGCGGACGTTGTTGCGCCCACGCTCGTGACGAACAGCTTCGAGGTGACGGACAGCGTCCGGATGTTCCTGGTCTTCAGCGAGCGTCTCGATCCAGCCAGTGCGGGTGAAACAGCCCACTACGCGCTCGAGGGCGGTCCGACCACCGACGATGCGGTGCTGCAGGCCGACGGCCGGACGGTGGTGTTGACGATTGGCAACCTGCTGTTGGGCGACAACATCTCGCTGCTCATCAGCGGCGTCAAAGATCCCTTCAACAACACCATCGTCCCGGTGGCCATCCAGGCCGCCAGCCCCTCGACGCCGATCAATTACGCCCGGACCGGCGTGGCGACCCAGTCGTCGCTCTATCCGCACTCCATTCAGCCCGTGGCCAGCAAGGCCATCGACGGCAACACGACCGGTTCATGGTCGGCGGGGACCATTGCCTGCACCGCCGGCGCCGGCGATTACGGGTGGTGGGAGGTTGACCTGCGCACGCCTCGCAACGTCGGGCAGGTGATTGTCTGGTGGCGGACGGATTGTTGCTTCACGCGAAATCGGAACGTGGACCTGGTCCTCTATGACAGCGCGGACCCGGGCGCGCGCACGGAGCTCCTGCGTGTCGCGGTCTCCGGCGAGGTGAACCCGCCGAATCCCACGATTCTCGACCTCGGCGCCGGCACCATCGCGCAGGTCGTGCACCTCGAACACACGCTGGCCACGGACCTGGCCGACCCGGGCAACACCCAGCTCTGTTTGGCCGAAGTGCAGGTGATGCCGGCCGCGACGGGCCTGCAGATCACGGCCAGCCCGGTAAGCTGGAATGTCCGTGCCGGCGACCGCGTGTTTCTGCGCGCCGACGTTCAGGGCACCGCGCCGATCGCCTGCCGATGGCAGCGCAACGGCGAGGACGTGCCGGGCGCCACCGCCCTCGAGTTGGTTCTCGCCGACATCACTCCTGCCCAGGCGGGCACGTACACCCTGGTCGCCTCGAACCCTTTGCGCGTCCGGACCAGCGTGCCGGCGACGGTTGCTGTCACGCCGCGGCCCAGTCTGGCCGACAGCCTCGTCCTCCGCTACCAGTTTGCCGACGCGCCGGCCGAGGACAACGTCATTGTCGATGACGCTCCCGCCAACCCGGCCAAGACCCAGGCGCACCACGCGGAGAACCGGGGAGCGACCTGGGAGGCTGAGGTCGCCGACGCCCACAGCGTCGCGCGCCAGGGAGTCATCCACTTCGATGGCACCCTCCGCGACCAGCAAATGGCCGTCGTTGCGCATCCGGACCTCGACAGCCGGGTGGGCACCCTCTGCTTCTGGATGAAGGGGCTTCCCGCCAACACCATCGGATACAGCGGCGCAACCCTGTTCGACCGTCGCACGGCGTTCGTGGCCGGGTCGGTGGGCGATTCGCTCTCGATCGCGCCCCCGGATCGGGACCCCGCGATCTATGCGGATCACGAACCCGGGTGCCTGTTCAACCAGAGCACGTCGACCGGCATCAGCATTGACGGCGTGACCCGGCTTGACGACGACGCCTGGCATCACGTCGCGTATGTCTATGCCATGGATTCCATCGGGATCATCGCCTTCTACGTGGATGGCAAGCTCGAGAATGAGAAGACCGACGGTTACGCGGGCTTCTGGCCGGCGAGCCAACCGCTCGAGTTTGGGCGCTCGACCGACACTTGGCCGATGGCCTACTCCGGTTACCTGGATGACATCCACGTCTTCAATCGGGTGTTGAACGAGGCCGAGCTGGCGCAAGTCATGAAGGGCCTGCCCCCCGCGGTGGGCGTGACGGTGGCCGAGGGTCTCTTGAGGTTCAGCTGGTCCGGCTCGGGGTATATCCTCCAGCAGAACGCCAGCGTTACCCATGCAGCGGGCTGGGCCGATGTCAGCGGTGCTGACCAAAGCCCGGTCTTGCTGCCGCTGCCCGGCACCGGGATGCAGTTCTACCGGCTCCGGCAACAGTAAAGTGACGCCCGGGCCGGTCAGCGTTGCCCCGCGGATTCGGGCGACTCCGGATCGAACCAGTTCTCGATCGACGCCGACCAGCAGGGGTTGAATCCCTCGGCGCGCAGGACGCGGACGGCGTTGAGTTCGAGCGACCAACCTTGGCGCGGACCGGTCACCGGCGCTTTCAATTCGAGGCGGTACTTCCCGGAATCCTCGAAGTCGATGAACCGGTGTACATGTCCCACCGGAACGCCCTTCGGATCGAACAGCGTGGCGGAGTGATAACCTTCGCCCGCGGCCTCGAAGTCGAGGGTCACCTCGCGCGCACCGTCTCAAGGTAGGGCGGTGAACCCGTGACCTCGTGGAGCGCGCTGAGGGCGTAGAGCGACCAGCCGATCTGCCGCTCGTTGCCGAGGCCTTGGAACCGGGAGAGTTCGCGGGCGATCCACTGTGAAGGGCACGTCGTACTCGAGATTGAGGAAAGCGTTCTTGCCCTTGTACGGACCCCCATGTAGGCGTCGCCGTAGTCGCGCAACCCGGTGGCCACGTCGAGCACCAGCTCGTGCGTTTTGGCGAGGCCGCCCTCCCAGCTCATGGGCGCAGGGCCGTGCCAGAGTCCGACTTCGAGTCGGTCCTCGCCGCCCCGGAGACGCTTGGGATGGTTTTGCCAGAAGTCGCGCACCCCCAGGCAGACAGAGTCCGGTCCCTGAACCGCCGTCAGCCAACCCGGCGCGCGGGTGCCCGTGGCCACCTCGCGCTCGCCCGCGCGGACGGTGTACCTCTGTTCATCGGGTTCACGCAGGTCGACGAACGGGGCGTGGCTCAATGGCAGGCCGCCGCGCTCGGTTCTGACGCCCCAGTGATTCGCGGCTTGTGCCAGTCGAAAACCCAGCCGCCAATCCGTGACGGTCACGGCCGGTTTGCGTTCCTCCCACGGCTGCTGGCGGGCGACGGCGTGGAGGACGGTGAGGGTGAAGCGGAGCTGCGGCGAACCGGCCTCGGCGCCCAGGCGCAGGTCGTAGGTCATCGGGCTCGGTTCACCGCGATCGTCGATCCAGCGGCCCCGCCAGCGGCGTCGTCGCGAGGGGACGGCGGCGCCCGGTCGCATCCTGCACCTCGAGCTGGGCGTCATGCCGGATTCGGGCGCGGGGCAACGGGAAGCCCATGGTGACCAGACCCGTCTGCGCGGGGACACCCGACACGCGCAGGGGGATGCGACCGGCGACACATCGCTCGAGGACTGGCGGCAGGCGTTGCCCGCTTTGGTGCGGATGGGCTTGATGCATGCGCAAGCCACCAGGACGCCGGGATGGCGCAGCATCGAACCCGCCCTGCGCCGTTCGGGTCAGAGCGCGGCCAACGCCATCGATGCAGGACGGGCTCGCGACGTGGCGATGGAGGTGAAGGCCAACGCCGCGGTCTGGGGCGTGTTCCGACGCGAACCGGCCGGCTGGGTGGCCGACGCCACGATGCTGCGGATCGAGGGGGAGACACCGCCGGTCGCGATCCGGGTCGCTGCCCCGCGCTGGGTTGATCTCGCAGAGTCCCTCATCCTGAAGGTGGCGGAGGCGTTGGACCGTCGCATCCCGGAGGAGGAGTGGCGGCACTGGAGAATGGGGGTGACGGATCGCGAGGTCACAGCCGGCGCCTTCGCCAAAGCGATCGCCCTCCAGGTTCGTGGAGTTCCGGTCGCCGAGCAGGAAGCCGCCTGGCGGGAGGTGCTCGCGTCCGATGCCCGGTGCGGGTTGGCCCATGTTTCGCTCCTCGACCTCCTCGTCGAGGCAGACCGGAAGGCCGACTGTGCGTCGGCCGCCGAGGAGTTCCTCCGGCAACAGCCGGATTCGTGTGAGGCGCATCTGGCCCACGCGCTGGTGTTGTGGATGCGCGAGGACATGGGCGGTGCCGAGGCCGAGATGCGGGAGGCGCTGCGGTTGCATCGGGGCTGCCCGGAGGCGATCCGGGCGGTGTTCGATCTGCTCTCGCGGTTGAAGCGATGGGCCGACCTGGCAGTCCTCCTCAGGCAGGCTTGGGCTGACCGACCGGACGATGCGGCGGCACCGGTGCTCCTGGCCGCGGCGTTGTCCCAAGCCGGCGATCTGGAAGGGGCCCGTGACTTGCTGGACGAGATCGAGGATTTGCCCGGCGAAGGCGACATCGTGGATCTGGCACTGCTTCAGGCAGCTCTCGCCGTCGGCCATGTGGAACTGGCGGGGCGGGAGTTGCAGCGTCTTGGCCCCAAGACGGCAACGGATGCCATGATCCGTGCCACATTGGAGTCGACCACGGTCGGCATTCGGCCGCGCGCGGACGGCAAGGCGTTGCCGGCCGTCGTCCCGCCCCGGTCGTTCACTCCCGACGAGCTGAAGGCCGAGCTCGACCGCCGGCTCACGCCCGAGGATCGGGCTCTGGTGGTGAATCCGCTGGAAATCACGCCGGAGCTGGCCGCCGAGGCGCGTCGGCTCAGCACGGGCCTGACCAACAACGCGCTCCGTGCCTTCGCGCTGTTTGCGGACGTGGCGCGGCGCGGGCGGGGATCGGGCGACGGCGAGCGACGGACGGCGGCGGAGGCCTTGCGGAAGTCCACGGATCCGGAAACACGCTTTTCCTGCCAGGAGTACGCGAAGCTCTTCGTGGCCATGGTGCGTGCGATCGGGCTGGACGCGTGGCTCGTGCATGTCGAGCGCTGTGCCGACGGTTCCTCCGCCTATCACGACTGCGCGGCGTTCCTTCTCAACGGACAAAGCGTTTTGGTGGACCCGACCTGGCGGCTCTTTTGCGCGTTGCACGAGGAGTTCGTGGTGTTGGACGATGTGCAAGCCGTTTCCCACCAGGCGATGCAATCGCAGCTCAAACCCAATGCGGCGCTGCTGCGGGCGGGGCTGAAGCTCAACCCGAACGATCGCTGGACGCGCCTCCAGTTCGTCCGGGGCATGGCGGGGCTCGGCGAGGTCGAACTCGCAGCCGCCGAATTGAGCCAACTCCAATCCGACGGGCGCGACACCTGGGACGTGCATGACGCGGCGGCAGTCATCGAAATGGCGCGGCGGCGCTGGAAGCCCGCCCTGGCCGAGTTGCAGCGGGCCCTCGCCTTGAGCCCGATAAACCCGGTGGTGCATCTCCGCCTGGCTGCCGTCTACACGGAGTTGGACGACTCCGTGAACTCCGCGGAACACATCCGAAAGGCCCTCGCCTTCGACCGGGGTGAGCTCCCGAAAGACCATCGGCGCGCGAGTCAATTGGGCTTCGAGATGATGACCGCCGTCTCGCAGGCGCGATCCGGTGCTGCGGGCTCCCTCGAAACGCTCGAGCGCCGGGCCGAATCCGGCGACATCCCGGCCCGGATGGCTCTGGCCAAGGCGTGTCTCGAGGCGCAGCCGCCACGGACGGAGGAGGGGATGCGGTGGCTGCTGAAGGCTGCCGAACAGGGAGACGCGCAGGCTCAATTCAACTACGCGCGCAATGTGCTCGTGCTGCGAGGTCCCGAGGCCTCGAAGGAGGCTGTGACCTGGCTGAATCGGTCAGCCGGCCAGGGGGATGACGACGCGCAGTACCTGCTGGGCCTGATAGGCAAGCTACTTTTCATGGATCTCGATCTCGCCGGCCCATTCCGGCGGCAGGGGAACCAGGCGAAGAGCCGTCAAGGTCTCGAGATAGAACCGCGCGGGACCGTCCTCGGGGCGCAGGCTCAAGGTCTGGCGGAAGGCGCGCTCGGCGAGGTCGAATTCGTGCCTCTGGAAATGGTGTAGTCCGGCCGCGAAGGGCTCGGCCCACGCCGGGCTGGCACCCCGGCCGGCCAGTTGGATCAACTCGTGCACTTCCACCACGTGATCGAATCCCTTGAGCCGGAAGTGGCCGAGGCACCGGGAGACGACTTGCAGATGAATGCCTTTGAGGGCATCGCGAGTTGCCAGGATGTCGGTGCCGAGCTGCTTGTTGAGGCTCTCGAGCCGGAAAGCCAGGTTCACAGCCTCCCCCACCGCGGTGTACTCGAATCGGTCCGCGCTCCCCACGTTGCCGACGCACGCCGTGCCGGTGTGCAGCCCCACGCGCGTGCGCATGGGCAACGTCCCCGGCTGAGCATTGAACGTCCCAAGTCGCTCCCGCAACAACAGGGCGGCCCGACACGCCCGCGCCCGGTGATCCTCCTGTTCCTGCGGGGCGTTCCAGAGCGCGAAGATGGCGTCCCCGATGAGTTTGACGACGGTGCCCTCCGTTGCGTGCACGCAGTCGATGGCCCCCTCATAGTAGCGATTGAGCAGCGCCATCAGGTCTTCGGCGTCCATGCGTTCCGAGATGCGTGAGAAGCCGGCGATGTCGCTCGCCAGGATGCTGACCAACTGTTGGCGTCCTCCCCGTTGCAGGAGGGTTGGCTGGCGGACGATGCGTGCCACCTGCTGGGGCGAGAGATACAGCGAGAGCGACCGCACCAGGAGCCGGTTCTCGAGATAGGCGCGCGTCGAGTGGCGGAAAACGGCCCAGGCCAGGGCCACGGGGATCTGGACGCCGACCAGCACCAGCCAGGGGAACCACCAGCGGCCGATCCACGCCAGCACGCCGGCCGCTGCAGCGGCCGCTGTGCCGAGGCCTGCCGCCAGCGCCAAGGCCCGCCACGGTCGGCACTGGGAAAGCCCCCACCCCAGGCCGACACCCGCCAGCACCGTCCCCAGCAGTTGGAGCCACGGCGCCACCTCGCGCAGCCATTGCCCGTGCAAGAGGTTGAGGAGCGCCGTGGCGTGGACCTCGACGCCGTCGTAGCGGCGGGCCGCTGCGCCGTAAGGGCTCCGGAACGTGTCGAACCCGGTCGGGCACTCCCCGGGGTCGTTGATGCCGTGGCGCTGACCCACCACGACAATCTGGTTTCGGAAAAAGCCCGCGGCGGCGGCGGCCGCGGCGTCCGTGCCGTTCGTGTGCGGAAGACGGCGGGCGCCGCCGTAGTACGTCAGCCACCATCGGCTGCGGCGGGCTTCGACCCTGGTGAGATCGGGACGTTCACGGACTGCTGCGACCCAGCTGAGCGTCGGCAGATTCGTCACGACCGTCGTGACGATCCCGCGGTTCGTCACCCGGAGCTGCAGCCTCCCAAGCACAGGTTCCAACTCGCGGATCGCGCCGTCGCTGTCGCGTCGAAACTCCATGAAACCGTTCGTCGCCGCCGCGGCCAGGAGCAGGGGATTCGCGGTCTCGATCGATCGCAGCGCACGTCCGCTCTCGACGACGGCGTGGCTGCCCAGGACGACATGCCCGTGTGCGGCGAGGAGTTGGGCGAGCCCGGGATCCACCGACGGATCCTCGTCACTGAGCAGGGCATCGAGCACAACGGCCTTGGCGCCGCCAGCCTTCAAGTGGTGCAGCACCTGGGCCAGGTGGACGCGTTCCACGAGGTTCGTCATGGGGAACCGCCGGCGGTACTGAGGCTCAAGATCGACGATCACGACCCCGTCGGGAGGACGCGGGACCGACAGCAATGTTCGCCAGATCTGCAGGAGATCGTAGCTGGCTTGACGGAGCCGTGACCCGACGACCGGATTCAGGGCCACGACCCCGACGAGGACGGTCAGCAACGCACCCGCCCAGCAGGTGATGCCGCGGGGTGGCGTTGACGCGCGTGTTCTCACGGCTCAGAAGCCGGCGCCTGTCCCGGCTTCCGGCAGAGTACCGGTTCGCCGGCGCTCGGGACAGCGGAAAAGTCGGAATGCGCCCCGGATCGCCCTTCCCTGGGCGAGGATCCCGGGCGGGCAGTCCTTGCTTTCTCCCGTCCAGGTCGTGTATACAGTGGCTTGAACCCAAGTCCCTATGAAAGCCCCACGTCTTTCTCCCCTGGTCGGTCTGGCGGTGTCGCTGGTCCTGGTCTTCTCGGCAGGCTGCCGCAGTTGGCGGGAGAGTCCGGGTTGGAGCCCCGGGAAACCGGCAGGCGGCCGGATCTGGTTTGTCATGCAGCCGGTCAGCCTGACGGTTCACGAAGGGGCCGACGCGGCCTTCAACGTCGTGGTGGCGACCGCCCCGTCATCGCTGGTCCCGAAGTACCAATGGTACCTCAACAAGCTGCCGATTGCCGGAGCCACCAACGCGACCTTCACAATCCGTCGCGTCCGGCATGCGGACGCGGGCGCGTACCGGGTCTCGGTCTCGGCGTCGCCGGCGGTGATGTCAAATCCTGCGTACTTGAGCGTGTTCACGGCGGTGGGGAACGCCGGCTACCTCAGTGTCCCCGTCGGTCTTTTTGGTGCGGGCTACAACTCCTGCTGTCCCGGATTCGACCGGGTCTACACCGCGGTCCCGTTTCTTGGTCCCCGCACGCTCGCCCCCGCCAGCAACCCGTACCCCAACACTTTCAACCGGCCGTACTTGACGATTGACACGTGCCGGCCGGCTCCGGCCAACGCGACGCCGCTGGACACCTGCGTGGTGATCCTGAAGGACAATAACCCGCTGCTGGGCCCGGTGTGCAACGACGACGCCACGCCAGCCTGCTCGGTGAGCAGCAACCTCAAGCTGAGTCGGGCCACCCGGCGACTGGAGGAGGCGACGTATTATCGGGCGGGCATTTTCTACAAGAGCGCCACGCTGGGCAACAACACCGTCGTTGTCTTCAACTGGCAGTATCATGAGGCTGGGCAGGTCGAGGCACCCCTGCCGTAGCCCCTCGCTAGAGTCCTCGACTTGTGAAAGTCGATGCGATTAGGTCAAGTTTGGGTCTCTGCTGTTCCAGGCCTCCCCACGTTCCGTCGAGGACTCTACGTTAGCGAGGCGCGGAGGCAGGGTGCCCCGCTGCCCCCCCCACGGTGTCTTTGGACTGCATGCTTCATCGGTCTGAGGCGGCGCCTCGCTAAAAACTCAATCGGAGGCGCACCACGAGCAGGCGTTCGCGAGGCCAACCGCCGCCGCCGGCGAGCGGGTTGTAGGAGTAATCGGTGTCAGCGACGTTCAGAAGTCCCAGCGCCACTTCGGCCCGGCGCTTCCAGAAGCGGCAGCCGCCCACGACATCAGCCTGCCAGAACTCGTCGCTGCCGAGGGCGGGCGCGTAGCCATGGTTGCTCTGCCGGTTCCATCGGATCTGGGCCTGGGCGAACCAACCGCCGGGGTGATTATAGATCACCTGCGCGAGCGCCTGCTGCCACGTGGACCCCAGGCTTTGCCGAGGCCGGAACGCCCCGTTGATCCGCGTCACGGCTGGATCCTCCGGAATCGAGCCAAACACCTCGTCCAGGTCGACGTCCGTCCAGCGATAACGCAGACCCAAAGCCCAGTGGGCTCCCAGCAACTGGTCCAGGGTGACTTGCACCAACCGCTCGCGGTAGTCGAGACTCTCCGTCATCGCCGCAGGCCGCTCGAACCAATAGGGATCCGGGTCCGTCCACGAGGGCGGCACGTACTGGAATACCCCGATCGCCCGGTCCGCCTCGGACCAACCCCACTGGGCCGATACCCCCACATACGTGCCGGCGCCGAGCTTCTGCTCCCACAATACCCCCACGCCTTCGATTTCCGCACCGGCGCTCGCTCCCGCGACGGACTCCGGAATGTACCCGCGGAACGCCTGGGGAAACCCCGCCACGTGCGTCGGTTCGATGCGCACGCTCTGGTCCAGGCTGGCGCCGCTCAGCGACTGAAAGCCGGCCGCCTGCAGCCAGGTGCACGGGAGCGGATTCCAGAGCAAACCCGCCTTCGGTGAGACCAGGTCCCGGGTCTCCTCCCCGGGCGTGATGGGCGGAGCGCGGAAGTTCCGAGGGTACCGCAGGGAATCGTAGGTCACGCCAGCGACGCCCTGAAGGCGGGGCAGCACCGTGAACTGCAGGTAGGCGTACGCGCTGAATCGTTCCAGGTCGCCGCCAACCTCCGTTGCCGCCGCCACGCCGTCGTTCGGGAAGTAGGGGGCGCTGTCTCCGAGGACGGCGCCGTACTGCATGGCATTCGAGGCTTCGATGGACCCGTTCTGATAGCGGACTCCAACGACCGCGTGCCGGGCCGCCGTCTGCCACAGTTGCTGGGCTTCCAGCGTGGTCACCGCGATCTCGCTCCCGTAGTCCAGAGTCGTCTCGACCGGTTCGACGAACGCCGGCGGGATCCCGGGTTCCTGGAGCACAAAGAGCGACGGATGATGCGGGTCCGTCACCTGATAGTCGGCCTTCGTCCGGCCCGCGATGACCAGCGTGTGCGCTCCGGGCGTCCACTGACGATGGTAGCCCACCAGGAGACCGGGGTCCTGATCCTCGCGCGTGCGGTAGCCGGCTGCCGCCTGGGACGGATCGTAGCGACTCCTGATGTCGCCGCCCTCCGCGTGGTAGTCCGAGAGCCGGACGAACACGGCATCGGCGGAGCTGATTTGCTGGCGGAACTGAACACCCATCTGGCGTTCGACGAAGTCCTGGTTTGGCGCATACCCCCGCTGGCTGGCGTAGATCCCCTCGAGCGCATAGCTCACGGTGTCCATGGTGCCATACTGGGCACCGGTCTCGGCCCAATCGCCCCGGCTGGTGTAGGTGGTGGTCGATGCAAGCGCCAGGTGGTCACTCTCGAAGAGGCGGGAGTACTCGCCTTGCGAGACGGCGCTCGAAAGGGCGCCAGCTCCCGCGGGAGCCAGGAGGTTGGCAATGGTGTATTCCGCCACGGCCGGCGTCTCGTAGCGGAGATCGACCCTGCCTGGATCCCGGAGGACGTCATACGCGTTGGCAAGAAACAGGTGCGCCGAGTAGTTGGCGTAGTCCGCCGCCATCGCGCGGCCCGCCTCGCGCAACCCCTGCTCCGTCATGCCTGCATCCTGGTACAGGCGGGCCAGATTCGCGCTCCGCACCGCCCGATCCTGGTCCAGGAGAAGTGCGGAGCGGTAGAGCCCGCGCCGGTCGTTCAAGGCCCGGGACCTCTCGAGGTCGCGGATTGCGTCGTTGACCCGGTTCTCGGCGTGCTGCTGCAGGGCGGAGTAGAGGTAGGAGGTGGGATCCCCGGCGTCCAAGGCGCGGGCGAGGTGGAATTCGCGGCGCGCGGATTCGGCTTGCCCGGCGTCGGCGAAAGCTTTGCCCAGGTAACTGCGCAGGACGGAACGCTGCGGTTCGAGCGCGGCGGCGACGAGCAGGTCGGTGCGACCGCCCTCGCGGTCGCCCTTTCGGGTCCGGCACAAGCCGCGCCCAAGCCACGCGTCGGCCAGCGCGCCGTCCCGAGTGATGGCGTGATCGAAGGCACTGATCGCTTCCTCAATCCGCCCCTGACCGGCGGCGATGAACCCCGTCAGCGCCCATCCCACGGGATGGAGAGGGGCCAGCGCCATCCCCCGATCGAGGCTTGCCCGGGCGGCGGCGAGGTTGCCATGGCTGAACTCGAGTTCCGCAAGGCGCACCCAGGCCGCGCCCCAGTCCGGCGCCAGCACCGTCGCTTGGCGCGCTGCGTCCAGCGCTTTCGCGAGTTCCGCGGTCCGCATTCCCGCCAGCGATTGGAGAACGTAGGACTGCGCCATCCACCCCGTGGCGGTTTCGGAGGGCTTCGAGCCTGCGCGCCCCAGGAACTTGACGGCGGCCACGGTGTGTCGGATCGCTTCAGCTGCTTCGGATCGTGCTGACACCGCCGCCAGCCAACGCTCGGCGGCCTCAACGTCGCCGACGCCCAGTGCCAGTCCGGCGCGATAGACCCGCTCGGCTTCGGATTCCGACACCCGACCCCGCGGGTACTGGGACAACGCCGTCAGCGGATCCCCGAGCCGGTAGGCCGACCATGAGGTTGCCAGGACCACTGCGGCATCGTCGGGCCAATCGAGATCCTCCAACCGCAGCACCGCGGGGTAGCGGAGGCACCACTGGATCACATGGACCGCCTCGACGCGCCCGCCCGGGCGGGGCGCAGCCCCGGGTTCAACAACCGCCGTCTCCCCGGAGCCCAGTGCGGTTCGTCCCCGAGCATTCGATACGTCGACTTCTCCGTCGAATACGAAGACTGCCAGCCCCTCGGGGCCGACGCGAACGTGGAACTCCGTGCTCCGCGGGCCCGCAGCCGCGTAGTCGCTGTCAATGACCTCATCCAGGGCGCGGTCCCGGTTGAAGAAGTAGCCGAAGCCTCGAAGAAACCGCCAGACCAAGCCCGGTCGGTCGGCCGGTTTCGGCTGGAATTCGACGCTGGTCTCCGCACCCACCTGGACCACTGTCGCCGTCGCGGCAGAGCGCAGCGCAGCCCGGCTCTCGGGGCCGGTCCGGAGGCGGTGGCCGACGCCCAGCAGGACCCCCGCGGTTGCCGGAGACCAGTCGTCGACGCCGGGCGCCGCCACGTCGACATCGCCCTGGACATGGAGCAGGACAAACTCGGTGCCGCGCAGCACCTGCGCAGCCTGCAGGAGTGATGCGCTCGTCAGGAGAACGGTCACGACAGAGCTCAGCATCCTGACGCGACGGAGCAGGGGACCCCCGGGGACATGCCGCCACTGCCCTTGGGAGGAGTGAGTCCAACCGTCAACCCTGCTCGCGCACGTCATGGTTGCCGCAACCCCTCGAGACCTCGGTTGCTTCACCGACGGACTGCACCCCGCAACGCAAGGCGGAACAACCGGGACTGGGGTGTCGGGTGTGCTCACAGCATAGCCTAATCGCTTGGCCGTTACAAGCGCATGAACCGACGCATTCTGGGGGGGGCCGCAAACTGCCGTCTCCCTCGCCGCGCTGTGCCCAGTCGCGGGGCGAGGGAAGGAGCCATGCGCGCCCTGGCGTGGTCTTGGCCAACGCCGGGTTTTACGGAAGCCGCACCACGTCGCGCACCCAGGGTTCGTAGTGCGCACCCCAGGAGACAGTGACCGCATAGCGCGGCGGTTGCCCCCTGTCTTCCGGGGGGCGCGGCTCAGGCCGACGGAATTCAGCGAGCGCGCGACGGTGCGGCTGGGGCACGAAGATCGCGGACGGCATCAAGGTCTCGATCGACCCTCCCAGACGCGGCATGCGCGAGGAAACCGCATCGTCCGGGTTCCGATCCTCAAAGACCAAACGCACCGTGCCGCGAACCATGGCGTAGCGGTTCGTGTCCGCGTACCGCGCGCGCAGCGGCAACGCATCGCACCCGGCGTCGACGGCAAAAAGGCGCGTTCGGGACTTGCGATCAGGGGGGGCTTGCCGCCAGGCGTCGCCCTCGAACTCGAGGACGATGAAAGCCGGCCGCGGCGTCAGGGATCCGTAGTGCCTCCGCGCGTCGGGATCGTCGACCGGCACGTGGCAGTCGAAGCCCAGCTCCGCCAGTTTCGCGGCGTTCAACCAGACGGCGAGCCGGTTCCAGCGGGACGATTCGGACGGAACGTCCCATTGCAATCGCAGGATCGTCACGGTGCTCTCCGCCGGGAACTCGGCAAGGGCGAGCTCCCGCTCCGTCAGTCGCAGAGTGCCCCCGACGGGCTGGCGCTGGTTGCGGTGGGCCGACACGAGGACCCAGGCATTCGTGGCCAGGATGACCATGGCCGTGGCCAGGAGCAGGCATCGCTTCATCGGCTGGCCTTTCTCCCGAGCCGGGCCCGCAGCCGCCGGAACACCGCCACCAGTCCGAGGGCAATCAGGCCGAGGAACAGGAAGAACAAGTACTTGGGCAGCGCCTCCCACCACCAGGCATGCAGTCGGACGTACAGGAACACGACAAACCCGATTGCGCCCAGGTTCACCAACCCGGTCCGCACCAGGCGCAGTCCATGATAGACCACCGCGGCGCTCAGCAGCAGACCGAGGATTTCGCAGAGGGCGGCGGCCACGCGCGGTGCCAGGCCATGACAGCAGAGGTGGCCCTCGAACGAGAAGATCAACAGCGCCGTCAACCCGGTGCCAGCCCCCACCGTGCGGTAGATGAAATCGAAGTCGTGCCGATCCTCGCCGCGCCGGGCTTCCGGGATCAGGTACAGAACCAGGGCGGGCGGGATCAGAAAGCCGGCCCGGTGGGGCATCAGGTTCGCCCAGTCTTCACCCAGGGCTGCGGTCGCAAGCGCTGCCACCGTGGCGCACAGCAAGACCAATCCCGCCGCCAGGATCAGCCGGAGACCGTACGCATAGGCCATCAGCAGCGCAACAAGCGACCACGCGAGCAGCGCCAGGGGCGACGGCGCCACGTTCAGGACGCTCCCCAGCGCATTCAACTGGGTCACGAAGGCCACCCCCGCGGCGAGACACAGTAGCGCCGGGTAGAACGGGTCGCTGCCGCGGCGGCCCGCCGCCTGCGCCCCCGCCAACAAAAGGAGCGGGACCCCGGCGAGGATCGTGACGTGCGCGGTGGTGGGCAGGTGACCCCAGACCCGCTGCAGGAACAAAATCAGCGCCGCCACCAGGGCCGCCGTCCCCAGCAACGCCGCTACCCGCATGCCCCACGAGATGCGCCTGGCCGATTCCGTGGCGTCGATGCCGAACTCCCGGCTGAACCCGGCCAGCAGGCGCTCGAGATGCGTCTCGAGTCCGGTCCGCTGTTCCGGGCTGAGAATGAGGGCCTGCTCGCGCTCGAGCTCCGCCAGCTCCGCCTTGAAGCTGGCGATCCGGTTCACGCGCGCTTGGGCGCGCTTTCTTGAATCGGGTTCCATGGAATCAACGATCCCCGCCGGGAAGGTCCCCCGGCTGGGACGGGAAACTGGCGGCCTTGTCCATTGCGTTCCGAAGCGTATCACTCCGCTGTTCCATGGCGCCAATCGAAATGGCTTTCACCGTCATTGACCCAGACGATACGATGACATCATGACATCGGGCATGCTCACGATTCTGCTAATGTCCCTGGCAGCCATTGCTCCCGTCGTGAGCTTCGCCGCCCAGGATCTGGCGGCAGGGCCGAAAGCAAGCCGGCCGGCGATGGCCCCTCAGGCCGATCCCGCCGCTCCCCGCGACGTCCTTCGGATCGAGAACGCCCTCTACGCGGTCGAGTACGATCCGCTCGCGGAGTCGTTTGCCCTTCGCCATAAGCCGGCGCAGCGACGCTTTGCCGTGCACGGCGCCTTTGCCGCCGGTGGTGGCCAGGCCACTGTCACGGCGTGCGATGATCCGCATCTCGGCCGCGGCCAGGGGATCGACATCGTTCGCTCGGACGGGAATCGGGATCGCCTGGCGCTCTATCCGAGCCTGCCGTTCGTGGTCTTTTCTTCACGCCTGCACAACGGCAGCAGCACCCCAGTGGTTCACAGCAGGGTCAAAGTGCTCGACGCCGCGCTGGACCTGGGAAGACCAGCGTCCGAGTTGCGCGCCTTCGGCACCGGGGGATTGGGGGCGGCAACGAATGGCGTTGGCAGCTACGCCTACCTGGGATGTGTCGATCCCGCGACGCGCCACGGCGCGGTGGGCGGCTGGATCACGCAGGATCGCGGCAGCGGTGTCGTGCTCTCTTCCGCAACGGACGGCGCGGTCCGGATGACCGCGCAAATTGACTACGGGCGACTTCGCATCGAGCCCGGCCAGGATGCGGCGCTCGAGACCTTCGCGCTGGGGTGGTTCGACGACGCGCGTCTCGGGCTTGAAGCCTATGCGGATGCTGTTGCGAAGGTCTATGCCATTCGGTTGCCGCCGCAACCCTCCGGGTTCTGCACCTGGTACATGGAGAAACACGGCGGAGCCTGTGACGAACTGCACCTGGACCAGTTGGCGGCCGTGGCCGCAAAGGAACTCAAGCCTTTCGGCTTTGGGTTTGTCCAAATCGACGATCATTGGCAGGCGGGCGTCTCGACCAACGGTCCCAAGCGGAATTTCACCAGCCACGCTGAGAAGGGACCCTATCCCGGGGGCATGAAGGCGGCAGCCGACCGTCTCAAGGCACTGGGCCTGACGCCCGGCCTCTGGTTCATGCCGTTTGCCGGAACGAGCTATGATCCGTTCTTCGCAGAACACCAGGATTGGTTCGCCACCGGCCCGGATGGCAGGCCGTTCGAGACCACGTGGGGAGGGACCTGCCTCGACATGACGCAACCCGGGGCGCGGGATCACCTCCGCCGCCTCGTGCAGCGCATCGCGCACGAGTGGGGCTATCGCTTCTTCAAATTGGATGGCCTCTGGACCGGCACGGCCACGCGCTTGATGTACGTGAACAACGAATACCAGGACGATCATATCGGCGAGGCGACACTCCACGATCCCGGCAAGACGCCGATCGAGGCGTTCCGCGATGGCTTGAAGCTCGTCCGCGAAGTGGCCGGGCGTGACGTGTTCCTGCTCGGTTGCTGCGTCTCCCAGAACATGCGCTCGTTCGGCGGGTCGTTCGGCCTGGTGGACGCCATGCGCGTCGGGCCCGACACCGGTGCGGGCAACATCGGGGCGCCGCACGCTTCGAGGAACTATTTCCTCCATGGCCGGGTCTGGCAAAACGATCCCGATTGCGTCTCCGTCCGCGCACGGACGCCGCTGGGCCAGGCGCGCCTGAACGCCACGTTCACCACGATCGCCGGCCATCTCTTCTATAACAGCGACTGGATCCCCGATCTGCCCCCCGAACGCCTCGACATCCTCAAACGGACCCTGCCCGCCCACGATTGCAGGCCGCGGCCGGTCGATCTCTTCGAGAACGATCCCGCCCGGCTCTGGCTGTTGACCGATGCCCGCCGCGGCGTGCGGCGCGATATCGTGGCGCTGTACAACTGGAATGCAAAGAGCAACGTCACCATCGCGTGCGCCGCCGACCGCATCGGCCTGCCGGCGGCGGAGGAGTACGTGGCGTTCGATTTCTGGGCGAACACGTTCATCCCTCCCTTCCGCGGCGTGCTGACCAGCGAGTTGCCCCCGGCGTCGTGTCGCGTCCTGGCCGTGCGTCCGATCGCGGGTCATCCGCAGGTGCTCAGCACGTCGCGCCATGTGACGCAGGGGATCCTCGATGTGATCGAAGAGACCTGGGACGCCGCCGCGCGGACGCTGTCCGGAACCAGCCGTGTTGTCGGCGGCGATCCCTACGAACTGCGCATCGCCCTGCCCGCCGGTCCCCCCGCCTGGAGAGCTGCGGACGTGGTCCTGTCGCCAGACGCCCTGGAGGCGGGCGTGAAGACCCGCATCGCGCAGCAGGGATCCGGATGGCGCGTGACGATCGAGAGTCCCTCGAGCCGCGACGTGCGGTGGCTGGTCAGGTGCGACAAGGCTGGCGTTGAGTCGGCTTCGCCGCAGCCGGCGACAAGGCAACCCGCAGCCGCGCAGGATCCGCTCCCCGGACTGCGCCGGCTGATGGAGACGCCCCTGCGGGATACTTCGATCTGCCGGGGACCGGAGGGCACCTGCTATCTGCCCGATGCCGTGCGCAAGCCGTTCCGCGCGTCGGTTTCCCGTGACGCAGGGAAGAGCGTGCAGTACGATGAGTGCGGAGCTGCCATATGTACTACGAGACACGTGCCGGATTCACGAGGCGCCAGTTCCTGGCGCGGGCGGGCCTTGGGGCGGGTGCTGCGGCGCTGCCCTGTCTCGTTCCCGTTTCCGTCCTGGGCCGCAACGGCATCGTACCGCCCAGCGAACGCATTGTGATGGGCGGCATTGGCCTGGGCGGCCGCGGCTCGTATGACCTGAGCGTGATGGTGAGCCTGCCGGAGGTGCAATGGGTCGCCGTTTGCGACGTGCTCCGCGCGCGACGTGAGGCGGCCAAGGCCATGGTCGACGGCAAGCTGGGAAACAAGGACTGCGCCATGTACGGTGATCTCCGCCAGTTCCTGGCCGAGCGAACCGATGTAGACGCGGTGCTGATCGCCACCGGCGACCGCTGGCACGCGCTGGCTTCCATCCTCGCCATGCAAGCGGGCAAGGATGTCTTCTGCGAGAAACCCGCCTGCCTGACGATGGCCCAGGGCCAGATGGTGGCCGAAACCGCCCGGCGCTTTGCCCGGGTCTACCAAACCGGCGCCCAGCGGCTCAGCGAGCCGCATCATGTGTTCGCCATCGAAATGGCCCGGACCGGCCGGCTGGGGCCGATTCACACCGTCTATGCCGACATCCGCTGGCGCGACGGGCTGCGCCACGACTGGTTGCCCGCGGAACCGGAACCGCCCAAGGAGGAATTGGACTGGGACGTCTGGCTCGGGCCCTCCCCCTGGCGGCCCTACAACAAGGCCTACGCCAACGGAGGCGGCTGGTACCACTACTACGATTTCGCCACCGACGTCGCCATGTGGGGCGCGCACACGGTCGCCCAAGGCCTCGCCGGACTGGACATGAACGGCGTCACCTCGATCGAGTTCGAGTACGCCGGGCCGGACGCCACCATGGTGACCCGCCTGTCGAATGGCGTGAAGCTGGTCCTCTACCGCGTCGCTGGCTCGGTGTGGGAACCGTGCCAGTACTGGCACGGCGCGTGCGGCGAGCGGTTCGACGGCCCCGAAGGCTGGGCTGCGGCCGCAGACGGCTATTCGGAGCCGGATGTCTCCTCGCCGGTGCTCCTGCGCGAATACCGTAAGGTGCTGGCCGATTACACGGCCCGAACCCAGCGGCCGCTGAACCACATCCGGGATTTCATCGATTGCGTCCGATCCCGGCGGCCGCCCGTGGCCAACCCGGAAGTGATGGTCCGGTCCATGGTGATCTGCCTGGCCGCGGACATCTGCGAACAGCTCAAGCGCAATCTGACCCTCGACTTGACCAGAGCGGAGTTCGTCGGTGACGCCGAGGCCAACCGCCTCCGCTTTCGGACGATGCGAGCCCCGTTTGTCGCATGAGCCCGCATGCTGCGGATGCCTATGAAGCCAGGCGCCAAACGAACCTTGGCCTGCACTGGCGCCGGTGCCGGTATATTCCTGCTGCTGCTGGGCTTCGGATGGCTCCGCTTCTTCCCGCAGGGCACGCCGCAGGATTTGCTCCGCGACATCAGGGCCGGCATTCCCGCCCGCGCGCTCAAAGACCCGGACGCCCGGCTCGAGGCTTACCTGACGCGCCGTTACGGTCCCCTCAGCGATCCCGCCAACCGGCAGCGCGTGTTCCTCGAGTTCTTCGATCCCGAACGAATCAAGGTCCTCCAGCTCATCGTCCGGCATTCGCCTGACGAGCAGCGGCAGGCCAACATCGACGCCATGGCGCGCTGGATTGCCGCCTATCGGGAGGGCCTCGATCCCATCGAGCGGGCCGGTCTGGGTGCCCTGTTCCAGACCCCGGAAGGCCAGGCCCAGTTGCGCCGTGCCACCGCGCAGTACAACGCCCAGGATGTCCGGTACCGCGGCAGCACCACCCCGGTCATCTCCCAACTGCTGCGCACGATCAACGAGGTGGAACAGGCCCGGTGACCGGCGCCGCCCCCGCGACTCTCGATGCACATCAATGGCGCAAGGCAATCCTCGAACCACGGCCGCCGCCGGTTCGCGGCGTTGCCCCGCCGCGCCTTCACCCTCATCGAACTGCTGGTCGTCATTGCGATCATTGGGATTCTGTCCAGCCTCCTGTTGCCGGCGTTGGGCCGTGGCAAAGCCCGTGCCCAGTCCGCCGCCTGCCTCAGCAACCTGCACCAGATCGGCATCGCCCTCATGGTGTACGTGGATGACAACCGCGACCGACTGCCGTTCTGCGCCGGCTACCTTCCCAGCCAGCAGCCCGCGCTGCCGCCCATCACCACCACCCTCTTCCCCGGCCCGGGAACCAACCGGGTGTTCCACTGCCCTTCGGATCACAAGCTCTTCCCGGTGGAAGGAACGAGTTACGAATGGAATTTCTGGCTCAACGGCGCCCCCTATTCCGCCCCCCAATGGGCCGCCATGTACACCAACGAAGCCCTCGTGATCGTCAACAAGCTCTTCGGCGGTCGCGAAGACACCCCCATCCTGGGCGATGCCAACGTCCTCCACCCGGCCAGTTCGATCTGGATGGGCAAAAACGCGCTCTACTTCGATGGCCGCGTTCAGCCCGTCCGGTTGCCCTGAACCGCCAGATCCGACCCCTGCTGCAGGAGGAAGTGATTCCAGAGCTCCTGACATAGGACCCAACGCTCGCCGCTACTGGCGGGCCTTCTCCGCACATGCGAACGGCGAGGTGTGCGCACCGGAACCTGTCCGCTCTTCTGGACGTTCCGCAATGGGGACTGTTAACCTGTCACTCTGTCATCCTCGAAGGTTTTCGCGGGCTCTACCGGATCGATTCGCGGCCATGAACGGTCTGTAGAATCCTCGTCGTGGAGGATTCAGCGGAAAGAAGTCAGGTTTCGTCTTCGCTCCCGATGGACGAGGATCGGGCGCCGGTTTGGCTTCTCGACACATCGGCCTGCAAATCGCACAGTGGCTTCGTGAACGCGCTTCTTCGATTCCCCGCCCGGGCTGCCGGCTTCGGACTCGCGTTTCTCGCGGCCGTCGCCTTCGCACCCGCGGGCGCTCGGGCCGCCGCGATCACCCTGCCGGCGCCGGTTCACTTCGAAGACTTCGATGCCACGCCGGAAGGGGCCCTGCCCGAGGGCTGGACGCAGACGACCTACTCCGCCGTGCCGGATCCGCGGTTGAATCTCCAGTACCTCAACTCCGCGTCGTATGCGCGCTGGATAGTCGTCTCGCGGGATCGCTTCACCAACGCTTTCCTCAGCTACAACTCACACACCCCGACCACGGATTACCAGCGCGTGCTCTCCTCGAACCCGGCCAACGTCGTCAATGGCCAGGTGGTCAGCGATCTTGCCCGTGGCCGGTTCGCCTTCGGCAACTCGGGCTATCGCAGCGGCGGCAGCCAGGTCCTCTACCTGTTTTCGCCCGACTACGACCTGACCGGCCGAACGAACGTCCACCTCGCCTTTCACAGCATGTGGGAACAGAACCAGGACAGCCTCGGCGCGGTCGAGTATTCGGTGGACGGCGGCGCGACCTGGCTGCCGGTCGTCTACCTGATTGACGGTCCCCGCGTGTTGCGCTCGGGCGACGGCGCGGTGGACGCGCTGCGAACCCTCACCAACCGCTACAGCGACGTCGCAACCTATCTGGACCCCGTCAGCGGCCTGACCCGCGGCGGCACCTACGGGGCGTTTGTGGGCGTCGCCTCGAATCAGTGGGCCGCGCTCGCCCCCTTCATCAGCCCGCGCGTCGACGACAACCGGGTCGAGTCCAAGCGCGTGGAATTCCACCGCCTGCCGCTTGCCGACGACCAACCCCGGGTCCGCTTGCGGTTCGCGCACGCCGGCACGGACAGCTGGTATTTTGGCGTGGACGACGTCGGCCTTTACAGCATCGGCACCGGGGCGCCGCCGCTGGTGGTGGAGAGCACGGGCGACCTCCGCCTCAGCCTGGGCACGACGGCGACCTTCAGCGTCGCGGCGACCGGCGATCCGCCGCTCACGTACCAGTGGCGGTGCAACGGCACCAACATGCCGGGCGCCACCAACGCCATGCTCACGGTTCCCGCCACGCAAACCGGCCGGCAAGGGGTTTATGCCGTCCACGTGATGAACGCGGTGGGATCGGCGCTCACCGCGGGAGCGGCCCTCGAGGTCTATGCGCCGCGGGTTACGGGGCAGTGGGACTTCAACGGCGGCGACCTGCGGGCAACGGTGGGCGCCGACCTCGAGTACCGTGGCGATGCGGCGTCGCGAACGACCTTCGAGGCCATGCCCATCGCCGGTTCCCCCGCCCGGGTGATGGCGTTCGGAACCCACGGAGTCGAGGCCGGCTACCGGATGCGCCACGGGGCAAGGCCCAACGGCGGCGGCCGGTTCGTCAATCAGTACACCCTGGTGCTGGACCTCATGTTCCCCAGCTCGAGCACCGACCGCTGGCGCGCGCTGGTCCAGACCGATCCGTTCAACCACCGGGACAACGATGCCGACCTCTGCATCGGGGACGCCTTCACGTTGCCCGATCCGAATGGCGTGGGCGCCGAGGGCGCCTATCACGGTCCGATTGCGCCGGACGCCTGGCACCGCGTGGCGCTGGCCGTGGACTTGACGGCACCGCCCGCGCAGCGCCTGACGAAATGCGTGAACGGCCTCCGCGTCGGGACGCAACCGCTCGCGGAAGGCGTCGATGGCCGGCATTCGCTCGGCCCTGCCGTCTTGCTGTTCACCACGGGGCGCGGGGCAGGGGAGGGCACGCAGCCGGGGTTCGTCAACAGCATTCAGTTCGTGGACGGCTGGCTTCCGGAAAGCGCTCTGCTCGAATTCGGGACCGCCGCCGCGTCCGGGTTGCCCAGCGGTGACGCGCTGCCGCGCCTGGCGAGCTTCTCGTTTGGGGAGGGCGGATTGAGCTTCACATGGGAGGGAGGCGAGCCGCCCTTCCAGGTCGAGCACGCAGCGGGACTATCGTCGGCGGCCTGGACCGAGTCCGGCGGGCCCACCACGAATCGGATGGCGGTCGTTCAGCCGGCAGGCGCCACGCTGTTCTATCGGGTCCGGCAATTCACGCCGGCGCCGCGCACCGGCGAGGCATTCGATGGCGCCACCGCGGTGGCGACCGCGCAGCTCGTCCGGCCTGCCGGCGATTCCCTCGAGTTCGGCGGGCGGCCGGTGGACCTGGCCGTTGCGCCGGATGGCCAGTTTGTCTACGCGAAGGACAACCGCGGGATTGTGGCCGTGGACGCCGCCTTCTGGTCGGTCATCCAGGAGCTGAGCTTCCCCAGCGGCGGCGGCGGCTCGCTGCACGGTGTGATGGTGAGGGCGGATGGCCAGCGGCTGTATGCGACGGATTCCCAGAGCGGCCTCTGGGAAGGAGCCATTGCCGCTGACGGGACGGTCTCCTGGCTCCGCTCGATCATGCTGCCCGGGAATGGGGCCTCCTACCCCTGCGGGATTGCGTTGAATGAGGCCGGCACGCGAGCTTACGTGTGCCTGTCCCGGAACAACACGCTGGCCGTGGTGGATCTCGCAACCGGCAGCGTGTCGAGGCAGATCCCGGTCGGGCTGGCGCCTTTCGACGTGGTGTTGTCAGCCGACGGCACCACGGCGTACGTCTCGGACTGGGGCGGGCGCCGGCCCGGGGCGGGCGATCGCACCGCCCCTTCGGCGGGCTCCGCCGTGGTGGTGGAAGAACGGGGTGTAGGCTCGAGCGGAGCGGTGTCGGTGGTGGACCTGATGGCCGGTGCGCAGACGCATCTCATCCTCACGGGGTTGCATCCTTCGGACCTCGTCCTCAGTGCGGACGGCTCGCGGCTCTACGTGGCCAACGCGAACTCTGACACGGTGACCGTCATCGACACCGCCTCGAAGAGTGTCGCTGAGACGATCTCGGTGCGGCCGGATGCGGCTCTGCCCTTTGGCAGCGCCGCCAACGCGCTCGCCCTCAGCCCGGATGAGCGCCGGCTGTACGTCGCCAACGGCGGCAACAACGCCATCGCCGTGGTGGCGTTGCCCGGGGGATCCCGCAACCGGAGTGTCGTCGAGGGTTACATTCCGGCGGGGTGGTATCCCAGCGGCGTGGTGGCTCGGGGCGATCGCTTGTTGGTCTGCAACGCCAAGGGCCTGGGATCCCGCAACCGCCTGCAGGCCGGCACGAGTTGGAGCGTTTATTGGTATCTCGGCACCCTCAACCGCGTCGGCGTCCCGGACCCCGAGACCCTCAGCAAGCTCACCGCCCAGGTGTACGAGGACGCCCGCGTCCCGCAGATGCTGCGCGAGCGCGACGCCTCGATCAGCGACGTGCCGCCCGTCCCGGTGCCGGCGCGTTGGGGCGAGCCTTCCGTCTTCCGCCATGTGATCTATGTCGTGAAGGAGAACCGGACGTACGACCAGTTGTTCGGCGATCTGCCGCAAGGCAACGGCGATCCGGCGCTCTGCGTCTTCGGGCGCGCCGTCACGCCCAACCATCACGCCCTGGCCGAACAGTTCGTGTTGCTGGACAACTTCTACTGCAACGGCGTGAACTCGTCCGACGGCCACAACTGGGTCACCGAGGGGAACTCGACGGATTACATGGAGAAGTCCTTCGGCGGGTTCACCCGCAGTGCCCCGTGGGGCGACGACGCGCTGAACTACTCGTCCACGGGCTTCATCTGGAACAACGTCCTGGAGCATGGTCTGTCGTTCCGCAACTACGGCGAGTTCGACTATGCCGAATCCGTGCCTTCGAGTGCGACCTGGACCGGGATCTACCGCGACTTTGTCAGTGGCACGCGATCGATCCGCTACGTCCAGAACATCGGCATCGAATCCCTCCGGCCCTACAGCTCGACGAATGTCCCCGGCTGGAACATGAAGATCCCTGACGTCGTCCGCGCCGACGGGTTCCTCCGGGAACTGCAGGAGGCGGAAGCCACCGGGTTCCTTCCGCACTTCGTGTTCCTCTACCTGCCCGAGGACCACACGACAGGATCCTCGCCTGGATACCCCACACCGCGCGCCCAGGTCGCCGACAATGATCTCGCGCTGGGGCGCGTCGCCGAGGCGGTCAGCCGGAGCCGGTTCTGGACGAACACCTGCATCTTCGTGATCGAGGACGATCCGCAGGCGGGCTTCGATCACGTGGACGGCCACCGCTCGATCTGCCTGGTCATCAGCCCGTACACGAAGCGCGGGCGCGTGGTCAGCGAGTTCTACAACCAAACCGCGGTGCTGCATACCATGGAACGTATCCTCGGCCTGCCGGCGATGACCCAGCTTGACGCCGGCGCGCCCCTCATGACCGCGTGTTTCACGCCGGTCGCGGATTTCACCCCTTACTCCTGCCTGTCCAACAACATCCCGCTGGATGAAATGAATCCCGGCACGGCCTCGCTCCCGCCGCGGGAGCGCCACTTCGCCGACTTGAGCCTGAAACAGGATTTCGCCCATGTCGACGCCGCCAACGAGGACGAGCTCAACCGGATCCTCTGGCACTCGGTGAAGGGGGTGGACGCCCCCTATCCGGCGGAGTGGGCCGGCGCCCACGGCCGGGGCCTCAAGGCGCTGGGCCTCGCCCTGGCGCCGGACGAGCAAGATGGCGACGATTGAGCCGGATCGATAAGCCGTCTGGCAGTCTCTACGTCAGCCCAGATCGCCTTTTATGACGCGTACGGTTTCGAGTCGCCGACATTCACCTCGGGTGACTTGGCGGGGCAAGATGGCTGGACAGCCGGTGGTAGCAGCGGCGGCGCAGTCCCCCGGGTTGTTGCGGCGCCTGACCCCGTGGTCGGCCAGCAGGCCGTTCGTCTGGAGGTGCCCGACTTGCAGGGTGCCACATCGTTCATGGACCACGCGATCCCGACAATCACCAGCCCGGCCGGTCTGGTCGTGACGGTCAGCTACGACATCTACCGTCCGACACCGGCCGAGGGCAATGTTGCGCATAACCTGTGGTGGTGGTGGTGGGATGCGGGCGCGCCCACGTATGGGCTCCAGTGGGACCAAGCCGGCGGACAGACATTGCCCAACGGGTGGAACTCCGGGGCCGGCTCGGCGCCAACCGTGTTCGATCGTTACGCCAACGTCACGATGGTTTGGGACTTCACCCTGATGAAAGCCTTCTCGTCGTATGACGGGGTGGTCGTGGACAACGGGATCCCGATCAATGGCGTCACGAGTTTGAGCGGTTGGACGATCCAACTGGGCCATGACTCGGCAACGGGGAGCGGGGCGGGCCTGGCCTATATCGACAATTTCTCGATCACGGTCGTGCCCGAGCCGCGGCACGGCGCGCTTTGCGCAGGACTCTGTTTGTCTGGAATCGCGGTGTGGCGGAGGTTCGCCCGCCGCCGTTGACCGCCGAGGCTGACTCCTGGTCGTCGTGGGAACGACGGAGGCGGCTCGTCATCGGCTAGCGAGGCGCCGCCTCAGACCTAACGAAGTCCGCGATCCCATGAAGCCTCCCTGCCTTTCCGGACCCTCTCTCCCGCGCCTCGCTAATCGAGGACTCTAGTGTGGTGTTCCTCAAAGGGGTGGACATTCGTTGCCCCCAAAACGGCCTGGGACGCGCCCTGCACGGTTGTTGCTCTCCTTGCGAGTTTTGCGCGTTGTTGCGGCCTCCCCTCTTCCGGACTTCGCGGCAATCCGCTCCGGATCGGGAAAGCGGAACCCAGCGGTTTTTTCTGGTCAGCGCCCGCTGTTCTCCGGTGAAATCCTTGTGCGGCAACGCCCATGAGCGACTACTTCAACTTCGTCGATGGGTTGGTGATCCTGGCTTACATGGCGGGCATCATCGGCTTCGGTCTGTGGCAGGGACGCGGCCAGCGGAGCACGCGGGACTATTTCCTCGGCAGCAAGAACATGCCGTGGTGGGGCGTTGGGTTCTCGATCGTGGCCACCGAGACGAGCGCCCTCACGTTCATCGGGGTGCCGGCGATGGCGTTTGGCGCGGACGCCCTGACGTTCATTCAGATCATCTTCGGCTACGTGCTGGCGCGGGTGGTTCTGGCGATCGTGCTCGTCCCGCACTATTTCAAGGGGGAGATCTACTCGCCCTACCAACTGTTTGCCGACGCCTTCGGCCCGGCAGCGCGGCGCACGGCGGGCGGTTTCTTCCTGATTGCCGGGCTGATCGCCGCCGGTGTGCGGGTTTACATCACGTGTATTCCCATCCAGCTGATGTTCGGCATCAGCGAGAGCGGCATTGTCTGGACCATCATCTTCTTCACCGTGCTGTCGCTCACGTACACGTTCTTTGGCGGGGTGAAGTCGGCGGTCTGGGTCGAGGCGGTGCAGTTCCTGATCTTCCTGGGCGGCGGCCTGTTCACGCTCTGTTACATTCCGACGCTGATGGACGGGGGCTGGGGCGGGACGCTGGCGATCGCCGCGGACGGCGGGAAGCTCCACTGGCTGAACGGGGCGTTCACCCTGGCCAAGCCGTTCAACCTCTGGATGGGCCTCATCGGCGGCACGGTGTTCGTGATGTCCACGCACGGGGCGGACCAGCTGATCGTGCAGCGGGTGCTGACGTGCCGGTCGGTGGCGGATGGCCGCAAGGCGCTGCTGTTGAGCGCCGTGCTGATCCTGCCGCTGTTTCTGCTCTTCCTGCTCGTGGGCGCGATGCTGTGGGCTTACTACCAGGCGAATCCCAACATGCCGATCCCGATTCCCGAAGCCCGTCCCGGGGTGGGCAAGAACGATTACGTCTTCCCGATCTTCATCCTCACGAAGGTGCCGCACGTGTTCAAGGGTTTCCTCATCGTCGCGATTCTTGCCGCCGCGATGTCGTCGGTCAGCGCGGCGTTGTCGGCGCTCTCCTCGGTGTTCACGATGGACTTCTACAAGGGGCTGACGCGCCGGGCGCACAGCGAGGAGCACTACCTGAGGTTCAGCAAAGGCTCGACGCTGTTCTGGGCGGTCTTGCTCGTGCTGGTGGCCTTTCTGACGCGGGAGGTGACGAGTGTCATCAACACCGCGCTCGCGCTCAACGGGCTGACCAACGGGGCGGTGCTCGGCGGTCTGGTGCTGGCGCTTTGGTGGCGCCGAGGGGGTGCCGCGCCCCTGGTGGCCGGCATGCTGACCTCCCTCGTGTGCATGGTCGGCATTTACACCTTCCTGCGCGCCGAGGTCGCCTGGCCATGGTTCACGCTGATCGGCGCCACCATCACCATCGGCGTCGCCTCGTTGCTCCGTCGGTTCCTTCGCGGATTTGGGGGCTTGACGAAGGGTCCGTGATGGGAGGAACATCAAGGTGAGGCTCATCGTCCTGCTCGCGACGGGAGGCAACCTGCTGCGAGCGGACAAACAAGCGCAAGCAGCGCCATGGCGATGGCAGGGCAAGGAATCAACAACGAGGACCGCGGAGGACTGATATGAGAAGCATTGCATCCAACCGAACGTTGCGGGCTGCGGCGTGTTTTGCGGCGTGCATGGCGAGCCTGAGCGTGGCCTTGGCCCAGTACTCGACGGGCTTCGAGAACCCGCCTTTCGTTTCGGGCGGGTTGCACGGTCAGGACGGGTGGACCTCGGGCGGCGCGGTGAGCGTTCGCGCCGCGGCGGAGATCGAAGCCGAGTTGATGGCGTCGGGTTTGACGCCGGAAGAGGCCGTGCACAGTGGCGATCAGGCACTCCTGGTCTCGGGGGCGGGCAGCGGGGTGACGTCCCGGCACACGGTGGCCGGATTGGACACGCTGAACCAGGTGCTCCTCGATGTCTGGGTCCGGCCGTTGGGAGCACGCGCCGATATCGGGGCGACGAGCCTCGGAAACACCTTCGTCGTGCTCGAGGACAGCAGCAATGCCACGGCGGGTCGGGCGGCTGCGTTCCGGTTTGGGTACTATGACAATGGCAGCGGCAGTGTGGCGTCGCACCTGGATTACGCCTCGAGCGGGACTGGCATCTGGCAGGACAGTGGTCTCTTGTGGGATGCTGACACCTGGTACAACATCCAGATGCTGGTGAATTTCACCACACAGACCTACGATCTCGTGGTGGATGGCGCGCAGATCAACACCAGCCCGATCGCGTTTTACGCCGGCAACGTCGTCCCGAGTGCTGGGGCCGTGCGTCTCTACCGGGGCAGCAATCAGGCGGGGATGATCGTGGATGACGTGGCGGTCATTCCCGAACCGGGAACGTTGGCGCTGCTGGTTCTTGCCGGATGCGCCTGGGTGTTGCGGAGAAAGCGTTTATGAAACGAATACCCGGAATCGAAATCGTGTTGAAGGGCGCAACGGTTGCCGTGGCGATGGCTCTGGTTGGCGGCATGCCCGCTGCGGCGCAGACGGTGATCGATTTCGAGGCGCCGTATTACGTCTCTGGGCCCTTGCAGGATCAGGACACGTGGACGGTGGCCAAGACCAACGAGGTGGTGCTCACCGCAACCGAACTGGCTGAGAACCTGACCCAAGCCGGGTTGGTGGCGGGCACCACGGTGCACGGGGGCAACCAGGCCATGCTCGCCTCCCAGGCGGGGAGCGGTGGGGCATCGGTCCGCCCGATCGAGGGCTACACCGCGGCCCGCATGGTCAGTCTGACGGCTTGGGCGCGTCCCCTGACGCCGCGAACCGACGGCGCGGTCAATCTTGGCAACATCTTCCTGACCATGGAAGACTGGGGCAACGTGCGGGCGGCCGCTTTCCGGTTCGGCTATGACGCGCCCACGGGCAAGGCGCACATCGACTGGGCCACCGACAGCACGGCTTTGTGGCAGGACTCGGGCGTCGCGTGGACGAGCAACACGTGGTACCAGATCACGATGACCGTGAATTATGCGGCGAAAACGTACGACTTCGCCGTCAATGGCACCAAGATCAACGCGGAGCCCATTCCTTTCTACGGAGGCAACAGCTCGGAGAACCTTTACCAGATCCGCGTCTATCGGGGCAGCAACCAGGCGGGGATGATCCTGGACGATATCACGGTCACCGATGTGACCCCGGTCGGCCCGTTCTTGGGGGTGCTCGAGGGCACGGCGTTTGGATGGAGCTTCGACATTTGGGACGCCTTCGATGGGGCGACGCCGGACATCAGCACGATCGCGGTCAAGGTGGATGGCGTGACGGTCGTTCCCACCCGGATCACCCAAAGCGGCAACATCGGCAGCGGCGACGGAACGGGGGTGACCACCGTGGCGTACGAAAGCACCACCCCGATCTACCTCTCCGGATCGACGCATCTCGTTGACGTGGATTTCGGAGGGTCGGGCTTCCCGCCGGTGCATGCATCCCTCGAGTTCACAGTGCCGATGGCGGAAGGCGCCTTCGACCGGGTCCAAGGGTACGTGGCGCGCTTTCAGGGCAAGGCCGCCTATGGCGGCAGGGGCAGCGGGCACACGGGCGTAGCCGGCGATTACGCGGTGGATATCGGGACTCCGGCCCGTCAGAACAACAACCTCGTGGTGACCGATGGAGGTTTCCTGGCCCGTTTGAACGACGCCGCCGCTGCGGATACGGTGACGATGTCGTTCTGGGTGAGGCACCGGCAGACAGCCTCGACGTCCGTGTTTTGGGCGTATTCCTCGAAAGCGCCGGACAACCGTGGCATGCAGCTGCACTGTCCGTATTACAGCAACCAGGATGCCGCGGTGTTCTTTGACTCCGGCGGCACTGCGGCGGAGAACCGGGTGTCGGCAATGATGACCACATTTCCGGCCTACGACGGACTGGACACGTGGTGGAACGTCTGGCACCACGTCGTGGCGGTCAAGAGCGGCGCCGTCAAGCAGGTCTGGATCGACGGCGAGTTGTTGCTGTCGGCGTCGGACCAGGCGGCCTTGTTTGCGGATATCACCCGGTTGTACTTGGGCTGCGGCATCTCCGGCGGCGCCCCCGCCTTGTCGATCGACGGTTGGCTGGACGACGTGGCGGTGTACGCGACGGCGCTCGATCAGGCGGCCGTGGCCGCCCTGCACCAGGGAACGGCACCCGACCAGGTGCCCGCGGCGGCAAGCCTGCTGGCCTGGTGGGATTTCAACGACGCTCCGGACCTCAGCTTCGAAGGGCAGGGCGACCAACTCGTCGTCACGTTCACCCACGTCCTGCAAACGTCCCCGAGCATCCTCGGCCCCTTCGTGGACCGGTTCGACCTCAAGAGCCCTTACACGCACAATCCGGCGTCGGGACCCCGGATGTTCTTCCGCACCCGGAAGTGACGGGCGCAGTGCGGCGACCGACGTTACCGATTGCAGCCGATTTCGGGTGGATTCCCGGTGGAGGAGGGGTATGGTGGACGCCACACCATGACCATGGCGATGCTCTGCATGCAGGTGGCGGTCCCTTGGGGTCCGCTGTCGAACCGGGACGTTTGGTTGCTCCTGGCACCGATTGCAGCCATGCTCCTGACCTGCCTGATCTTCCGGGAGCGGCATCGCAGCATCCGGCGGTTCCGGGTTTGGTTCCTGTGCGAGGGATTGCCCATTTGGATCATGCTGACGATCGTGTTCCTGGTGGTGCTGCTCCTGATGCGGCTCTAGAGTCCTCGACTTGTGGAATATGGGGTCAACAGGTCAAGTTTGGCCCCTGCCGTTCCAGGCCTCCCCACCTTCCGTCGAGGACTCTACACTAGAAACTCAAAACCGCGCCCAAACGAGGGCAGGAGAAGAGACTGCGCCGTGTCTGGATCCTGGAAGCGCTGGGCGCCAATCTCGAGTGGAAAGCGCCGGAGGGCCGGCGCACGTCCGGTGGTGTGGGAGGGTGCCGGGGCGCAATCCCCGGCACCCGACCCGATCAAAAGCTGGCGCTCGCGCCACGGCCCCCTGATCCGCGCGATAGCGTCTTGGCCTGTCCCGCCGTAGCCTGGCGACTCAGTCCTTCGAGGAAGGCCGAAGTCCGGGCGAAGGCGGAAGTGCTGTCCCCAGCCGCTTTGGTGCTTGCTACTTGCTCTTGTTGGGATAGGGCGGCGGCGTGGGGATCTTGACCGGATTCTGTTCCATGAGCTTCCGGATCTCCTCGATTGCCCGCAGCAGTTGATCGTCGGTTCCCTCGAATTCATGGGCCGGGTCATTGTCGACGACGATGTCAGGCTCGACGCCCACGCCTTCCATGATCCACTCCTTGGCATCGAGGTCGAACCGGGAGAACTCGGGCCGGTTGAGAGTCCCGCCGTCGAGCAGGGGCAGGCTCCCGCGGATGCCGACGACGCCGCCCCAGCTGCGCATACCGATGATGGGTCCGAGGCCGTGCTTGCGGAAGCGATAGCCCACGATGTCGCCGTCCGAGGCCGAGAACTGGTCGAGGAGCAGGATCTTGGGTCCGAGGACCTGACCGGAGGGATCGACATTGACGGCGCCGTTGCGGGCGATGGTCCACATGGCCGGCTCGCGTCGGAGGCGCTCGATGATCATGGGGGAGACATTGCCGCCGCCGTTGGCGCGGCAATCCACGATCAGGGCTTCCTTGTGAAGCTGCGGGTAGTAAAACTTGGCGAACTCGTTGAGGCCGGGCACGCCCATGTCGGGCACGTGGACATAGCCGACCTTGCCGTCGGTGGCGTTGCTGACGGTGGCGATGTTATCGAGCACCCACTTGAGGTAGTAGAGGGGTTGCTCGTCGTCGATGGGCACGACCACTTCATCCCGGGCCCCCTCGGCCTTGGGCTCGCTGTTGACCCGCAGCGTGACCTGCCGGTCCGCCTTCCCGACCAGCGCGGCGTAGACATCCACCATGGCATCCGTGGGCCGGCCGTCGATGGCCACGAGATAATCCCCGGGTCGGACGTTCACGCCGATCTCGGTGAGGGGCGAGCGGAGTTTCTTGTCCCAGTTCTGGCCGGGGAGGATGCTGGTGATCTGGTAGAATCCGGACGGCTGATGGCGGACCAGCGTGGCCCCGAGGAGGCCGAGGGGGATGCGCTCCGCCTTGGGCATGTCGCCGCCGCCCACGTAGCAGTGGCCGAGGTTGATCTCGCCGATCATTTCGCCGATGACGTACGTCAGGTCGGCCCGATGTTGGACGTGAGCGAGCAGGGGTTCGTAGCGCTTGCGCATCGCTGGCCAGTCGACCCCGTGCAGGTTCGGGTCATAGACGAAGTCCCGCATTTGCCGCCAGCATTCCGCGTAGATCTGACTCCACTCCGCCCGGCGATCGAGCTGGACCTTCAGGTCGCCGAGGTTGAGGGTCTTCTCCTTGGTATCGATCTTGCCCGTGGGCAGGTCGATGATGGCGTAGCCGCCTCCCGAGACGAGCATCTTCTTGCGATCGGCGGAGACGCGGTACCCGCCATGGTCGCCGAGCTCGGTCTCCTTTTCCTTCTCGAAGTCGTAGACATACAGCTTGCCCTTGCGGACGTAGTAGAGTTTTTCGCCGACGGACGTGAGCTGGCCGTAGGTCGAGGCTGGCAGCGGCAGAGACGCGATACGCCCCTGGAGACCGTCCGCGTCGACCTTGACCGCGACCTTCTTCTCCTCCTTCTTTTCATCCTTCTTCTTGTCGTCCTTGGCGGCATCGGCCTTGGCCTCGTCGGCCTTCGCCTGATCCCCCTTGGCGGCATCGGCGGCGGGCTTGGCATCAGGGGCACCCGCGGGGTCCTTGGGCGGCGTGGCGTCGGGTTTGGCGGTGTCCGCCGGGGTGTCCTTCTTCACCTTGACCTCGTCGCTCTTGGGCGCAAAGGGGGACTTGGCGTCCTTGGTGAGCGTTACGAAGTAGATGTTGGCCATATTGTCGTAGACATGGTTCCACTCGGTCTGGCCGTAGTTGGGATTGAAGGTCCGTTCGGAGACGAAGAAGAGGTATTTGCCGTCGGCGCTGAATTCGGGCTGGCCGACGTCGAACCAGCCGTCGGTGACCTGGGTCTTGGCGCGGTCAGCGACAGAGTAGATCCAGATGTTGGGGAACCGTCGTTCCTCGGGGCGGGTGTAGGCGATCCACTGGCTGTCGGGCGACCAGCAGAAGTCGACGATTTCCCAGGCAGCGCTTTGGTCGACGACGGTGACGGTGCGGGACTCGACCTCGACGCACTGGAGGCGGTTCTTCTTGTCCCCCCAGAGGAGGTGCTTCGAGTCGGGAGACCAGACGGGCTGGTACTTGTAGGTATCGGCGTTCTGGGTGAGCTGGGTGGGTTCGCCGCTGCCATCCTGGGGCCGGATCCAGATCTCGGTCTCGCCGGACGCGTCGGAGACGTAGGCAATGAACCGGCCGTCGGGCGACCAGGTCGCGCCGCGCTCGTGGACGCCAGGGGTCTGGGTCAGGTTGCGCGTCGGGCCGTTCTTGGCCGGCACGGTGAAGATGTCGCCCCGGGCCCCGAACACGGCCCGGGCGCCATCGGGGGCGATGTCGTAGCTCGAGACGCTGCGGCTGACATCGCGAAGTCCACCGCGGCCGATGGCGAAGTCTTCGCGGATCTCGATTGGAACGCGGGTGGCCTGTTCGGTGGCGAAGTCGAACCGGTGGATGAACCCGCCGTTTTCGAACACGATGGCGTCGGGACCGAGCGACGGGAACTTCACGGCGAACTCGGTGAATCGGGTGAGTTGTCGGACCTGGCCGGTCTTGAGGTCGTGGACGTAGAGATTGGCCTGCCGGTTGTCATCCCGCTCCGAGACGAAGTAGATCCGATCCCCGTGCCACATGGGGAAGAGGTCCTGGGCGGGGTTGTCGGTGAGTTTCTCCGTCGTCTTTCGCTCGAAGTCATGGATCCAGATCTCGTCCGCCTGGCCGCCGCGGTAGCGCTTCCAGGTGCGAAACTCGCGGAAGACGCGGTTGTAGGCGAGGCGCTTGCCGTCGGGGGAGAAGGAGCACCAACCGCCGCGCGGGAGAGGCAGGACCTCGGGCGAACCGCCGTCGAGCCGCGCGAGGGTGAGATTCGCCTTCCAGGCATTCCACTGGATCCGCCGGGAGCGGTAAACGATGGTGTTCGCGTCGCGCCAGGTGAGGACGATGTTGTTCGGACCCATGCGGTCCGCGACGTCATCGCGTTCCAGGGTGGCGGTGTACGTCAGGCGGCGCGGCGGTCCTCCCTGGGCGGGCATGACATAGACCTCGGTGTTGCCGTCGTATTGCGCATTGAACGCCAGCCACTGGCCATCCGGGGAAAAGCGCGGGAACATCTCGTAGCTCGACTCGTCGCTGGTGAGGCGGCGGGCGACGCCGCCTGTCGAGGGCACGGTGTAAAGATCGCCGGCGTAGCCGAAGACAATCTGATCCCCGTGGATCGCCGGGAACCGCAGCAGACGGGCCTCTCCCGCGGCGGGTTCGAGCGGCAGAGTCCAAAGCGCCAGCAAACCGCAGTACCACACTCCCCACCGGGCGAGCCAGGATGAACAACGCATGGAATAGGATTTTCGGAGAGCGGCCCGGAAACAAGCCTGAAATCCGGGGGATTGCATTTTGGCTGGATCCTCGCGACAGTGATCTCCGTGGAACCGGGAGAGCACGCCATGGACAGTTCGCCGCCGCACACGCCCTCGGGGGCCCGCGCCTGGCGCCATTTGACCGGGGTGCCGGCGGAGACGGTGCATCCGGGAACGGCCTTGAGCCGGCTGCTGGCCTGGTGCGAAGCGCAGGGGGCATCCGACCTGCATGGCCAGGCCGGAAAACCGTATGCCCTGCGCGTGCAGGGCCGGCTGACGCGGGTGCCTGCCGAGACCTTCCCGGCGCCGACCGACGACGGCCTGTATCGGGCTTTCGAGGAGACTTTCTCACCCACGCTCTGCCAGCGCATTGAACAGGAGCGGGAGGTGGACCTGAGTTTCTACCATGGCCCGCTGCGGTACCGCGCCAATTTCAGCAAGCAACTCGGCCGGCAGTCGTTCTCCTTTCGCACCGTGCCGCCCCAGCAGTTCCGCCTCCGGGACCTGCAGTTGCCCGAATCATTGCGAACCCTGGTCGACGAACCGCGCGGCCTGGTGCTGGTCACCGGCCCGGCAGGGCAGGGGAAGAGCACAACCGTCCGCGCCCTGATTCAGGAACTTAACGAGACCCGCGCCTGTCGGATCATCACGATCGAGGATCCGATCGAGTACATATTCACCGATCGATGCGCCCAATTCGAACAGCGGGAAGTGGGGCTCGACACCGCGTCGTTTGCCGACGGCATCCGGAATGCCATGCGGCAGGATCCCAACGTCATTTTTGTGGGCGAGATCCGCGACCGGGAGAGCATCTTCGCCGCGATGCAGGCGGCGGAGACAGGCCACCTCGTGCTCAGCACGCTGCATGCGGATTCGGTCGCCCAGGCGATCGGGCGGTTGCGGGAGCACTACCCCGTCGGAGAACAGGACGGTTTGAGCGGGTTGCTGGCGCGCAACCTGAACGCGATGGTCTGCCAACGCCTGCTCCCGAACGTGCAGGGCACGCGCACCCCCTGCGTCGAGGTCATGCGGCGCAACCGCGGGATCCAGGACGCAGTGGCGGCGAACGATCTCACGCTCCTGACCGGCATCATGGAGGCCGCCGTCCACGAGGGAATGCACTCGTTCGACCAGTACCTGACCGAGTTGCTTGCCGCCGGCGTGATCACCCGGGAGACCGCCCTGACCTACGCGGTCAACCGTCACCGCCTCGAGATGACCCTGCGCGGGTTCCACAGCCCGGCGCCGATTCTGCGTCAGAACCGATGACGTCATGCTGGCACTGATTCGCATTGTGCTGACGGTGGGACTGGCCTACGGCCTCATGCAGGCGGCGCGCAACGCCGAGGCCGCCCCCGCCACGGGCGATCTCACGAACGCCTTCTGGCTCGCCTACTGCGTGGTGGTGGGCTTCCTTGCCGCAATCGCCTGGGCCCCCTGGCTGGGGACGAAGCTCGCCGACCCGCTCACCGGCGTGATCACCGACACCGCCTGCGCCGAAGCCGGCGGCCGCCTGATGCGGGTGATCCGCTGGTTCGCCCGGCGGGGCCGGATCCGCTGGGTGCGCTGGCTCTGCTTCATCGAGGGCGTCCGCCACCCCGATTCGCCCGCGCCCTTCATCACCGGCCTCGACCATGCCCGGCCCGGATCGTGGCTGGAACGGATCTACGCGCGCGAGGTCTATCGCTTCAGCAACACCCGACAGTGCATCCGCGCCCATCAGATCCTGAAGGATCACGGGGTCGTCCCGCCCCGCCATCCGAATCCCGAAGTCCAACTCGTCCTGATGTCGATCGAGAAGGCCGCCAGGCCCGATGCGCCCACGCTGGCCGTTCCGCCCTCCTCGCCCCCAGGCCTCCAGCGGAATGAGCGGATCCGGCTCTTCGACGCCGGAGAATCGCCGGCGAAGCCGCCGGACCGCGGGGAGCAGCCGTCGGATCAGAAACCCGATCCGGGAGGGACGCCGTGAAGACGGGATTGTTCTGGTTTCTCCACCGGCTCCTGGTGGGCTTGTTCTGGTGCCTGTGGCTCGGGGTTGCGGCGTTCGTGTTCCAGCACCGGGCCGCCCTCGAACCGGCGGTGGACATGGCGAGACTCTGGTGGCATCGGACGCCGGAGGCCCGGCAACCGATCGGAGAGCTCTCGGGACGCGTTGTGAGGATTCATACCGGGAGCAGCGTGCAAGTGCGCGATGATCGGGGATGGCTGTTCAACTACGGGCTTGCCGGGGTCGAAGCGCCCCGGGCCGGGCCCAACGCCAGCCCGAAGGAGCAGACAGAGGCCAAGGCCGCGGCCGACGCCCTTGGCCGATGGGTGCTCGGCACCAACGTCGTGATCGCAGTGACCCTGGCCAACCCCCAGACGCGGACCGGCCTCGGGCTGGTTCGGACCGCCCAGACCAACGTCAACGAGGCCATGCTCGGCGAGGGCCACGGCCGATTCGCGCCCGGTCAAATCCGGGGTTTGCCCCTGAAGGATCAGTACCGGCTGCAGCGGGCGGAACGCTACGCCCGGGAGCGGCGACTGGGCGTCTGGAACGGCAGGGACCCAACTTGACCTGTTGCCCCCATTCTCCGCAAGTCGAGGACTCTAGCGAGGCGCGGAGGCAGGGTGCCCCGCTCTCCCCCGACGCTTCTTCTGGACTGCATGCTTCATCGGTCTGATGCGCGCCTCGCCGGGTCGGGGCCGGGCCCGGAGGTGAATCGGGCACCCTTCGTAGCCAAAGGCGCGGCGCAGTTCGCCGGCCAGGTATTTCTCGTAGGCTTTCGAGAACAGTTCGTCGCGGTTGACGAAGAGCAGGAAGGTGGGCGGCGAATGCCGCGTCTGGGTCGCGTAGAAGAACTTCAAACGCGCCCCGGTGGCGCTCACCGGTTGGCGCCGTTCGATCGCGTCGCGGAGCGTCCGGTTCAGGAGCGCGGTCGGGATCCGCTGTCCGAGTTGGGCGGCGATGTAGCGGACGGCTTCGAGCAACCGGTCCAGATTGAAGCCGGTCTGCGCCGAGGTGAACACCACCGGCGCGTAATCCAGGAAGAACAGCCGCTCCTGGACCCATCGGCCAAAAGCGGCCAGTGAGTGCGGAGGCGCTTCGGGGTCCGACCTCGACGGCCGGGTCCGGCCGCGGTCTTTGGCCTGAGCCTGCTGCACGTGCTCCTGGAAGAGATCCCACTTGTTGATCACCAGCAGGCAACCCTTCCCCGCCGCCACAATCCGGTCCGCAATCTTCTTGTCCTGTTCGAGGATCCCCGACTCCGCATCCAGGACGAAGACGACGACGTCGCAGCGGTCAATCGAATCTTCCGCCCGCTTGACGCTAAAGAACTCGATGGAATCGGACACCCGGCGGGTCTTGCGGATCCCGGCGGTATCGATGAGCAGCCAGCGTTCCCTTCGGCCGTCGGTCTCGATCTCGAGCGGCACATCCACCGCGTCGCGCGTGGTGCCCGGCACGGGGCTGACAATCACCCGCTGGGATCGGGTGAGCGCGTTCACCAGGGACGACTTGCCGACGTTGGGCCGGCCCACGATGGCCAGCTTGAGCGGAGCAGTCTCCGCCGGCGCGCCGGGAGCGGCTGGATCCGGCGCGGCGGCCGGAGCCGGCAGCCCGCGGACTGCGGCATCCAGCAGCGGCCGGATCCCGCGCCCGTGAATCGCGGACACGGGAAACACCGGTTCAAAACCCAGTTCGGAGAACTCCGACAGTCCGGCTTCCGTGTCCGTGTGGTCCGCCTTGTTGACCACGAGCAGCACGCGCCTCCCCGACCGGCGCAACCGTTCTGCCACCTCCCGGTCCAGCGGGACGATCCCCTCGCGAATGTCAACCACCCAGAGAATCACGTCGGCAGCTTCCAACGCCAGATTCACCTGCTCGATCGCCGCCCGCGTGATCGCGTTGTCGGCCTTCTCCCCCTGAGACAAGCCGATCCCGCCCGTGTCAACGAGCGTGAAAGGACGGCCGCGCCATTCGGCTTCCGCACTGATCCGGTCCCGGGTCACCCCTGGCTGGTCATGGACGATGGCGATGCGCCGTCCAACGATGCGATTGAACAGCGCTGACTTCCCCACGTTCGGACGGCCCACGATGGCGATCAAACCCGGCATGGATCCCAAGATGTCGGAGCCGCCCGCCCAACGGAAGGCAAATCCGCACATCCGCTTGACTTTCATGGTCCAAGGCCCTAAACGGGGGTTGGACACGCACCGCACACTTCGGACGGCACTCGTTGTGAAATCGTGGCTGGGCATCTTGCTGTTGACCTTGGGCTTGTCGTGCATGGCGCGTGGCCAAGGCTTCATCGTCGGCTTCAGCCAATCGGTGTATGAGATCGACCCGGGCAAGCTCGTCACCGTCCCGGTCGAGTTCAAGTCCACGTTGCCGGTCGGGATCTTCAGTTTTGGCATCCGCTTTCTGCACGACCCTGCCGACGCACCCTTCCTGAGCGATCTGGCGATCCAGGTGCCGGTGGAGCTGGACTTCGATGGCGTGAATGGCGCAGGGGCGGCCAGGTACTTCGGAGCCGGCTGGGGCGGGGTCAAGGGAACCGTGGACTTCGACGCCAATCCGATCGAGTACTACACGGGAACGCTCCTCGCCGTTTTTCAGTGGACGCCCCCCAAGCCCGGCTCGTTTCTCCTGACCCTCGAGATCCTGCGGACGCTGGGGCCCACGGAACAGGTGTTCGTGGCCGGGGACGGCACGGTGCTGGACAGTCAACTCCAGTTCGGCAGCGCCCGCGTGCTCGTGATACCCGAGCCCGGTCCCATGGTGCTGCTCGGCCTGGGCGTGGTGGCGGTCGTAGCCTCATCGCGGACCCGGTCTGCAGCCGCGGGCGGTGACCGCGGCGGGCGCAGGGGAACGCGAACGGTTCCCGCGCCGCCCCCGCCGTGGGCGACTCCAGGACGTCGTCGCGGACGCGGTCTGTAGCCGCGGGCGATGACCGCGGCGGACGCAGGGGAATGCGAACGGTTCCCGCGCCGCCCCCAGCGTGGGCGGCTGGGGAGAAGTGTTTATTTATGGCCATGACGACTGCTAATCCTGAAACTCGCCACCCCACACGGAGGCAATTTCTCACAGCAACGGCAGTGACGGTGGCGGCGCCCTGGGTCGTTCCGGCCTCCGTCCTGGGCGGCGAGAACAAGCCGGCCCCCAGCGAGCGCATCAGCCTGGGCATCATCGGCGTTAACGGCATGGGGAGTGCCAATCTCGCGAATTGCGCGGCACATCCGGACGTGGTGGTGACCGCGATATGCGATGTGAGCGCGGCGCGCCGGGAGGCGGCGGTGGCCCGGCACCAGGCGACGGCGAAGGGGCACACTGACTTTCGCGAATTGCTGGCCCGCGCGGATGTCGATGCGGTGATCATTGCCGCGCCGCCCCACTGGCACGCCCTCATGGCAATCGAGGCCGTGAAGGCGGGCAAGGACATCTACCTGCAGAAGCCGATGACGCTCTACCCGGCGGAGACGCTGGCGGTGCGCAACGCCGTGAACCGGCACCAGCGCATCAGCCAGGTCGGAACCCAGATCCACGCCGGCCAGAACTATCGCAATGCCGTGGCGTGGGTCCGTTCCGGCCGGCTGGGGCCCATCCCGATGATCCGCACGCTCAACGTGATGAACCAGGGCCCCAACGGCATCGGCACCGCCCCTTCACAGCCGCCCCCGGCGGACCTGGATTGGGACCGCTGGTGCGGCCCGGCCCCGGCCGTTCCCTTCAATGCCCTGCTGTTTGCCGATTCCTATCACCATTGTTCCTTCATGGACTACTCCGGCGGGTGGACGCCGGGCATGGCGCCGCACATCATTGACTTGCCCATTTGGGCGCTCGACCTGGGGCTCCCGGTGCGCACGTACTCGAGGGGCGGACGTTTCGTCGTGAAAGGCGACGGCGACGCACCGGACATCCAGGAGGTCATTTGGGAATACCCCGAGACGACGATGACCTGGATGATGAGCCTGTGCAACAGCTTCGCCTTCGATTTCGGCCGGGGCACCCCCGCGCGCCGGCTCGGCATCTACTTCCATGGACTCAACGGCACGTTGATTGCCGATTACAACCGCTGCGAAGTCGTCCCCGAAGGCCCGATGTTGAAGGACACGGCGCCGCCCGCCAGCGACATCCCGCCGTCTCCCGGGCATGAACGCGAATGGTTGGATTGCATCAAGTCGCGACGCCAGCCAAGCTGCAGCGTCAATTACCACTACCGGATCGACCTCGCCCTCACCGTGGCCAACCTCTCCATGCGCCTCGGTCGCGCCCTGCGCCTGGATCCCGCAACCGGGGCCATCCTCGACGATCCCCAAGCGGCCGAGAGCGCCCGTCCGATCTACCGGTCCCCCTGGAAGTTCCCGGCGGAATACCTGTGATTAATTCGAGTACCCGGACCAATTCTCGTCCTGGGCGATCTCGTACTTGATGTCGTAGTTCTTGCCGCCCCGGACCCACTCGACGTGGGCGTCGCACATGAGGATGTTGCCGCCTTCGTCGCTGTGGTTGTCGCATTTGTCGGGACGGTTGTTTCGGGCGAGGCCGGGGCCTTGGCGGTCGCCGTCCATGATGAGCCAGATCTGGCTGGCGCTGACCGGTTGCCCCTTGAGACCGTACAGGGAGTTCTTGTGGATGTAGTTCCCGACGGATCGCTCGGACTTCTTGATGCCCCCCACGGACACCCATTTCCCAAAATACAAATGGCTTTGGGCGGTGTTCCCGTCGTTGTTCATGAAGCCGAAGATCTCGTAGCTGACGCCCACCAATTGGTTGCTCGTCCCGGATCGTCGCTGCGCCTGGACCAGCATGTCCCGCAGCACCAACCGTCCGTTCTGGGGATGCCGGACCTGGTTGGTGGCAATGAAGTTCTGCGTGGCGGGGCAAATGAACACCGATCGCCCAACGGACGACGGGATGTACTCCGGGAAAAGCCAGGTCAGATCATCGTCGGCATCGTCATACGTTCCGGAGAGATAACCCTGCGAATCGTCGTGGCCATACATGGTCATGCCAATGCCCATCTGGCGCAGGTTGTTCATGCAGGCGGTGCGCTGGCCCTTCGCCTTCGCACGGCTGAGCGCGGGCAGGAGCAGTCCCGCCAGGATGGCGATGATGGCGATGACCACCAGCAGCTCAATGAGCGTGAACGCCATCGGCCCGCCACGCGTCGCCCATCGGCACAACCGCCGGCTCGCGCCGGATTGGCTTCGAATCAAAGCTGGCGGTAACACATCATCCACTTCCATAGGAGGTATCCATTCAGTCAGCGGTCAGCGCGACACCGGATGCCTACGCCCGGGGACAGGAGGTGTCAAGACCATCCGCGACGTGGGCTATCGCTTCGAACTGCCCTGAGCCGGACCGGATCCGGCCGGCCGCAGGTCGTAACACTCCAGGTGCTCATGGTAGCGCAGGTAGAGACGCTTGTCGAGAATCACCGGGTGCGCCCAGGCGTCGCTCACCCGTCGCGGGACGAGGCGGAAGCGGCTGACAAACTCGAAAGCCGACGGCGTGGGTTTGACCAGCGCCATCTCGCCGTCCTCGCCCAGGCAATAGAGATGGCCGTCGGCATAGAGAACCGAGCCCTTGGCGAGCGCATCGGTCTCGTAGCGGATCGCGCCCGTCTTCGCGTCCAGGCAGGCCCACCCTTTCCGATTGCGGTACCAGGCGCCATAGAGGGCATCGCCGACCCGCAGGATCCCGCCGTGGCAGGTGTCGAGTTCCGTGGTCCAAAGCCGCTCCACCCGCACGCCCGGGGCCTCCGGACCCGAGTGGATCCGGAAGAGACCGCCCTCGGTTGTGTCGGGCGCGGTAACGAAGACGGCGTTGTCGACCAGGACCGGCGTGGCGGCGATGACCGAGTACCGCGTGCGCAGGGGTTGGGTCCAGAGCAAGGCGCCGGTGTCGGCGTCGGCACCGAAGACATGGCGGGTGGCGCAACCGACCAGCAGACGGCGCTCCGCCATGCGGAGCAGAATGGGGGAGGCATAGCTCGCATTGTCCACCTTCAGTCCAGCGACGTTCGTGTCCGCGTCGGCCGCAGCGGTGCCGTCCGGGCGAAGCCGCAGCGGGGCGCTCTGCATCACGGTCTCGCCGGTCTGAACGTCCAGGGCGACCAGCAGCGCTTCCGTGCCGCCGACAGTCACCCAGACGCGCGGGCCGTCGACGAGCAGGCATTCGCCCAGCGCCCACGTGAGGTTCCTGCCGCCAAACCGCTCGAAGATGTCAACGGCCCAAAGCTCGCGGCCCGTAGCGGCGTCAAAGGCGGCAACGCGGCCGTGCGCGTTGAGATGGAAGAGCCGGCCGCTGTCGTAGGCGGCGCAGGCGCGGGCTCCGGGGTAGGAACCGGTCCAGGCGGACCCGTTGGGTGTGGCCCAGACCCGGTTGCCTTCGAGGTCCATGGCCGCCACGACGAGGGCGTCGCCGACGTCGCCAGTCACGTACAGACGCCCTCGGCCGAACACGGGCGACGAGTAGCCGCGGCCCATGCCCTCGGCCCTCCACAGCCGCGGCGGGCCCTCGGCCGGCCATGGGGCTCGAAGACCCGTCTCCGCGCAGATGCCGTCCCGGCGAGGGCCCCGCCACTGGGGCCAACCGGGTTCGGACGTGGCGATCAACTCGAGGCTGGGCGCCGGCGAGCCGGCTGAATCTGAGGAACACCCCACTGGACTCGAGCCCGACACGGCGAGCAGCAAGGCCGCCAGCGAGAGACCGGGCATCGACGGGTGCCTGCGCGGAATCGGGTGCATCAAGCGATGATCTCCCGTCGGTCCTGGAGTTGGCATGTCTGGGGCCCGCGGAGGGCGTCGAGCCGGTCCTCGAGGGCGGCGCTGACGACCTCGACGAGTCGGGCGGCCTCGGTCAGACGGGGGAGGCTCACGTAGCTGGCGCCGGCGGCGTAAAGGGCGTCGACGCTGGCAAGCGAATCCGACAGGACCACGATTTGGGCCTCGGGATTGAGTTCCCGGACCTGGCGGGTGAGGGTGATGACCGATCCGCCGCGCAGGACGCCGTCGGGCAGCGTGCAGAGGATGAGGCGAGCGTGGGCGATGCCGGCATGCAAGAGCGTATCCCGCGAGGTGATGTCGCCGTAATGAGCCTGGAGACCCATCTCCAGGAGACGCCGGTGTGCCTCCGGGTTGAAGTCGACGACCGCGCACTCGGCAACCAGTTGCGGCCGTGTCCTTCGCAGGTCCTCGAGCAGGGAGCTGGCGACCGTGAAAAAGCCGAGAAAGAAAATCCGCGGGTGCGGCCGCTGCGCCTCCGACGCGTCCGGGGTATCGCGGACCTCGGCGAATCCCAGTCGGCTGAGCCAGGGACTGAGACGCCGGACCAGGTTGTGGCTGCTCAGGATGGTATAGGTGGAGGTGATGGCCAGCAGGACAAAAGCATAGCTGGCCATCGCCATCAGTTCGGGCCCCACATGACCCCGCTTGGCGCCCAGGGCGAGAATAACGAGCGAGAGCTCGCTGATCTGGCTCAGGTTGATCACGGGCACCAGGCTGGCGCGGTGGCCCTGGCCAAGACCATGGAGGGGAATGAACACCGTGATGAACCGCGTCACCCAGACCACGAGGCAGAGAACCAAGGCGCCGCCCAGCGCCGTGCCCGTGGGGGCGGGGATCGTGGCCCCCAGCGCCACGAAGAACAGCGTCACGAAGAAATCGCGGAGACTCGTCACCTTGGCCACGACATCCAGCGTGTAGGGGAACGTCGAGACGCCTACCCCGGCGATCAGCGCTCCCATCTCGAACGAAAGGCCCAGGAGATACGCGAGGCTGGCCAGCAGGAAACACCACGCGAGCGATCCAACGAGCACGAGTTCCGGGAGCTTGGCCACGCTGCGGAAGAGGGCAGGGAGGACAAACCGGCTGGCAACGTAGGCCACGCCCATCAGCTCGACGACTTTAAACAGGGACAGCGCCACCTGGGTCACCGACGGCGACGTGAGATTCGGCTGGACGGCCAGGAACAGGATGGCGAACAGGTCCTGGAGGACCAGCACCCCCACCGTGAGGCGCCCCGACAGCGTATCCAGCTCCCGCTTGTCGTAGAGCGCCTTGACGACGATCACCGTGCTGCTCAGCACCGTGACCACCGCGAGGTACAGGGCGCTCAGGTTCCCCGTGTTGCCCGGCAGCGGCAGAAAGCGGAACAGAACCGCGCCGAGCAGCGCCCCGCCCAGGATCTGCGCCGCCGCAGTCAGGGAGATGACACGGCCCGCCTTGAGCATGCGCTTGAGATCGATCTCGAGGCCGATCATGAACAGCAGCAGCACTAAACCGATCTCGGCCACGGCCTCGACCGAGTGCGAATCCTCGATCCAGGTGGACCCGACCGGGCCCAGCACAACCCCGGCCAGGAGGTAGGCCAGCAACGGCGGTTGCCGCAGCCACCGTGCAATCAGCCCCAGCCCCCATGCGGCGATGATGCAGCTCGCCACATCCGTAAAGAAACCCTCGCTCATCCGGCAGGAGCTTAGTGGTCCAATTCGCAAATACGAGCATGTTCGTCGCGCCCCAACGGACCTCGAGCGCGCCGCGAGGACAGAGGACCGAGGAGGGCACCCCGCTGCACCCGGCGCGGTCAGCGCCCGCGGCCAAGAGTAAGTCTGCGAACCGACTCCGCTGCGGCGTGCTGGGGTCAGCGCGCCCTACCCGACGCCTCGCTGCAGAGTTGACGCCGGCACGTCGAAAGGGCAAACGAAGAGCGGCAGTCTGCCCCGATGGGCCTTGGTGCCCGGAAAGAGGTCGCCGATGCAACACACAGCACCTGATGCAGGGTCTGATGGAAAGCGGACGTGTGACGGCTCCTATCTCGCTGTCGCCCTGACCTGCCTAGCCATCGCCGTCGCCGGCGGGCTGGGGCAGGCCGGCACACTGACCGGCGTGCTCCGGGACCCCAACTGGTATGCCCAGAGACAAGGGCAGCCGTTCGGGGTCGGCTATTATGAGTACGCCGTGAATGCCAATGGCACAGGGCTTTCCAGCACGGGCGGATCGGCGGCGACGGACGTGTATGGGCAGTTCAGCATGCCGTCCCTGGCGGCGGGAACGTACACCGTGGCGTCCTGGGATGTCTGGTGGCGGTCCGCGTTCGCCTTCGGCGTCGCCGTGCCGGCGGCAGGCACGAGCGCGGCGGTGGACCTCCGGTTGCACGCCACGATGTGGGGTTACCCGGTGTTCTGGGACGAGACGGGCTATTACGAATTCGGACAGACGTTTGTCGCCACCGGACCGATCACGATGATCATGCTCCGGTGTCCGCACGCGACAACCTACCGGGTCACCGTGCACGAGAATGGCCCCGGCGGCGCGCAGGTGGGCGTCGAACGCTCGTTCAGCGGGGCAGGGGATCATCGGCCCATCTACGGCTACGGCGACATGCCCACCCAGGCCGGACGCACCTATTACCTCCGGGTCCGGACGTCCTCGCCCGGCATCGGCGGCGTGCTCTCCCAGATGGACCCGCGTCCGGACTATTCGGACCCGATGCCGGGCGGTTGCCTGCATGTCGGGGGTGCGCAGGGTGTGACGGCGGACCCGGAACGGGACCTGGGCGTGGTGGTGATGGCGGACGATGACGGGCTCCTGACGAATCTCTTTGCCCGCCAGAGCGGAGGGAAGTTCAGCGGGATCACCCGGGCCGGACAGACCTTCGTGGCGCGCGGCGTCAACCTGGTGAGCGCCGCCTTCTGGCTGGCCGATCCCGCAGGGCCCGTGTTCGAGGTCCGGCTCTACGAGGGCGGACCGGGAGGAACGGCGATCGGTCCCGCCAAGCGCGGGCGACCAGCGAGGCGCTCCGCCGACCCGGAGATGATCGTGACGTGGACGCCCGGCGAATGTCCGCTGGAGCCCGGCAGCCTCTATTATCTCGAGGTGACACGCGTGGGGGGCGGCACTTTTAACGAGGTCTATGTCAATACGGGGAATCCGTTCCCGTTTGGCGCGGCCTGTCGCGACGGCGTCGAGGTGGCGGGAACCGATCTTGCGGGAACGATCCTCGAAGAGGCGGAGCCGGGAAGCGCCACGCGGCTCCCGGTCCGGTTCACGACGGAACCCGCGGTCGCTGATGCCGATCGGAGCTCGGATCAGCTCACGGTGCGCTGGAGGACCGACGTGCCGTCGATCGGCCGGATCGCCTACGCCGCGGGCCATCCACCCTACACCGGTGAGGTGCGCGAAATGGCCGAGACCACAGAGCACGCGGTCACCCTGTCCGGCCTGCGCCCGCACACGCTGCACCATTACCAGGTGACGGCCGAGGCCCCGGACCGGCGCCCGGCGGTCTCGCGCGATTTCGTGATCTGCACCCGGACGGTTCTCCCGAACCTGCTCCGCAACCCGGGGTTCGAGGAGGGGAGCGGGCCGAGCCCTCGATCGCTCACGGGCTGGAGTCGGATAGGCGGCCTGGACATCAAGGTGTCGGATGGCACCTGGTTCTGGGGGCTGCCGCCCCGGGAGGGCGCCTGGCTCCTGGAAGGCGCTGTGAACGGCACGACGTCCGATGCCGCGGTGTACCAGAAAGTCACGGTGCGATCAGGCCGCGCCTACACCTTCAGCGCCTGGGTGACGACGTGGTACCGCGAAAACGACCAATGGAAGTACGACGTTTGGGATAATGCGGGCCGGTTGAGCCACGTCCGACTCGGGATCGATCCCACCGGAGGCACCAGCCCGACGGCCTCGACGGTGCAGTGGACCCCTCGGTTCTACAGTCACTTGCGTTATGCCAATGTGGCTCTTCGCGCCACCGCGCGCGCCCCGGCAGTGACCGTCTTTGTCCAGATGAAAGGCAATGGCGGCCAGTGGCATTTGTACGGCGTCGACGACTGCGCGCTGACCGAGACGCCGCCGGAACCAACACGCTTCACCGCCGTCAACGTCAGCCCCGAGCACACGGTCCGTCTGCGCCTTGAAGGGGAACCGGGGTTCACCAACGCCGTCGAGGTCTCGCCAGACCTCAGCTCCTGGGTACCCCTGACCAACCTCGTCAACTCGACGGGGGTGATCCAATGGGCGGACCCGGGCCCGCTGCCCCCCGGCGGACGCTTCTACCGCGCCGTCATCCCATGAAACACTGGATCCCGATCCTCCTGCTCCTCCAGGGAGATACCTGCGGTTCCGCCGCACAGGAACCGCTCCCCGCCGATCTCCTGCAAGGGCCGTTTGCGGGCGTCCCGGGAATCGTCTTCTGCGCCCGGTTGAAGTACGACGACCCCCACTGGTACGCGAACATCGGTTACTACTGCGACGACGCGAACTCGAAGGCCTACGCCGGGAACGGGAAGCCGGATGTCGGCAGGCTCGAAGTCTGGGATCCGCGCGACGGCACGGTGCGGGTGCTCGCGGACTTCGCCGGCGGCACCGTGCGGGATCCGTGCGTCCATTATGACGGCCGGCGCGTGCTGTTCTCGGCCAGGCGCCCCGGGGATGACTTCTTCCACTTGTACGAAGTCCTGTCGGACGGCACCGGTTTGCGGCAGATCACCGACGGACCCTACGACGATTATGAAGCGGTCTACCTGCCGGATGACGATCTGCTCTTTGTGTCGACCCGATGTCGCCGCTGGGTCAACTGCTGGATGACCCAGGTGGGCGTGATGTACCGCTGCAATCCCTCGGGAGACGGCATCGAGGCGGTGTCGGCAAACACCGAGCACGACAACACCCCCTGGGTGATGCCCGATGGCCGGATCCTGTACACGCGCTGGGAGTACGTGGACCGCAGCCAGGTCGAGTTTCATCATCTCTGGACCATGAACCCGGACGGCACCGGCGCCATGGTCTATTATGGCAACCAGCGGCCGAACATCGTGATGATCGACGCCAAACCGATTCCGGGCACCAGCGAGGTCATCGCGTCGTTCTCCCCAGGCCACGGAGTCAATGAACACGCAGGCATCGCCACCGTGGTCACCCCGGACGCCGGGCCCGACGCGCCGGCCTCGGCCCGCGCGCTGCACCAGGGGGCCCTGGTGCGCGATCCGTTCCCATTGGCGGGCGGCTACGTCCTTGCCGCGCGCGGCAACCAGATCGTCCTGATCGCCCGCGACGGCCGGGTGCAGCCCGTGTATACCCACCCGGGCGCGGGTGAACTCCACGAACCCCGGCCGCTGACCGCCCGTCCGCGCGAGCGAGTGATCCCGCGTCGGACCGCCCCGGCCTCCGCTACAGGCACACTGCTGCTGGCAGATGTGTACACCGGTCGGCACATGGACGGCGTCCGGCGGGGTGACATCCGGAAGCTGCTGGTGCTCGAATGCCTGCCCAAGCCGGTGAACTTCAGCGGCGGCCCCGACCTGACTTCATGGCTGGGCACCTTCACCCTCGAACGGGTGGTGGGAACTGTGCCGGTCGAGGAAGATGGCTCCGCCTTCTTCGAATTGCCGGCAGGACGCCAGTTTTTCTTCGTGGCGCTGGACGCCGAGGACCGCTCGGTGAAGCGGATGCAGAGCTTCACTTCGGTGATGCCGGGCGAGACCACGAGCTGCGTTGGCTGCCATGAAGACCGGGCGCTGACCCCTCATGATGTGCGCCGGACCACCCTGCAAGCCACGCGACGGGCCCCAAGCCGGATCGAGCGTTTTGCCGGGTACCCGGATGTCCTGGACTTTCGCCGGGACATCCAGCCGATCCTGGATCGGCATTGCGTCGAGTGCCACGACTACCCGGAGCGTTCCGGCGGCGTGGCTCTGGCGGGAGACGTGGGCCCCCAGTGGTCGCACAGCTACTTTCATCTGTTTGCGCACCGGCAGGTGGCCGACGGCCGGAACGGCCTGGGCAACCAGCCGCCCCGTTCGATCGGCAGTGCCGCCAGCCCGATGCTCGAGAAGATCCGCGGCGGCCACCACGACGTGAAGGTCAGCCCCGAGGAGTGGCGAACCGTCTGGCTTTGGATCGAGAGCGCCGCGGCGTATGCCGGCAGCTATGGCGCCCTGCGCAACCAGGCAGGCCAGCAGACGGCCGGCATGGCCACCGCCCGCGTCTTTCAGGAGCAGGGCGAGGTGCTGGGCCGCCGCTGCTTCGGCTGCCACAACAAAGTCCACGAAAGCAACCTCGAAAGCCTTAGGCTCCCCTTTAACGCAGAGGCGCGTCGCGCCGACCGGAAACGCCTGGGCCGGCCCGTGGCAGTGTACGAACGCATCGTCTTCGAGGACGATCCCGTGGCCCGGTTCAGCATCAATGTGCTGCTGAATTTCAGCCGGCCCGAGTTCTCGCCGCTCCTGCTGGGCCCACTCGCAGTCGAGGCCGGAGGATGGGGCGCCTGCGGCACGGTGTTTGCCGATACCAACGATGCCGATTACCAGAAGCTGTTGGCCGGACTGCGACGCGCCCAGCGCGACCTCGAACAGGGCCGGTTGTTCGGCACGCCGCAGTTCCGGGCCAACCCCCAATACGTGCGCGAGCTGAAGCGGTACGGCGTTCTGCCGGCCGCGTTCGATCTTGACCGCGATCCGCTCGACGTCTTCGCCGCAGACCAGCGCTACTGGCGCTCGCTGTGGAACGAGGCGATGGATCGAGGACTCTAGCGAGGCGCGCCTCAGACCGATGAAACATGCAGTCCAATGGAACCGTGGGGGGCAGCGGGGCAACCTGCCTCCGCGCCTCGCTCATCGAGAGTCCTCGACGGAGGAAGGGGAGGCCTGGAACCGCAGAGACCCAAACTTGACCTAATCGCATCGACTTTCACCAGTCGAGGACTCTATGGCCTTCGCGTCGTTTGCTGAGTTTGTGGCGCTGCTCGAACGGGCAGGGGAGCTCGTCCGCGTCAAACCGCCGGTGGCAACCGAACTCGAGATCACGGCGCTGGCGGATCGCCAGATGAAAGCGCCGGGAGGCGGCAAAGCGCTGCTGGTTGAGCACCCGACGGTCAACGGCAAGGCCGGCGCCGTGCCGGTCGCCATCAACACGCTCGGCTCGTGGAAGCGGATGGCCCTCTGTCTCGGTGCGGAATCCGTCGATGCCGCAGCGGCGGCCCTGGCGGGACTGGTCCAGGCGAAACCGCCGTTGACGTGGCGGGACGCCATCCGGCTCCTGGGCACCGCCCTCGACCTCCGGCACGCCCGGCCGCGCGTTGTCGCCTCGGCTCCATGCCAGGAAGTGCAGCAACGCTACCCGCAGGCACCCGCGCGTCGGCATCCGTGGCCGTCCGCTCCGCCGGTGCGGGATCAAGCCCCCGGCAGGGTGCTGCCGACACTCGGCGACCTGCCCATTCTGCAGTGCTGGCCCGGCGACGGCGGACGCTTTCTGACCCTGCCCTGCGTGGTGACACGCGACCCCGATACCGGCGCGCGCAACGTGGGCATGTACCGCGTCCAGGTGTATGACGAGACAACCACCGGCATGCACTGGCAGGTCCAAAAGGTCGGCGCCCGCCATGGACGACGCTACTACGAGACGGGAACACGAATGCCGGTGGCGATCTTCCTGGGCGGCGATCCGGCGCTGACGTTCGCCGCAACAGCGCCGTTGCCGGACGGCATCGACGAGTTTCTGCTGGCCGGTTACCTGCGGCGGGAATCCGTCGAGCTCGTGCGCTGCCTGACGGTCGATCTCGAGGTGCCCGCGCAGGCGGACGTGGTGATCGAGGGGTACATTGACCCGACGGAACCGCTTCGGGACGAGGGGCCCTTCGGCGATCACACCGGGTTCTACACCCTCCCCGAGCCCTACCCGGTGTTCCACGTGACCGCCATCACCCGCCGGCGCGACGCCGTGTACCCCGCCACCATCGTCGGTGTCCCGCCGATGGAGGACTTCTACATCGGCAGCGCCTCCGTCAAGCTCTTCCTGCCAGTGCTGCGCATGACCTTCCCCGAGATTGTCGATCTCGCCCTGCCCGCCGCCGGCGTCATGCACAACCTCCTGTTCGTGAGCATCCGCAAGTCGTATCCGATGCAGGCCTACAAGCTCATGCACGGCCTCTGGGGCATGGGCCAGATGATGTTCACCAAGTACATCGTGGTCGTGGACGACGACGTCGATGTCCATAATCTCGAGGAGGTCCTGTTCCACTGGTGCGCCAACACCGATCCCCAGCGCGATGCCGTGTTCACCCGCGGTCCGGCGGACGTCCTGGATCATGCCATGGCCGTTCCGGGTATCGGCACCAAGCTCGGCTTCGACGCCACCCGCAAGCTGCCCGGCGAAGGGTTCCCCCGCGCCTGGCCGCCGCTGGTCCGCATGGACCCCGCCGTCCGGGCGCGCATCGAAAAACTCTGGGCCGACGCCACGCGCACCGCGCCGGGGGAACGGTAGTTCGTAAGAGTGAGGAGTGAAGGGTGAGGAGTGAAGAAACCGGCGCGCCGAGGGACTGGCGCGCCGGGTTCCCTCGCCCGGTCGCCAGGTGCCAAAGCGGCAGAGGGCAGCCGCACTCCAAAAGCTCGCGCCCGCGCCACGGCCCTCGATCCGCGCGATAGCGTCTTGGCCTGTCCCGCCGTAGCCTGGCGACTCAGTCCTTCGAGGAAGGCCGAAGTCTGGGCGAAGGCGGAAGTGCGCCGGCCCCCCGGCGCTTTCCCCTGAAATAGTCGCTCTCCGCACTTGCGCACCCGCCGAAGTGAGGCTATTTATCCGCACCATGAAAAAGCTCATTGCTCTGATTGCTGTGGCAGGGATCGTGTTGTTGCCGACGACGCTGGCCGGGGATGACACCGCCAAGAAGGCGGGAGGTTGCCCCGCGCAGGGCGCGAGTTGCTGCAAGGAGAAGCAGAGTTGCGGCCCGTGCCCCGTGACCGGCAAGTCGGCCAAGACGACCAAGAAGGAAGTCAAGGCGGCCAAGAAGGAAGTCAAGGCGGAGAACGCCGCGAAGAAAGCCGCGAAGAAACAGTCCGCCGACAACAAGTAAACGTGCCGGGGCGGTTGCCGACCTCTGCCGGCAACGACACCCTGACGACATGCCGAGCCGCAGTTCCGCCGCCGGCGGGATTGCAGCTCGGGTTTTGGTGTTTTGAATCGCCACTGTTCCAAGGCAATCCCAGCACGCACTGGGAACAGCCCCTCGGGGTCCGTCCGTCGTCTGGCATCGGCGCTCGCGATGCTCCTCCTCGGCGCGACGCTGCACGCGGCGGATTCGGCGACCGCGGACGCGGGAGAGTACCGGGGTCTTTGCGACGCATCGGCGGCGATCGCGGTCCCCGGCGGGTCGATGCTGGTCGCCAGCGACGAAGATAACGTCCTTCGCCTGTACGACCCCCGTAACCCAGGACCCCCGATCGCGTCGTATGATCTCGGGCCCGGGCTCGAGTTGACAGGCCGGAGCCCGGAAACGGACATCGAAGCCTGCGCGACGGTTGGCGATCGTGTTTTTTGGATCACATCCCACGGTCGCAACGCCAAGGGCAAGGAGCGCCCCAACCGCGGACGCCTGTTCGCCACCCGCACGTCGACGGTGGGGGGACGAGTCGTGGTCGAGGTGGACGGGAGTCCGTACGTCACGCTGCTCGCCGATCTCATCGGGTCGCCGGCCCTGTCACGGTTCCGACTCGACCGCGCCGCCGAGAAACGACCCAAGGACAAAGGGGGCCTCAACATCGAAGGACTGGCGGCAACCGCCACCGGCGGGCTCCTTATCGGGTTCCGTAATCCCATCCCTCAGAAGCAGGCCCTCGTCGTGCCCCTGCTGAATCCCAGCGAGTTGCCTTCCGGCGGGTCCGCCCGGCTGGGCGAACCGCTGTTGCTCGACCTGGGGGGACTCGGCATCCGGGATCTGGTCTGGATCGGACACCACTACCTGATCCTGGCGGGAAGCGCCCAAGGGGGCGGATCGCATCGGCTCTACTCCTGGGCCGGACCGGGTGCTGACGCGCAATTCATGTCGGTCGTCATGCCGCCTGAATCCACCCCCGAAGCCCTCGTGGCGCTGCCCGGTGCCGACGGCGACCGACTGATGTTGCTCAGCGACGACGGCACACGCCTGATCGGCGACTGCGAGTGCAAGAAGCTCAAGAACCCGCTCGAACGCCGGTTCCGCGCCTGGTGGCTCGTGATCGGGTCCTGAAAAAGCGCAGGAGGGTTGGTGCACTTCCGCCTTCGGCAAGGCTTCGGCGCGACAAGCCAAAACGCTATCGCGCGGGACGAGGGGCCGTGGCGCGGGCGGCGCACTGACGCACCGCCGCACTGACGCACTGACGCACTGACGTCCCGCCCCCTTCCCGTTTCTCCTTTTCCCGCAGCCCGGACGGCGCTAAAGTCGGGCGCGTCCGGGGTTCCATGGCATTCGGCCCCGGGCTACGAGGCGCGATGGACACCGCACATATCAGGAATTTCAGCATTATTGCCCATATCGACCATGGGAAGACGACGCTTTCGGATCGGCTTCTGCACCGCACGGGCACGATCTCGGATCGGGACATGCAGGAGCAGTTGCTCGACTCGATGGACCTCGAGCGGGAGCGCGGGATTACCATCAAGGCGCACCCGGTGACGATGCTCTACCAGGCGAAGAACGGGGAGACCTACGAGTTGAACCTGATCGACACGCCGGGGCATGTGGATTTTTCCTACGAGGTTTCCCGCAGTCTCTCCGCGTGCGAGGGGGCCTTGCTGATCGTGGATGCCGCCCAGGGGGTCGAGGCGCAAACCGTCGCCAATGTCCACCTGGCGATGAAGCAGAACCTCACCATCATTCCCGTCATCAATAAGATCGACCTGCCCCACGCCGACGTCGCCCAGACGCGGTCTCAGCTCGAGGAAATCCTCGCCATCCCCGGCGACACCGCGATTCCGGCCAGCGCCAAGGAGGGGATCGGGATCGATGAGATTCTGGAGGCGATCGTCGCCCGGATCCCGGCGCCGCGCCCGACCGGGGCGGCGTCGCTGCAGGCCCTGTGTTTCGATTCCTACTTCGACACCTACAAGGGCGTGGTCACCCACGTCCGGATCTTTAACGGGCAGGCGCGCGCGGGGGCCCAGGTCAAACTGCTGCACACGGGCCGCTCCTACGAGATCAAGGAGGTGGGCAGCTTCAATCCCCGGCCCTATGTGCGGCCGCAATTGGAGGTCGGCGAGACGGGCTACATCACCGCCAATATCAAGAGCCCGAAGGAGGTGAAGATGGGAGACACCTTCACCGACGCCCGGACGCCGTCGCCGGCCCTTCCCGGGTTCCAGGAGATCCACCCGATGGTCTACAGCGGGATCTACCCGATCAACACCGCGGACTACGAGCATCTGAAGACCAATCTCGCCAAGCTGCAGCTCAACGATTCCGCCTTCGTCTATCAATCCGAGAGCTCGGTCGCGCTCGGCTTCGGCTTCCGCTGCGGGTTCCTCGGCCTCCTCCACATGGAGATCGTCCAGGAGCGCCTCCGGCGCGAGTACAACATGGACATCATCGCCACCTACCCGAGCGTGGTGTATCGCGTCCGACTGGCGGGCGGCGAGTTGAAGGAAGTGGACAACCCGGCGTTCCTGCCCGAGGCGCACAGCATCGAGGAGATCCAGGAACCGACCGTCCACGCCTTCATCCTGTGTCCTAACGAGTACATTGGCGACATGATGGCCTTGGTGTCCGAGAAGCGAGGCATCCTGGACCAGACGGAGACGCTCGATACCCGGCGGGTGATGCTGACCTGTGTGCTGCCGCTGAATGAGATCCTCATCGACTTCCACGACCGGATCAAGAGCCTGACGCGAGGCTACGGCTCGATGGACTACGAGCACGGCGGGTACCAGGCCTCGGACATGGTGAAGCTCGACATGCTCGTCAACGGCGAGCCGGTCGACGCCTTCTCGTGCATCGTGCACCGGGCCAAGGCGGAAGCCCGCGGCCGCGCCCTGGCCGCGAAGCTCAAGGAGGTCATCCCCCGGCAGCAGTTCGCCATCGCCATCCAGGCGGCCATCGGCGGCAAGATCATCGCCCGCGAAACGGTCAGCTCCTACCGCAAAGACGTGACCGCCAAGTGCTACGGAGGCGACATCAGCCGCAAACGCAAGCTCCTCGAGAAGCAGAAGGAAGGCAAGAAACGCATGAAAGCGATCGGACAGGTCAACATCCCGCAACAGGCGTTCATCGAGGTCCTCAAGGCCTGACCCCGGCCAGCATCGCCAACTCGCACCCCCATGATCCTCCGATGGTTCCTCTCCCGGACCGTGCGCCACGCGGTCGAGCTCCGCAAGCAGGTCTGGATCATCCTCCAATCGCAGCGGGATGAGCTCTCCCCGAAAGCGATCGACGAGGTCCGCGCCGGCCTCGAGGCGTTCCAGAAGGAGCTGCCGCAGACCCGGGATCGCGCCGGCGTCCGTCAGGCCATGAGCCGCCTCGAGGAGTGCGCCGCCAAGTGGCTGAAACCCTATCCCAACGCCAGCACCCGAGAGAATATCAAGGAGTTCCTCGTCAGTGGCGTCCTGATCCTCGCGATCTTCACCTTCTTCGTGCAGCCGATGAAAATCCCGTCGGGATCGGCCCAGCCGACCTTGTACGGCAACGTGGTGACACCGCTGCCGGCCGGGGAAGGGCAGGGGACCATCCCGTCCGCATGGGGCAAGGTCCGGGATTGGTTCCGGGGCATCGACTACCACGAGTGGGTGACCAAGGACAGCGGCCAGCTCCGGGTCAGCGAGGTCGAAACGACCTTCCGCTTCGTCAAACGCCAGCGGTTCCGCATCGGCAAGGACACGTACACGTTCTACTGGCCGCCGGAGACGCTGCTCAAGGACTGCGGCGTCCGGCCGGGGCAACCGTTCGAGGCCGGACAGACCGTGTTCCGGCTGAAGGTCTCGAGCGGCGACCGGCTGTTCGTCGACCGTTTCACCTACAACTTCCGCCGGCCCCGCCGCGGGGAGGTCATCGTGTTCACCTCGAGCGGCATCCCCGGCCTGAACCCCAATACGCACTACATCAAACGCCTCATCGCCATGGGCGGCGAGCGGGTCCAAATCGGAGATGACCGGCACGTGGTCGTCGATGGCCAACGCCTCGACCACACGATGCGTCACTTCGAGTTCGTTTACTCGTTCGCGGGGCCGCCCAAGGAGAGCGCCTACTCGGGACACGTCAACGACCGGATCGCCATCGAGACGCTCGGCCGATCCATCGCGCCGCTCTTTCCCAACGGCGACTCGGTGTTCATCGTCCGGCCGGATCATTACCTGGGCTTCGGCGATAACACGTTGAATAGCCACGACGGACGCGCCTGGGGCGATTTTCCCCGGGAGAAGGTGGTCGGGAAGGCGCTGCTGGTGTTCTGGCCCTTCACCAGCCGGTTCGGACTCGTCTGGTGGTGAGCGTCCTGCGCGGCATTTGGAACTGGTTCGCCTCCCGAACCGCCCGGGACGGCGTCGACCTCCATCGCCACATCCGCCGGTTGCTCGCGAACGAACGCGACCAGATGCCGGCCGAGGAGGCCGAGGAAGTCGCGGTCGCCTTGGCCGCCCTCAACGCCGGGCTGACGCACGGCGCGCCGCCACCGGCGCTGCGCGAACTCATGCAGCGGCTCTCGGATACCGCCCACGTGCGGCTTCCAAGCATCGTCCGCCATTCGCACCGGGAGTTCGTGGAGGTCCTGCTGGTCGCCGGCGTCGTCGTGCTGACCATGCGCGCCTTCTTCCTGGCGCCCATGAAGATCCCCACCGGCTCGATGCAGCCCACGCTGTACGGCGTCACGGTCGAGGAACTCCAGGGCCTCGCCGAGGCCACCGCGCCCACGGGCTTCCGCCGCCTGCTGGACCGCGTCGTCTATGGTTTCAACTATGTGCGGGGCAAGGACGGCGCCCCGTATCGGGTCTTCTCGGGCGATCATGTCCTCGTCGACCGGTTGAGCTGCAACTTCAGGCGCCCCGGCCGGGGTGAGATCGTGGTGTTCGAGACCCGGGGCGTCCCGGGCATCCGCGAGCGCACTCACTACATGAAACGCCTCGTCGCGCTGCCCGGTGAACGCGTCCGGATCGGCAATGACCGGCATCTGGTCGTCAACGGGCGGCGGCTGGATGCCAGCGTGCGGGGTTTCGAGGGGGTCTATTCGCGCCAGGGACCGCCGCGGGAGAGCGAGTACTCGGGCCACGTCAACGATCGCGTGGCGCAGCGCTATCGGATCGAGGCTGGCCTCTTGGCGCCGCTGTTTCCTGACGAGCGCACGGAGTATCGGGTACCGGCGGGCCATCTGCTGGTGATGGGCGACAACACGATGGCGAGCTCGGACAGCCGGCGATGGGGCGCGCTACCGAGGGACCGGGTGATTGGACGGTTTTGGATGGTGTACTGGCCGGTCAGCGCGCGATTCGGCTGGACCGCGCGATAGACGTGTTTCGCACAAGATTTGTTATATTTAATTTAAAGCGAATGGTGAGGTGTCGGTCTGTCCCTCGTCCGTAGCCTCGTCCTCCTGTAGTCTCCTGTTCCAAAGCGGCTGAGGGCGCAGCCGCACTCCAAGACGCTAACCCGCGGCACGAGGGGCGATGGCGCGGGCGAAGCTTTTGGCCTGTCCCGCCGTAGCCTGGCGACTCAATCCTTCGAGGAAGGCCGAAGTCTGGGCGAAGGCGGAAGTGCGCCGGCACTCCGGCGCTTTTCACTGACGTACCGACGCATCGACGCACTGGCGCACTGTCTCGCGGCATTTCTTGCTTTCGGATCGATTCCTGCTTAGAAAAGCAGCACGGGTCGTATGCCCCCAGACGCACTCATCGTCGTTCCGACTTACAATGAACGGGAGAATCTCCCTCGTTTGATCGAACGATTGCGCGCCCTGCCCACCCCGGTGGACGTGCTCGTCGTTGACGACAATTCACCGGACGGGACCGGACAGCTCGCCGACGACATGGCACGACGCGATCCGGGCATTCACGTGCTGCATCGGCCCGGCAAGGAGGGCCTGGGCCGCGCCTACTGTGCCGGATTCGCCTGGGCGCTTGAGCGTTCCTACGAGTGCATCTTCGAGATGGACGGCGACCTGTCGCACAATCCGGATGATGTTCCCCGGTTTCTCGAGGCGTCCCGCGACGCCGATCTCGTGCTCGGCTCGCGCTACACGCGCGGGATTCGAGTGATCAACTGGCCGCTGCACCGGCTGATGCTGAGTCTGACGGCGGCCAAGTACGTGAGGATGATCACCGGCATGCCGTTCACAGATCCGACGGGCGGCTACAAGTGTTTTCGGCGCAAGGCCTTACAGAAGATCGACCTGCGCAATGTCCGGTCCAACGGCTACAGCTTCCAGATCGAACTTACGCATATCATCTGGCGATCCGGACTGCGCGTCATCGAAGTGCCCATCATTTTCACAGATCGTTATCAGGGGACATCGAAGATGTCGTCGCACATCGTGCGCGAGGCGCTTTTGATGGTCTGGCGCCTGTGGATACAGAATGGGTTAAGGAGGAGACCGAGGTCGGTGGAATGAGCCGTGAATGCCTGGCGAGGCGCGCCTCGCGAATGTAGAGTCCTCGGAGGCAAAGGGGGGCGGGTTTGGAACGGCAGAGACCAAACTTGACCTGATGATCCCATGTTTCACAAGGCGAGGACTCTTGGGTAATTGTCCTATTATTTGACAAATGCTTCCGCCCATCCCGCACGATTCTCGCGCGAATGATTTGACACCAAAGTATTACGTGTGCTATATGTGCCACGGTTTCTGGGTGTACTCGGCAGTGGCTAATGGCCTCGATTGAAGTATGAAGCATTTACCTTTTTCGTGGGATTTCCGCAAGTGCAGTCGGTTGGGCTTGGGTGGCGCGTGTGTCCTGATGGCATCGGGCGCCATGGGTCAAACCTACATCAACCTCACGACGGTGGACGTCTACAAGGGTGGTGTTCCCTATACTGGTTTTGCCCTCGACGATCCTAATGCTCAGGGGACGATCAACAGCGCGATTTACGCACGGGATCCGGCGGGCGGCGCAGGGTCGGGCGTGTACGTTCGGCTTTATGATTTGAAGTCGAACACGGGTATAGTCCGTGGATACAACTACGATGGGGTGGACAAGAAGCCTCCCTTTGATGTGGATCTCCCCAACGGTTTCGAGCCGCACATCACCATGGCCGATCTGCGGTACGTCATGCTGGGCGATCCCGGGTCCGAGCAGATGTATTACGCCTTCTCCCTCGACATCAACCAGGCTACCCCGCCTTACCACTCGCTGGAACAGGTGGCCATTTACACGAATCCGACGATCATTGATCCTCCGCCCACGGTGGAAGAGCAACCAGCCGGACTGCAGGGGGACACCGGCAGAATGCTGGGCACGCTGCGCTACGCGATGGACTACACGGGGCAGGACAATGCGGTGCTGCTGGATTACTCCATCAAGGCGGGGAGCGGTCAACCAGACATGTTCCTCTACGTTCCTGCGACCCTCTTCGCCGGAGCGGCTCTGACCGACACGGTCTATCTCTTCAGCAGGTTTGGGGGCTTCCTGAGTGCGGAGCCCGGCACAACCACGCCGGACACGTTCTACTGGGACAACAACGACGGCTTCGAGGAATGGTCGCTGCCTCCGGGCCTGCCCACAGTTCCCGAACCCCAGGAGTATGCCGTCATGGCCGCTCTCCTCTGCGGTGCTTACGCCTTCCGCCGCCGGATCGCAGGGTCGAAGTCCTGATACTGTCGCTGGGTCTTTTCGTTCGTGGCTGAGTCTTCTCCGCAGCCGAGGTGGCGGGAGCTGCTGGCAACTCCCGTTCTCCAGCGCCCGCTGCTCCATTTGCTCGCCACGGATCTCCGGTGGCTAGCGGCCATTCTGGTGTTTCTGACGATCGTTTTGGTTGTCAGCCTTTCATTCATTCGCTTCTGGCCATCGACCCCGCCGGGGTTTCGCCCCGTTCTCCGCATCAAGCCCATCGACCTGCTCCAGTCCCGACTTGCTGCCAAGGAGGCACGGGATCTCTCCGCGCGCGGCAATGCCATCGAGTCGCTGATGGCCTGGCAGCGGGCGATCTCAAACGATCCTGGCAACCTCTTCATCCTCCGTGAGTACCTGAGCCGGTACATGGAAACGACCGGGCACGTCAAGGCGTCCATCACCAGCCAAGCCGTGAACCAAGCCGCCTGGCTCCTGCGGCTCACCCGGACCAACATCGCCGACATGGATCTCGTCGCCGGTCTCTTCGCACGAACCGAGCGCTGGAATGAAACGTACAGCATGCTCAAGGACGTCAAGGATCGTACGGACTACCAGGAATCGGTCTATTTGCGGGCGTTGATGCAAACTGACCAGGTCGAGGAGTTCGCGAAGCGATGGTCCGAGATGAAGCCGTCCCTGCGGGAAAACCCCGAACTGCGACTCTATCGGGCGGCCTACGATGCGGGCTGGGGAGCCCCCGGCGTATCTGCAGACGGCTGGAAAGCGCTCGAGGGGGCTCTGGCTACCCGCGACCTCCGATTGCCCGCCGCGCAGCTTCGCCTCAAGCTCTTTGCGCATCTGTCCGACCTCAGCCGGTATGAGGAACAACTCGCCGAGATCCAGAGCACCTTCGAGGACCGCTTGGCGGACCACCTGGACCATTACCGTCTTCTGGCAAAAGTGGGCCGCGTCGCAGAAGCCCGTCGGCTGACCATCGAGAAGGCTGCTGCCGCCAACACGCCCTGGGACGTCTTGGACACCGCCAAGGTGCTGATCGATCTCAACGAAAAGGAGGAAGCCACGCGCTTGATGGGGCGCGCCCTAGTCCGCTTCGGGAACTCCGCCGCCTCCTGGTCAGTGGGGCTGTGGATGCTCTACGGCACCACGCTCAGCCAACTTCATCGCTGGGATGATCTCCTCGCGGCAGCCGACCAACTCCGGGCAGAGCCGGCTGCCCACAGTGAACTGGCAGGGTACGCCGCCTACCTCGAAGGCCGCGCCCTTGCCGCCATGAGCCGGTTTGCGGCGTCGCGCGCGGCCTTCGAGAGAGCCGTGCTGAAACCCCCTCCCCTCCCCGCCATGGCCATGGGAATGGCGGCGAGCATCACCCAGTTGGGGCATCCTGACCTGGCCCTCCAGATTCTGTTGCGCCTCGAATCCGAGTGCCGCGACGATCCCGCTTACTGGCAACTGCTGGCCGACGTTGCGTATGGCGAGCGCACGAATCCCACCCTGCTTCTTCGCGCGACCCTCGAGGCGCTGCGCCTCGATCCCGAGAATGCGGCGCTCCTCAACAACCACGCGGCGGCCCTCCTCGTCAATCACACCGCGCCCGGCTACGCGTGCTCGATCACTTTCCAGCTCGTGCAGAGACATCCGGATCATGCGGGATTCCGTCTGAACCATGCGCTGGCCCTCACCCGAAACCGGCGCATCGATGAGGCCGACGCCCTGCTGGCGGCGATCGATCCTCGCAACCTCGAGCGTGGAGACCGGCAGACGTACATCCGGGTCGCCCTCGAAAGCGCATTGATCGCCCGGGACCGGGCGCGTGTCGATCAGTTCCTCCCGGCTCTCGACCGCACGCTCTTGTTCCCGGGCGAGCTCGAACGCATCGAGGAGCAGATCGCCGCCCTCCCAACGAGGTAGAAGGGAGGACAGCAGGATGAAGTCTCTTCCCCCTCTTCTCTGCGGGCCCCGCGGTCTCTGCGGTAGACGGTGTTCGCGTGGTTCGTGTGGTTCGTGGTTGATCCTCGGAATAGTCAGCGTCGGCCATCTGGCTGTAGCTGCGGGCGATGTCTGTAGCCGCGGACGATTTCCCCGCCTGTCGCATGGTCTCCTGCCCCCTCACCTTTTCAGCCTATCAGGATTTCAGCTTCTCCTCCCTGCTGTCGTCTGTCCTCCGTCGTCGGTCGTCTGTCGTCCCTGGTCCCGTAGTCCCATGGTCTCACGGTCTCCTGTTTCCTGTTCCAAAGCGGCAGAGGACAGCCGCACTCCAAGACGCTATCGCGCGGATCGAAGGGGCGGTGGCACGGGCGCCAGATTTTGGAGTGCGCCGGCCCTCCGGCGCTTTTCTTCCCGACCTCTGACTTCTGACCTCTGACCCCAGCTTCTGGCCTGTCCCGTACAAGTGTTCCGTTGACGTCACCCGTCACAAGCGCATTCTGGTCGTGGCACGCGCCAAGCCGGTGTGGTGGAATGGCAGACACAAGGGACTTAAAACTCGGGTTTTGGCCATTTCTGCCCCTTTCGTTTCGTTTCTCAAATCGTCACCAAACCCCCGTCGTTATTGGTCGAAACTCACTTCCGACCTTGAGGGACAAGGACATCATGACGGACCCCGGAAGTGGCACAAAAAGTGGCACACACGGCAAAAGTCCCATGCGTCTGCCGGTTTGGACTTCGCGTGCGCCCCGTGCGCGATCGGTGTGCCACTTTGTGTGCCACTTTTTCAGGCCCCTCCCCTGCCCCGCCGTGCACCCTCGCGGCTCCTGGACGCATCCTGACCGGCCGGGAGGATGCCGACAACCGACCGTGGCGCCGACGTCTCCTGGGAGCGAGTCTCGTTGTGCCGCCGACCGTCCCCACCGGGAGTGGCGGTGGCCCCGCCGAAGCCCCCGGGTGGCGTTCGTGAATGCCCCCGCTTTGTGAACAAACTTGGTCTTTAGGTTCAACTACCAGACCGCCGCTGACATGTCGTTCCGCCGCCCCGCCAATCCGTCTCGCCGATCTGGGGCAATCCGGCGAAGGTCGAACGGTTCTCTCAGCCAGGACTCAATACGAGGCAGCGCCAGCGGATCTTGACTGCGGAGAACGGCGCGGCGTCAGGGGGCGCGGTCCGAACCGAGAACCCGCTGGACGCTGAGGCGTGCGGTGGAGCAGAAATGCTGCGGTCCTGTTCACGTCCGGCGCTCACCGGATGCTGGTGGGCGTGTCGCAGCGACAGCAGGGCTGGATGTTGAACAACAGACCTTTAGGCTCATAATCTAACGCCCTGCTGTTCGGTCACGGCCACCGCAACCGACTTTCGTTGATCATCAAGCACTTAAGCCGCTGGCCTTCAGCGGGTTATCCCCGGTTTTGGCACGATTCTTGAATCCCCGACGGTTTGTGTCGCACTGTGGCGTACTGTGGCGCGCTGTGGCGCATTGCCAAACAATCGCCAAACATTTTGGCGCCTGAGAGGGCCTGACGAGCGCAGGTTCAAGTTCCACGGCGACGTGGCCGATGGCTTCCGTGCGAGGATGGATCGAGCGCCGCCGCAATCGCCAGACCGGGTGAGGTTTTAGGTACCGGGGCCGCAGGGCAGATCGTAGCCGGTGGCGAAGCGGGAGAACACGCCTCGACGTCCGCCAAGGGTCTTTGAACACGGCCAGGGTTGTCGTGTCGAGAGGCGGTGCTCCCGTTCCCGTCGGTCGCCGCGCTGCGGGTCGCATTTCTCGGGAAAGCCGGGGCAGCCCCCCCATCTGGACGCTGCTGTGCTAACGACCAGATCATGAGCACAAGTTGAAGGGGAAAAGGGGTAACACTTCAGTGAAAGGACTGGAGTGTTACATGGAAGGAAAAGAAGCGGTAGAGAAGAGGGAGCCGCCCCGGGGCGGCTCGCGGCGATCGACGACGATTCGCTATTCGCCGGAGCAAAAGCTCAAAGCCGTTCGACTGGTATTGGAGGATCGGTTTCCGCGTTGTTTAGTCAGCCAGGAGATTGGCGTATGCCGTAGCGGCTTGGAGCATTGGATCCGGCGCTACCGGCGGGAGGGGGAAGCGGGGCTGCGGGCGCCGAAGCCGCGGCCGCCGGGTCAGGAACGGCTGCCGGGGGCGGTGAGCGAGAAGATCCTCGAGCTCAAGCGGCAGAACCCGGGCTTTGGGGTCAAGCGCATCGCGCTGTTCCTGCGCCGGCTCTTCTTGCTCTCGGCGAGCGCGGAGACGGTGCGGGCGCGGTTGCACCGGGCGGGGCTGATGGCGCCCAACCCGCCGGCCCGGCCCAAGAACCTGACCCGGCCCCGGTTCTTCGAGCGGGCGACGCCCAACCAGATGTGGCAGTCGGACATCTTCACCTTCCGGCTGGGAGGCCGCTACGCCTACCTGATCGGCTTTTTGGACGACTATTCGCGCTTTGTAGTCGGCGCCGATCTGTTCCGGAGCCCGACGGCGGCCGCCGTGATCGAGGTCTACCGGGTTGCGATCGGCGAGTACCAACCGCCCAAGGAGATGCTCACCGACAACGGGCGGCAGTACACGGCCTGGCGGGGGGTGAGCCGCTTTGAAGCGGAGCTCAAGAAAGACCACGTCAGCCACATCAAGAGCCGTCCGCACCACCCGATGACCCTGGGCAAGATCGAACGGTTCTGGGAGTCGATCTGGGGCGAGTTCCTCGCCCGCGCGGCCTTCGAGAGCTACGAGGCGGCCCGGGAACGTATCAAATTGTGGGTCCTCTATTAGAACCAGTATTCATAATGCCCCATGAGGCTATGTGGTTGATAATCCGAGGGGAAGCTGTCCCGTCATTGGTCCCGCGCCTTGGTAGGTTCGATTCTTGGCGCGTTCAACGAGTTGTTGGGCTGAGGGAGCTTCC
>JAKQDD010000135.1 GCA_029556615.1 Verrucomicrobiota bacterium | reverse complement strand
GTCAACAGGTCAAGTTTGGCCCCTGCCGTTCCAGGCCTCCCCACCTTCCGTCGAGGACTCTACGTTAGCGAGGCGCGGAAGAAAGGGTTCGAAGAGGCAGGAAGGCTTCATGGGATCGCGGACTTTGTTAGGTCTGAGGCGGCGCCTCGCTAGAACGGATTGGCGGGCATCATGTCCCAGGCCTCGATCAACGGCACGCTGGCCGGGCCGCCGACCGAGAACAGGCGCACGCCGAGGCTGTCGGCCCGGGAGGGGTAGAGGCGCCGCATCACCGCCTGCCGGCCGTCGTTGGCGAACACCTCGACCACCGACTTGTCCACGAACACGCGGAGCTCGAGCGGTTCGCCGGCCTCTAGCTCGAACGGGCCGGCTTCGAGGGTCCGCGGCCCCTCGCCCCGACTCGACCGCGTCGTGTCCACGGCGAGCCGTCTTTCCGCGGCGTCGTAGTAGACCGGCGTCTGCTCCTCACCGTCCGGCGAGCAACACACCTTGACGCCGCACTGCCGCGCGTCCGGCGCGCGGAATACCACCCGCAGCTCGAGGCTGTTGCCTTGGATCTCCCCGAGGACCAGCTCCGAGTCCGCTTCGATCATCACGTCGGTCTGCCGCCTCGCGTTGTACCGCAGCCGCTCGATTTCCCCAGGCGGGTTCATGCGCAACCGGCCGTCCCCGGCAAGCGAAAGGACCCGCGGCAGACTCATCGTCCCCGACCACCCGAAATCCGTCCGCATCGCGAATTGTGGCAGGTCAAAGATCCATGCCCACATGATCCGCCGGCCGCGGTCATCCAGCAGGCTCTCCGGCGCGAAGAACGAATGGTCCGTCCAGCTCATCGGCGCATGAAACGCCGGATGAAAATGTTCCCCTTTCCAGTCGCCCACGTAATAGCGACAGCCGAGTCGATGGCTGATGCACAGGAGCACGCGGCGGCCGCCCAACGTGAAGAAGTCGGCGCACGAGACGTCCTCGTTGATCGCGACCCCGGGGACGCTGTTCGCCATCAGATCGCCGACATATCGCCACTCGCCGGCGAGGCTCGGCGCCTTCGCAACGGCAGGGCGCTCGCCCCCAAAAATCGCGTAGTAAGTACCGTCCTCGAACCAGCCGTAGGGATCCCAGGACCGGTACTTCCCGTGATGCGGATCGCCGGGTTCGGTCCTGGGGGTGATTGGATTCGAGTCCAGCTTCTTCCACGCGTTCAGTTCGTCATCCAGAGCTACCGCCATGGCGTTCCCCTGCCCCACCTGGTGGTAGCACATCGTCGGCCGGCCCTCGTGGTTGATGAAGCCATTGCCACTGAACATGCCGGACACCAGGCCGGTCGGATGGTGCCGCCAGTGGAACAGGTCCGTGCTCGAGACATGGCCCCAGTTGTGACCGCGCTGGTCCTGGAAGATGTAGAACAGATGGTAACGGCCCTTCCAATAGACGGCCCCGTTCGGATCGAACGGCATGCAGGTCCCCTCCGGCGTGACGAAGTGGTACCCCGGCCGGTGCGGGTCGCTGAGCAGCTTCTCCCGCAGCGCGCGGGCGGAGCGATCGACCCCGCCGCCCGACCCCGAGCCCTGCCGGGACTCGAGCGTCTCCCGCGACGCCAGCATGAACGCTCCCGGCCGGTCCAAGTGGAGCCGCCCCCCCTCGAGGCGCGCCCTGTGGAACAACGTCGTGGCCGGGAACGCTCCCATCCGATCCGAGGCGACGCCGTTCTCGAAGTCCCACCAGGCCAAGGGCGACGGCTCGGACGCCTGATTCGGTTTCAGCGCCGCGATCTGTGCGGCGTCCAGCGCGACGCCGTAGACCCGGGCGTCGTCAATCGAACCCGCGAAGAAGCGATTCTCCGGCGCCGCATCCAGGTGCCGCAGGCCGAGCAAGACCCAGGCGTCGCTGCCAAAGCGCTCCGCGGCGTTCCCGGCCGTGTAGGTCGCCGCCTGTTGCCCCTCCCGATAGAGCGTGATCTGCCGGCCGGAATAGACCATTGCGACCTGAACCGGCGCCGCCTGGGGCCCGGTCTCCTTCGGAAAATCCCGCTGCTCCTGCTTCGTGCGCCGGAAACCGTCGCTGCCCGCCATCCACGTGGCGGGCGCCAGCTCGCCGAAGACCATCGCGTCGAAGACACCGCCCGGCTTCTCGAGGGTCAACACGCTGCCGCCCTTCTGGATGAGGTTCGCGGGCGACACCCACGCGACGAGCGTCTTGTCGCGGAGCTCCTCCGGACCGGACGCCGCGGGACGGCAGGGCGCCGCCGCCACCAGCATCAGGCCGCAGAGCTCCGTCACGCCGAAGATGGATGGGGTATGACGTTTCATGGCTCGAATCGCTCCAGCTGTTGCAGGGGAGTGTACACGGATCGTTGGGTTCACACCACCCTGTTGATCGCGAGACCCGGACTGCAGGTTGGCGGGACACGGGCGTCCTCGCCTGTCCGCCACAGCTTCAGCGAAGGCCGAGGCCTCATTCTGTAGCCGCCGGCGGTGATCTGAGTCGAGCCGCTGCCGCCGACTTCGAGCGGTCCATTGAAATTGACCCACATGGCGTACCGGACCCGGAAATCACCGGCAGACTCTGGCCCACGGCGTGCGAGGGGGGAGCGCTTCCCTGGTGCGGCGGGGATCTGGCGGAATTGGTGCCGCCGCCACCCGCGGGCAAGAGGGGGCTGAACCCGGGGCAAATCGAATCGCTGCTCCGCTGGGGCGAGCTTCGGAGTCTGCAATACCAAGGCGACGACTGGCGCTACCGCTGCACCCTGCCGGGCCGGGCGGTCGTGGTTTGGCGCGAGACCCCCGACGACCGGGTGCCATGGGGTACGAACACGTGGGCTGAGCTCGAGGCGCAAGTGGCCTCCGCTCCCGCGCTGGCAAGGCACATCCTCGAGACCCTGCGGCAGCGCGATTGGGTGCTGGCACCGGATTACGCCGCCGGGCCGAACATGCTGGTGATCGACATCTTCGGCTGCATCAACGCAGCCCAGAATTGGAGCGGGCCTTCTGGAGCCATGCCGTCTTCGGTCTCGCCCGCCGTGACTTGCGGGCGGGGATGAGGGCCCTTGCCGCCGCGGGCGCCAACCTGAGACCGGACGGTTCCGACTCGGCCCTCCTGGATCTGCTCTCGCGGGGCGTGCCGGGCTTCAACCGGTTCCGGGCGAGCCTGACCGAGACCCGGACGTTCACCGGAGCCTGCCTGTGGCGAGTCGCGTGGCTCGATGCCGACGAGGAATTCTACTGTCGAGCGCTGCAGGAACAGATCAATGTCGCCCGCCGGCGGCTGGCCGTCGGGCAGGGGAGAAAGGACGCAGCCCCGAACCCCGCGCCGACGGCGCGCCGCTGCGCTACCGGGTTTTCGAGGACGGCTCATTCACGTTGTACTCTGTGGGCGGCGACGGCCGGGACGATGACGGGGATGTCCGGCCTGGGGAACCCAACAACAGCCGGGGTTGGCCCTGCAACGGGCGCGACTGGGTCTGGCCCCGGCCGGCGACGGTTGCCGAATCGCAGGCGCCACTCGAGCGAACCCCGTCCCGGTGAGAACCCCCCGCTCCCAATCATCACACCCAGCCGCGCAGCCGGTAAAGCCACCAGCCAAGGACCTCGTAGGCGTACAGGGAGAGATGCTGGAAACCCTCGATCCGCGGCAGTGGAGTCGGCGAAGCCGGGTACTGCAGGGTCGTGAGGCCGACGAAGTCGCAGGGCACCACCTGGACGGGGATCGACAGGCGTCGGAACACGGCCTCGGCGCGGCGCATATGGCCGGCGGAGGTGACCAGGAGCACGCGTTTCCACCGGTGCTGGCGCATCAACTCGAGCGTGCGCTCGGCTTCGTCGCGCGTGTTCTTGCAGATCCCAAGGAGGTGGATCGGCGCATTCGTCAGACCCCAGGCGTTCAGCCAACGCAGCAGAAGCTCCCCTTCAGCCGGAGGACCGCCCCGCGGACCCTGGCCCCCGCCTCCCAGCACGAGAACTCTGGCCTTGCCGCGGCGGACCAGCTCGAGCGCGGCCATCACCCGGTCCGCCGGCGTTCCCAGGTCAAAGCCGAGCGGTTCGGGTGCCGATTGCCGCAAAATGCCGCCCAGCATGACCACGGCGTCCGCCGGTTGCACGCGATCGATCGTCACGCCGGCATACGGACGCTCGAGCGAGGCCAGCAGGCGCGTCGGGATTCGGGTGGCGCCGACGAGGGAGAGGACCACGGCGGTGACGAGGGCGACAGCGGCGGCGCGCCCGTGTCGGCGGCCCAGAAGCACCACCCCCCAGAGCACAAGCGCCACCCAGAGGAATCCGAGAGGCTCCGTGAGGGGCAGCAGCAGCGGTTTCATGGGGGTGCGGGCGGCGGGGGGGGGCGGCGCCCCGGGCGTGTCAGTGGCTAAGGATCTGGTGCAGGTGCGGGGCGAACAGCTTCGGCTCGATCAGGAAGGAATCATGCCCCTTGTCCGAGTGCACCGTGATCCACATGACAGGCACATGCGCCCGCTTGAGAAGCTGCACGAGCCGGGCTTGCTCGGGCGGATAGAACGAGAGATCCGAGTCGATGCTGAACACGAGGAACTCCTGGTTCCGGCACCGCTCGAAGAGCCCGGCGAAATCCGCGGCGCCGGCTTCGGAGGGGAGATCGAACCACTGCCAGGCGTCGAGGATGCGGAGGTAGGTGTTGGCGTCGAAGCGGCGCACGAACTTGTCCCCCTGATGGAGCATGTAGGACTCGACCGGATGGTTCATTTCGTACCATCCGTGAGGGGGCTTGTGGCTGACGACCTCGCTGCGGGCCCGCTCCCGGAGCGCTTCGAGCGACACGAAGGTCTTGTGGGCGATTCGCCGGGCGAGCGCGAGTCCCCGTTCCGGTCCCGGCCCGTCGTAGTAGTCGCCGCCCCGGAAGTGCGGGTCGCTCTCGATCGCGGTGATCTGCTCGAAGTTGATGATGCGCTGGTAGATGCTGGTCTCGACGCCGGTGCCGATGGGGATGACGCGACTGACGCGCTGGGGATGGCGCGTGGCGGTGAGCAGGCAGAGGAACCCGCCGATCGAGGCTCCCACGACAGCGTGCAGCTTCCGGATGCCCAACGCGTCCAGGAGCCGCATCTGGGAGTCGATGATGTCGCTCATCCGGAGCACGGGAAACGCGGGGCCCCAGCGGCGACCGGTCGCCGGATTCACCGAGGCCGGCCCCGTCGAACCGTAACACCCGCCCAGGTAGTTCACGCACAACACGCAGAACTCCCGGGTGTCCAGGGCCCTGCCCGGGCCGATAAAGCCGTTCCACCATCCCTCCTGCACTTCGTCCGTCCAGCGCCCGTCGAGACCCGGCACGTCCGGGTTGAACCCGGCCGCATGCTGACTCCCCGTCATCGCGTGGAACAGCAGGATCACATTCGAGCGGTCCGCATTCATCCGCCCGTAGGCTTCATACGCGAGCGTGAAACGATCGAGAGTGCCGCCGACGCGCAGCTCGAGCGGGTTCCTGGTGCTCCGGTGATCGAAGAACTCCGTGCGCACCCGGTTGCGGCGGCCCCCGGCGCCGGATGAGGACGCGGTTCTCTCTCTCGACGGTTTTCGCATGTTGACTTCGGTCCGGGGATCGCCCCACACCCAAACCCCAGGGCCGGTTCCCGGTCGGGATCGGCGATCCTGCGGTCCAGCCTGCCCGCAGCCTGCTCCGCGAGTCAAGCGGCAGCCTTCGCCAGCGCCTGATCGATGTCCTCGAGGATGTCGTCCTTGTGCTCGATCCCGATGCTCAGCCGGACCAGCTCGGGCGTGATGCCCGCGTCCCGCTGCTGGGCCTCATCGAGCTGGGAATGGGTGGTCGTCGCCGGGTGGATCGCCAGGGTCTTGGCGTCGCCAACGTTCGCCACGTGCGAGATGAGACGGAGAGCATCGATGAACCTGCCGCCCGCTTCCCGGCCGCCCCGGATCCCAAACACCACCATCGACCCCCCCTGGCCCCGCAGGTACTTCTGGTTCAGCGCATGCATCGGGTCGGACGGCAACCCCGGATACCGGACCCAGGCGACCGCCGGGTGGCGCGCGAGGTGTTCCGCCACCGCCCGCGCGTTCGCACAGTGGCGCTCGACCCTCAGCGCCAGGGTCTCGATCCCCTGCAGGAACATCCACGAGTTGTCCGGCGCGATGCAGGCCCCGAGATTCCGCAGGGGCACCGTGCGCATGCGAAGGATGAACGCCAGCGGCCGCAGGGGCTCAGGCAGGTCCAAACCCCAACGCAACCCATGATAACTGGTGTCAGGCGTCGTGTAGAGCGGATGCCGGCCGGCGGCCCATGGGAAGCGGCCGCCGTCCACCACGATGCCGCCGATCCCGGTCCCGTGTCCCCCGAACCACTTGGTGAGGGAATGCACCACCACGTCGGCCCCGTGCTCCAGGGGACGGGTCAGGTGCGGCGTCGAAAACGTCGAATCCACAATCAGCGGCAACCCCCGCGCCCGCGCGATCTGCGAGACCGCCTCGAGATCGACAACCTCGAGCGCCGGGTTGGAGACCGTCTCGCAGTACAACGCGCGCGTCCGGTCGTCCACGGCCCGCGCGAAGTTCTGCGGGTCCCGCGAATCGACGAGCTTCACCGTGATCCCAAGGGCCGGCAGGAGGTCGTGGAACTGCGTGTAGGTGCCGCCGTAGAGATTCCGGGCGCTGACAATGTTGTCGCCCGCCTGCGCCAGGTTGATGACGGCATAGAAGATCGCGCTGGTGCCCGAGGCGAGAGCCAGCGCCCCCATCTCCGGCGCACCCTCGAGCAGCGCCACCCGCCGCTCGAGCGCGTCCGTCGTCGGATTCATCAGCCGCGTGTAGATGTTGCCAAGCTCCTGCAGCGCAAACAGCCGGGCGGCGTGCTCGGTGTTGCGAAAGGCGTACGAGGCGGTCCGGACGACCGGAATCGCGCGAGAGAGCGTCGTCGGGTCCGGCTGCGTGCCGCCATGAAGACAAAGCGTTTCGAATTTCATCGATCAGTCAAACTAGCGAGGCGCGCCTCAGACTCAGTCGAGTCCCCACGGACATAAAGAGCCTGCTGTGCTTGCCCACCCTCTCTTCCGCGCCTCGCTAATGCAGAGTCCTCGACGGAAGGAGGGAAGGCTTGGAACAGCAGGGGCCAAACTTGACCTGTTGACCGCATATTCCACAGGTCGAGGACTCTAGTGTGTGTATTGCCAGCTGGCAACGGGGTTTTTGGCACCCGGATCCGCGCGTAAGCGTCCTTTGCGGCTCAACCTCCTGGGCTTGACCAGGCGCCTTGAGCCGCCCAGTCCGGGGTTTTCGCGGATTTGATAGCCCGCCCCCAGGGCGGGCCCATTCCCTCCAAACCCTATAGCGCCCGCCCGCCAGCGGGCGGGCCAACCCGGAGCCGACACCCCACGCGCCTACAAGGCAAAAACCCACCACGAGCCGATGGCGAACGTTCGCGCCCACACGTTAGGCGAGGATCCGGGTGGCACGGGGGTTTTTCATGGCGCCGCCGCCGGGGGCGGGCCTACACTCGCGCGTGATTCGGAACATCATCTTCGACTGGTCGGGGACGCTGGTCGATGATTTGCCCGCGGTCTTGCAGGCGAGCAATCACGTGTTCCGGATGGCGGGGGTGCCGGAGATGACGCGGGAGCAGTTCCAGGCGGAGTTCTGCCTGCCGTTCCAGCGGTTCTACGAGCGGTATGTGCCCGGGGTGCCGCAGGCCCAGCTCGAAGCCTGGTTTCACGGGGCGTTCCGCCAATGCCAGCATCGGGTCGAGGAGATCCCCCACGCGCGGGAATTCCTCGAGTTCTGCCGCGGCCGCGGGCTCCGGACGTTCCTGTTGAGCAGCGTGCATCGGGAGCACTACGCGGCGCAGGCGGCAGAGACGGGTTTTGGCGTTTACATCGAGCACCCCTACGTCGAGGTCTGGGACAAGCGGACCAAGATTCGCGAGATTCTGCAGCGGCACCAGCTGGCCCCTGGCGAGACGGTGTTTGTGGGCGACATGGAACATGACATCGAGACGGCGCATCATGGCGGGGTCCGGGCGTGCGCGGTGCTGACCGGGTACAACACCCTCCCCCAGCTTCGGGCGAGCCATCCGGACCTGATCGTCGAGCACTTGGGCGAGCTGCAGGAGATGCTCGAACGTCAGGGATTCGAGTGGACGCTCCCGCCCGGTCGCAGCGGGACCTCGGGCGTTCCGGTGGGGACCGTGGGCGGGTTGGTGTTCGATGCCGCGGGTCGTGTGCTGCTGGTTCGGACCCGGAAGTGGTCGGGCCTGTGGGGGATACCCGGCGGCAAGATCCGGTACGGGGAGCGGGCCGTGGACGCGCTGCGCAGGGAGGTGCGCGAGGAGACCAACCTCGAGGTGAACCACGTCACGTTCGTGATGGTTCAGGATTGCATTCGCTCGCGGGAGTTCTACAAGGAGGCGCACTTCCTGCTGTTGAACTACACCGCGCGGTGTGTGGAACCGGCCGAGGTCCGGTTGAACGCGGAGGCGCAGGACCACCGGTGGATCCTGCCGAAGGAAGCGCTGGCGCTGGATTTGAACCAGCCGACGCGCACGCTGGTGCGGGCGGTGTTGGATCGCCGATCGGAAGGGCTTTGAATGGGTACGATTACAATCCAGGAGCTGGAAGTCTCCTGCTGCATCGGGGTGCCGGACGAGGAGCGGGCCAAGCCCCAGCGTCTGCTGGTGACCCTCGAAATGACGGTGGACCTCGTCACGGCGGTGGCCCGGGACGATGTCCGATGGAGCATTGACTATCAAGTGGTCGCCCAGCGCGTGGCCGAGTTCAGTACCGCCCGCAGCTGGTACCTGATCGAGACGCTCGCTTCGGAAATCGCGGAGCTCGTGCTGCGCGAGTTTGGCGCCTTGTCGGTGACGGTCGAGGTGAAGAAATTCGTCCTGCCCCAGACCCGCTGCGTCGCCGTCCGCGTGGTGCGGCCGATGTGACCGCACCGGCGCACCGGTCACCCGGGCACAAGTATGGGGCCCGCCAGCGCCCCCGTGAGGCTGCGGCCGCCAGCAGGCGTGACCACGTACGTGTTCTCCGTCCCCACCATGCCGACCTCCGGGATCCCCTTCTTGGGCTCGAGCGCCAGGACCATGTTCTCCGTCAGCGGCTCCTCGAAGCCCTCGGCCAACACCGGCGGTTCGTCAATGTACAACCCCACGCCGTGCCCGAGAAAGCGGGCCCGGCGGTCGCCGAACCCCATGAAATTGGACAGGAACTCCGGGTCCAGGCTCTCGAGGGTGCGTGTGTAGATCTCGGCCGGGATCGCGCCGGGCTTGAGATCGGCGGCGATCCGGGCCTGGAGATCCACGCAGCGCCGATGGGCCTCGAGCGCCGCATCGGGGATCGGCCCGCCGAAGGCGTAGATCATGGTCTTGTCGGTCGAATAACCGCCCATGCTGAAGCCGGTGTCGACGAACACCAGGTCGCCCTTGCGCAGGGTGCGGTCCCGGCTGCCAAGCACCGGCGCCGCCGGCGACACACCGCGGCAGCCCCCCGGTCCGTCAAAACTGGTCGGGTATAGGGAATTGACGCCAAACCCGAGCTGCGCCACGGCGATGTCCACGTTGAACCCGTGGAACCGCACGACGCCTTCGTGCCCCGCACGGACCATCCGGCCATAGAGGTCGCACGCAAATTCCGCCTCGCTGATCCCCTCGCGGAGCAAGGCGGGGACGAACTCCTCGAGGACCTGGCGGTGGGCGGCCCCCGTTCGTTCGATCAAGGCGAGCTCATACGGGCTCTTGATCGCCTGGACCGCCGCGATCGCCGCGTCCAGCGATCCCACCGCGGCGCAGGGAAAATGCTTCCGGAACCGCTCGACCAACGCCACGGGGACGAGCTCCGCCTCGATGTGGATGACCGGGCGAGGGCCCGGGGACCGCAGCGCCTGCGCGGCGTCCCGGAAGCTCCGCATCGGGCGGATGTCCGGGAACGACGACTCCTCGAGCGCGCGCTCGTGGCTCCGGCGCACCCAGAAGACAGCCTCCTGATCCCGGGGAACGAGCAGAACCCCGTCCTGCATGGTGCCCGTGAGGTAGTACTGGCTGACCCGACCGAAGAACGCGGCCAGAGCCCAGCCGGGCTGGCGCGCGTCCATCGCCGTCCGGAATCGCTCCATCCGATCCGCCAGCTCAGAGAGAGGAACCTTGGATGTCATGACAACCTCGGCCATGGTGCCTTCCCCCGGCGCCACCGCAACTCGAAAGATGGAGGACTTGGCCTACAGGGACAGGGGCCTCGATGGCTTGAACGAAACCCGCCAACTCGGCTCCAACGCCAGCAGATTGCTCGGCTGCATCCGGCCGTCGGTTTCCTTTACAGAGATCATTGCGAGCTAAATGCCTGCTCACAAAATGCTTGTCGATGATCCGAACCCGCCGACCTGATGTTGAGTGTCGGTTGCCCTTAAAGAACCCAACGAGGCGCCACTGAGCACGGCTGAGTTTCTCCTGTCGAGCATGTCTTGTAAGCTGTTTTCCATCAACGTATTGCACCACTTCAATCGAGACCAATGAGCCAGTTGGAACATGAGATGCTACGGACACTGTCGCAAGTACAACAATGACCTTTAAGCCTATGAACCGAAGATCTTTTCTCGTGACTGTGATCGCGGCGGCGACCGTGGCAGGACTTTGGCACTACAGTGGCCACGCCACTACCATCAGTCTGTACGTTGACTCGGCGCCCAATGTCTACGGGTCCCCCGCTTGGGCTCCGTGGTGGACCGAGACAAAGGCTGACGTCGTAGCAGGCACCTTCCAGAACCTGCAGACGGGAACCTACCCCGGCACTCTGGACATCGACCCGTACGACGAGATCGTTTATAGCACACTTGACCTTGGCAAGAGGCTGCATTGGATCTACTGGATGCCCGGCGAGACCGTCGCCAGCCTGAACGGCCGGTTCGAGGTGAAGTGGGTGATTGACTGGGGTGGTGAGAACTGGACTCAGGTTGGGACTAGCTGGGCCCTGGACAGCTCGGACGTCGGATGGAGCCAACCCACCCGATGGGAAGACTACAGCGGGGGGGTAATCGGTAGCCTTGGCTTTGCTTGGTGGTCCACCGACGACGACGCGCCTCCCTTCACCACGGACACCAACCCCTACAACGAGACTGATCAGGACGACATAGATGCCCTCCGCTTGGAGGTGTTTAAGTACCAGACCTTCGCCGAGGGTTTCGTTCGCATCCGTGATGATGTGAATTCAGAGTGGGAAGTCAGCAGCCTGAGGGTGGATGTGGTACCTGACGGCGGCAGTACCTTGCTCCTGGCGGGGTTGGCTGTTGCAGGATTGGCCGGCTTCCACCGCCGACTGAAGAGCTAAGTCAACTCTCATCCAGCTCGCAGTTTCTGCTCGGGCCGGCCCCACGCCGGCCTGAGTTGTTTATCTCCTCGCGTTTTTAGACGGGATGAACAGGATGGACAGGATGGGCAGAGTGGATAGGGGGACAGGTTCAAAGTTGCCGGGGCCTTCAGCATCCCGTTCATCCCGTCCTCCCCCGCCGGGCAGGCCACCCCAGAGCCGACACCGCACGCGCCTACAAGGCCAAAACCCACCACGAGCCGATGGCCCACGTTCGCGCCGCAGGCGTTAGGCGAGGATCCGGGGCGAGGATCCGGGCTGGACGCGGCCCCAGCACTCCGGCCATGATGTCTGGCGCATGTTCGAGCTCAAGCTCATGGTGGCGGCGGACAAAGCCGCCGCGTACAGCGCGTTGGAAGAGCAGCTCCGCGCCCTGCTCGCCGGCGAGCGGGACTTCGTCGCCAACGCCGCCAACACGACGGCCCTCATCTACCACGCCCTCCCGGGACTGAACTGGGCGGGGTTCTACCGGCTCGTCGGCGATACCCTCCTGCTCGGGCCTTTCCAGGGCAAACCGGCGTGTGTCCGGATTCCCGTTGGGAAGGGGGTGTGCGGGACGGTGGCGGCGCGGCGTGAGGCCGTGCTCGCCCCCAACTGCCGCGCGTTCCCCGGTCACATTGCGTGCGACCCGGCGTCGGCGTCCGAGCTGGCCGTGCCGCTGCTCAAGGGGGGTGTCCTGCTGGGGGTACTGGACCTGGACAGCCCGATCTGCAACCGGTTTGACGAGGCCGACCAGGCAGGTCTCGAACGCTTGGTTGCCGTGTTTCTTGAATCGACAGATCCCGCAACCCCCTGACGCGCCAGAGGTCAGAGGTCAGAGGTCAGAGGACCGAGGACCGACGACAGAGGACAGCGGGATGTGGTTCTTTCCTCTCCTTCTCTGCGGGCCCTACGGTCTCTGCGGTAGAACAGCTAGAGTCCTCGAAGGCAGGGGGGTGGGGTTGGAACGGCAGGGACCAAACTCGGCCTGTTGACCACAACTTCCAGAAGTCGAGGACTCTGGACCGGTGACCGACGGGGTGCACCTGTTGGCATGGGTTCCCGCAGAGCACGGGTTTGCAGGGCAGTCGAAGAAGGGAACCGCGGAATACGCGGAATACGCGGAAGACGGCAGAGGTGAAGCGGTGGGGAAACTTCGAGCGTGTTGTGCATGCCTTTCCGCGTGGTTCGCGTGGTCCGCGGTTCGTATCGGAAGCTGTCCAGCGACACGGGAACGGTGACTGCCCAGAGGGTCAACCGCGGAAGACGCGGAAGAGAAGGGAACACATTTCACCTCTCCTTGGCGCCTTAGCGCCTTCGAGCCTTTGCGTTTCCTTCGGGGCGAGGGGAGTCAACGCAAAGACGCTAACGCAAAGCAGATTCCCCTAGCGCCTTGGCGCCTTCGAGCCTTTGCGTTTCCTTCGGGGCGAGGGGAGTCAACGCAAAGGCGCTAACGCAAAGCAGATTCCCCTAGCGCCTTGGCGTCTTCGAGCCTTTGCGTTTCCTTCGGGGCGAGGGGAGTCAACGCAAAGGCGCAAGGGCTCAAGGGCGCTAAGGACAGACGACGGAGGACGGCGGGGATGCCTTTCCTCTCCCCTTGGCGCCTTGGCGCCTTCGAGCCTTTGCGTTCTTTTCCGGGCGAGGGCGTCTGCTAGAACGCCCGTTCCGGCACGTAAACGACGTCCGAGGGGCGCAGGTAGAAGTTGAGCGTCGATTTGCCGTCGAGGACCGATTGGACGTCGATGGTGTAGTACTTCTGCGTGCCGCTCTCGGTGCGGATGACGCGCACGGCGGTCGGCTTGGCCCGGCGTTCGTCGAAGCCGCCTGCCTCCATGACGGCTTCGAGCACGGTCATCGGGTGCGTGGCCATCAGCTTGCCCGGTCTGAGCACAGCCCCGCTCACGTAGACCGGGTAGGCCGACACCTCGACGGTGACCATGACCTCCTTCACGACCAACTGCGGGCCATAGAGATTCAAGATCTCCTTCTCGAGTTCTGAGGGGGCCCGGCCCGCTGCGGTCAGCTCGCCCACATGCCCCAGCTCGATCTTGCCGTCGTTCCGGATCTGCTGGGTCGTGTTCAAACTCGGCGCTCCCGGGAACGCAATCCTGATGGAATCGCCCGGGCGCAGCGTGATGCCGCTGTACGGCTCGAGGTCCTCGCGCGTCAGTGGCGTGTGTGTCGGCGTTTCGCATCCCGGCAGAAGCGCAAGAGCCAGCATCAGCGCCAGCCCCACGGCGGCCGGGTTGTGGCCGAGGTCACAACGGTGGACTTGGACCGGAGACGTCCCTGGGTGAGAAATCGGAGAAGCCATAATACTTAGCGTTCAGCGAGGTTTGAGGAAATACGCGGCCATTGAAGACCCGCGGGCGACACCGGCGCAACTCTTTTCCATCGGTCTTTCCGCTTCGCTGTTGCGGGTTCGCGGTCCAGGAAGATCCACCAGGGAATTGGGGAAGAGCACGAAGCGCAGGGATCGCCACCACGAGGCTGAAGGTGCGGGGAAAGACGCTGATCACCTTCGTGTCCTTCCCGTCTTCGTGGTGAAGCCCCGCAAGCGGAGTCAGGAACCCGTCCGCCCTCCACCGAGGCGGACTTGTCCATTCAGCAGCAGCGGTCGCCGTCATGGTGCCGTTTGCAGGACGATCCGATAGTACCGGCTGGTTCCATCCCGAGCGCCATCGAGCACCTCGACCGACCGCGACTCGGCGGCCGGCGGCACATCAGCCAACGTGCGCCAAACGCCGCCGAGGAAGGAATCACGGCATTGCACTGCGTAGGTCTTACCGGCCAGCGCGGTGAAGCGGATTCGCACGTTCCGGTCCTGCCCGTCCGCTTCGAGTGTGGCGCCCGCCAGGGCGAGCACGCTGCGTGGGTCGCCTGGGTCGGTTCCCGCCAGGTACTCTGCCTGGTTGATCATGCCATCGCCATCAGGGTCCTGGGTGGCATCAGCGCCGCAGTCCGGATCCAGGCCGTGGGCCGTCTCCCAGGCATCGGGCATTCCGTCGTGATCGCGGTCGCTTGCCGGGGTGGGAGGATACTCGTACCACTCTGACGCTGGCAGAGCGACGGCGAACGGGGTCCGCCGGGCCATCGCAATCTGTTCCGGCGTCAAATGCCCGTACCCGGCGCCGTCGGGGAAAATGTCCTCGAGGCCACTCGGATAGGGACCGCGGGTTTTCATCAGGTTCAGCGGGTCGGCTGAAGCGCCCAGCGTGTCGTTGTCGAGGCCGAGATTCCGGCCAACCTCGTACGCCACGATATCGCGCATGCCCTTGCCGGCGGCGTAGGCGAACGCGCTGTCAGCCACGCAGGCGCCATTCTGGGGGAAGATCATGCCGTAGGCCTCTGTCGTTTGCAGCGAGTAACCGTAGACGCTCGGCGACCCGTCAATGGTCTTCACAAACCAGAGGTTGATCACCCGGGGATCCCGGCTCTGACCGTGCGCGGCACCACCCGCAAGGCTCAGAAGGGAATTCGCTGCGAAGGGGTTGGATGTGACATCGAGGTAGACGGTGTTGCTGTAGGCGAGCGCGGGCAGAAAGCGGAAGTCGATTCCTGCCTGCGCCCAGATCTTGTCGGTCTCCGCCTCGAAGGCCGGTGCCGCTGGATTGGCGCATTCAAGTCCATCGGTCGAGCAGACAACGATGGGTTGAACGGTTACCCAATGGTCAATCAGGGCCGCCTGCAGCCCAAGGGCGAGCGCGCTTTGGCCCACGGCCAAAGCCAGACGCCACCCGTTGTGCCGCTTCTGCATAGTGCCAAGTTGTACCCGCCTCGCCGCGCCCGCCGTTCGAGGTTTCCGTGTGAAGTCGCGCGGGGGTGGGATCGCCCAAAACCATTCAGCCCGCCGAAGGGAAACGGCGGGCTGAATCGTAGGGCGCTTATGCTGTGTGCGTAAGTGTTACCGGCGCAGTTTGCGGCTCACCAACCCGAGCCCGCCCAGCGCCAAGCCCATCATCGCCAACGTCAGGCCACCGTCCGGGGTCCGGAAGCCGCCGCTGGGAATCGTGCCGTGGATCATGTCGTTGCCGCATTGCATTGTGTACCCAAGCCACACCATCTCATCAGGTTCAACCTCGCTAACAAGGAAGCTCAAATCGATCGTCACCACATTGTGTTGGGCGTCTCCTGCAGTGTAAGCTCCCTTCAGGAGACCAGAGACCCCGTACTGCGCTGCAACTTGTTCTGCGGTCAGGCTTGCCTGGTAATCAACCCCTGCCGCCGATATGGCGTCGGAGCCACTCGACCATTTCCACGGGTTGGATCCCATGTAGTCGTTGGCAACGGTGTTGAGCTGTGAACTCGCGTTCAGATCGATGACGCTCACCGTCGGGCCGGCAAGACTCTGACTCAACCGAACCGCGTAGTCGTATTGGTAGTATGTGCCGTTGGCAACGTCGCCAGTAGGGGTGATCGGGTTGAAGCCCGCCACGCCCCCAATCTTGATGAACAAATCACCAGGAGCCCCGTCGGTAAGGCCATTCTCCAAGTCGTACCCGCCAATCAACGAGAGCTTCTTCGTGTCAGAGTTGAAGACAAACGCCTCGAGATCCCAAATCTGCCCCCTGTATGTGCCGTACTCGGTTTCGTTGTCCTCAGCACCCACGCCCGCAGGACCGCCATTCCACCCCCAAACAGGCTTGTTCAGTGATGCTCCGGGACCGTTCCAGTCGGCTACGGTGACGTTGACCGTCGCCGCCAGCGCACCGCTCATTGCCAAAGCACCGACGGCCAGCGCCAAAGCCATTCGGACTACTGTTTTACTTTTCATATGCGATTCCGTTGTCATTCGACATTCCAAGATGAATGAGGTGTGAGCACCGGCCGTGCCACAGCCTCGCAAACGAACCAAGAAAATAATGTAAGCATATGATCATAAACATATTACGCGGCGCTTTATTTCTCTCCTGATCCAGTGCACAGATGATTCTCTTGGCAGAACTGTGATGGAACTCGACAGATATTCCGTGATATCGAGCCTGCACCCTTCGCACATCGATCTAATGCATTGATTAGCAAGCATATGCATGGCTTCGAGTCCACTAGGCGTGTGTAAAAATTGCCTACAGTCGGAGATTGTTGGGGTCGCTTGTGGTGTCCCTCAAGTGGGTGGACATTCGTTTGCCACCAGAAGGCGTTGCTCGCGCCTTGAGGGGCCGAATCTGAGCTTATCGCCCTGTCGCCGGGGGCTGGAATCCATCCAGCTGCTCAGAGAAAGCGGCAGGGGGCAGCCGCACTCCAAAAACTGGCGTCCGCGTCGACCGCCTTTCGTCCCCCGCAAGAGCGTCGTGGAGTGCGGTGCCGCGCTCCACGTCAGCACAGACCGTGGATGCAATCAGGGACACCGATCGAACTGGACCTGGCAGACGGCGGACGCACAGGTGCCACCGCGTCACTGCAAACCCTTGTCGTACAATCGATTGGTAAGCACCTCGAACACGGCCCGGTGCCCTGCCGGGGTCAGGTGACCCTCGTTCGGGTGAAACCACGCCCCGCCTTGGCGCTGATGGTCCTCCCGAAGGGGCAAGGCCAGATCCCATACCGGTATCCCAGCGTCCCCGCAGGCGGCGACAAGAGCCCTTCGAAAGAACTCCTGGTACTGTGCCGACAGCGACCCCGGCTGTTCGACAAAGGACCTGCCCGGTAACAGCACCAGGGTCAACTCGATGCGATGTCGCCCGCAGGCAACCCGGATGCGCCCGGCAATGTGTTGAAAAAGCCGTACGGCCGGCCTCTGCCGCTGCTCGATCCGGGCCGTGTAATCCCTGCCAGAGACGAGATTCTGGCTGACGAGGCGGAACAGCTCGAAACGGAGCTCGAGCCGGAGCCGGAGGTCCCCTCGGAGGGTTTCCTCGCCGAGCACGGCCGCCGCCAGACCGCCGCCGGGCGCGTTCGGCGCCGGCGGCGTCATTGGGACAGGGACGTTCTTCAGCTCGAGCCCCGCGTGCGTCATTACGAAGTGCGGTTTGCCCGCGTTCAATTGCAGCGGGCGCGGCAGCAGATTGTCGAGCGGGTCGTTGGCGAGATAGACGATCAGCAGAACCCGGCCCGGGGCAAGCGGCAACACGTCGTTCTCGATCAGCAGCGCTTCCTGGTCGGTGCTGTAACCCGGCACGGAGAGGTTGAGGAACGTGTCAGGACCAGCCTGGTTCAGCAAGTGAACAAATGTGGCGTCGTCGTTCACCCCCAGGCCGAACGTGAAACTGTCGCCCACGACCGCGATGGTCCGCCCGCGCCGTGACCCAGGGACCCCGGGGTCCGAACGGAACCCCGAGTCGTTGACCGTGTACCGCACATCGAAGTCATGATGCCGGTGGCGTCCCTGCCAGCGGGGAGTCAGCCGCCAGCCGAGGGCCGGGTCATGCCGGATGAAACCGGCGTCGAGGTCGTCGCTTTCCGCCAGGCGCCGCTGGCGCCATTCGAGGGCGAGCTCGGCCACTACAAGGCCGACCAACAAACCCAGGAGCAGCGCCAACGCGCGGAAAACTGTCGGCTTGGATCGCATACCTGATCCGATTCGGGCTACTAAGATCTAGCGAGGCGCGCATCAGACCAAACCCAGTCCTCGGTCTCATGAACCCTCCCTGCCTCTCTGGACCCTCTCTTCCGCGCCTCGCTACATTGGAGTCCTCGCCGGAAGGAGGGGAGGCCTGGAACAGGAGCGACCGAAACTTGACCTGTTCACCCCATATTCCATGAGGCGAGGACTCTAGGGAGCAGGATCCGTGCGAGCCTGCCCGGAAGTGACGAACCGCGGAGGACAGAGGACAGGGGACGGGAGACAGGGGACAGGAGACGGGGGAAGGGAAACCGCGACGTCAGCGGTTCAGGAGAAACGGGAGCGGATTGTTGAGCATGGAGCCGAGCATGCGACGTACTTCGGCGTTGAGTTGCGTCAGGGCGCGGTGTTCCTCCTGCGATAGGTATTGGCAGTCGCGAGCGAAATCCAGGCAGGTGTCGGTTTCATTCGCTTCGCCGTCGCAGTCGGTGAGCTTGGAGACGAAGTGCTGTTCGTATCGCCGCTTGGCCCACGCTTCCCTCAAATTGTTGCAGACGGATCGCGAAGCACGCCGGATCTGGCTCGTCAGGGCATAGCGCTCCTCGGGAGGGAAAGCCTTGGAGATCTCGAACACCGCCATCGCCAACTCATAGGCCCTACGATACACATCGAGCTCCTTGACCGACTGTGCAGCCACGTGCGTCCTCCTTGTTCCCCGTCCCCTGTTCCCTCGCGCACACTCCAGCATGCACCTGCCATTGCATCAAGCTCCTTCTTTCAGCGTTTCAGCTTCTGCCTCCCGTCCCCTGTCCCCTGTCCCCCGTCCCCCGTCCCCTGGACAAGCTCTCAGGCGAGGATCCGGGCCTGCGGCCAACACTTGCCAAGGATTGGCCGATGGCGTAGGCTCGCGGAAGTCTTGTTATGGCTGTCTCAACCATGAACGTGAGCCTGACCCGCCGGCAGGCTGAGATGATCGGAGCGGAGGTAGAAGCCGGGCGCTACACTTCCGCCAGCGAGTTTATCCGCGAGCTGGTGCGCGCGTGGGAGCAACGCCAGATCGAGAGGGATACGGCGGAGTTGGAGACTGCCCACGCTGGCGCCTGGGAACGGGACACCACGGCTGCGGAGGAGGCCGCCATCCTTCGCGCGAAACGGAAGGCCCGCTTGCAGGCGTGAACCTGGCCGTTCTCGATGCCAGCGTGGTGGCCGCGGCGTGCGGTTGGTCCGCCGAGCCCTACCGGTGTGCGGTGCTGGTGGCTCGCCGGCGCGTTCGCTCTTTCGTGACGCCCTTCATCGTCGAGGAGTGGCGCAAGACCATCGCCAACATGGAGGCCGAAAGCGTGAAGTTCCGTCGCTCTCCTTGGGCGACATTGGAGGGGCTGATCTCGCTTTCGCATGCGGTGGTTCCGGCCCCACTCGGCAAGCAGCGGAGCCGCGACGCTTCCGACGATCCGTATTTGGCGTGCGCCTTGGCCGCCCGGGCGGAGTTCATCGTCTCCCGCGATCCGGACTTGCTTGCTCTGGGTAAACCCTTCGGTGCGGAGGTCCTGACGCCGCGAGCTTTCCTGAACCGTCTGGCCGGACTTTGAAACCGCTGCCGCATCTCCGTTCCCGCAGACGTTCACCGCCATGAGAGGGGCAATGGGGTCAAATCCACACTATTGACATACAGCCAATCCGCCGCCTCCGCAGGCTGAATCGCAAAGCCAGAAGGCAAACGCAAAAGCGGGGGAGATCCGGAAACTGGGACCTGATCGGACGCCGCCCGCAGATCGCCGCGGATCAGAGCTCGTCTGTCCTCCCTCTGCGTGCGGCCGCCCCAACGGGGCCCCAGGCGCTATGCCGCAGCGCGGCTTGGCCGCAACCCAAGCTCTGAGCCCTTGCGTCCGCGTCCGGCTCCGACGGTCCCGCGGGTCGCCGCGCTGCGAGGGCGCTGTCGCGCATGAAGTGAGGAACTCCGAAGAGCCCCTGCCCGCGGATTCCTTTGTCTTTCATTCCCTTGTCCTCCCGCCGCTCCATCGGCGCTCCGCGCCAAATCAGTGCCGCACTCCTCGACTCCGTTGCCTGCGGATCTTGCCAGGAATGCACGATTCTCACCGATTGCACTGCAAAGGATGACAGAGGACAACGGGATGAAGTCGGCCCTCATCGGTGTCGATCTGTGCGGAGCTGTGGGCGGTCTGACCGGCTTTCTTTTGCGCGCTTTGCGCCTTCTTGCGGCCATCCCTCTTCTTCGCGGCTACTGACGGGCCGACCGTCTGCGGACCAAGGCCCAGAGGGCGAGAAGACCGGCACTGACCGCGGCGGCCGACGCCGGCTCCGGAATCTCGTCGTAGTAGGAATACTGGTCGCCAGGGGCCAAGTCGCTGGCAAACGTGGTGCTGCGGGCCATCGCGATCTGCTCGGGCGTCAGGTGTCCGTACCCGGCCCCGGTGGGGAAGATGTCATCAAGGCTCGTGGGATACGGTCCACTGGTCTTCATGAGGTTCATCGGGTCGGAGGGTGCGCCCAAGGTGTCGTTGTCGAGACCCAGGTTGCGGGCGAGCTCGTAGGCGAAGATATCGCGCATCCCGTTCCCGCTGGCATAACCGAATGCGCTGTTCGCGATCGACACGCCGTTCTGCGGAAAGACCATGCCATAAGCCGCTGTTGTCTGCAGGGAATACCCGTAAACACTCGTCGACAGGTCGATGGTCCTTACGAAGTACAAGTTGATTACGGTGGGATCGGGATGCTGTGCATGTCCGGAGCCTCCCGCCAAACTCAGAAGCGAGTTTGCGCTCCACGGGCTCGACGAAATGTCAAGGTACGTGCTGTTCTGATACTGCACCGCGGACAGGAACTTGATGTCGATGCCGGCCTGGGCCCAGATCTTGTCGGATTCAGCCTCATAGATGGACAGATCGATGTTGGCCCAGGCACTGCCGTCGCTGGACCCCATCTGGATGGGCTGGACCACCACCTGCTTGTCGATCCAAAACGATCCCGCCGCGTGCAGGGTGAGAACGCAAGCCCACACCGCCGCGAGCCCGATGCCCAAGCATCGCGCCACGCAACTCCCACCCCGCCCCGGCACCGGACTTTCCTCGCCGGACAACGGACTGCGTTCCTTACTTTCCTGGCTCGAGAACCACCTAAGGAAACCCGAGCCTGCACCCACTGGTTCTTGTCGCCGTTTCATTGCTCACTCACGTGTGATTCGGTTGGCGGTCGCCAGCCAATGCCAACCACGCTTCCGCGTACACCTTCGAAACCGCACGCGCACGCTTGCAGCCCAAGGCAGAAAGCATGCCAGAGAGATCGCATCGCTGGAAGTTGGGAATGGACGGCGTCATCTTCGTCGTGCTCGCCACTTGTGGTCCATGTGCCCAAGTCATTGCTGTTCAACGCTTTGATAGTTGGTCTCGCCGGCTGCGCACCGGCGGATGTCCATCCCTAACGAGAGTCCCTCGCCGGTTCCGGCCAGCCACTCGCCACTCGCAAGTCGTCCATGGAATGGTCGTCTGCTGTCCTCGTAGTAGACGACAAAGTCGACAAGTCCGACAGGCTGGACGACTCGAGTGCGTCGTCGGAATACCTTACTTTCAATTCCATGAATTCGGTGAAAACGGGGCGCTGTTCGCCTTCTCAACATGACTGCAAAGTGCGGTTTAATAGGAGTTTGTGAATTGACAAAGTGTTGCAGCCGCCTCTTGAAACCTCAGCAAACCGCGCCCGATGAGTCACGAAATCAGTGTAGATATACTTTACACTGTGGCTGCAGGCGAGTGTATTGGCATGCCACATGCCTGATGGTTCGGTGCCGGGTGCATGCGAATTCGAGGTCCCCGTTGCTCGGTGGGTGGCACCCAACGAGTTGCCCAACCTGTTGGAGACACCACCGGTTCTGATGGCCGTACAGCCGGTCAGGACGGACGGGGACCTCTTCTTCGCCCGGAAAGAAACGCAAAGGCTCGAAGACGCCAAGGCGCCAAGGGGAGAGAAAGAGACTTCATCCGGCGGTCGTCTGTCCTCTCTCCCCCTTTGCGCCCTTGCGCCGTTGCGCCTTTGCGTTGACTGCCCTTGCCCGGAGGGAAACGCAAAGGCTCGAAGGCGCCAAGGCGCCAAGAGGAGAGTAGAGGACTTCATCCCGCTGTCGTCTGTCCCCCCCTTGCGCCTTGGCGTCTCTGCGCCCTTGCGTTACTTCCTAGCCACTGGGACCTTCAGCCTGCAGTTCCGCGCCCTTGCGTTAGCGCCCTTGCGTTGACTGCCCCGCCCGGAAGGAAACGCAAAGGCTCGAAGACGCTAAGGCCCTAAGGTGGGGGCGGTCAGAAGACAAGTCTTCAGTGCCCTCAGTTCTCGACGCGCCTGAGCTTGCTTTTCGCCGTGCTTGAATTAGATGTCTGCATGAGGAGAGAGAACGTCATCAGCAAGATCATCGTCGAAGCGGCCATCGAAGTGCATCGTGAACTCGGAGGCCCGGGACTCCTGGAGGACGTCTACGAGGAAGCCCTGGTCGAGGAGCTCCGGCTCAAGGGCCTACAGACCGAACGCCAACTTTCCGTGCCCATCATCTATAAGGGACGGCGGTTGTCGAAGCCCTTGCGTGTAGACCTGACAGTCGAGGGCTCGGTCCTGGTCGAGAACAAGGCGCTCGGGGAGTGGAACCGTGTCTTCGCAGCCCAAATGCTCACTTATCTGCGTCTGACAGGGCTCCGGTTGGGCTTGGTCATCAACTTTGGCGAGGAGTTGGTGAGCCGTGGGATCCACCGGGTGGTGAATGGTCTCGGACCGGACCCCTCCAACTCCGATGACAACGCGACGGCATGATGGCGAGGAACCCCGATTCCGCTCCATTCGCGTCCAGCCGTTGCGCCTGCGTTGAATGCCCCCGCCCGGAAAGAAACGCAAAGGCTCGAAGGCGCCAAGGCGCCAAGGGGAGAGGAAAGGCATCCCCGGCCGTCGTCTGTCGTCGGTCGTCTGTCGTCTGTCCTCAGTCCCCCTTTGCGCCCTTGAGCCCTTGCGTCTTTGCGTTAAATGCCCCCGCCCGGAAGGGAACGCAAAGGCTCGAAGACGCCAAGGCGCTAAGGGAATCTGCTTTGCGTTAGCGCCCTTGCGTTGACTGCCCCGCCCGGAAAGAAACGCAAAGGCTCGAAGGCGCCAAGGCGCCAAGGGGAGAGGAAAGGCATCCCCGCTGTCGTCTGTCGTCTGTCCTCCGTCCCCCTTTGCGCCCTTGCGCCGTTGCGCCTTTGCGTTGACTGCCTGGCTCGGAAGAAAACGCAAAGGCTCGAAGACGCCAAGGCGCTAAGGGAATCTGCTTTGCGTTAGCGCCCTTGCGTTGACTGCCCCGCCCGGAAGAGAACGCAACGGCTCGAAGGCTCTAAGGCGCCAAGGGGAGAGAAAGAGACTTCATCCGGCGGTCGTCTGTTGTCCGTCCCCCTGCGCCTTTGCGTTAGCGTTTACGACCCGCACCGCACCACACGCCCGCCCCGAGCAGCAGGACGAGGGCCGCCGCCGCAGGTTCAGGGACCGGTGTCACCTCGAGGTCGAGCCCCCAGGAGTCGAGTCGTGCCTGTCCCCCGCCGCTCAGGTCCGCGACGAACAAGGTCCAAAGACCGCTGGCTTCCATTCCGACAAAGATGTCGAGCGCCGTGTTGCGCGGCGATGTCCCGGTCACGACGGCGGGGTCTGTCATCCGGCCATCGGTTGACCAGGCGCCAGCCAGCGGGCCGGCCGGAGGACCGCCGAGGCTCGATTGGTAATCGTGGATGTCGGGAAGCCCGGCCGAGTCGTCGAGGACGACCTCGAGACCGTTGTCGCCGTAGCCCCAGGTGTTGTCGGCGCTTTTCCCGGGGCGATTGAGCAGGACCGTAAACCCGTTCACGTGGCGAAGGGCGGCGTACAAATCCCCGTTGAAAGCCCCGCCAACGCCCACGCCGCTCACCGACAGGCGGACCCGCACCGCGGCGACCGGTCCGAACACCTGGTCGGCGGACAAGACCATCGACGACACCACGCCCGAGCCGCTGTTGTCCGGGATCATCGTGCTGACGCCGACGTCGAACACGGCGCCTTCGAGGGCCAGAGCCGGCCCCAGCGCGCACAGCAGCCTGAGCTGGTTCAGAAAGGCGCTCATCAAGGACTCATCAAGTCGAGCGTGCGATAAAAACTCGTCTCCGCCGGAGGATTCGCATCCACGAACTCGACGAGGCCCGTGGCATCGGCCATCGCCGTGCCGATCTGGGCCCACGTGGGGCTGATGATGCTCGTCTTCCGCAGAATCGCGTAGAGCCGGTTCGGGATGCCCAGGAACTGCACCTGGACCTTGCCCTCGAACACGACAGGCGGGCCGAGCTGGTTCAGGGTGCCCCCGCTCGGTTCCCCGGTCGTCAGGTTCACGATCACAGTGCCGATGGCAACCCCGCCCAACCCGTCGGCGAGGGTGTAGGCGAAGGAATCCTGCCCGGTCTGGTCTGGTATCGGTTGGTAGAAGATCCAGCCGCCTCCCAGGCTCACCGCAGCCCCGGCCATCGAGGCGGGAGAGACGCCGACGACATCGAGGCGCTCCGGATCGGGCCCGGTGTCGTTCGCCAGCAGCTCGGCCACCGCCACCTTGAGACTCTGCCCGGCCCCGATGCTGAGGGTGTCAATGCCCGCCGAAGGAAGGGGGTCGACAGGGACAAGGTACTCGACTTCATTCGAGAAATCGCTCTCGAGCCCGGCCTGGTTCCAGGCGGTCAGGGCGAAGTAGTAGACGCTTCCGCAGGCCAACCCGTCCACCCTCGTCGTCGTGACATTGCCGGTGTCGACGGACTCCGTGTACTCCCCGCTTCGCGTGCCGTAGTAAAGCCGGTAACCGGTGATGTCGGGCTCGACGTTGGCGTCCCAGGCCAGGTTGACGCTGCGAGTACACGACACCACGGGAACGGCGCCGGAGACCGTACGGACCCCGACCAGGAGACAGAGAGCGGTGGCCAGCAAGATGCCTCGAGCCCACCCCGACACCGCCGTCCGGATCGGGCGGGGGCACACCTCTGTCCCGCCAGCCGCACGAACCGTTTCGGCTGGAGCAGGCACCGCAGTATGACCGAACCCCACAGGTCGCGTCGCCAAGCACCGGCCATACCAACCGGACCGCATCGAGGCCCGTCGCGGGGTGTTCCCGGCCCGGTCCCGGTCGGCAGCCGCGCTCGGACGTTGGTCCGGGACGCGGCGTAGTGGTTGATCCGCAGGGACATCGGCGGGAAAGACTCAGCCCGCGGGATCGCGATTCCGATCCTGGCGAATCCCGTGTTTTCCGACAGGTTTTTTCCGCGCTCGACCCGCGGTGCCGGTCTGAAGTCCAGTCCTCGTCCCGACCGTGGACACCGGTTTGACAACCTCCGAGGGCAGGGGCTCTTCGGGGTTCCTCACTTCGGGCGCGAGAGCGCCTTCGCAGCGCGGCGACCCGCGGGACCGTCGGAGCCGGGCGCCAATGCCAACACTCTGGATCTTGGTTGCGGCCAAGCCGCGCTGCGCCCTTGCGTTCCCTTCCGGGCGGGGGGAGTCAACGCAAAGGCGCTAACGCAAAGCAGATTCCCCTGGCGCCTTGGCGTCTTCGGTCCTTTGCGTTTCTTCCGGGCCAGGGCAGTCAACGCAAAGGCGCAACGGCGCCAGGGCGCTAAGGAGAGACGACAGACGACGGACGACAGAGGACGGAGGACAGCGGGATGAAGCTCTTTTCCCTCCTTCTCTGCGGGCGCTGCGGTCTCTGCGGGGGAACAGCAAGGCCGGTGACCAACGCGGTGCACCTGCTTGCATGGGTTCCCCGCGGAGCTCGCGGAGCTCGCAGAGAAGAAGAAGGGAACACGCCGAACACGCGGAACACGGCAGAGGGGAAGCGGTGGGGGATCTCCGGGCGTCTTGTGCATTCCGTCAAGTGTAGTTGGCGTGGTCCGCGGTTGATCCTCGGCACAGTCACCGATTTGGGCACCTGACTGTAGCCGCGGGCGGTGACCGCGGCGGGTGAATGGGCAACGCGAAGTACCCCCCCGGCGCTACCCTCGTCGCGGACTCGTTGCGGGCCCAAGCGGCGTTGCGCCTTCGTGGTGAATCCCTCGAAAGCAGGGTTGCCCCCGGTGACCGGCCCGGGCGATGAAGCGCAGGCTCGGCAGACACGGGACGGAGGACTGCAGGGGACAGTCCTTGTCATGAATGCCATACAGCCGCCCGGGAGACCCTGGCGGCTGTTGACGAAGGCCGGAAGAGAACTTGGTTTACCTGGTCCTGCGTGCGAGACCCCAAAGACCGACCAAGGCCATTCCCAACAGGGAGAAGCTGGCGCCCGCATCGGGCACAACGTTCACTCGCATCTCGGTCCTGGCCACTTGGCTCAGATCATCACGGTCGATGACGGTCAACGCGAAGTCATATACCCCCGGCGCATTGGGATCAAAGCTGAAGGAGCCGAGGGAGGTTTGGAGGAAATCCATGCCCATATTCCACGAATCCTGCCATGTACCTTGGAATGGTCCACCCCCCAGCTGCCTGAAATTAGTTCCAGCACTCGGGTCCACGTCGATATCCATATAAACATCGAAGAAGCTGTCGATCGGAGTGATTATGGAAAAATCAAAACTCCAGACTGCATACTGCGGATCCGCATTGAGAGGTTGAGACTCCGAGACGCCCGCCGGCACGGTGTAGACGTACTTACCAGCTACGGCATCCCACTGGGGTTGCCCAAGCCAAAGGCCGTGGAGTCGGTGCTCGGCCCGGAGCCCGACCTGAACCGCTCCCTGAGTGTCGATAACGAAAGCCCCGGGAGGCGTGCTGCCCGCGGACCACGTCCATGTATCGCCGACCGTCAGTGCCGAAGCACTCTGCATTAGCGCCAGCGACACGGCAGCCATGCACATATTTGGCCCGGCCAAGGTTCTTGAGATTCGCATAGGTTTGTTGCTTGAGTATCAGTGCCTTCTCGCGCTGTCGCGCAAGGAGCATACCAATCGTTCCCGAGATCCTCGGACAAGAACATAACATGTTCGAGGAATGTGACTTAGGCAAGTTCGTCTCCTGGACGGTCCTGGAGAGAGTCCCCGTCGCCACCACAAGAGTGCAAAGTGTGCCGACATGTCGACCTCTTCCCTGCGGACGCCGCAGAGGGTCTCTCCTCCGCCCTTGGTCCTTAGAGCCTTACGTTTCCTTCCGGGCGAGGGTAGTCAACGCAAAGACGCTAACGCAAAGCAGATTCCCCTGGCGCCTTGGCGTCTTCGCGCCTTTGCGTTCCCTTCCGGGTGGGGGGAGTCAACGCAAAGGCTCAAGGGCGCAAGGGCGCAAAGGGGGACAGACGACAGAGGTCAGAGGTCAGAGGTCAGCCTCTGATCTGTGTCGATCTGTGCGGATCTGTGGGCGGTCTGACCTGTTTCCTTTTTGCGCGTTCTGCGCCTTGTTGCGGCCATCCCCGTGGTCCGCGGTTACCCCTCTTGAACAGTCATCAGAGACAAACCGCGGAATACGCGGATTACGCGGAAGAGAAGGGAACTCTCTCTTCCTCTTTCCTTGGCGCCTTGGCGCCTTCGCGCCTTTGCGTTCCCTTCCGGGCGAGGGGAGTCAACGCAACGGCGCAACGGCGCCAGGGCGCTAAGGGGGACAGAGGACAGACGACAGATGATGGAGGACAGCGGGGATGACGGCCTCTCCTCTCCTTCGGTGTCGATTTGATCCCCCACAAGTCCTACGGCATGGAGGGTTTAATGCTCGGGGAGGGAAGCTCGGGCAGGGCAAAGGGGAGCTCGAACAGGCGGGCTGAACGCAATCAACGAGACACGAAGAAGAGGCATCTCCATCCGGTTGCCATCAGGGGTTCCTCGCAGATTCACTACGGAACACAGATTGGGGGGGGCTGGCTGCTGAACGCAGGCCGCACCTCTTCTGGCTTTGCGCCCTCGCGCCTGGCGCGGCTTGAAGACGTCGGAGCAGCTTACGGTTTCGCGCCGTAACGCTCCGAGTCCGGTTGGCCTGCCCCATGCATTCAGACGTATAACATGTTGATTGCATGCACTTTACGTTGGCACACGACTGATCATCAGGCGTGCGTGGCACACGACCTGCTTAAACTCTGACTGAGACAGGACAAGAGACAGGATGGTTGGACAACAAAAGGAAATCAACATGAAGAGATTCATCACCGCGACAATCGCGGGAGCGTTGCTGGCACTGGGGCTTGCCACACAGGGTCACGCGGCAACCGTCACCATCGGATTCGATGGGATTGCACTCAGCCAGGCCTTCGGTGGCACGTGGTGGGACCCAATGCCTATGAAAGAAGGCGGTCTGAGTTGGCAGACGGGCGCTACTGGGGATCGCTGGGAGGTCATCAAAATGAACGACTGGTGGAGATCCTACTACAAATCCGCCGTCCACGCAGTCTCCGAAGACCAAGCGGCTTACAACGGGGGAACTGCAGGATGGGCTCAGTCTCTTTGGGTTGCGGAAGACCCCTGGATCTTCGAAGGAGCGTATTTCCTGTCTTGGCCCAACTCAGATCCCGCTGGTGCGACCTCCGTGACTGTGGAAGGGTTTCTGAACGATGTGACCAAAGGCACGGTAACGATCAACCTGTCAAGTACGGCGTGGACCTATCTTGATGGAACAAGTTTGGGAGCAGTTGACAAAGTTGTTGTCAGCGATGGCGTCAACCACCCTTGGTTGATGGATGACTTCAAGTACAACCGAGTCGCCGACGGCGGCCTGACGGCCATGCTGCTCGGGCTGGGCTTGGTGGGCTTGGGCGGCGTGCGTCGGATGTTGAAGTAGCCGCGGCCGGCGAGCGAACGACCGGACTTCCGCGAGGAGCAGGCTTCCGGGCCTGCTCCTTTGCTTTTCCGGGGCGCGGCAAGGGGCAAGGGCGAAGCGGGAAGGGCGGAGGACCGGGGACCGGGGACAGGAGACAGGGGACAGGAGACAGGGGACGGGGGACGGGAGGCAAAAGCTGAAACGCTGAAATCCTGAAATGCTGAAATCGGGGTTCTTCACATGCGAATCGACCGGTCCGGATCTGCCTGATTCCTTCGTCCTAAACTCCCTTGTCCGAACCGAGGACAAAGGAATGGCGACGGACTGCAAGCCAAGAGCGTTTGTCACGAGACTCCGTCGCGGCCAGTCAACGATCTGGATGCGCCCGCATTGCCTTCGCACGATCCCATCCACGAGCGCCTTCGGGCCTTACGGCAAGCCACGGAGCGGCGATAAAGGACCGCGATGGGCAGGCACGATGTAATGGCACGGGAAGCCGCCGGCCTCGCCGAGGCTCGTTGCTGATCGGTTACTGACGCTCCGCGAGCCCTATGCGCATCTAAGTCGAAAGCACGATTCCCAGTTACGTGGTCGCTCGCCCCGCGCGCGACCTCCTGCAGGCCGCCCGCCAGCAACTGACCCGCGACTGGTGGGACCTGAAGCGCGGGCAGCACGAGCTCTTCACGTCGCAAGTGGTTCTCGACGAAATTGCCGCCGGTGAAGCCGCCGGTTTCACGCTGCCGGTGATTGGCACGCCGGAAGAGCCGCTGGACAACGCAAATGACGACAACGACTGAAACCCGCAGCGCCAAGCCAACAGGCGACGTGGTGCTCGAGGAAATCTGGCGGATTAAGGACTCCCTGTCGGCCGCCTACGGCCACGACGTGAAGCGCCTGTTCGCCGAGACACGCAAGCGCGAGCGGCTCTCCGGCCACCCGTTGGTGGCCCCCCCCCGGCGCCGAAAGGCGCGCGCGCCCTCGAGGCCAGGTGGATAGCGGCAAGGAATTAATTGTCGTTGCGCAGAACCCCTCACTCTTCAAATCTGCGGGCGCCCCCCTCTGTATCCGTGGTATCCGAGTAATCCGTGGTTCAACCCTCTGGACAGGCTCCAAGACCACGGATGGCACGGATGACACGGATGGACCAATCCGGGTTTCCGCGTGATCCGCGTCGTCCGCGGTTGACCCTCTGGGCAGTCACCCTTCCCGTCTCGATCGCAGGGTTCCGATGGGGACCCCCAATCCGCGGTTGCCTTCAGTCACGGCCCCCCAAAAAGCGCCCGGCGCTCGACGGTGGATCAAGCGCCGGGCCGACCGATCGGGCAGCGGTTTCGAAGGTGTACAGCCTCGATTGAGCCGTAGGCACCCGACCGGTCAAAGTGTTACATGCAAACCGGGGATAGATATCCTCTCTTGCCGCCGGCTATGGCGACCCCAACGGTTTGCCCAACCCTAACTAACACTTTAGTAGCAGGCAGGGTGCCAGCCGCGGCGCCATTGGGCGCCGTGATGCGCAGGGTGCTGATAATCAACGGGTAAAGCGTCGTCACAAATCGCGTTCGTGGTCCGGAGAAGCTCGGTCCTCGCCGCTTGTGTAACTCCAGGCTACAACCCGAGACGCGAGCCTGCTCGAGCTGCATCGAGAATCCCCAAGCGGGATGCGGACGCCAGCGACCATGGTGTCCACCGCCGGTGCGTGTAACCCGTGCCGACCGGCTTATCCCAGGTCTTACAGCGGCCCCCAAAACGCAAACCGGCGCTTGACGGGAAGTCAAGCGCCGGTCAGGAAACAGGTTTGCCCACGCCCACAGATCATCGCCGATCACCGCAGAGGGCAGGGAGCAGGGAGCAGGGAGCAGGGAGCGGGGAGCGGGGAGCCAGAGGTCAGAGGTCAGAGGACAGAGATCAGACGACCGAGGACCGACGACAGAGGGCAGAGGACAGACGACCGTCTCCCATCTGTGTCGATCTGTGCGGATCTGTGGGCAGACCGCCCGATTCGGTTTCCGCGTGGTTCGCGTGGTCCGCGGTTCGTATCGGAAGCTGTCCAGCGACACGGGAACGGTGACTGCCCAGAGGGTCAACCGCGGAATACGCGGAATACGCGGAAGAGAAGGGAACACATTTCACCTCTCCTTGGCGCCTTGGCGTCTTCGAGCCTTTGCGTTTCCCTTCCGGGCCAGGCAGTCAACGCAAAGGCGCTAACGCAAAGCAGATTCCCCTAGGCCTTGGCGTCTTTGAGCCTTTGCGTTTCCTTCCGGGCGAGGACAGTCAACGCAAAGGCGCAAGGGCGCAATGGCGCAAAGCAGGGACCGATGACACTGCGCGCCGCCTCTGATCTGTGTCGATCTGTGCAGATCTGTGGGCAATCCGGAACGAGGGGAGTCGCCCACAGATCTCCGCAGATCCCCGCAGATGGGGGGGGGACAGAGGACAGACGACAGAGGACAAAGGACGGCGGGGATGCCTTTCCTCTTTCCTTGGCGCCTTGGCGTCTTCGAGCCTTTGCGTTTCTTTCCGGGCAGTCAGCGCAAAGGCGTTTTAGTCAGGGGCGGGCGTCCGGTCCTCGCGTTTCAGGCCGAGCTTGTCCATGAGCTCGTAGAAGGTCGGGCGGCTGATGCCGAGCTCGGCGGCGGCGGGCGCGATCTTGCCCCGGTGCTTGAGCAGGGCGCGCTGGATGACGTCGCGCTCGACCGATTCGCGGGCTTCCCTGAGGCTGACGGGGTGGGGTTCCTGCGGGCTGGTGGCGAGCTCGAGGTCCTGGGGCGTGATCCAGCGGCCTTCGGCCATGATGACGGCCCGTTTGACACAATTCTCGAGCTCGCGGACGTTGCCGGGCCACTCGTGTCGGAGCAGGGCGCCCATCGCCTCCGGATGGAACCGCAGACCGCGGGTGCGGCTGGGTCCCTGGTCGGCAAAGCGGGCCAGGAACGCCTGGGCGAGCAGCGCGATGTCGTTCTGTCGCTCCCGCAGCGGCGGCATGCGGACCACGACGACCGCCAGCCGGTAGTAGAGGTCCTCGCGGAACTTGCCCTGGGAAAGCATCTGCTTCAAATCGAGGTTGGTCGCCGCGATGATCCGGGCGTCGCCCTGAATCAGCTTGCGGCCGCCGACCCGTTCGATGGTGCCATCCTGGAGGAACCGGAGGATCTTGACCTGCAACGAGGACGGCAATTCGCCGATCTCATCCAGGAAGAGCGTGCCGCCGGCGGCCATTTCGACCCGGCCCTGGCGCTGCATATGAGCGCCCGTGAACGATCCTTTCTCGTGGCCGAAGAGCTCGCTTTCGAGCAGGTTTTCCGGGATCGCGCCGCAGTTGATGGCGACGAAGGGGCCCTGGCTGCGGGCGCTGCGCCGGTGGATGGCGAGCGCGACCATTTCCTTGCCGGTGCCGCTCTCGCCGAGGATGAGGACGGGTGCGTTGCTGGTGGCGACCTTGCGGACGGTGCTGAAGACCTCGGCCATGCGCGGGCTGGTGCCGAGCATGCCCTCGAAGTGGCCCTCCTGGCAGACCTGCCGCATCTGGCGGTACTCGCGTTCGAGCTGGGCGACGTGGGCGCCGCGCTTGAGGATCAGCTTCAGCTCGTCGATCTGGACCGGCTTGCAGACAAAGTCGTAGGCGCCTTCGCCGACGGCGCGGATGGCATTGGCGCGTTCGCCCTGGCCGCTGACGACGATCACCTTGGCGAGGCTGTCGCAGGCGAGGATCTCGCCGAGGGCGGCGAGGCCCTCGACGGGCTCGTTGGGCGAGGGGGGTAGGCCCAGGTCGAGCATGGTGATCATCGGGTGATGAGCCTGGAAGATCTCGAGCGCGCCGGGCCGGTCCCCGGCCAGGAGCAGGTCGTAGTCGTCGGCCAACGACCACTTCATCATCGAGCGGAGCTCTTCGTCGTCGTCAACGATCAGCAGCAGGGGTTTCATGGTTGGTGGAGCGTTACAGAGGAGTCCGTGGGATGCCCCTCACCCGCCCTCCGGGCACCCTCTCCCCATCGGATGGGGCGAGGGCCGGGGTGATGGGTCAGTGTCACGTATCCTGCGAACTGCACAGTAATACGATGAGTTTGAACGAGAGCCTTTTCCCAGACGGCGCTGGGAGAATGGGGTTCAGTGCAATGAGCGAGAATCGCGCACGGCTGGCGAGATTTCCAGGCAACAGAGTGGGGACGTTCCTGACCGATTCGGGGCGGAGCGTAGGTTGGGCGGCGGGAGGACAAGGGAATGGAGGACAAGGGAATCCCAGGGCCCTAATCCTTTGTCCTCATCCAGGGGTTGGGGAGAGGGACAGGGTGAGGGGTGTCTTCTGACTTCGGCGCTGGTCAGCGATTCGAGCCGTCCGCCAGGAAGCGTCGCCGTTGTGTGTCCCCGGTGATGTTGCGGGCAATCAGCCCGGAGCGAGCGGAAGGAGAATGCGGAAGGTGGTCCCTTGGCCGACGGCGGTCGCGACGTCGATCCGGCCGCGGTGGGCTTCGACGATCATCCGGCTGTGGTACATCCCGATGCCGATCCCGCGTTTCTTGGTTGTCTGGAACGGGCGGAACAGGCTGCGACTGACGAACTCGGGCGTCATCCCGCAACCGTTGTCGCTGACCTCGAGGACGGCCCAGCCGTTGTCCCGGGTCGTTTGCACCCGGATCCGGCCGTCCGGGCCCAAGGCTTCTTTGGCATTGAGCAGGAGATTCGTCAGGACATTCTGCACCTGGACCGCGTCCAGCAGGAATCTCGGAAGCGCGCCCAGCGCGACGTCCAGCGGCAAGTGATGAGCCGGTTCGAGCGTGGCGAGGGTTTGTCGGACCAGCTCGTTCAAATCGGCCTCGGCCCGATTCAGCTTCAGCTCCTGCCGCAGGAGCCCCAGGCGATCGATCAGGCTGTTGATCCGCTCGACCGCCTTCGCGATGGCCCGGAAGGCGTCCTCGCGGAAGGCCGGGTCGTCGAAGTGCCCCGGCAGATTGCCCAGCATGAGGGACAGAGTCGACGCGGTGTTCTTGAGGTCGTGGACGAAGAAGGCGGACATGGTCTGGAACGCCTCCATTTCCTTGGCCTGGAGGCAGCGCTCGGACAGCCTGAGGGTGAGCAGGGAAGCGGCCACCTGATCGCCGATGCACTGGAGCAGATCGAGGTCCTCGACCGAGAACGGCACGCCGCTGACCCGGTCGCCGAGGGTGAGGATCCCCAGCAGGCTGCCGCCGGCGTGCAGCGGCACGCCAAGCCGGCCGCCGCCCTTCCCGAAGTAATCCGGATGACACCGCCGCAGGGCCTCGACCCAGCCGTCCCGGACCTGCTCGAGGTTGAAGGGCGCCCGGCGCTCGCGGATCGCCTCGATCGCGGCCCGCAGGCCGGCGGCGTCGGCCGGCACGAAGTCGTCCGCCTTGCCGGCGGGCACAACGGTCGAGGCGCCCAGGGAGAGCGTGGCCCGCTGCTCGTCCGTCAGCCAGAGCGAGACCGAGAGGACCTCGAACGTCTCGGACACCAGCTTCACGAACACCCCGCAGAGCGCGGTCGTGTCCAGGATCGATGCCGTCCGCTCGGTGAAGGCGCCCCAGAGCCGGCGATAGTCGTACTGGGGCCGCTGGAAGTGGCGGCTCACAAACCGCCGGGTCCGCTGCCGGACGCGATCCGACAGCAGCAGGATAAAAAGCCCCACCAACGCCACCAGCACCAGGCCCGCCTTCAGCGGAAACGCGGTGTCGCCGCCCATCCACTCGACCGCCTTCGCCATCGCGCCGACGACCAGCAGGTACACGCCGGCCAGGACGAGCGTCAGCGAGTTGTGCAGGACCGTGTGCGACGGGTAGACGTCGATTTCGAACAGGCCCGTCCGCGCCACCGACAGCCCGATCAGCAGGCTGGCCACCACCACCGCGCCGGCCTCGACCGCCGCGTGCGCCGGTTCGACGGCCGAGTAGAGGAAGGCCTGGCTGCCCACGTACAACCGCGCCCCCAGCAGCACCGCAAGCCCCACGATCACGAACTTGATCCGCCAGCGCATCGTGCCAACCGCCGTGCGGAACGTTCGCTCGAGGTTCACCAGGGTCAGCACGGTGATCAACAGCGCCAGGACGTGGAGCAAACGGCCGGCCCACCCAAACTCGATCACCCGGGGAAAGGCCGGCCCGGCCGGCGCAGCGCCGGCGATCAGGACGTCCGAGAAACAGACCGCCACGGTCAGCGGCACGCCCACGCTGGCGAAGAGCACGATCCACCAGCGGTCGAGGAATTCCCGGTAGTTCCCCCTCGAATAACAAAGGCTGAACGACAGCCAGAGGGCGGGCAGCACGGTCATCACCCACAGGCGCCGGTACTGCCAGCGCAGGACCCCGACCGGGGTGTCGGCGGCGAAGCTCAGTCCGGCGAACGCGAGGTCGATGGCGAGCACGGCCATGCCCGCGGCGAAAAGCCGGCGCCCCGGGGCGCCGTGGCGGAAGACCACCGCCGCCGCCGCCAGCCCCGCGCTGGACACCACCGCCGCCAACAGCAGAGTGCTAAGAGCCGTCATCAATTAGTGCGCCTGGTGCCGCGGTCGGTGACCGCGGAACCGCAAGATCGAGAGGGAAGTCGCCCACAGACGACAGACGACAGAGGTCAGCGCGTCAGTTGCGAGCCCACTGGGGGTAGCGCCGCTGCGGGCCGGAGCGGAGCGGGGCCTCGCCCGCGGCCCGCGGCGCAGCGCCTGGGGCCCCGGTGGGCCGGCTCCGCAAAGAGGGATTCCTCACAGCTTCGGGGCGGCTCACAGATTGGCACGGCGGCAGGACAAGGGAATGACCGACGACAGAGGACAGAGGTCAGAGGTCAGAGGTCAGACGACGGACGACAGCGGGATGAACCCCTTTCCTCTTTCCTTGGCGTCTTGGCGTCTTTGAGCCTTTGCGTTTCCCTTCCGGGCGGGGGCAGTCAACGCAAAGGCGCTAACGCAGGGGAGCGGAGCTGCTGACTGAAGGTCCCAGTGGCTAGGAAGTAACGCAAGGGCGCAGAGACGCCAAGGCGCAAGGGGGGACAGACGACAGCGGGATGAAGTCCTTTGCCATTTCCTTGGGCCTTGGCGTCTTCGAGCCTTTGCGTTTCCCTTCCGGGCCAGGCAGTCAACGCAAAGGCGCAGAGAGGGATCGGGTTGGGTTTTTGAGGGAGTTCTCTGCGTCCTTCGTGTCTCTGCGGTCGGATGAGTCGCGCGATCAACCGCGGAGGCACGAAGAGCGCAGAGGGGGACGGACGACAGAGGACAGAGGACCGCGGGGATGACGGTCTCTCCTCTCCTTTTGTGTCGATCGGATCGGATCTGTGCTCTGCGGGTCAACGGATCCGGTTTCCGCGTGGTCTGCGTGGTCCGCGGTTGATCCTCTTGAACAGTCATCGGAGGCAAACCGCGGAATACGCGAAACACGCGGAACAGCAGGGAACACATTTACTCCCCTTGGCGCCTTCGAGCCTTCGAGCCTTTGCGTTCCCTTCCCGGCAGTCAACGCAAAGACGCAACGGCGCACGGTCATTTCAACTCCTGCAGCACCCGCTGGGCTTCGCGGGCCAGGTCATCGCGGACCTTCAGCGCGAGGGCGCCCTGCAGCGCCTGTCGGCTCTCCGCCTTTTGGTCGAGCCGGTAATGCGACATGCCGAGATAAAAGCTCAGCTCGGCGTCGTTCGCGCGTTTCCGGGCGCTTTCCTTCAGGAACTGCGTTGCCCGGCCGAAATCGCCCCGCCGGTACGCCAGCATGCCGAGCGTCCGCGCCAGGTCGGCATCGTCGGGGTAGGCCTCGCGGGCGGTGGTGGCCAGATCGGCCGCCCGCTTGTCGTCGGCCCCCTGTTTCTCGATGAGGATGGCCAGGTTCCGGGCCGCGAAGGCGAGCTGGGGGTTGCGGGCGAGGACGCGTTCGTAGCTCTGGCGGGCGGCGGCGGCGTTGCCCTGCTGCTCGCTGGCGATGGCCAGGACCATCTCGGCGGGGGTGTACTGCGGATCTGCCTTGAGGATCTCCTGGACCCGGGCCAGGGACTGGACCGCCTGGGCCGGGTTCGAGCCCAGGGCGATCATCTCCTGCAACCGGCGGGCGGCGTCGGCCTGTGGGAACTTCGGATCCGCCTCGAGCGCGCGGCGCAAGGTGTTGGCCGCGTCCGGCCAGCGGCCGACGCCATAGAAAGCCACCGCGAGATCGTAGAGGACCGTGGCGTCCCCGGGCAACCGCTGGGCGCTCGTCTGGAGCAGGCTCAGCCCCCATTTCGCGTCGCCGGCAAGAGAGGCCACCCGACCCACCCGATGGCCGATGCGGGCGTCCTCGGGCTCGAGGCTGCGGGCGGCGTGGGCGAGCTCGAGTGCCCGGGCGGGGTTCTGCTGCCGGCTCACTTCGAGCTCGGCGAGTTGGACCTGGAGCAGCGCCACCTTCGGATTGGCTTTCACGCCGGCTTCGTAGGCTTTGACCGCTTTTTGCGGCGCGCCGGTCTGTTCATAGACCCGCGCGATGCGCGTGAGGGCCACGGGATCGCCGGGGCGCTCGGCCAGCCGCTGTTCGAGCCGGGCAACGGCCTGTCGATCCGCCGTGCCCGGATCGATGGCCAGCAGCGCCAGTGCGCGCTCGGCTTCCGGTTTCCCGGAGAACTCCTTTGTCGCTTGGGCGGCGCGTTCGAGGGCGGCTCGGGCCGGTTCCTCCTCGCCCATCATGTAATGGGCCATGCCCAGGTGATACTGCACCTCGGGATCCGTCGGGAACGCCTTGGCGCTCTCGGACAGCAACGTGACCGCCCAGGCGTAATCGCCCCGCTTGAAAGCCACCCAGCCGAGCGTGTCCGCCGAGTACGGATCGTTCGGGAGCACCTCGCGCGCCCGGCGGGCGAGGTCGTAGGCCTCGTCGACGCGACCGAGCCGCTCGACGTAGATGTAGGCCAGGTTGTTGAGGGCGGGTGCGAACCTGGGATTCAGCTCGAGGATCTTCTCGTAGGCCTTCTGCGAGGCGCTGTAGTTCTTGAGCGTCTCGTTGATCATCGCGATTTGCATCAGCGCCTGGACGTCCTTGGGATTCTGGCTCACGACGGTCTCGAGTCGTTCGAGGGCCTGCTCGGGCTTGCCGCCCGCCACCGCCAGCTGCGACAGCAGCATGTAAGCGGGCCGGGCATTGGGATCGAGCTCGATGGTCTGCTTGAGCAGGGCCTCGGCCTGGGCCAGGTTCGTCTGGGCCAGGTACGTCATCGCCAGCAACACCCGCGGCGGCGACGCTTTCGGGTCCTTCGCCAGCGGCGCCTCGAGCAGCCGGCGCGCCGCGTCGTATTGCCGGGCGCCCAATTGCAGCTCGACCATCTGCTGGATCACCACGAAGTTGTCCGGAGCCAGCGCCAGCGATTGCTCGAAGAGCTTCAGCGCCTCGGCGGGCTTGCGCTGGTCGCGGAGGATCAGGCCGGCCAGGAACGGCAGCTGCGGTTCCTTGGGAAACACCGGCATCAGGCGCCGATACACCGCCAGGGCCTCGTCCAGCGAGCCTTTCACCCGGTAAGCGCTGGCCAGCGTCATGTGCGCCTTGACCAGGCCCGGCCGCTTCTGAAGGAGCTGCGTGAGCGCGGCGATCGCCGACGCCGTGTCGCCCTTCCGGATGTTGATCTCGGCCAGCAGCAGGATCGCGTCCGCGTACTCCGGTTCGAGGGCGATGGCGGCGTTCAAGCTGGCAACCGCCTTCGGCACGTCCGCGTTCAAAAGGTGGGCGAGGGCAAAGTGGTACTGGACCGACGGCGACTTGGGATAGACAGCGTTCATCCGCTCCATCTCCTTGAGCGCCCCCGCCGGCTTGCCGCGCGCCAACTGCACCTGGGCGCTCATCAGCAGCGCGTCCGAATTGATCGGATCCCGGGCCAGGACCTTTTTGACCAGGGACTCGGTGTCATCGAGTTTGCCCTGGCTCATGGCGATCTTGAACAGGGGGACCTGGGCGGGAACGAAATCCGGCGCCTGATCCACGATGGCTTCGGCCAGCTTTTTCGCGTCCTCGACCGCCCCGGTCTGGAGCTTGAAATCGACGTACTTCAGCCGGGTCAACGACCGGACGGGCGCAAGATCGGCGGCGGCTTTGAACGCCTGGTCGGCCCCGGCCAGGTTGGTCTGGGCGAGGCTCAAGCCGCCGCGGACCAGCTGGACATTCGCCGACTTCGGATCGAGGGCGGCGGCCTGGCCGAGGGCGGCCTCGGCGGTCTTCAGGTCCCGGCGATGGAAAGCCAGGACGGCCGCGGCGAGGTGGATCCCGGCCTGGTTGCTGCCGGCCCGGCGCAGCGTCTGCAAACGCTGGTCCAGCTCGGCCATCTCGTTGGTCGCGCGCGAGGATTGGGCGAGGAGGAAGAGGGCTTCGTCGTGGGCCGGGCGTTGGGCGAGGATCTTGAGGCTCTCGACGCGGGCTTCCTTGGGGCGATCGCCGGCCAGGTAGATCGTGGCCGCCTTCAGTCGGGCATCGAGGTTGTTCGTGTCCTGCTCGAGGGTCTTGAGGAGGAAGGGCATCGCCTGCAGGTACCGCCCCTGCTGATAGTAAACCTCGCCCAGGCGAGCCATGGCCGGAGGGTTCGCCGGCTGCCGGCGCAGGGCGTTCAAGTACTCGATCTCGGCCTTGTCATACTGGCCCTGCTTGAAGTAGCCCTCGGCGCGGTTGAAATGCCGGGCCGCCTTGCTCTTGGCGGTGCACCCGGTCGAGAGCACCGCGACGGACCCCGCCAGCACCAGCCACAATACCACCACGGATCGTTTCATAGCGTCATCGAGTTCGGTCGGGAGAGGTCAACACAAAGACACAGAGAGGGATCGGGTTGGGGTTTTTAGGGAGTTCTCTGCGTCCTTCGTGTCTCTGCGGTCGGATGAGTCGGGCGATCAACCGCGGAGGCACGAAGAGCGCAGAGGGGGACCGACGACAGACGACCGACGACCGAGGACAGACGACCGACGACCGACGACCGACGACCGACGACCGACGACCGACGACGGAGGACCGAGGACAGCTGCGGAATGAAGGACTTTCCTCTCTTTCTCTGCGGGCGCTGCGGTCTCTGCGGTAGGACAGCAAGACCGGTGACCGACGGGGTGCACCTGTTGGCATGGGTTCCCGCAGAGCACGGGTTTGCAGGGCAGTCGAAGAAGGGAACCCTCTTCCTCTTTCCTTGGCGCCTTGGCGCCTTCGAGCCTTTGCGTTCCCTTCCGGGTGGGGCAGTCAACGCAAGGGCGCTAACGCAAAGCAGATTCCCTTAGGCCTTGGGCCTTCGAACCTTTGCGTTCCCTTCCGGGTGGGGGGAGTCAACGCAAAGGCGCAAGGGCTCAAGGGCGCAAAGGGGACGACAGAGGTCAGAGGTCAGAGGACAGCCTCTGATCTGTGCGGATCTGTGGGCGGTCCGACCTCTCTTCCCTTTTGCGCGTTTTGCGCCTTTTTGCGGCCTTCCCCTTTCCATCCGTGTCATCCGCGGTCAATCTTCCTCTCTCTTCCATCTGTGGTGCGCTCTGTCCGGTGCAGCCACAGCAGCAGCAGCAGCAACGGCACCAGGGACAGCCCAAAAAAGATCGGCCCGCCCCGCCGATGCAGCGGCGAATCAATCATCCCGGGGTCGACGTGGATGCACAGCATCGCAATCGTGAAGATCCTGAACCCGTTCCGGAGTATGCCCAGCGGGATCACCGCCAGCGCCAGCGCCCACCGCTTCCAGCCCGTGCTCAGAAACATCTGTCCCGCCAGCAGCCCCGTGATGAACAGGACCAGACTCGAGTGGATCCCGCTGCATTCCTGCGCCACCTGAAGGCTTATCCCGGGCAACCGGAACGACAGCCCGTCCCGCAACATCGGCGTGCCGGACACGAGGAACATCAAGTACGCCGCCACCGCAGACGTGTGCTGAAAGAAGACCTCGAGCGCCTCGAGCGCCACGTCCGGCAGCGGCACCATGAACACCAGAAACCCCGCCGGGAACGCCACCGCCTTCAGCGTCGCCGACCCGAGGCACGCCAGCGCCCCTGACACCAGGAAACTGAGAAACGCGGCCACGGTCAGACAGAGATAATCGTTCACCGGCAGCGGACCGCGCCCGCGCGCCGCGCCCCAGTAGACTGCGAGCAGCACCGCCCCGATCACCGCCGGGAACACCGCGAGCCGCCGGCCCCGCCGATCCGCGTCGCCGATCGGGAAACCGGCGCCCGCCCGCCGCGCGTGGCGCGTTTTCTGAAAGATCAAGTACGCGCTCACCAGCGGGATCAGCAGGATATGCGAGAAGAGATTGCTCCCCGCTGCGAACCGGACCAGGTCGAACAGCGGCTTGCAGAAACAGAGAATCAGCAACGCCGCAACCCCGGCGAACCACAGCAGCGGACCCCGACGCCGCCCGCCACGGATGTCCGCCGCCGATGGGGAAGAGAGAGTCACAGAACTTGTCGGTTGCCCGGGGCGTTCAACCACGGGTCAGCGGTGCGCCGGCTTGTCGCGCCGAAGCCTTGGCGAAGGCGGATGCGTCAGGGCGGCTCGACGGAGTCTCGTTGCCCCACCAGGAGTGTCCGCGACGACTGTCGGTAGGGCGCGCTGTCCCCAGCGCCTGGGGCCCCGGTGGGCCGGCTCCGCAAAGAGGGATTCCTCACAGCTTCGGGGCGGATCACAGATTGGCACGGCGGCAGGACAAGGGAATGACCGAGGACAGACGACAGAGGACAGACGACAGCGCGGATGAAGCTCTTTCCCCTCCTTCTCTGCGGGCGCTGCGGTCTCTGCGGTAGGACAGCAGGGCCGGTGACCGACGGGGTGCACCTGCTTGCAGGGTCCCCCGCGGAGCTCGCAGAGCTCGCAGAGAAGAAGAAGGGAACTCTTTTCTTCTTTCCTTGGCGTCTTGGCGTCTTCGAGCCTTTGCGTTTTCCTCCGGGCGGGGCAGTCAACGCAAAGACGCAACGGCGCAAGGGCGCAAAGGAGGGACCGATGACACTGCGGGCCGCCTCGGATCTGTGTCGATCTGTGCGGATCTGTGGGCAGTCCGGGACGAGGGGAGTCGCCCACAGATCTTCGCAGATCTCCGCAGATGGGGGGCAAGACGGACGACAGACGACGGACGACAGAGGACCGACGACAGCGGGATGTTGTTCTTTCCTCTCTTTCTCTGCGGGCGCTGCGGTCTCTGCGGTAGAACAGCAAGACCGGTGACCGACGGGGTGCACCTGTTGGCATGGGTTCCCGCAGAGCACGCCGAGCTCGCAGAGAAGAAGAAGGGAACCGCGGAATACGCGGAATACGCGGAAGACCGGATGGGGCAGAGTTGCCCGCAGATCTCCGCAGATCAACGCGGATCCGGGGAATTGGGATTCTGTGGCAGCCTCTCATCCGTGGGGATCGGTGCGGATCTGTGGGCAGAACCGCGGATCAGGGGTTCCTTTGCGCCTCCGCGCCATCGCGCCTTTGCGTTCCCTTCCCGTCGGGGGGGAGTCAACGCCAAGACGCCAAGGCACCAAGGCGCCAAGGGGAGAGGGAATCGGGGTCCGTTCCATCCGTGTCATCCGTGTCATCCGTGGTTTTGGAGCCTGCCCAGGAAGTTACAACCACGGATTACGGATCAGCGGTCCGTCTTCAGGTTTCCCCTTTCTGCCTTTTCGTCGTCCTGCTCTTGAAGTAGTATCGGAATATGAAGTTCTTGGTGACGCTGGATCGTGACGAAGACGGAGTTTGGGTGGCCGAATGCCCTTCGATTCCCGGGTGCGTCAGCCAGGGGCGAACCCGCTCCGAGGCTCTGGAGAGCGTTAAAGAGGCGATTGCTCTCTGTCTTGAAGTCCGTGCAGAGCGCGGAATGCCGCTCACGGTGGAAACGAGTTCGGTGGAGGTGGCGGTCTGATGCCTGCCCTCCCCGTGCTGAGTGGTCGAGAAGTGGTGGCAGCCCTGTCCCGGGACGGGTGGCACTTGGCGCGCCAGCGCGGGAGCCACATGGTGCTTGTGAAGGAAGGGCGGATAGCCACACTCTCGGTGCCCGATCATCGCGAAGTGGCGCGCGGCACGTTGCGCAGCCTCATCCGCCACAGTGGTCTGACTGTCGACGCATTCCTCGCTCTGACCAAGGGTCAACCGCGGAACACGCGCAACACGCGGACAAAGAGGGACGGGTGAGGGGTTCTTCGTTCTTCGTTATCGGAGGTGTTTCCTCTTCCCCATTCCTCTCTGCCCTCTGACCTCTGCCCTCTGCACACGGCCGCCCCAACGGGGCCCCAGGCGCTGCGCCGCAGGCCGCGGCCGAAGGGCGCGCTTCGCTCCGGCCTGCGGCGGCGCTACCCCCGTTGGCGGCCGTGACCGTCTCCTGTCCCCCGTCTCCCGTCCCCCGTCCCCTGTCCCCCGTCCCCTGTCACGGCTTTCCCGGCCACAGCATCAACGCCGACCACACGTACGCCAGCGCCTCGACCGGCACGCTCTTCAACCCCTCGCTCGACCGCCACCAGTGCTCGAGATCATAATGCCGCTCCGGCACCGCAATCACCCCCACTCGCACCTGCTTGCCCAGAACTCGCTGATACGTCAGCCGACTCCGCCGCGCATGCGGCCCCACGGTCACCAGGTTGATGCTCCGGACCCCCGGCTCATGTGCCAGCAACCAGTCGCGAAACGCTACCGCCGCCTCCAAGGTCCGCCCCCGGGCCGTGTACTGACCCGGCACCGCGATCACCTGGTTCGTCGTCAGCCCCAGCTTGAAGAGGGTGTTGGCCGCCAACGACGCATGAGTCGCGTACCCGGACAAGAAGAAACCCTTCGACAGCGGTCCCCCGGTGGTCACCAGGACCTTGAACTGGCCGCGACGAAACTCCGCGGCGGCGTCCTCGAGGGCGTCGTCGGCGATCCAGCCTTCCACCACCAGCAGGTCTGCCGGCAACCGCTCGGTGACACTGAGGAACGCCAGCACCCCGCGGCTCAGCCCCCAGGCGCCCAGCAGGCCTGCCAGGCACAACAAGAGCCAGCCACGCCAAGTGGGGAGCCACAGAGTCCGCTTCCGGAAGAGGTGCCACGTCATGCGCAAGTCGACGCGTCAGCGTGTGCATGGGAATGCGCCACGAAGAACAGGCGGCCGCCAAGAGGCACAAAAGGCACAAGAGGACGGAAAGACTGAGGAGCTCGGAACAGCAACATGATCCAGCCCCTCTTCCCTGCCCGCCCTGACGTCTGACTCCATAACTCCTGACATAGGGGTATTCAGAAAGGTCCGCTTTCGAAAAACGCACAGGTTCGGATCCCTGGTCTCTGCCCTGACACACAGAAATCTTCACGACTCATGCGACTCCTCATTACTATGTCAACAGATGTAAACTCTTTAGATGCGAACCGATTGCCTGCAATACCGCCGTCATGCGAAGCATCGTGTTGCTTCGGCAAGCGTGCGTGAAGACTCGGACGGGATCGGCGTAGGTTCTGCGGCAGCGATCGACAGCCGAACCACGCATGAGCGCCGAGACATTTACGACGAGCGACCTTCACCGACTGCAAAAGCAGGTCTATGC
>JAKQDD010000134.1 GCA_029556615.1 Verrucomicrobiota bacterium | reverse complement strand
GCATAGACCTGCTTTTGCAGTCGGTGAAGGTCGCTCGTCGTAAATGTCTCGGCGCTCATGCGTGGTTCGGCTGTCGATCGCTGCCGCAGAACCTACGCCGATCCCGTCCGAGTCTTCACGCACGCTTGCCGAAGCAACACGGAGGAACGGCCCCGGAACGCATCTGGCGACGTTCCCGGCGCCTTTCCAAACGCTCCCACGCCAGCGAGGAGCACACCCCACCGGAGGAGGCCCGGCCCCGACGTTGACGCTCGCGGCGTCGGTGGACGGCAGGACCTCACGGCGGCGCCCTCCCCGGCGGCAGCAGCCGTGCCTGCCCCGCGCGCCACGATCCCACCCGCACCATCGGCCGGCGGCACCGCGGACAGAGCGGCGTCGGCGCCGGGGGCGGCTCGGGCTCCGGCGCCTCCCAGTCCTGGGTGGGTGGCTGCCAGGCCGCCCGCTCCGCCTCCGTGAGCTGCGGGGCCAGGTCCAGCAGCGCCCGCACCCGGTTGCGCTTCCCGCGCGCGGCCGGATGCAGCCACCCGAAGCGCCGCACCCGGTGGAACCCGACGGGCAGGATGTGCTGGAGGAAGCGCCGGATCAGTTCGTGCGGGTCGAGGTCCACGTGGGCCGGCCCGCCCGTGGTGCTGTCGCGGTAGGGCCACCGGACCCGGCCGTCAGGCAGGCGTTCGAGGAGGCGGTTGCCGGTGGCGGTCTTGAACACGTAGCGGCTGAGGTAACGCAGCGCGTTCTCGCCGGACCCCGCCGCCTGGCAGTGGACCACCCAGCGCTGCTTCCATACCCGCGCCGGCAACGACTCCGGGGCTCCGGGGGCCTGACGTTCGAGTTCACGCCGGAAGAGCGTGCGGAAGTGGTCGGCCAGCGGATGGACGTGGACCAGGAACCGGGGCCGGCTGGGGACCCACTGCCGCTGGTCGGGGCTGAGCCCGCCGGCGGGCACCAGGTAGTGGACGTGCGGATGATAGATGAGGGTGCGGCTCCAGGTGTGCAGGACCCCGAGCATCCCCAGGGACGCCCCCAGGCGCCGGGGTTCGGCGGCCAGGTCCTGCAGGGCCCGGGCCGAGGTGGCGAAGAGCACGTCGAGCCCCGGCTCCGAATGGGCGCGCAGCCAGGTGCGCACCGCTTCGGGAACGGTGAAGGTGACCAGGAAGTAGGGCGTGGGCAGGAGCAGCGCGGTGTGATCGGCCAGCCAGGCGTCGGCGTCGGTCTGGCCGCAGAGCGGGCAGTGCCGGTCGTTGCACGAGTGGTAGGCATAATGGAAGGAGCCGCACCCGGGGCAGGCGAAGAGTTCGCCGCCCCGGGCAGGCGTGCGGCAGCCCAGGAGCTTGTCGAGCACCTCGCGCTGACGCCGGGGCACGGCGGCGCCGAACCGGTCCAGATAGGAGGGCGCCTGCTCGAGGAGCAGGTCGTGGAACCGGATGGTGGCGCCGCCGGCCCCCGTGGGAAGGCTGGCGGTCACGAGCCGACCTCAGAGGTCGTTCATGAAGCCGTTGAGGCGCTTCTGGTGCTGGGTCTGGCAGAGGCTGGTCAGGTGGGTGTAGAGGGCGGTGACCGTGGGGCTTTTATGGCCCAGGTTGACCTGGATCTGGCGGAGGTTCTCGCCCTGTTCGAGCAGGTGGGTGGCGTAGCTGTGACGCAACGTGTGGACGTGGCAGTCCTTCTTGACCCCGCTGGCTTCCAGCGCCAGGCGGAAGGCGCGTTGGAGGGTCGAACGGCACATCGGCTCGGTGGCGGTGGACGCGCCCTGGCCGCTGTGGCCCCTGGCCGGGAAGAGGAAGCGGGGATGGCGGTGGCTCTTCCAGCCCTCGCGCAGCAGGACCAGCGTGCGTTGGGGCAGCGGCACGTAACGGTCGCGGTTGCCCTTGCCCCCGCGCACGTGCAGGAGCATGCGCTCGGAGTCGATGTCGCGGACCTCGAGGTTGAGGCCCTCGCCCAGGCGCAGACCGCAGGAGTAGATCGTGGTGAGGGCGACGCGGTGGTCGAGGGCGGGGACGGCCGTCAGGATGCGTCGGACCTCGGTGGCGGAGAGGACCACGGGCAGCTTGAACTGCGGATTGGCGCGCACCAGTTCGACCTCGGCGGGCCAGGGACGCCGCAGCGACTTCTCCCAGAAGACCTTGATCGCGCAGATGGCCTGCGTGGAACTGGAGCGGGAGAAGCGCCGCTCGGTCTTGAGGTGGAGGAAGTACTGGCGGAGCTCCTCGGGGCTGACCTGCTCGGGGGCGCGGCCGAAGTGCTCGCCCAGTTGGCGCACGCAGGCCAGGTAGGCCTGGCGGCTGCGGGGCTGGAGGGGGAGCAGCCGGAGGTCTTCGGCGTAGCGGTTTAGACTGGCGTGAACGGTCCCGTTTTTTTATGCATACGGACGTGGTTTGAGTTTTGACTCTGGCGCCCGGTTCGCCTCGAGGCGGCCGGGCGTCGGAAGCATGACCCCGATCCCCGTCCGGCCCAATGTCAATCCGCCGTCATCCCCGGCACGGACCCGCGGCCCAGGTGCCCCGCCTCCCCCGCCGCGAAGCGGCTTCGTTCAACAAGTCGGTGGAGACGAACCGCCGCCCCGCTTCTCCGCTCGACGCTGGGCGGCAATTCAAGAGCGCCTCGTGCGCTCCACCGTCACTGTCGGCGGCGGTCGCTCACCTCTGGCGTTTGGCGCGTATGCACGAGATCGTTTTGCTGCTGCTGGTCGTGACGCTACTGAGCGCGTTGCTCGAACTCGCGATCTTGAAATGGTGGGACATGCCACGCAAGCAGCGTACTTCCCCTTGGGCGATTGCGGGTTTTGCAGGTGTGGGCTCGGTTGTAGGCGGGATGGTCATCGGCAGCTCTGAGCGCGGCGTCACTCGACTCAGCATGACATGGCCAGAGATCATAGTCGGGAGCGGTGTCATACTCGTGCTAGCTGGGGCGGCGACTGTCATTGCCGTCGTACCGGTGTGGTTCATCGCTCGAGTAGTGCGGAGGCTGAGACGATGAAGCAAGCCGTAAACAAGGCTACCCGGGGCGCTGCGGAGAACCGCCGCCCCGCCGGGCAATCGGAGGGTTCGGGTAATGTGTCAGCGATTGGTGCAGGCAACCGGGCGTTTCCGGCGGCGGTCGGTGAGCTGCCGTTGGGCGACAATCGTATCATGACCGCTCGCTGCAAAGTCGTGATCGCAGCGTGCCTAGCTGGACTTGTGCTCGCGGGAGTTGGGGCTCACCGATTTCTGCGGTTTCTGTTGCGTGTAGGCGTTCCACGTATTGTGGCGCGTGCGGTCAGCCCGGACGGGGTCGAGATGTGTATCGTTCAAGAATGCAACTTCAGCACTGAACCGTTCACGACGAGCTTTGTTTATCGGAAACCGGGTGCTGACTGGGGCTGGTTTTACTTCGACCATGAGGATTGGTATTGGGGGACAGGTCGAGTTTCAGTCGACACCAGTAATCAGGTGGCGGTTTTTTATGCCTCGTTAGCAGAATCTGTGGGTCAGAGTGGACGCGTTGCGAATGCAACATGCTCACTACGAGCCAGTTGAGAGAGTCGACAGGCATCGATGAACCGATACCTGCATCTCAGGGGCGGCAGGCGAGCGGCGGCGACGTGCTTCGAGCCTCCAAGCTCGCGTCGCCGCCGGTCGCCACGCGTAACGGACTCGCCTGCCAGCCCCTGAGATGTGCCATTCTGACCCACAGATTCTGCCATAGAGCCTTTTTTATCGTGCTGGTTCTCCAGCAGTCACGTTTGCATGGGGGACTGAGACCTACACCCTCCACCGCTGGGATCGGACTTTGGCTGGTGCCCAGGAGCGCCTGCCGACCGGTTGGTCACCCCGGCAGTCCGTCCGTAACCGATGACCACAGAGCCCAACCACAGCGAATCGAGCCAACGCCCTGCAGCAGTGCCCGCCTTCCCCCCTGTGGTTTCTTCTCGCCGCCTGCCCGGTGATGCGCTTGCCGTCCTTGTCGCGTCGAGACGCCGGCGACGCGCTGCCGAAAGGGCCGGGTGGCGGCGTTCTATCCTGCCGGGGGATCCTCGCCTGCCTCAGGCCGACCTCGCGCCAGCGACAGGGCAGGAGCGAAGCGGGGCGTGAACGCCGGGACTTGAACCCGCCCTCATCCGGCCCTCTCGGGCGCCGAAGTGTTTGGCGATTGTTTGGTATGTGCGCATTTCTGCGCATTTCTGGTACATACTGGTACACGGAGAGGCGGGAATTCACGAATCGTGCCAAAACCGGGGATAACCCGCTGAAGGCCAGCGGCTTAAGTGCTTGATGATCAACGCCGGTCTGCTCACGGGATTTGAACGTGAAGTCGGGGCGTTAGATTATGAGTCTAAAGCTGCACAACTGACTATCAAGGACTTAACAGTTTCCTTTCGGGATTTGTTTGGCAATTGTTTGGTTGAGCTGAAAAACTGCGTCTTTCTGGAACATACTGGCGAAAACTGGAACATAGACAAAGCTATGAGTCTCGAAATCCGAAAGAACAGCAGTTGGTGGTACGGGGTCTTCGTCATCAACGGGAAGAAGACCGTCGTCAACCTTGGCGTCCCGATTACTGGAAAGCGCCCACGCAAGCGAACGATGATCGGGGACGACGAGTTCGAGCGGTCCCGCGGTCGGGCGATGGAGGCCCACGACAAGCAACTTCGGAAGTTGGAGGAAGACCGGACTGGGGAAAAGACCCTCGCCAAGCTCGCCGAGTTGAAGACCGGTCGGGAGGTCACGTTCCCGAAGCTCGCCGACCTGCCGCAGCACTGGGCGGCGATCCCCCGGCGGAAGCCACCGGGTGCGGCCTACGCGAAGCAGTGCCGCATCACCTTGGAGCGGTTCGCGGCGTTCGCCGCCGACCACCAGCGCGGGGTCCAGGAGTTTGTCGCCATCAAGCCCGAGACCGCGAAGGCGTTCATGGACGCGGAGGCAGCGCGGGGCGTGTCGCCGAAGACATGGAACGATGCCCTGAAGCTGCTGCGGGCGACGTTCAAGCACCTGCACCCACACCTGACCGACGGCATGAATCCGTTCCACGGTCTGGTGACCAAAGCGTCCGAAACGGTCAACCGGGAACCGTTCACGGTCGAGGAACTGAAGGCGATCACCGAGGCATGCGCCCAGGATGACTTCATCCGGCCCGTGATCGTGACAGGGATGTGTACGGCCATGCGCCGGGGCGACTGCTGTCTCCTGAAGTGGGATGACGTGGACCTGAAGGCGGGGTTCATCACGGTCAAGACCGCAAAGACGGGCGAGACCGTGGACATCCCCGTGTTCCCAATGCTACGGGAGGAACTAGAACGGGCGCAGGCAGCGACCCGCGGCAAGGGCTTCTGCTTCCCCAAGGCCGCCCAGATGTACCAGAACAACCCCGACGGAATCACTTGGCGGGTGAAGCAGGTCTTGGCGAAGGCGTTCGAGACCGCCCCGGAATCAAGCGCGTTGCCGGTCGAGACGGCCGAGACGGTTCGGGCCAAGGGCTTCGCCTACATCGACCGCCTCGACGCCACCTCGAAGGCAGGGAACATGCGGGCGGTGTTCAGCGCCTACATGGACGGCCAAACGCTCGACCAGGTGATGGCGGCGACCGGTTGCAGCCGCGGATCGGTGTCCGGCTACCTGAATGAACTGGAACGGGAGACGGGCTGCCAGATCGTGCGCGGGAACCGCCGGGCCTTGAAGACCGATGGACTTCAGGCGGAGCGGCAAAACGGGAAGCGCCGGGCCTCCGTCCGGGATTTCCACTCCTTCCGCGTCACTTGGATCACCCTCGCCCTCGCTGCCGGGGTCCCCCTCGAACTTGTCCAGCGCGTAACCGGCCATCGAACAGTCGAAGTCGTCATGAAGCACTACTTCCGGCCGGGGCGGGAAGACTTCCGGGCCGCCATCTTCAAGGCGATGCCGAAGATGTTGGCGCAGGGTGAGCACGGATCAGTGAATGACAAGATGCGTGCAATCCTGAACGGGATGACGGCCAAAACATGGAGACGTGATAAACTCCACCTGCTGCAAATCATTGATAGCCAATAGACCGAACTCGGGTGTTACCGCAGAAGCACGACCCTCTCAGGCTTTGATCGAAACAGATGGATATTTCTGTTGACGGAGTACACAGGTTCGCTATCTTGTTTTCATGCAGCAAGACCTCGTGGGAATCTCAGAGATCGCCGAGATGGCGAATGTGACGCGCCAGGCGGTGACGAATTGGCGACAGCGGTATGATGATTTTCCGAAGCCGGCACAGGTGCTCCAGAACGGCCCGGTGTGGAATCGGGAAATCGTGGAACATTGGCTGAAGCAAAAGGAAGGGCGCACGCCCCACGTCATCAGCTTCATCAACCTGAAGGGTGGCGTGGCCAAAACCACGACCACGGTGGCGGTGGCGGAACTCCTGGCCAAGGAACACCGGAAGCATGTGCTGGTGATTGACCTGGACCCGCAAACCAACGCCACGATCAACCTGATCAAGGAAGAGCAATGGAAGGAACTAGACGAAGCCGGCCGGACGCTGGCGCAGTTGTTCGAGGACAAGGTGAATTTCCAGTTGCCAGCCAAGTTCAACGTGGAAGAGGCGATTGTGCGACAGGTGTCCACGATTGACGGGGGCATTGCCCGGCTGGACCTGCTGCCGTCGAGCATCAAGCTGATCGAAATCCAGGAGCGGTTACCGTTCGTGGCCATCCAAGGCAACTACGACAAGAACCCGCAAGACATCCTGAAGGTGGCGCTGCAACCGGTGATAGACCGGTATGACTTCGTGCTGATTGACTGCCCGCCCAGCCTGGGGGTGGTGACCAAGAACGGGCTGAAAATCTCGACCGGGTATATCATCCCCACCATTCCGGACATCGTGTCCACCTGGGGCATTTTCCAGATTGTGGATAACGTGGACCGGTTTGCCACCGACTTGGGCAGGCCCATCCGCCCGATGGGGATCGTGGCCACCAAGGTCCAGGGCACCATGGAACTGCACAGCCGGGTGATGCGGGACCTGGAGGCGGGACGGTTGTTCAATGGGAAAACCACGGAACTGAAACAGCCGCCGCTGTTCAAGAGTTTCATCAAGCAGAACGTGGACACGGCGCGCGGGGCGGATGCGGAAGCCAACCTGCGAACGTTCAAGGCAAAATACGGGCCGAACTGCGACGCGTTTCGCGGATTGACCCAGGAGATCATGGAACGATGCAACGTGCCAAAACGCTAACCCGGCTGCTGAAGCACCTGGTGGAAGTGGTCGCCGAAGAGGCGGACCAGAACCCGGCCTTTGCCGCAAAGCTGGATGGCATCCTGGCGGAAGTGTCCAGCGCGAGCGGGAAACGCCCCAAGGGGGCCAAGGGCGCGCCAGCGGACGAGGTGCCGGACGTGTACGCCGAGTACCAGCAGAAGGGGGAAGAAGAGTTCCGGTTCTGGCTGCGGGGGCTGAGCGTGGCGGTGCTGAAAGGCATCGTGAAGGCCAACGGATTTGATCCGGGCAAGGTTTCCCGGCCGTGGACAGAGCCAGACAAATTCGTTGGGCTGATCACGGAACAACTGAAGGCCCGGCTAAGCCGGGGCGCGGCATTCATGACTCGGAAGAGCGTGGGCGGCGGAGCGGCGGGGGCCGCCGAAGGAAATGAAGAAAGGCCATAGATGGCAAAACTGACTTTACCAAAACTAGAGCGGCACCTGTTCGCGGCGGCGGACATCCTGCGGGGCAAGATGGACGCCTCCGAGTACAAGGACTTCATCTTCGGGATGCTGTTCCTGAAACGGTGCTCGGACCTATTTGAAGAGGAACAGGAGAAGTTCCGCGCCATGGAAGCGGCGCGGGGCACGCCGGCGAGCGAGATCGCGGAAGAGCTGGAAAAGCCGGAGAACTTTCCCCGGCTGTTCGTGCCGGAAAAGGCGCGGTGGATATTCATCCGGGATGACAAGTCCATGCAAACGAACGTGGGTGACGGTTTGAACAAGGCGGTCGGCGAACTGGCGCTCTACAACAAGTTCCTGGACGGGGTGGTGGACAAGATCAACTTCACGGAAAAGGTGGGGAAGAAGGAAATCCCGGATGTGAAGCTGCGGCAACTGATCACGCATTTTGGGAAGCACCGGATGCGGAATGAAGATTTCGAGCACGCGGACCTGCTGGGGGCAGCCTATGAGTACCTGATTTATGAGTTCGCGGAAGGCTCAGGGAAGAAAGGCGGCGAGTTCTACACGCCGCGCAGCGTGGTGCGGATGATGGTGCGGCTGGTGAACCCGCAGGCGGGGCACCGGGTGTATGACTGCTGCTGCGGGTCCGGTGGCATGCTGATCTACTCGCGGATGCACGTGGAGGAAAACGGGCAGGACGCCAGCAACCTGTCGCTCTACGGGCAGGACAACAATGGGAACGCCTGGGTGCTGTGCAAGATGAATCTGTTCCTGCACGGGATCACGGAGCGGGTGTTCATCGAACCGGATGACTGCCTGAAGACCCCGCTGGTCTATGGCGGGGAGCGGCAATACTTCGACCGGATCATCACCAACCCGCCGTTCAGCATGAACTACGAGCAGGAGGGCATGCAGGCCAAAGAGCGGTTCACCAAATACGGGTGGGCGCCGGAGACGGGGAAGAAGGCGGACCTGATGTTCGCGCAGCACATGCTGTCTAGCCTGACGGATAGCGGCGTGGTGGCGACTGTCATGCCACACGGCGTGCTATTCCGGGGCGGCAAAGAGCAGAAGATTCGGAAGGGGATGATCGAGGATGACGTGATTGAAGCCGTGATCGGGCTACCGGAAAACCTGTTCTACGGCACCAGCATTCCGGCGTGCATCCTGGTGATGCGGCGACCGGGCAAGAAGGACCGGGCGCGGCAAGGGTCCATCCTCTTCATCAATGCGGACCGGGAATTTGAGGCGGGCCGGGCGGAAAACTTCCTGCGGGCAGAGCACGCGGAGAAGATTGTGTCGGCATTCCAGAAGTATGAGAACGCGGACGGCTTTGCGCGGGTGGTGAAGCTGCAAGAGATCCGGGACAATGACTACAACCTGAACATCCGGCGGTATGTGGACAATTCACCGCCACCGGAGCCACAGGACATTCGGGCGCACCTGACCGGGGGAGTGCCGCGTGACGAAGTGGCAGACCGCCGCGCCTTGTTTGACGCTCACGGGTTGGACACCCGGCGCGTGTTCACGGTGCGGGATGAGGACTACTACCTGTTCTCGGAAAAGGTTGGCGACCGGGCGGACATTGCGGATGTGGTGAAGGCGTCGCCCACTGTGCAACGGCAGGAGCAAGCCATGCTCGAAGCCTTCGGGAAGTGGTGGGGAGAGACCGCCGGGCCACGGCTGGAAAGACTGCCGAGCAAGAACAACGTGATGCGCATCCGGGCGGATTTCATCAAGTCGTTTGACGCGGCGCTAGAACCGGTGGCTATGCTGGACCATTACAAGCGGGTGGGTGTGCTGGTGACCTGGTGGGACCAGGTGAAGGAAGAGTTCAAGACGGTGGCAGCGCGGGGATTCGAGGAACTGGTGGACGGCTGGGTGGACTTCATCAAGGACATGATCGAAGACGAGGAGAGCCGGAAGCGGGACAAGTTCGACCCCTTCGAGCACAAGCTGGTGAAGAAACTACTGCCGGATTACCTGAAAGAGATCAAAGACACCAAGGCGGACATCGCCCGGCTGGAGGGCGAGATGGAAGCCTTTGAGGCCGGGCCGGACGATGAGGGCGGCGGCGAGGGTGAAGAGGAACGCGACTACGTCAAGGAACTGACAAAAGAGATCAGCGACCTGAAGGGGCAACTGGCGGAAATGGGAATAAAGCGCGGGCGCGGGCGGCAGAGGCAGGAGGCCAGCGAACAACCGCCGGAGGCGGCAGGGTTGCTAGCGGAGATTGCGGCACTGGAAAAGAAACTGGAGCCGTGGAAGCTGCTCAAGGAACAACTGGCCGAAGCACGGCGGAAGCTGAGGGCCTTGGGGGCGGCACTAGCGGAGCGATTGACAGAAGCGCGGGCGAGCCTTTCCGGGAAGGAGTGCCGGGACCTGGTGTTGGCGCTGGCGACGGATGAGCTGGAAGCGGTGCTGCGAAAATACATGGCGGAGCATTTGCAGGAGATCACCGGCATCATGGCCAACCTGTGGGACAAGTATGCGGTGCCGATGACGGAAATTGAGAGCGCCCGGGCGGGCGCGGAGAGGCGCCTGGCGGACGGGCTAAAACAACTCTACCCCGCGAGGAACGGGCGATGAGCAAACAACCCACAACGCCTCCCGCCGACTGGGAAGTGAAGCGCCTGAAGGATGTGGCAGACATCCGGTTCAGCAGCGTGGACAAGAAGTCCCGGCCCGGTGAGAAACCAGTACGGCTGTGCAACTACGTGGACGCCTACCAAAACGAGTACGTGACCGGGCGGGAAGAATTCATGGAGGCGACGGCGACGGACGCGGAGATTACCCAGTTTGGCATCCAGGCCGGGGACATCATGGTGACCAAGGATTCCGAGACGCCAGATGATATCGCAGTGCCCTCGGTGTATCTCGGTGAAAGTGGCCGGCTGGTTTGTGGCTACCACCTCGCACTGGTACGGCCTGACCAGGACGAAGTGAACCCGGTGTTTTTGGCGAAGCAAATCCGCCACCACCGGCTGGCCCGGTACTTTGGCAGGGTGTGCAACGGGCTGACGCGGTATGGGCTGCCAACGGCCGCATTTCAAGAGGCAGAAATCTGGCGGCCTGAGCCGCCGGAGCAAGATGCCATTGCCAGGATTCTGCAAGATGTTGATCAAGCGCTCCGAGAAACGGCGTGCGTCATCAAGAAGCTGCACAAAGTCAAGGCGGGGCTGGTGCTGGACCTGCTAAGGCGAGGGATAGGACCGGATGGAGAGTTGCGAAATCCGAAGCTCCATCCGGAGCAATTCAAACGGACACCAGTGGGCCTAGTGCCGAGTTGCTGGACCGTGGAAACCATAGGGAAACTGTGCTCGCACGTTGGGAGCGGCCTCACGCCGACTGGCGGCCAGAAAGTGTATCGAAAAGATGGAGTGCTTTTCATACGGAGCCAAAACGTAGCGTTCGAGGGGCTCTTGCTTGACGATGTGGCCTTCATCGGACTGGAAACTCACCGAGCAATGAGCCGGAGTGAAATCCTGCCACACGATGTATTGCTGAACATCACGGGGGCCTCTATTGGGAGATGTTGCCCGTTCCCGACTGGGCTAGGCCCTGCGAATGTGAACCAGCACGTTTGCAGCCTGAGGGTAGGACCATCGCCGCGAGAAGAGGATGCGGTATTCCTTGCTGGGTTCCTTGGGTCACCGTTCGGGCAGTCACAGATTGATCGGCTCAATGCAGGAAGCAACAGGCAGGGACTGAATTACGCTCAAATCCGCTCTCTCGTGGTACCCTGGCCGGATGGAGATGAGCGGGCTCGAATCGCGGACGCTCTGCGGGCCGTGCCCATCCGAATTGAATCGGAGACCCGACTCTTCCGAAAACTCCTACGGCTCAAGGTGGGTATTGCGCATGACCTGCTTGCCGGGCAGGTGCGTGTTCCTGCTGAGCTGGTGAGCGACCCGGCAGGTGACTCCCCAGAAGGCAAGGTGGTGAAGCTAGGGGCAAACATCCACTTTAAGCGGGCGGTGCTGGCGGCGGAAGTGGTGGACCAGATGCACGGCGACATCACATTCGGGCACGTGAAATTCATGAAGACGCTCTACCTGGTGGAGCAATTGGCGGAACTGGAACTGGAGAGCCATTACCTGCGGGCGGCGGCGGGGCCGTTCGACAACCGGCTATTGCGGTCGGTGGATGCGCTTTTGAGCAAGAAACAGTGGTTCGACAAGGTGCCACGCACCGGCGGGAAACAGAACAGTCAGGCCGGGGAGAAGCCGCCGGGGTGGTCCTATGTGCCGCTGGCGAAGCGCGGGGAGCACCGGCCATGGTTTGAGAAATACTGGGGCGGCGCCCAAGCGAAGATACAGGCCGTGATTGACCTGCTGAAGCCGTTGGACACGCAACGGTGCGAGATACTGGCGACGCTGTATGAAGCCTGGCGGGTTCTGGCCAGCGAGGGCAAGGCCGTGGGCGACGGGGCGATTGTAGATGAAGTGCTGCTGCGGTGGCACGAGAGCAAGCAGGCGATCCCGAGAGAACGATGGCTAAGGGCGTTGGAATGGATGCGCCGGGAAGGTATGATACCGAAGACGGCGCTGAGCAAGGCGTGAGCGGGAAGCGAACGAATAGCAGAACACGAAAATATGAGCACAGTCCCGATACCGAAATGGAACGCGCAGGGGGTGCTGCCGCCGATTGACCCGACGGGAGCGCCGACCAACCCGTCGGCGCGGTCGCCGTACCGGACATCGCTGGTGAACGTGGTGCTGCACTTTAATACCACGCCGGAGCGGGCAAAGATTCTGGAAGGGTTCCTGAGGTATCGCGAGGCGCTGCACGGTTTGGGACTGGCGAGAGGATTCCAGTGGCTGGACGGGAGCATGCTGGAGAATACCGAGATTCTGGAGCAACGAGCGCCCAAGGACGTGGACGTGGTGACGTTTTACTACCTGCCAGCGGGCAAGACACAGACCGACATCATGACGGCCGGGATGCCGGTGCTGGTCAATACGAAGGACCAATACAAAGTGGACGCTTACATGGTGGAACTGGGGTCCCCGGCCGAAACCCTGGTAGAGCGGAGCCGGTACTGGTACAGCATGTGGTCCCACCGGCGAAACGGCCTTTGGAAGGGCTACATTGAAGTGGACCTGGACCCCGCCGGAGACGAGGCGGCGAAGAAAAACCTGGCAATGAACGCGGAAGGAGCAAAGCCATGACGCGCAATGAACATCTTCAACTGGTGGTAGAGCAGAAGGAACTGATGCTCATGCTCTCACACATTCCGGCCAGCGCGGCGCTGGACCGGATGGGTCTGGAAGAGCGGTTAAAGGAACTTGAGGGCCTGATCGGCAAAGAACCCAAGCTCGGGCCGGAGCCGGCGCGGGCGCGGGTGACGTTCCGGGGCAAGCCGGTGGTGGCGAGCCATGGGATTTTCGCCGAGTTCGGGGTAGAGGCCATGAAGTCCTTTACGGACGTGGTGACGGCCATGGCCGCCTCGCACGCCACCGGGCCGCTCAAGCCGAAGGGACCCATCCCCAACAAGGAAGAACACCAACTGCTGATCACCAACACGGTGCCGGGGTCGTTCGGGTTTGAAGTCGAGGAATACCAGGATGAACTGCCCTTGGAGGGTGATGGTTCCTCGGTCGCGGTGGCGCTGGAAAAGACGCAAGCCATCCTGGATCGCACCCGCGAGAGCAACGATGACGAACTGGCGGATGTGTTGTCGGAGATTGATGGCCGGACACTGAACGCGGTGCGGACTTTCCTGAAAGTGATGGTGGAAGCGGAAGCGTCGTGCGGACTGGAATACCGGGAGCGGAAGGTGCGGTTCACTGATCCGGGCGATGTGCAACGGAGCCTGCAACGGCTGGGGGAACAGAATGTGAAAGAAACCGGCATGGGCCTAGCCGGGCAGTTCCTTGGGGTGCTGCCCCAGCACCGGACTTTTGAATTTCAGGTGCAGGATGATAACCGGGTGATCACGGGCAAGGTGGGTCCCTGCATTGAGGACGCCGGAAAGCTGAATGCCCTGCTCGGGGAGCGGGTGAAGATCAAGGTGATGGAAACCAGGGTGGGCAGCGGGCGCCCGCGCTATGTGCTGACAGAGCAGCCGGAAAAGGCGCAATGAAGATGCTGACGGAGACAACTCAGAAGAAAGCCGCGTCGCCGCAGTTCGCGATAACGAAGCAAGAAGCCAAGACCGGCGCAGACACGAGGGCGGAAGAGGTCGAGACCATTCCGCTGGAGGACCTGGAGCGGCAGGACCCGTGCGAGTACACGGAAGTCGAATACCCGATGCTGAAGCAACTGGCCGGCATGGGGTGGAAATACCTGCGGGGCGACCTGGACTATCCGCAGAAGACGGAGCGGGAGAATTTCCGTGAGACGGTGCTGAGGCCGCGGCTGCGGGCAGCCATCCGCAAGCTGAACCTGGACCCGGACGGTAACGAATACCTGGATGACCTGACGATTGAGCGGGCGATGCGGGAACTGGAGCGGTCGGAAGCGACCGGGGGCCTGGCGAAGAACAAGGAGCTGACGGAAAAGCTGGCGCGCGGGGTGAAAGTGGCCTACGCAGAGAAACCGGCCTGGGCACGGGAAGACGAGGTGCGCATCCGGCTGTTTGATTTCGAGGCGGCAGAGCGAAACGACTTCCTGGCGGTAAACCAATTCCGGGTGGAGTTCATCGGGCGGCAGGGATTCGTGATCCCGGACATCGTGCTGTTCGTGAACGGCATCCCGCTGGCGGTGGTGGAGTGCAAGAGCCCGGCGATCATCGAACCGATGAACGAGGGCATCAACCAACTGCTGCGCTACTCGAACCAGCGGGAAGATGTGGCGGAAGAAGAGGGCGTGCCGCACCTGTTCCACTTCAACCAGCTCATGGTGTCCACATGGTTTTACGAGACGAGGGCGGCGGGGCTGGGGGCGCAATACGAGTTTTACCAGGAATGGAAGGACACGCACCCGGTGCCGCTGGAACAAGTGGCGGCGGAACTGGGGAAAGAGCCGGGCCAACTGAAGAGCCAGGAAATCCTGACGGCCGGAATGCTGCGACCGGCGCACCTGCTGGACATCCTGCGGAATTTTGTGCTTTTCAGCGAGGACAACGGGAAGCCGGTGAAGATCGTGCCGCGCTATCAGCAATACCGTGCGGCGCACAAGATCGTCGAGCGGCTGAAGGCGGGCAAGACACGGCAGGAAAGCGGGGATGTAGATGAACGCGGCGGCGTGGTCGGCCACACCCAGGGGAGCGGCAAGAGCATCACCATGGTGTATGTGGTGCGCAAGATGCGAACCACGGAAGGGCTGCATGACTTCAAGATCGTGCTGGTGACAGACCGGACCCAACTCGAGAAGCAGTTGCGGGAGACGATGGCGCTGTCGGGGCAAAACCTGCGCCCGAACAAGGAAGACCGGAAGCGGCTGGAATCGCCAACGGAGCGCGTGCAACGGATTTTGCGCGAGGAAGGGCCGGACCTGGTGTTCTGCATGATCCAAAAGAGCCAGGACCATGATCCGAATTACGAGGTGCTGGAATACCGGCTGCCGCCGCAACACGGGATGGAACTGCGGGAGAAGCCGGACGCGGAAGACCTGGCGGTGACGCCAGAAGAAGAGAAGATTGGATTTGTGGCAGAGCCCGAGCCGGAGCCTGCGGCGGATACCGGGGCGCAAAAGGGCCGGGTGCTGCGGCAGCGCATCCCCAAGGGGGAAGAGACGTTCCCGATCCTGAACGAGTCGAACAAAATCCTGTTGCTGGTGGATGAAGGCCACCGGGACCAGGCGGGGACCCTGCATGCCAACCTGATGACGGGTCTGCCCAATGCGGCCAAGGTGGCGTTTACGGGCACGCCGATCTTCAAGTCGGAGCGGGCGAATACGTTCCGAATCTTCGGGCCGATGATTGACGAATACGGCATGCGCCAATCGGTGGATGACGAAGCCACGGTGCGGATTCTATATGAAGGCCGGATACCGGAAGGGTTGGTGGAGCGGGCGGCAGAACTGGACACCGTGGCCCGGTTCCGTTTCCGGCAGTACACGGAGGCGGAACTACAGGTGATCATGAACCTGTATGCCACCCAGCCGCGAGTACTGGAGGCACCCAAGCTGATTGGGGCGAAGGCGGATGACATGCTGCGCCATTATGTGCGCGAGATTCTGCCGGGCGGGTTCAAGGCGCAAGTGGTGGCCACCAGCCGACTGGCGGCCATGCGTTACCAGGAGGCCCTGCAAACGGCCAAAGACAAGCTGGTGGTGGAACTGGAGGCGCTGGACCCAACGCTGCTGACGCTGCCGGAAGGGGAACTCGCGCAACTCGATGAAGCGAAGCAATACCTGGTGGCGGTGCATCCGATGCTGGCGCGGATCAAGAAGCTGGAATTTGCGGCAGTGATTTCGCACAACCACAACGACCCACCCTCTTGGGGCAAGTGGAGCGACCAGGAAAAGAGGGAGGAATACGAGCGCCAGTTCAAGCTGCCGCTGGAACACCCGGACCCGGCGAAGTGCAGCGGGCTGGCTTTCCTGTGTGTGCAGAACATGCTGTTGACCGGGTTTGACGCGCCGGTGGAACAGGTGATCTACGTGGACCGGCTGATCCGGGAGCACGCGCTTTTGCAGGCGATTGCGCGGGTGAACCGGAAGAAGCGGGGCAAAGAGCATGGCTACGTAGTGGATTACATCGGCATCGCCCAGTTCCTGAAACAGGCGTTGCAAGAAGGCGAAGGGGGCAAGGGCGAGGGCGGCGGGCTGGAAACCAAGCAGCAGGAAATCCCCCGCCTGGAAGACCGGCACCGGCAGGTGATGGACGTGTTCCGGACACGCGGGGTGTCTGACATCACTGACATCGAAGCATGCGTGGACCTGCTGGCAGACGCGAAGGTGCGGGCGGACTTCATTGGGAAGCTCCGGCTGTTTTACCTGAGCCTAGACGTGGTGCTGCCGCTGCCGGAAGGGAAGAAATACCTGCGCGATGCCAAGATTCTCGGGTTCATCGCGAAAGTGGCGGCGAACTTATACCGGGACAGCCAACTGAACTTGCTGGGGGTGGCGCAAAAGGTGCGGCAGTTGATTGACGAATACATCAGCGCCCAAGGGGTGAACCCCGCCGGGCCGCCGGTGGACATCCTGGACACGGCGTTCGAGGAGCAGGTGAAGGGAAAGAAGTCAGCGAAGAGCCGGGCGTCCGAAATGCTCCATGCGATCCGCTATCATATCAGCATTCACCTGAACGAGGACCCAGAACGGTTCAAGACCCTGAGCCAGAAGCTGGATTCGATCTTGCAGGCCCTGCGGGAAAACTGGAACGAACTGGAGAAGGTGCTGCGGGAGTTCCTGGACAAGGAAGTGCGGGAAGGACGGGAAGAAACCGTGGCGGGCATTCAGCCCAAGGTGCAGGCGCCCTTCTTTGATGTGCTGAAGAAGGCGGCAGAAGCCGATGGAGGGGCCGCGCTAAAACCGGAAGACGCCGCATTTCCAGAAGTGGTGAAGGTGACGGTGAAACTGGTGGGGGTGATCCAGGCAGAAATCCGCAAGGTGGACTTCTGGCGGGACATGGCCAGCCAACAGGCATTGGAAACGACGGTGTATAACGAGCTGCGCTGGTGCCGGGTGGATGGGCAACGAGTTTTCAAGAACAACGTGCGGGAGCTGGCCACGCGGATTAGGGAACTGGCCTACCACCGGCGGCGGTTTCTGGTTGCATGAGTGAGCATCTGAAAATTGACGGGCTGACAGTCGAGGTCCGCCGGAGTGTCCGGCGGCTGAGTGTTGACCTGACGATTGACCGCGGCGGGGGCGTGGTCATCGCGGTGCCTGATCATCTAAGCGTCGCCGAGATCGAAAAGATCGTGCGCGGAAAGCAGATGTGGATTTACACGGCGCTGGGGCGCAAAGAGGCCACGCAAAAGGGGCCGCCACCCAAGGAGTTTGTCTCCGGCGAGGGCTTCTACTACCTGGGGCGGAAATACCGGCTGAAGCTGGTGAGTGATGAGGCGGCGGCGAACGGGAGCACGGGGCTGGTGCTGAAGGATGACCGGTTCTATCTGCCGCTGGCCAAGGCCAGCAAGGGGCGGGACCTGTTTGTGGAGTGGTATTGCGAACGGGCGGCGGAATGGATTGAACGCCGCGTGCGGGCGCTGAAGGGGCGGATGGCGGCGGAGCCAAAGGCCATCGGCATCCGAGACCTGGGGTTCCGCTGGGGCTCCTGCACGCATACAGGAAAAATCTTATTCCATTGGCGGACCATCCTGCTGCCGCCGGAGCGTATTGACTACCTGGTGATGCACGAGCTGGCCCACATCCACGAGCACAACCACAGCCCGGCGTTCTATGAACGGTTGCGGCGGGCCTCGCCCGACCACAAACAGCATGAGGATTGGTTCCGCCGAAATGGGGACCTGTATTCGTTGTGAGGACCAGTCATGCCAGGGAAGCAGCCCATCGAACAAGTTCCGCTGGATCGTGTCACGCAGACGATCTTCGCCCGGATTCACGCGGCCATGGCGCCGGTGCGCCAGGAGATCGGCAAGACGGACCGAAGCGGAGAGCTGCTGGCAGAGGTGTTCGCGAATTTCCGGGAGTCCCTGCCGAACTTGGAATTGTGCGGCTACAACGCCATGCGGGAACAGTTGGGGGCGTTGGTGGGGATGCTGCGCCAGGCTGGAACGGTCGTCTTGTCCGCTGCCACACGGGCAGTGGCCACGCAGCTCGTTGAGCAGGATTTGCCCCGGCTGGCGGCCATCGCCACGAAACTGAACGAGGAAGAGGCCCCGAAATTTTTTGCGACGCTGCGGACGCCAGACTCCGCGTTCGGGCACTTCGCCATTGACGCCAAGAAGAAGACAACCATTCGCCGCCCGGACTTCGACGCGGCGATTGACCGGATTGTCAGCCGGCGGATGGGCGAGATGGCGCAACTGATCAAGCAGGACATGGCGCAATGGCTGGAGCAACAGGGGATCACGGATGGCGGTGTGACCATCGAGGGAGATGGCGGACCACGGTATGCGCTGCGCAACGGGGGCGGCATTTGGAAGATCGTCTTTGACTGGAAGTCGGCAGAGTGGAAAGAGGAAAAGGGCCTGCGCTACGTCGCGTACCTGTTGAAGAATCCACCCAAGGAGCCGATTCACGGCACTAAACTGGCGGCGCGGGTGTTCGGCTATGCCGACATCCCGGAGATCAGCATGGGCAAGGATGAGGCGGGAAGCCGGCGGGCCATTGAAAAAGAGGCCAATGAACTGATGGCCACGTTGAACAGTGACGATGCCTCCGAAGTGGAAAAGGACGAAGCGCGGGAGCGCCTAGAGGAGCTGGCGCGGGTCCGCAAGCAGGCCGGGAAGCGACCCGAGACAAATGCGGAAAAGACGGTCCGCGCCGTGCGCAAAGCCATCCAACGCCTGCACAAGAATTTGATCAGTGAAAAAAATGCAGAGGGGAAACCGCACCCGGTCTATGGCCCATTCGCGGAGCACATCGAAAAGTATTTGCTGAATCCCTCGGCTCGGTTTACCGGGCGCAGAGGGGCCAGGGCCAAGGCTGGTGTGGCCGGCTGCTTCGTGTATGAGCCACCGGACGGAGTGACCTGGGCGAACTAGCCGCCTTTCAACCTTTCCAACCCCGCAGGGGAATCCCCTCTGCGGGGTTTCTTTTTTTCTGAGACACGATTTGTCCCGTCAGGGACAGGGAAAGTCACGCCATAGGGGTAAAAGTGGCGAACGGTTCGCCACAGAAAAGAAAAAGACAGCTATGGCGGCGAACACACGATTGAAGGCGGCGCGGGTCCTGAAGGGGCTCACACAACTGCAACTGGCCGAGAAGGTCGGCACCAGGGAAATCGAGATTTCGAGAATCGAGACCGGGCGCGTTCGCCCGGATGCAGACCGGAAACAACGGATCGCTGAGGTCCTGCATAAGCCAGCGTTTGAGCTGTTCGATTGCTGAGGAGGACTCATGGCCACAGACAACAGGAAACGTCCACCGAAGACCCATCAAGTTCTCCCTGAGACTGCAAAGCAAGTCGAGCGACGCGCTACCGATCCCCGTTTCCGGCAGCTTCGCGCTCTTGCGAGCGAAGGCAACGCCGAAGCGGTCTCGGACCTGTGGCGGGAGTATGGCTTCCGATTCGGGGAGGACGCACCGTGACCGGCCTCGAAGATCTCATCGCCGCCGCCATGGCGGCTCCGCCCGAACGACGGGAAGAGGCGCTGCGGTTGTTGCAGGGACAACTGCCCAAGCCCGAAGCCTACCTCACCCTCTCCGAGTTAGCCCGGCGCTTGGGCGTGTGCCGGGGGACGCTGCGCCGCTGGCGCGTTCCGGGTCACGACCTGGGCGGCTACCGCCGCTACCGCCTCACCGAAGTCGAGGCGTACTTCCGAAGCGATGCCTTTCAGCGTCGGCAAGCAGCCCTTCGAGCCGAAGGCCGCGATGCCCGCGCCCTCGCACGATTCCAATTTGGCGACGGTCTTTCCCGGCCAGTCCGACGCCAACTCAACCCGGCCGGTAGCAAACAAGCAAACGCAGTATGAATGACACGCAAGAGCAACATCGCAGAATCGACTGGTTCAAATCCTACCGAAACCTCGCACTCGCAGTCTGGGGCTTCCTGACCTACGTGGCGCTACTGGGCGGCATCGCCTGGCTGGTGGCGGCAACGGCGGGACCGAATCCCAAAGCAGTCGCCGTCATGGCTGTCATGTGCGCGACCTCCGTGAACTGGGTCATGTTCGCCGCCATCGAGCGGCAGACCCGCAACTGAAACCCTCAACCCGAAAGGAACAAGACCACTATGGCAATCCTCGCTCAACCCAGCAGCCACAATAACCCGTTCGCCGCGTTGATCGGCGACGCCCTCGCTCCCGCGGGGACGTTCATCGCGACCGTCATTGACATCCATGACGAGTTCGGCGTCACACGCCAGAAGTTCCAATCAACCGAGATGGAGAAGGTCGATTTGACCTGCTTCCTCTTCGGCCTTCGCGACGCGCAGGGCAACCCACATCGCGTCGCCAGCAAGCAGATGAAAATCTCGGGCAATGAGAAGTCGGCCCTATTCGGCTTCCTCAAGAGCCTGCTGGGTCGCGCGCCCACCTATGGGTGGGACTACTGCTCGCTTAAAGGGGCGAAGTGCCTGTTGACGGTCGAACACATCCAACGCCGCGACGGCAGCGGGGTGTTCGCGGCCATCGCCGCCCTATCGCCCGTCCCGGCGGGCTTCGGTCAAACCGCGCCGCAGCCGGCCCCGGCACCCGCAGCCCCGCAACCTCGCCCTCAGCCTGGGCCAGCACCCGCGCAGGTTCCAACGCCGCCCCCGGCGGCTCCCAACGTCACGGCCCCGGATGACGACATCCCGTTCTGAGTATGGCCGTTCTCTCCAAATCGAAGGTCCCGTCGGGTCACTGGTATCGGCTCGACGGGACTCCCGTTCACAAGTTGCCGACCGCTGACGGTCGCGGCGAACGTCCAACCACGGTAAAGGACGCCAAGCGCCTGGGACTCTACCCCAGCGTGACGAGCATCCTCGGCGTCCTCGCCAGGCCGGGTCTGGAGAAGTGGAAGCTCGACCAAGTCGCGATTGCGTCGCTGCGCACGCCCAAAACCTCAGACGAGTCCGAAGAGTACTGGTGCAACCGCGTGCGGAACGCGGCCTTCGAGCAGGTCGAGGAAGCCGCCGACCTCGGCACCATGATTCATGGTGCGCTCGAACTGGCGATGGCGGGCGAACCATACGCCGATGACCTGCGGCCTTACGTCGAGCCGGTGCTGAAGTGGCGGCAGGAAGTCGGCATCGAAATCATCGACCGCGAAGTCAAGCTGGTGAACAAGCAGCACGGCTTCGCGGGCACCGCCGACGTGCTCTTCCGCTACGGCCGCACCGGCATCGGCATCCTCGATTACAAGACGCGCAAGACCAGGCCGGGTGAGGAGGTCGTGGCCTATGACAACCAGGCGATGCAGCTCGCGGCTTACGGCGCCACGTACTGGGGCGAGGAGAGCGTAGGCCGGTTGCTCGCCGCCAACATCTTCATCTCGACCACCGAACCGGGCCGCGTCGTGGTGGTCAAGCATCCCGACGTTCCGCGTGACTGGCAGGCGTTCCGCATGGTCGCCGCGCTCTGGCGCTACATCAAAGGTTATGACCCCCGACAGCAAACGCCGGCATGATTCCCGAGCCGAACATGATCACGCCGGAAGCGTGGGCGCAGGCGGAGTGCGGCGGCACGGTCGCGGTCGATTTCGAGACGTTTTATACCGCTACCTACTCGGTCGCCGAACTCGGCCTGTGGGCCTACTGCCACGACCCTCGCTTTCAGGCGTACCTGGCGGCCGTGACTGACGGCGAGCGGACCTGCGTCTGCGCGCCGTCGAAGTTCCCATGGGCGACCATCGCGGGGCGGACGTGGGTCAGCCACCATCGAGACTTCGACCGCGCCGTGTTCGAGCGGCTCCAGGAACTGGGCACGATCCCTGCCGCGTCGGCGACGGCGGCGACCTGGGTCTGTAGTGCGGCCCTGTGCGCTTATCTGCAAATGCCGCGAGACTTGGCGGGCGCGGTCAAGGCGGTGTTCGGCGAGACACTCGACAAAGGCCCCCGCGACCGGGCCAAGGGTCGGCATCCTACTGAAGACTGCTTCCTTGCCGTCGAGATCAGCCGCTATGCCGGTCGAGACGCATTGGCGAGCCTGGCCCTATGGAATCACCTGGAGCGGCATTGGCCAGCGCACGAGCGCCGCCTCTTCGATCTGACCTCCGAAATGGGTCGGCACGGCCTCGCCGTTGACTGGGAGTATGTCCGTGCCAAGCGACTCGAACTGGAAGACCTGGCCGGCAGCATCGCCGACGCCTTGCCCTGGAAGCCGGCCACCTCGGTCAAGCAGTTCGAGGCGGCCTGCGAACGGATCGGCGTGCCCGCGCCGCCTTCCACGTCGAACGCCGACCCCGGCTTCGCGAGGTGGCTCAAGAAGCACCTCGACTCGGACGCCGCTACCTGGGTCCGGCACATGCAGCGGGTCCGGTCCGCCAACCGCACGGCGAAGGTACTGGAGTCGATGGAAGCCCGCCGGATGCCCACGGGGCGGATGGCGTATGAACTGAAGTATTTCGGAGCCAGCACGGGCCGGTGGTCGGGTGGTGGCGGGCTGAACCTCCAGAACTTGAACCGGAAGACCGCCGAGGGAGTGGACCTGCGCCGCGCCATCATCGCCCCGCCTGGGCACGTTCTCGCCGTCGCCGATTATAGCCAGATCGAGAACCGGGTGCTGCTCTACCTGGCCGGTGACACCGAGGCCCTCGCCCTGTTCCGCGACAACCCGAACGCCGACGCCTATGAAATTCACGCCCGGCGCACGATGGGCTACGCAGAATCGGAATCACTCAAAGCGTGGTGTGACCGGACAGGGTCAAACCTGCGGCAACTGGCCAAGGCTCGCGTCCTGGGCCTGGGTTTCGGCTGCGGCTGGCGCAAGTTCATCGACGTAGCCCGCGTGATGGCCGGCCTCGAACTGGGTGAAGATGAATCCAAGGGCATCGTCGAGGACTTCCGCCGATCCAACCCGCTGGTCGTGGACCTTTGGAACCGACTGCAAGACGCCTGCGCGGTGTGCGACGGCCGCCGCTACGCTCTGCCGCTCCCCTGTATGCAACACAACCCGGCGCTGAAGCGGTTCCTGTTTTACCGCGACGTGGTGGTCTCGAAGGATGACACCACCGCCACGGTGGCCGGCGAACGCATGCACGTGTACGGAGGGCTGATCGCCGAGAACTGGACGCAGGCGACAGCACGGGATGTTTTGGCGTCGGCGTGGCTCAGGTGCGCCCAGGCGGGCTTCGTGCCCGTCCTGAGCGTCCACGATGAACTCGTGTTCGAGTTGCCCGAAGCGAGCGCCGACCAGGACCTCGCCCAGATCATCGCCATCATGGAAACGCCCGTCCTCTGGGCACCTCACCTTCCGCTGAAGGTCGAGGGCAAGTTGATGCCCTTCTACGCGAAGTGACCCCCTATGGCTCTGCTCTACCCCTTTTCCCATCGAACCGCCGAACGCCTGCGGGCTATGCCCGGTCCCGGCGGAACTCATCGTTGGCTGGCCCAGGTTGCCAGCGGCCTGCGTCACTTACTCAGCGCCGAGCAGTCCTTCGCTTTCCTGCGCCGGTGCTGCGATGACTTCGTGGTCCATCGCCCCGTGCCTGACGCCGAGATCGAAGGGGCTGTCGAGCTCGCCTATGCGGGTCGCCCGGCGGCGCAGGTCAACTTCGGTCGGCATCCGGTCGATTGGCCGGAACCCAACCCGGCGCTCATTGCCAAGGTCCTCGCCGACGTGGCGCCCGCCTTCGATGTCGAACGCGATGCGGGCTTGGCTGCGAGCGATGTCCTGCCACGCCTCTTCCGTCCCGGTGAACTGATCTGTTCGGGCCGTAACACCGAGCGGGCAATGGTCCGGCCCCTCGAGGAAACCCTCGCCGACGCGGACTGGCTTCAGTTCATCGTGGTCAATCCGATGCGGGAACGCTCCGCGCTGAACTACCGGGGCAAGCCCTCGCCCCGCTGCCAGAACAACACCGGCCTGCGCCGGCACCTGGTTGCCGAGTTCGACGATCCGAACCTGACCAAGGCGCAGCAGGCTCGGCTCATCACCCAGTTGGCGACGTTCATCCCGCTGGTCCTGGTGGTCGATTCCGGCGGCAAGAGCCTGCACGGGTGGTTCCGCGTGGACCGCCACAACGCCCGCGACCAAGTCCGGTTTTTCTGCGTCGCCTGTCTGCTGGGCGCAGACCCGACGCGCTGGGACATCTGCGGCTGGCTGCGGATGCCCGGTGGCCTGCGCGTGGTCGAAGGCGTTCCTGCGGCGCGCCAGCATGTCCTCTACTTCAACCCAGAGGCCGCCTATGTCTGAAGCCTCCCCGCTGAACCATCTACTGTCCGGCTTCCTGCCCGCTACCGACGCGGAGAACGTCGAGAAGGAAGTGGTCAAGATCGAGGCCCTGCCCGTGGTGCGGGTGCTCGATGACCTGCGCACGCCCCCGGCGGAGAATGATCCGAGTGAACTGATCATGCACCGCTTCCTCTACCGGGGCGGTGTCTGCCTGCTGCTTGGACCGACTGGGGTGGGCAAGTCATCCCTGCTGATGCAACTGGCCATTCACTTCGCCCTGGGTAAGGCCCTCTTCGGCATCACGCCGGGGACGGCCTACCGCGAGCGCGGGATGCGCATCCTGCTGATCCAAGCGGAGAATGACGAAGGGGACCTGGCCGAGATGCGCGATGGCGTCCTGGCCGGCTGCGAACTGACACCCGCGGAGAAGGCGCAGGCGTCGAGCCGGATCATGGTCTGCACGGTCAACGACCGGAGCAGCGACAAGTTCGCCCTGACCCTCGACGCGCTCCTGACCGAACACGGTCCCTTCGACCTGGTGATGGTGGACCCGGCCTTCGCCTACCTGGGCGGGGACAGCAATAGCCAGAAGGATGTAAGCCGGTTCATGCGCGAACTCTTGAATCCGCTCCTGCACCGGCACCAGGTCGGGATGATCCTGGCGCACCACACCAACAAGCCGCTTCGCGGGAAGGAAAAGGACAACTGGGAAGCCGGGGACTACGCCTACCTCGGCGCGGGGTCAGCGGAATGGATCAATCCGGCGCGGGCGGCGCTCGCGCTCCGGTCCATTGGTTCAGACTCTGTGTTCGAGCTGCGTGCGCCGAAGCGTGGAAAACGGTTGCGGTGGGAGGATGACGACAAGCAGCCGACCGTCACCCAATTCATCGCCCATCACCGGGATGTCGGCGTCATCTGCTGGCGGAAGGCCGATCCAGCGGAAGTCGAGGAACTGCTCGCGGACAGTGGGCCGGGGCGTAGGCGAAAAACTCATCCCGTCGAGATTCTCCACTGCATCGCCGCCAATGAAGGACAGAGCCAGAGGACCTACCGGGCGATGGGCAGTCAGGTGTTGGGCTGCTCGGACGGGACGGTTCGCACTCTGATCGAGAACGCCCTCAGCAACGGTTGGATCAGGTTCACCATCAAGGGGAAGCAGAAGCTCTACGTCCTGACCGAGAAGGGAAAGGCTATGGGCAACAATCATTTGCCCACTCATGACTGGACGGGCAACTGGGCAGAAACCCTTTCGGAGGATAATTGACCATGCGTAACACACAGAACGGCAGACGTTTAACTCTTGTCCCCATGCCCGCTATGGGCAGTCAGGAATTTGATGGGCAGAAAACCCGCCCCCTAAAGGGGGCGCGGGTATTTCTGCCCAATGCCGAGGGAGGCGTGCAATGAAGGGCCTTTCACCTACCCAACGGACGCTTCGGGCGTTACGCGAACAGGGCCTGGTCTGCGCCATCGTCGAGAAGTGGAACCCGTACGGTGGTCCGCACGGCATCCGGCAAGACTTGTTCGGCATCATCGACGTGCTCGCCCTCGATCCGCAGCGCGGCGTCGTGGGCGTCCAGTGCACCGGGCAGGACTTCGCCGGCCACTTCCGCAAACTGACCGAAGAGCGGGCGCAAGAATGCCTGGACTGGCTGAGCACGCCGGGCACCGCGCTTGAACTCTGGGCCTGGCGAAAGGTGAAGGCGCAGCGCGGTGGCAAGCAACTGATCTGGCAACCCCGCGTCCAAGTTCTGACGCGGGTGGACTTCCAACCCAAGGAGGATGCGACGTGAAGGAAGAGTTCGATGAGGATTTCATGGCGGACAACCGCGACCCGCTCGACGCCCCCGACCAGGGCTTCGACTGGCAGGCGCTCTACCAGCGGCTGAATGAGGACGCGAGCAGCGGGGACAATGACCAGCGGCTATCCCAGACTGTAATCCGCCTGCTCCAGATGCTCCTGCCATTGTCCAGTCGCCGCATCCAGCCCGAATCCCTCGGCTTGCGCCTGATCGCGTTGGCCTGGGTCCTGAGTCCCGCCTACTTCGAGGGCAACCCGTCCATCCGCAGGCTCGCTCGCCGCTGCGGCGTGCGGATCGCCGCGCTGGCCAACTACACCGGCTACTACAGCCGCCTGCTGCGCTGGCGCAACCGGGGCCAGCGCCATGCCTGGAATTGGCTGCGCCATCGCACGCCCGTCCTTCGCGGCAGGAAGGCCAAATCCAAGTTGAAGCGTAACGTTCCCGCTTCGGGTGAACGGCAGCAGGCCGGCCCGAACCGGGGCAGAACGGCAGGTGCCTCGCAGTGCGAGAGCACGCCGCGGCAACCCGGTGGCGGTGTCGCCACTGTCGCGCCGTCGCAACGCACGAGAACCGGCAGAGAATGATCGAGACCGCCCAGAGAACAGCGCTGGCCGAACCGCCGCCCCCGCAGAGGGGTTGGGAAAGGAATCTTTTGCCTACCCCCGGTGGCCAGCAGGTATGGCGCCAGCGCCGACAACGCACATGAACGAACGAAAACCCAAAAAACGCGCAGAAGTTCCGCCAGACGCCTCGGGGCCGGCGGTGAATTGCGCCTTCGATGAACTGGTCCCGCTCGAAAAGCTGGTCCCGAACCCCCGCAACCCGAACCAACACCCGCAGGCGCAGGTGGCCTTGCTCGCGAAGGTGATCGCCCACCAAGGGTGGCGCTCGCCCATTGTGGTGTCGAAGCGGTCGGGCTTCATTGTGTCGGGCCACGGGCGCTATGAAGCGGCGAAGGTCCTCGGACTGACCCAAGTGCCTGTGGACTTCCAGGACTTCGCCACCGACGCCGATGAGTGGGCGCACCTGATCGCCGACAACCGGCTGGCGGAGCTAGCCGAAGCGGACAGCGCCGCGTTGAAGGAAGTCCTGGGCGAATTGAAGGCGGCGGACTTCGACCTCGACCTGGCCGGGTTCGATGCGAACGCGCTGGCGGGCTTGCTGGCCGACCCACCCGAACCGACGCCACCGGAGGACTTCACCGCCGTCGATGAAAATCTGCCGACCGAGTTCCAGTGTCCAAAATGCGCCTACCGGTGGAGTGGCAAGCCGTCGTGAGTGCGCCGAAGCCCAACACCGACCTTCAGACGCTGCGCCATGCTATCGACGGCATCGACGACGCGCTGGCCGGACTACTGGTTTGCCGGATGTGCCTGTCGCACCAAGCGCAGGCATTGAAGGCGCGGGCCGGACTTCCCGCCTTTGATGCGGACCGCGAAGTCGAAATCCAACACCGATATGACCAGCGCTGGTGCGGCGCGTCGGTCGTCGCCCGCGCCATCCTCAACTTCTGCCGTGAAGACTGACAAACCACCCTACCGCGTCCCCAGCATGGCGGAGATCGCTGCCGTGCCCCACAACGGTCTGCGCGTCATCTCGACGTTCAGCGGTTGCGGTGGGTCCTGTCTCGGATACCGGATGGCCGGCTTCCGTGTGGCGTGGGCGAGCGAGTTCATCCCGGCGGCGGCGGATGTGTACCGGGCCAACCACCCGGACACGATCCTCGACACGCGGGACATTCGGAAGGTTCAGCCCGCCGAAATCCTCGAGGCGGTCGGACTGAAGGTCGGCGAACTCGATCTGCTGGATGGGTCGCCGCCCTGCGCCAGCTTCAGCACCGCCGGCAAGCGCGAGAAGCACTGGGGCAAGGCGAAGAAATACTCCGACACAGTCCAGCGAGTGGATGACCTTTTCTTCGAGTACGTGCGACTGCTCGAAGGGTTGCGCCCTCGCGCCTTCGTGGCGGAGAACGTCAGCGGGTTGGTGAAAGGTGTGGCCAAGGGTTACTTCCTCGAAATCCTGGCCAGGCTGAAGGCGTGTGGCTACCGGGTGGGCTGCAAGGTCCTCGATGCCCAGTGGCTCGGGGTTCCCCAGGCCCGGCAACGGACCATCTTCATTGGCGTGCGCGAAGACCTGGGCAAGGACCCCGTGTTCCCGAAGCCGCTGCCCTACCGCTACAGCTTGCGCGAGGCGTTGCCGTGGGTCGTGCGCGGGAAGTACGGCCCGGCATGGAAATCGGCGGACGCTCCCAGTCCCACCGTCAGTGCGGGGCGGGCCTACAACGCCGCTACCAGTCATCAGGGCCTCGAACTGGTCGAGGCGAAGGTGATCCAGGGACCACAGGGCAACGGGTGGGCCGAAGGCAAAGACTTGACCGACGGGCCAGCGCCCGCCGTCCTGGCGACGCAAACGCAATCCATGCTGGTCGAAGCGCGATTGAAGGGCGGGACGGGCGCGGCGTTCGATGAGAAGGGGCGCGAGTATGACCTCGACCAACCGTGCCCGACGATCCTGGGGACCAAGCCGAACCAGTTCGAGGTGGACATGTCCGGTTACGCCATCGCTCGCGAGTGGGATAAACTGAAGCCCGGCCAGGCGTCGGACAAATACTTCAACTTGGTGCGACCGCATCCCGATCATCCGTGCCCGACGATCTGCGCGGCGCACGGGCATCCAGGGGTGGCGAGCGTCACGCACCCGACGGAGAAGCGGAAGCTCACCATCGCCGAGTTGAAGCGCATCTGCGCCTTCCCCGATGACTTCATTCTGACTGGCACGTATTCGCAGCAGTGGGAGCGGCTTGGGCGGGCCGTGCCCCCAGTAATGATGGCGGCAATCGCTACAAACATCCGCGATGAAATCCTCACTTGAAATCCCCCAGCACTGGACCTTCCGCAGTCGTGCGGTGGCGAAGCACTTCGACCAGCACGTGCGCGAGTCGCTTCCGTGGTATGACCTCGCGACGAACGCGGTGGCCCATTTCGGTCGGCACTACATTCCGCGCAACGGTGTCGTGTACGACATCGGCGCCTCGACGGGGAACATCGGCCTGGCCCTCAAGGAAACGCTCATCCAGCGACAGGCGCGATTCTTCGCCGTCGAAGAGAGCCGCGAAATGGCCGACCGGTATGAAGGACCGCCGCAACTGGTCGTGGCCGATGCGGTGTCGTACGACTACAAGCCCTTCGATTTCGCGGTCTGCTTCCTGGTGCTGATGTTCTTGCCGGTGGACACGCGGGCGTCATTCCTGCGGCGGTTGCAGGGTTTGACCAAGCCGGGCGGGGCACTACTGATCGTGGACAAGGTCCAAATGCCGCCGGGCTATGTAGGGACCGCGTTCAGCCGCCTGACGCTGCAACAGAAGCTCGCCGTGGGTGCGAAGCCTGATGACATCCTGCGCAAGGAACTCTCCCTGGCTGGTTATCAGCGCCCGCTCGATCCGCTGATGCTGCCGAAGGCGGCGCGGACCTTCTTCCAGGTCGGCGAGTTCATCGGTTGGATCCTCGCAGCCCCGGAGCGGTAATCATGGCCGACACCGGCACCATCGCCATTGCCCAACTCGCCAGGCTCTCGGGCTTGACCGACCGCCGGCTGCGCGAGCTGGCAGTCGAGGGCTGGTTCCCGAAGGCCGTGGAGGGCCATTACGAGCTTGTCCCCACAATCCAGGGCCTGCTGCGTTACTACCGCGAGCGCGAGCAGTCGCGGGTCATGCAGGATGCCTATGACAGCATCGGAGCCTGCGCCGCCGCGACCGGCATTCCCGTCTCGACCATCAAGCACGCCAAGCGCAACGGCTGCTCCGCGTTTCGCGGCAGCCGGGTGTATCTCGCCGCGCTGTTGCGATGGCTGTTCGCGTCGCCCGACCGGACGCTGGTCAACTACGACCAGGAACGCGCCCAGCACGTCGTCTTGCAGAACGCCAAGCTGAAGGTCGAACTGCGGCAGTTGAAGCGCGAGCTGATACCGGTCGAGGAAGTCACGCACCTGGGGGCGGAACTGGGCGCGGCCATTCGCAAGGTCGTGACGCGGGTTCACCGCACGGCCCCGTCTCTGGAAGGCCAGACGGTCGCCGTGATCGAAGCGCGGTTGAAGGAAGAAGAGGATGACATCCTAAAGCAGTTGCACACGCTGGATGAGCGGCTGAACGCGTGGCAGCAGGCGGATTGATCGACACTGGACCTTTCACCGGCGCGCCCTTTACGAGGCTAGCCGATGAAAACTGAATCATTACCTGAGACGGTCCAGGCGATCATCGCGCAAGCGGGCGGCCTGGGATTGCGGGGCGCTTTCGTTTACGTCGGTGCAAGCGCCTTCACCTACCGATGTGCCGAACCCCACGGCGAATACCGGTCAAGTCGGCCTTCCCGGCTGGTGTCCGAGGGCGGCCAAGGCTTCGTGGACTACGAGGTTGGCCTGCAATGCCGGGTCAACGGGAAGCGCGGCCACGTGTGGACGCTGATCATCGCCTATGAACCCAATGACGTTTACACGGTGTGGCTGGTCGAAGCGCATCGCCAACGGCAGCCGGGGTCGATGGTCCTGGCCTGCCAGCGGGATGTGTACTGCGACACGCTGCAAGGCGTCATCGAAGCGGCCTATGACCGCGCCATCCAAGAGCACAACCAAGGCTTCATCCCGCTCTCATGAACGCCTTCACCATCACCAAGCACGGGCGGTTCTGGGCGGTCCGCGATACGGCGGGGGAACTGGTCTGCCTCTGCGTCTATAAGCGCGGCGCGGTCGAGGTCGCCCGACGACTTCAGACCGTCGCCCCGGCTTCCCTCGAATTGCATGAGTCCGCGTCGCCCTGGGCCGGCGAGGCCGGGGACAAGATTTCCATGGATTCCCTTGGACACTCTCACCGCTCCACCGTAGCGAGCCTCACGATCGGTGCGGAACAACAACAAAACAAAGAACGGAGCACACAATGAAAAACAACAAAGAAGCGAAGAAAGAACAGACGGCGAAGACCCAAACCCCGACCCCGGCCCCGGCCCCGAAAACGGCGAAGGCCAGGAAGGAACCGGCGGCGAAGGTCGAGAAGGATGAGGAACCGGCGGACCGGCTGCCCGCCACGGTCGAGGAACTGAAGGAGAGCAAGAGCGGGCTGGTGACGTTCCTGTTCCTGAGCGGGAAGGAGAAAGAGGACATCGCCAAGGAACTCGGCGCGGCCTTCAAAGTCGCCGACGCGCAGGCGGTGAAGATCGTGCGCCGGATTACGGGCCGGGCACGGTTCTTCCGGCGGGCCTTCGACCTCATGGCGGCGAAGTAGGCGGCGACCTCGCCGACGACACGGCCCCTCGGGCGACTGAGGGGCCTTTTTCGTGGTCGAACGGCTTCGAGAACCGCCGCGAGAAACGGCGAGAACCGGTGCGAGACGCGCCGGAACCGCCCGGCCAGCGGTAGGCTACTACCCGCGCCTTGAAGCGTAACGTTCCGCCTTCGGGCGTGGGAAAGTCGCGACACCCGCTCATCGAAGGCTTCTGCGCCGCCTGCAAGCCAGCCGACCGCCGTCCTCCGTGGCAGTGGTGCGAAGAACACGTCCACGTCGATGAAACTTCGCCCCTACCGGGCCGGTGGCGTTCGGATGCGTCGCCCTGGGTTCGCGCCGTCATGGAGGATTTCGCCAACAACAGCGTTCGGGACATCGCCGTCCAGTGCGCCGCCCAGAGCGCGAAGACCCAGACCGTCATGAACTGTGCGTGTTGGGCGATTGCGGAAGACCCCGGCCCCGCCATGTGGGTGACGGCCACCAAGGATGAACTCCGGGACTTCCTCCGCGACCGGCTGACGCCGACATTCGAGACCTGCCGCCCGGTCAAGGAACGGATGGCGGAACCGACGCTGACCGGGTTCGCCTTCGACGGGATGCCCTTCTACGCAGGATGGTCCGGGTCGAAGGCCCGGCTCCAGTCCAAACCCATCCGGTGGCTCTTCTGCGATGAAGTGCGCAACTACCCGCCGGGGCGACTGGAAATGGTCCTGAAGCGGACGCGGTCCTTCTGGAACTCGCGCCGGTTCCTCATTTCGACGCCGGGCACCAAGGGCGACGCGATGGACACCGCCTACCGCGCTGGGGACCAGCGGGTCTGGCACTTCGAATGCCCGGCCTGCCAGCGACTTCAGCCGCTCGCATTCGAGCAACTGAAGTGGGATTCGAACGACACCACCAAACCCGAGGGCAAGTGGCGGTTCGACGCCCTGGCCGAGACGATCCGGTTCGAGTGCGTCGGCTGCGGGCAACGGATCAAAGACACGCCCGTGGACCGTCGGTGGATCGAGAACCACGGACGCTTCGTGCCGCAGAATCCCAACGCCCCGAAGTCCAAGGTCAGCTACACCTGGAACGCGCTGCTGCCGCATTGGATCGAGTGGCGGTCCATCGTCGAGGAGTTCCTGGCCGCAGTGGACGCCATGAGGATCGAGGGGGACATCGAGCCGATGTTCACCTTTGTCACCGAAACGCTGGGCGAGCCTTGGGACCTCGACCGGTGGCTGATCACGAGCGATGACTACGTGCAGCAGCGCAAAGGGGACTACGACTTCGGCGATCCGTGGCCGTTGGAGAAGACTCGCTTCCTGGCAGCGGACCGCCAGGCACGCGGCGGCGAACATTACTTCTGGGTGGCGCGGGCCTTCGGACCGGGCGGGGCGAGCCGGCTGATCGGTTACGGTCGCTGCAACACGACCTCAGAACTCGAGGAAGTTCGCCGCCAACTAAACGTGCCGGTGGTCAACGCGATGATCGACACAGGCTTCAAAGCCTCGGAAGTGTACCGGTTCTGCCTCGCGACGGGCTGGAAGGCGATGAAGGGGGATGACGCCGAGTGGTTCCTGAGCCAGGACCCGCGCAGCGGAAAGACCGTGCGCCGGGTGTGGCGCCGCGTGCTGGTCGATCCGAGCTTGGGGACGCGCCGGGCGCGGGTGCGCCGTCACCTGCCGCTCTTCCAGTGGTCGAATCCCAGCCTGAAGGATCACCTGGCCCTGTTCACGCACGGCGTGGTCGGCCAGTGGAGCATTCCGAAGAAGACCGGGCGGGACTATATCGACCAGGTGACGGCGGAGGTCAGGGAAGAGCGTGAAGATGCGCGGGGGCGGATCAAGGTGCTGTGGGTTCAGAAGCGGCGGGACAACCACTACCTGGATTGCGAACTGATGATCGACGCGGCGGCAGTCATTTCGGGGTGCCTGAAGGCGACTCCTGAACACACGCCCGAAAGGCATGAAGAACCGCTGAACTGCTGAATGCACCGAATTTCTTGTAGCGTCTGCTTTCCCACATGATCTCGTCATCCCTCATGTGATCTCGATTGCCCCGTAGTTCGGGAACATGGTCAAGAACTTGGTTTGGAGGTTCGGGTCTGCCTCCAAGTCATTCACGTAGCTTACTATGGCGCGTTCAAAGCGCTCATGCAGCACGATGAGGTCCACCTGATAGAAAGTCGTCCTAGGCTGCTGAATGAACGGCACACCTCCCTTTCCTGTTAGCATGAAATGATACGTCTGTGCGCGCGCACTCGAATAGAGCCCGAAGGAGTGGAGAAGCGAATTCCGAAGCTGATAGAGCACATCCTCATCGCCTGGCGAGAGTGGTTGGAGGTACTTCCTGATGAAACTCGTGAACCTCTGTCCGACCTGACCGATGGTATCGTCACCTGCGTAGAACTTACCCAAGAGGTCAATACCCGCGAGAATAGCCATGCCGCCAGGCCATAGTGCGGAACGCCCAAAAATGCTGTTGCCCGTGGGGTCTGGCATGAGACAACGCAGAACATCCTGCCGCAACAGGTACAGTACGCCAAGCATCCCCGGCGGGCGCCTGGGATTTCGAGGGTCCTCAAAGAACAAGTCTGCTCTGGGATCGAACATCGCGATAGCCTTTCCGGGCTTAAGACTTTGTGGTCCGCCGCACGTCTTTGCCCCTTCGAGAAGGTCACCATTTGGAGTCGCCATGTCGAGAATGATCAGCACGCCATCCGCCTGTAGGGTAGTGTTGAAGCGTAACGTTCCCGCTTGGGCGTGACGGCACGTCCAAGACTGGAAGTCCGGATGCTGGTCCGGGCGCTCAAGCTGCAACTGACCGAAGGGGCCACCCTGGTCAGCGCCCTGGAAGCGCTGGTGACTCAGAAGTGGGCCGCCAACGTGGTCAACGGCCAGACGGTCCTGACCGCGGCGGAGGCGGGCGGGTCGGTTACGTTCACCTTCGACCGCGCCTACACCCCCGCCGAACTCGCCGTGATGGCGGAAGAGTCGTTGGAGTGGGTCAACACCCTCGCCGACCCGGAGAACCCGCCGCTCGACGTGCCCCGCTACAACCGCCTCCACCCCACATTCCACAAGGCTGTCCTGTGATTCCCTTCCTGCGCCGCCTGTTCCCCACGCCACCGCCGAAGCGGCCATCCAACAACCGCTCGCCGCAAGTGGCTAACACCGCCCCCGCCGTCACGCCCGTCCGGCACTATTTCGAGGCATTGAACGTTGTGGACCACCGGACGCCGATCCCGGCCACGGGCCTCTACGTCCACCGGCTGCTGTCCAAGTTCAACCGGCTGCAATTGGCGAGTGTCGCCCGCTACCTTTGGGACAACGTCGGCTTGGTGTTCTACGCCACCGACCTGGTCGCCAACTACTCGACGCCCATGATCCCACGGGCGGCGACGCTCGACCGGAAGTGGAATGAAGCCGCCAACAGCCTCTTCGATGACTGGGCCGACCGCGCCGATTTCACGGGGCGGTTTGATTTCTGGGACCTGCAACGGCTGGGGTCGTTCTACCTGGACACCGACGGCGAAGTGTTCGCGTTGTGGACCGATGAGGCCGGCTTCCCGCAGATCCAGCTTCTGGAGTCCTGGCGCATCGAGAAGCCCACGGTGGCGGATGACCGCATCTTCGACGGCATCCAGCTCGACACACAGGGGCGGGTCCTTGGCTACTGGCTGGACGGCCAGACTTTCCTCGACGCCAACGCGCTGGTTCACCTGTTCGATTTAGAACGGTACACCCAGTACCGGGGCATGAGTCCGATTCGCCGCGGGGCGAATGACATGCGGGACGGGAACGACATCAAGGGCTTTCAAAAGGTCCTCTCGAAATTGTCCACCGTCCTTACCCTCGCCATCCAAGGTGCGCCGCTGGAAGAAAACCCGTGGGGCAGTCCGCCCGAACCTTCCGGGGAAGCCTCGACCGAAGAAGAACCGCCCGCCGAGACCAACGCCAAGCAGCGCGGCTTTACGGTGGCCGACCTGGTTGCGGGCGACATCCCGACGGTGCCGGAAGGCCACGAGTTGAAGCAGGTCAATACGCCGAGTGCCCCGGCCAATAACATCGAAGTCATCAGCTACCTGGCGGGTTGCTTCGTGGCGGGGATGGGCCTGCCGCCGGCCTTCTTCCTCGATGAGAAGTTGACTGGTCCCAACCAGCGGGCGGTCAACGGCAAGGCCCAGCGGAAGTTCGACCGCCGCAAGCAGGTGGCCGCCCGGTTGGGGCGTTCCGCTTGGCAGCGGGTGATTGCCAGCGCCATCACGTCCGGGGCGCTCCCCAGCACCGACGGTTGGGCGCGGTGCGACTTCATCGGCCCGTCCAAGATCACCATCGACGCCGGGCGGGAGATGGCCCAGGAGCGCGAAGATGTGGCACGGGGTCTGATGAGTCGTCGGGACCACTACGGCAACCGTGGGCGATCCTGGCGGCGGGAGACCGACCAGGTCTTCGAGGAAATCGACTACATCCTGGACCGCGCCAAGGCGGTCGCCCAGGAGCACGGCATCCCCATCGAAACGGTCATGGCGAGCTTCGGTCTGGCGTCGGCGAAAGGGGCTGCGGCGGAGGGCGAAAACAAAATGAAGCGTAACGTTCCCGACTCCAGTGACGATGCAGAAAAGTCTTCTGACGATGCTGGCGACGCAGGTGCCGCTGATTGAAGTCCGAGCGGCGCAAGCGTTGCTGCGCGGAGTTCTTCAGCCGGCTGCGGGCGAACCCGAATCCTGGCGCAAGGCGCGTCAGGCATTGGCGCCCCGCGCTATGGTCGAGAACGGAATCGGGGTCCTCGAAGTCAGCGGCGTGTTGGCCTACCGGCCCGACCTGGGGGAGATGTTCTTCGACGGGTTCGAGGACAGCGCCGAAGTGCTGTCCGCTTTCCGCCGCCTAGAAACCGACCCGGAAGCCAAGGCCATCATTCTGAACGTCAACTCGCCCGGCGGATTCTCGGTCGGCGGCGCGGAGATCGCCGATGCGGTCTTCAAATCGGCCAAGCCCACCGTGTCCTGGGTCGGGGGCATGATGTGCTCCCTGGCCTACTGGATCGGTTCCCAAGCGTCCGCCGTCGTGGCCACCCGGAGCGCGATGGTGGGCAGCATCGGGGCTTACGTGTCGGTGGTGGACTTCCACCGGATGCTGGCCAATGCCGGCATCGAAGTGAAGGTGTTCACGAACAAGGAGGGGACCTTCAAAGCGGCGGGGATGTCGGGCGCGCCGATCAGCGAAGACCACGCCGCCGAGTTCACCCGGCAGGCGCAGCGGTCCTTCGACGTGTTCCGCGCCGATGTCTTGCGCGCCCGCGAAGGGGTTCCCGACGATGCCATGCAAGGCCAGGTGTTCGACGGACACCAAGCCAAGCGCCAGGGGTTGGTGGATGCCCTCGGAGACCTCGATTACGCCAAGGCGGTAGCCCGCCGATTGGCGCGTGAAGCGTAACGTTCCCGCTCCTGCAAGAAAGTCATGACCTATGCCTGACAAGATCAACATCCCGGACCAGGAAGACATCCTGGCCATCAATGAACGGCTCACCGCCGACAACCAGCGGCTGACGGCGGAACTGACCGCCGCGACCGATCTGCTCGAAACGGCGCAGCAGCAGACGGCTGCCGCATCCCAACGCGCAGATCAACTGGCCGGTCGAATTGGCCCGCTCGAAACCGCCGCGAAGGTGGCGGGCGAGGAACTCACCCGGTTGAAGGCCGAGAACGCGCAACTGACCGCCAAGATGGCGGACTTCAACACGGCGGTGGCGGCGGAGGTCCAGAAGCTGGGCCTGCGTCCGAAAGCCGCCGACCACAAGGAAGCGCCCGCGCAGACCGATCTGACGCCGACCCAGCGCGTGCTGGCGGTCAAGGGCGTCGGTTCCCTCGCCGAACTCCGCCCGCAGTCCTGAACCCTGACCCAACACCACTCAGCACCACACTTCTATGCCTACCACGATCAGCGACCTCTGGATTCCCGACATCTGGCTTCAAACCATGCGGGAAAAACAGGCCACGTTCCCGATCCTGTTCAACTCGGGCGTCGTCGTCGATAACCCCAAAGCCGCGGAACTCGCTTCCGGGCCGGGCGAAGTCGCGATGATCCCCTTCTTCAAGGACATCACCGACCAGGATGACGAAATCCAGGTCGAGAACACCGAACCGGCCGTGGACAACAAGATCACGTCCGGCCAGATGAAGGCCGTCGCCTGCAACCGGGTCTGCAAAAGCTCGGCCACCGCGTTCGCGGCCCAACTGTCGGGCGAAGACCCGGTGGGCGAAATCACCGCCCAGATGGTCCAGCGCCGACTCAAGCAGCGCCAGAAGACCCTGCTGGCGATGGTGCGCGGGGCGTTCGGTTCGGCGGGCGCGTCCGGTGTCGCCGCCCCGTTGAAGCCTGTCCGCGTGGACGCCTTCGATGAGTCGGGCGACGGGGCGACCGCCGACCAGTTGATGAGCGTCGAACTGTTCATCCACGCCAAGAGCCTGATGGGTGAACTGGCCGATGACCTCATGGACGGCGCGCTCTGGCTCCATCCCACCATCCTGGCGGCGCTCGAACTGGCCGATGAGACCAGCTTCGACAAGGCCAGCCGGGGGCCGTGGACCATCCGCACCTACCGGGGCATTCCGATCTACACCAGCGAATCGCTGGTCCGCGCCGGCACCACCAACGGGTTCGTGTATGACACCTACCTGCTCGCCAAGGGCATCATCGCCAAGGGCGAGAAGCCGCAGAAGACCGACGTGGTGGATGTGGCCGCGCTCCAGATGGAGAAGAAGTTCGGGCTCAATAACGAGATCATCTACGACCGGACCCGGTTCGTGATGCACTTGAACGGCATGAAGTGGGTGGGCACGCCCGCCGCCGAGAGTCCGAGCAACGCCGAACTCGGAACCATCGCCAACTGGAATCTGGTGCTGGCGACCGCCAACCGCGTGGGTGCCATCTGCATCCGCACCAACGGATAACCCGCCATGAGCACGCCCAAAGTCGATCCCTACCCGCAACCAGTAGCGCTGACGGCCCTGGACCTGAAGCGCGTGCAGCGCATGCAGGTCGAGAAAGGCCGCGACGCCCGGTTGCGCAGGCTGGCCCGGCGGAACCGCGATGTGGCCTGGCTGCTGAACCAACCCCAGCAGTCCGCTTCCGCCAAACCCAAGAAGACCAAACCCGGCAGTGAGGGCACGTGACGATCATTGAACAATGTCGCCTGGCCGGCATCCGCGCCCACTTGCTGGTGCGCGGGCGTCGCTTGACGCATGTCCGCAGCGGAACTGAGTTTACCGCGCTCGCGGATCACGCGCCGGGGTTCAAGGCCGCCCCGGCGGCGGAAGGCGAGTATGCGTTCGGCCCGGAGGAACGCAGCCAAGACAGCTTCTATGCCCTGCGCGACGGGCTGCCCAAGGTCGCCGTCGGCGATGAACTGACCAGCGACGGCGGAAGTCATCGCGTGGTGGCGGTCGAGGACACGCCTAATAATCTGCTGGTCCGCTTCACGGTGGAGGTCGCCCATGCTTGACCTCACCGTCCAGACCCGCGAGTTCAACGACGCGGTCAGCCGCTACGTGGTGGCGTTGGGCAAGGACGCCCGCCAGGCGGTGCGGTATCAGTCGATGCTGCTCGGCAAGAAACTGATCCAGTTCACGCCGCCGGCCACTCGCGCTCAGGGCCGCAAGGCCGTGGCCCGCGACATTCAACGCGCCGTCACGCCCCTACGCGTCGCCGATTTCAAAAGCCGCGGCATCCGCAAGCTGATTCGAGAGCGCGACTACACCGCCCTGCAAGTCGTGCTGGCCAAGTTCAAAACAGGTCCCTTCGCCGGGTTCGCCGTAAAGCCGTTCAGTCCCGAACTGCACACGTCTAAACGCGATTCGCGCGGGCGCGTGAGAAAGTCGGCGAAGGTGGCGACGCCGGACGCGACTGAAGTTCGCGACTACATCCGCCAGGTTCAACAGCGCGTCGGTCGCGCAAAGGCCGGTTGGGTGAAAGCCGTCACGCAGTTGGGCGGCAGCGTACCCGATTGGATGGCGCGACACGCCGGCACCGGATCGGTCGAAGACCGGACCCAAAGCCTCAATCCCTACGTGCGGATGCTGAATCACAGCGAGTGGGCCGCGGATACCGAAGTGGACCGTGTTCTGAGCGGTGCCTTTCGCGCCCGCCGCCGGGAGATTGTCGCTTCCATCGAGAAAGCCGCTGCCGACGCATCCCGTAAAGGAGGCTTCCACAAATGAACCTCTGGGAAATTCAAGCGGCGGTCAAAGAGGGCCTCGAGGCGCATCCGACGCTGGCGGGTGTTCCGGTACTGCTCGATGACGGCACTTATGAACGCACGCCCGGACGCGAACACGCGCTCAAGACCGAAGGCGTCGTCCTGATCGTGTGGCAAATCGCCAGTTTCGGCATTCCGGCGCTGGCCAATGACGGCGTGGCCGCGCATCTGGTCTATGTCCCCATCGTCATCGAGGAGAACGTCGAACGAAACCGCCACGGTGGGCTGAACCTGCCCTGGGAAAAGCTGCTGCAATCCGGCCTGGAAGCGCTCAGCGGGCGCAAGGGGCGGTTCGAGTTCCAGATGTATGACCCGGCTTGGCAGAACTTGGGCAAGGTGGACGGCACCAATCGGGTCATCCTGAACCTTCTCACCACCGCCTACGTGAAGCCCCTGACTACGACCGGAACCCTATGAAGCGTGTCGAGACTTTGCACCGTTTGTCCTGGGTGGCGGTCGCCCTCTGGCTGATGGCCTGCCTGTCCCTGGTCGCCGCGACCTCCGAAGCCGTGGACCCGATCCTGCGCGCCGCCGACGTGGCGCGGGAAAAGGACGTGGTCTGGCTTTCCCTGGTCACCGCTATCGTGTCGCTCCTGTTTAGCGCCTGGCTCGTGCGCCAGATGATGAATCAGGCGACCGCGACCCTCTCCACCATCAACGCGTTGACCGAAGAGCTTCGTTCGCGCCCCTGCTTCTATCGGGAAGCGGAACTCGAACGAGACCGTCACCACCAACCTCGAACCCCATGAAGCCCAAACTCGCCCTAATCCCCATCGCCCTGTTCGCCCTGGCCGTTGGCTGCACGACGCTGCCGACGTGGGTCACTCCCTCGCGCATCGAAACGGTCACGCGCCTCGCCGCCTATTCCTCGGCCAAGGCGCTCCTGATCAAGCAACCGGACTCGCGCGCCCAACTCGAAAAGGCCCGTGAGGGCTTCGCCGCCCTGGAAGCTTCCGGGAAGTGGGACCTCGCCACCGCCGCGAGCATCGCCGCGACCAACGGCCTGAACTGGTTGTCCAGCCCCGAAGGGAATCTCGCACTCACCGGCAGCGTGATGTTCATCGATTTGATCCTGGGCAAGCAGGTTGAACTCAGCGGCGACTCCAACGTGCGCGCCTTCATCGTCGGCGCTCGGTCCGGGCTGGACCTGGCACTGACGGCCAAGCCGGCTGCGTTGGCGGCCACCCGCTCCGCGACACCCGACGCGACTTATCAGCGCCTCCTCAAGGAAGCGCAAGCCACCCGCCCCCGATGAACATTCAACTGCTCCAAGAACACTGGGTGAACGGAAGGAAGTTCGCCCCTGGCACCGTGCTCGATTTGCCCGAACCGTGCGCCCGTAACCTCATCGAAGCGGACGCAGCTCGGGAACCCGACGCCGACCCAACCATCAATCCCCAACCTGAACCCACCGAAACGGAGTAACTCATGCCTACCCAAATCACCCTGGGCCACATCGAGGCCCACGAGAAACTGACCGCTCGCCTGTTCGTTCAACCGAGCGGCGAGTCTGGCTACCTGGACTGCGGCAACGTCGCCGACTACAAGCACGTGCCCGAGAACCAGTACAAGCAGCGCATGGTCGCCCAGGGCGGCTTCCGCTACGTCAATGACGAGCAACTGGATACCGTCCACAACAAGTGGGAGTTCACCCTTGATGAAATGGACGTGTTCAACCACCGGCTGCTCAACCTGGCCACGACTCCGTCCAGTGTGAACCAGGCAGCGGCCACCGCCCCGGCCGGCACGGCCACGATCACGGGCATCAAGAAAGGCCGCTGCTTCTTCGTGGGCGTAGTCAACCTCAATACCGTCGTGGTCAAGAAGGGTGTGACCAGCCTGGTGGAAGGGACCGACTACACCCTCGACCTCAACACCGGCATCATCACGATCCTGGCGGGGAGCGTCACGTTGTCGGACGGCGATGACATCAGCCTGACCTTCGGCAATGCGGCGCTCACGTTCGAGAACTACACCGCCAACAGCCAGGTGCTGTTCCGCGGGTCCATCAAGATCCTCGAAACGAATCAGTTCAGTGGCGTGCCGCTGCGCGAGATTACCTTCACCGGTTGCCTGACGGTAACCGCCTGGCCCGAACAGACCGGCGAGTTTGGGAAGTACACCGTGCGCGCCACCCCGACTTCGGCGCCCACGATCAAACGCCGTTACCAGCCCTGACGCGGGCTAACCCTTGAGGGGATCGTCGCGTCAGGCGGCCCCCGAACAACTGGAGCGCGATGGAAACTGAACTGGAACTGCTCGACCCCGTGCGGGTCGTGGACATCGGGACCGAAAAGGTCCAAGTGCGGGAACTGCGTTGGGTCGACACCCTGCGGTTCCTCGAAAAGCTGGCCCACAGCATCGAACAGGTGCTCGGCGCGCAGGCGGTCGGGCCGGACGGGTCCTTCCGACTGAATGCCGAGAAGCTGCGCGAAGCGGTGCTCTCCAGCGGAGAGCTGGCCAATACGCTGCTGGCAAAGGCCACCGGCCTGCCACAGGAACGGCTGGATGCGCTGTCCGCCTCGCAGGCGCTCACCCTGCTCGAAGCGGCGGTGCAAACCAACTTCCGGGAGGACCTGCTGGGAAAATTCCGGGGGGTGGGCCAGTCCCTGCGCGGCGTGTTCAACGTGACCGCGAGCGCCCGCTGACGCGGGCTGTCGATTTCCTGGTCTGGCAGGGCTACCCGCCCGCGTGGGTGATGGGACTGACACTGCGTCAGTTCCTGGCGTTTCTGGACGCCGCTTCCAAGCGCACCGCGCTGGCGGGCAAGGCGCTCGCCTCGGGCCTGCTGACCGGAGGGACCTGAACCGATGCCCGCCGACACCGTTGAAGTTGTCGTCAAGCTGACTGGACTCGCTACGGTCCAGGCGGGCATGCGCCGTCTGCGTGAGGCCGTCACCGGGCCGCTCGAAATGGCGGCGGGCCGGATGCGAGGCTTCGCGCTCTCCATCGGCAGCACGCTCCTCGCCGGTCTGTCGGTCTATCGCGTCGGGGCCGAACTCAAACAGGCGCTCGGTGACATGGACAAGGCGGCGGAGGCCGGCCAGAAGCTCGGCATCGTCGCCGATGAACTCACGGCCCTCGACTACGCCGCGACCATCTCGGAGTCCTCCGCTGAGGAACTTCACAACGCGCTAAAATTCCTCGCCAAGGCCGCCGAGTCCAACTCGGACGCTTTCGCCACCCTCGGCATCGAGATCAAGACCGCCGACGGCCACTTCCGCCCCCACCGGGACCTGCTCGCCGACATCGCCCAGCGTTTCGCCGCGATGCCCAATGGAGTCGAGAAGACCACGCTCGCCTTGGAACTGTTCGGCAAGCAGGGCCTGAGCATGATCCCGATGCTGAACTCGGGGGCCGACGGTATCCGGGAAATGATGGATGAAGCGCGGGCCTTCGGTCTCGTGGTCGCACCGGACGCAGCAGCGGGCGCGAACGCGCTCAACGACAACTTCCAGAAGCTGCACCTGGCGGTTCAGGGTTTGGCTCGGACCGCCCTCGCGGAACTCCTGCCCGTCCTGCTCGACCTGACCAACCGGCTCATCGAGTGGATCAAACAGAATGACTTAGTCCGACGCGGGGCCGAACTGCTCGCGGAGGCGATGCGCTACATCATCTTCGACGTGCAGTTTCTGATCGTCACCGGGCGCGTCTGGTGGCGCACGTGGATGGTCTATCTGGATGCGCTCGCGAAAGCCTTCGTGGCCTTCGGTCGTCTGGTCGCCCGAGTTTGGGAACAACCCATCGAGATCATCCGCGCCTGGATTGAGTACATGAAGGTGGCCCTCCGGGCGATGGGCGAGCTGGCCCAGGCAATGGTGTTGGTCGCCCAAGGTCACTTCGGCGAGGCGAAGGACAAGGCGAAGACGGCGGGCATCGAGATCGCCCAGGCGATGAAGACCCTCGCCAGTTCCGTGCTGTCCTCTTGGGGCGAAACGGGCGACGCATTGCTCGATGCCTTCACTACGCCCTATGAAGGCGCCACCCGGACTGCCGAGACGTTCATCGAGGAAGGGAAGAAGGGCTTCGAGGAACTGCAACGGGCGTTCGCGTCGATCTGGTTCCCGGCTCCTTTGCCGCACGCGCCAGAGACCGGGCGGGGCACGGACTTGGAACTGGACCCCGCCGATGACCGGCGCAAGCGGATCGCCCGCGAGTTGCGCGAAGCCGAATATGAACTCCGACGCCGCCGGCAGGCGGTGGCCGATGAGATGGCCCGGCTCGACTCCGACTTCGGAACCAGAGAAGCGGACAAGTATCAGAAGCGCATCGCTCTGTTGCGCGAAGAGATCGGTCTCATCGACCGCGAAATCGAACGACTGCGCGAACGCCTTGCCGTCGAGAAGGACGCCGATGTCCGCGAAAACCTCAGCCAGTCCATGCGCGGACTGGAAAGCGAGCGGCACGGGGTTCAGACCCAACTGAACCGCGTCGAGAACGCCCCCGATCCGTACTCCTACCGTGACCAGATGCTGGCCACGATGACCGAACTCGAAAACCAGATGGGCACGACGGCGGAGTCGGTCGCCCGTCAGTTCGGGAACGTGATCGGCAGCGCCATCGACGGGGTTCAGCAGGGCATCGAGGGCTTGATCAAGGGCACGATGGATTGGGGCGACGCCCTGCGGAACATCGGTTCCTCGATCATCAACGGCGTCATCTCCGCCATCAGCCGGATGTTCGCCGAATGGATCGTCAAGCGCGCCCTCATGGCCGCCAAGAACATCGCCTTCAGCACGTCCGAAGGCGCGGCGGACGCGGCGGCGAAAGCGCCCGGCGCGTTGATGTCTTCCATTTCCAGCTACGGCGTCGCGGCCCTGGTCGGCACGGCGGCCCTGATCGCCGCCATCGCCGCTATCAGTGGCGCGTTCGCCGAAGGTGGCATCGTGCGCGGACCCGGCGGCCCGAAGGACGACGCTATCCTGGCCCGGCTCTCGAACGGCGAGGGCGTCCTGAACGCCGCCGCCGTCCGGCACTACGGCGCGGGGGTTGTCAACGCCATGAACAACCGCACCGCCCAGTTCTATGCCCAACCTCAAGGCGCAGGCTTCGCCCAGGATACTCGCGCTCCGGGCACGACGGCGGCGGGGTCGGCTTCTCCCTCGGGCCGCTCTGCCGCCGTCAATCTGGTCCTGGTCGATGACCGCAAGCACGCCAAAGACTTCATCGCGTCCAGCGAAGGCGAAGCGCTCATCATGGACATTGTCCGGCGCAAGCGAGTCGAGGTCGGCATCCCGAGTTGACGCATGGAAACGTTTAACGATCACGTCATCCTACCGCACCTGCCCGATTGGACCGAACGGGTCGAATGGACGCGCACCTGGGAGACCGGGATTGCGGGCGCTGTGAACGGTTCCGAGGAACGCGTGGCCGTTCGCACCAAGGGTCGCCACAGCCTGCGCTTCACCGTCTCGCCCTATAACGTCGCCGAACGGGCCTTGCTGATCGACCGGTTGCGCGCTTCAGCCAAGAGCGGCTTGGCGGCGGTCCCGTTCTGGGGCCGGGGCATCCGTTTGGCCGAAGCCCTGGCCGGCTCGAAGACCGTGAAGCTCGCCGCCAGCACACCGTGGGCATTCGGCAGTGGCGACCCGCTGTTCTTCTGCTCCCCGAACGCTGATGAGTATGCGAACTGGGAAGTCCGCCAGATCGTGAACCTGGTGGACACCACGCTCACCGTTGAGGCCGTCCTGACCCGCACCTACCCGGCTGGCTGGTTCTGCTGGCCGATGATCCTGGGCCGACTTGAGGTCGGTGACCTCGACGTGCGGACCGACTGGCACGTTCAAGTCCCCGTTGAAATTCGCCAACTCCATTCCCGCGAAGACCTCGCCCTGATCCCGCCGGAAGTGGATGACTGCGCCATTCCGCTCACCATTCCCGGCGCGGGCGACAGCTTCGACTGCTACGCCTTCGAGAATCCCGTCACTAGCACGCTCGACAAGGGCGCGGGCTGGACCGCCGCCTGGATTTGGGAGGTCTGTCCGTTCGGCGTCATCGCCTTCGATTACTTCGAGACCTACACGCCGCAAGACCCGAGCACGCAAGTTCACGACGGCGGCAGCGGCTGGTCCAGCGCGTGGGTCTTCGAGGCGCAGCCGCCCGAATACTCCGCCTATGACTCCTTTGAAACCTACTCAACCCAGGACCCGCTCACCCAAACGCTCGACGGCGGCGATGAATGGTCCGGCGGCTGGACCTGGGAACCCGAATCATGAAAGCAATCATCTCTCGAACCATCTCGGGCGCGACCGACAAGGTGCTGCGCCTTTCCCAGGAAGGCGGCATGCGCCCCATCCAGGTCGGCAGCGACTGGACCAAACTCATGGTCGGCGTGCGCTGGTCGATGGGTAGCGACGTGGCCGTGCCGACCGGCTTCCGCATTCATTTCGGTCTGGCGGCGGCCGGCGGCGGCATCTTCAGCAGCACCGGCCACGCCCTGTTCGCCCGATCCGCTGCCGCGACTGCCTGGGCCAGCCAGAGCGATGGCACCTGCTGGCACGAGTACATCGGTTCCTGGAGCCAGCGCGGCTTCGGCGACCTCATCAAGCGGATCAACACCACCGAAACAACGCTCGTTTCCGGGATCATGCGCTACCACGACGGTTGGACGCCCAACCGGATGCCGCGTCCGGTCTTGGGTGTGGCCACGGCCTGCTTCCTGGTCTTCACCAAGGGCGCGACCTGGACGGTGGACGCCATCTTCAATGAGGAGTCGTCCAGCACTACTACCTGGCAGACTCGCTCGACCTGCACGCAGGCCAAGTTCATCGAAGCGGGCGAGGCACTGTCGGTTGCCAACGCCCTGACCTTCCTCGGCGCGGGCTTCACCAACCGCACCTACGCAAGCCTGGCCGTGAGCGAGGCGACCAACGGCAACCTGACGCAGGTGGTGGTCGGCGCGACGCATTCGGGCCAGTACCTCGACCTGTCGGACATCATTGTCGCCAAGTGGGCTTGAACGTCATGGCTACCACCTACCTCAGCCGCCCCGTGTTCGACTGGCCCATTGACTGGGCGCGGACCCCGACCGCTCGCATCGAGTATGACTTGCGCGAGATCGACCTGGGCTTCGGCGCGGAAGCCTACTGGGGCGACCAAACGCACGTCATCCAGGTCTGGCAGTTCCAGGTTCAACTCGATTCCGAAACCGCCATCGACGCCTTTGATGACTGGTTCGCCGACCTGAACGGACGGCTGGTCGGGTTCTGGCTGCCGGGACCGAATGCCGCCTTCGAGATCGTGGCCGGCATCAGCACGAGTTCATTCAAGATTCGGGGACAGGGGTTGGCGGCGAACCTGAACCAGTACCCCGAACTGCACGTGGCGTTCATGAAGACCGGCGCGGCCACCCAGTTCGCCAAGGTCCAATCCTGCACGGCCAACTCCGATGGAACCGAAACCGTTGTCCTGAGCGCCGCGCTCGCGACGGCGGTGGACTCGACCTGGCGCGCCGTGACGCTGTCCTATGTTCGCCTGGCCGATGACGCCGAACGCGGCGAGTTCGGCGGCGAACAGCAGATGGTCCGCTTCGTGCGCGTGGTCGAGTTGCCGCTCGAATATGTGGCCTATGAAGTCGGCACCAAGCCGATCTACCTCTACCACTTCTCCACGTCCGGCAGCGGCACGCTCGTTCACTGGCGCTTCACGTCGTTTGCCTGGGACTTGGAAGAGGAGGAGGGCGACATCGTCTGGCTCGCCAAGCGAATCACCCACACGCAACTGGCGCACAGCACGCAAGGCGACCGCGAGGAACTTCAGATCGAAGCCGAGTTCGAACCGGAAAGCCCGCTCTACCAACTCTGCCCGTGCGCTCTCGCCATGCCGCTCGATGTCGAGGTGCTGGTGACCGACTACGCCGACCTGGCCACGCAGAATGTCCTCTTTCGCGGGCGGGTCCTGTCGGTGGATGTGAAGGGCAAGACCGCCACCGCCAAGTGCGCTTCCTTCCTCGACGTGTTCGGCGGCACCGTGCCGCACTTCTTCCTGCAACCCCGCTGCAACTACCGGCTCTTCGAGGCGAACACCTGCCGCGCATCGCAAGCCGCGTTCGAGAAGTCCGCCGCGCTCGCGTCCGCCGCCACCACGACCACGGTTCAGATCATGGGTTCATCCCTCGCCGGGTTGCCGGCCAACTGGTTCGCCGAAGGCTGGATTGCCGTGGGGACCGGGGCGGAGTTTGAGCAGCGCACCATCCTGGCCAGCACCGCCGAGTCGGAAAGCCAGATCACCCTGACGTTGAACCACCGGCTGTTCTACGCTGCCGTCTCCGATCCCTGCAAAGTGATCCCCGGCTGCGACGGCACGCCGGAAACCTGCGCGTCCAAGTTCTCCAACTTCGCCAACTTCGGCGGACACCGCTACGCCCTGAAGAACCTCACCCTGAAAGCGATGGAAGTTCCCAACCTGGACGCCTCCAAGAAATGACTCGCCCACTCATCAACACACCGGAAGAACGCGAACGCCTGCGGGCCATCATCGAGTCCTGGGTGGGTACGCCGTTCCACGCCTTCGCCGCCCTCAAGGGCGTCGGGGTCGATTGTGTTCACCTGGGGGCGGAGATATTTCGCGAAGCCGGTCACATCGAGGGCTACGTGTTCCCCGCGTACGCCATCGACGCCGGCCAGCACGCTGAGCGCAGTGTCCTGCTCGACTGGCTCGATGCCTGCCCGAAGTTCGAGCGGATCGAACAGGGCGGCGAAGTCGGCGACGTGTTCTGCTTCCAGTTCGGACGCTGCGTTCATCACCTGGGCGTGTGCGTCGGGGGAACCCGGTTCATTCACGCCCTGGCCCGCCGCCGGGTGCGGTACGGCCAACTGGATGACCCGACTTACGGCCGGCGGTTGGTCGCCACCTACCGGCCCGTTGTGGAGTTGTGATATGAGCTTTGGTTCATCCGCCGACAACCTGCCCGCCGAGAAGCCCAAGCCGCTGGGCCTGGATACCTCGCGCCTGGACACGCACGAGCAGGGCCGCGTCCTGCCCTACGTGGCCGGCATATTCCGCCTCGGCGGCACCTTCCTGAGCGAGCCGTGGGATGTCCGGTCCGAAGAGGTCAAAAAGAAGGTCGGGAAGAAGACCCAGACGGTCGGCTACAACTACTACTGCTCCTTCGCCGTGGCGTTCTGTTTGGGTCCCATCGACCGGCTTGATGCCATCTACCTCGATGATGACCTGCTTTGGGAAGGCCCCGTCACGCGAGGACCAACCTCCGATTACTTCGACATCACGATGAGCGGGCGGGGCACGCTGCGGCTCTATTGGGGCACGTCCACGCAGACCCAGGACCCCGAACTAGCTACGACGGGAGTTTCCCATCCCGCCTATCGCAACCAGTGTTACGCCGTCTTCATCGAATGGTCCTTGGGCAACCGCACCAACGTCCCCAACGTCGAAATCCAGGGCCGGCGCAAGCCTTCGGTCCCCTGGCTGACGGTGGAAGCGGACATCGGCGATGACGTGAACCCCATTGCGGTCCTGGGCGACCTCTGGGAGTCGCCCCGCTACGGCCTCGGGCTTTCCATCGACCGCCTCAATCAATCCCTGCTGGGCGCCACGGCGGCGACGCTGCGGACCGAAGGCTTGGGCATCTCGCCCGTCATCACCAGTCCCACGTCATTCCAGCAGACGCTCGCCACGCTGTTCGACCACATCGACGGGTACATGACCTATGACGACCGGGGCCGGTTCGGTATCGGCCTGGTGCGTGGCGCAGCGGGCGGTGAACCGACACTCGACGCCACCGACCTGACCGAGCCGCCGGACATCCAATCCGTTTCCTGGTGGGACACCTATAACGAAGTGTTCGTCCGGTTCCGCAACCGGGATCGCAAGTTCGCCGATGAATCGGTGTCCTGGCGCGACCGGGGCAACTTCGCCGTCGTCGGTTCGACGCGGGGGCTGTCCGTTTCTCGCCCGTGGGTGACCCGGCAGAAGACCGCGTGGCTCATCGCCGCTTCGATCTGCCGGCAAAAGGCGCTGCCCTATATCGAAGGCACCCTTCGCGTGAAGAAGTCCTCGGCGGACCAGCTCGCCGCCGGGAGCCTGTTCTACCTCACTTATGCGCCCTCGAATCTGAGCGGCGTTCTCTGCCGCGTTCTGGAGAAGACGCAGTCCGCTCCTGAACGCGCCGAGGTCACGCTGCGCTGGCGCGAGGACCGGGGCTACTTGAACGCCAACCTGGCTGACGTCTCGGAAGACCCGTCGCTGACCGAAGAGACGTTTAACGCATCGGCCCCCAGCGCCACGCGCATCGTCGAGTTGCCCTTCGGCTACACGCGCGAGTTCGACCCTTGGGTGTTGTTCCTGGTGGCCCGCGGCGACCGGATCACCAACGGCTTCAACGGCTACGTGGAAGCCTCTCTGAACAGCTATGACCAGGTCGGCAGCAGTGGCGTGTTCGCCCTCCGGGGCACGCTTCAGTCCGCGTTCCCGGCAACGGTCTTCCGGGAGGACAGCACCGCCGAACTGGATGTGGCGTTCGACAGCCCCGACCGGACGTTGGAATCGGTTGCCTACGACAGCGCCCTACGGGCTGGTCCCATGCGCCTGTTTGTCGGCGATGAGATCATGCTCGGCTACACCGCCACGCTGGTGTCCTCCGGCCGTTACCGGATCAAAGTGTTGCGGGCGAGGTTCGGGACCCGCCGACGTTCGCACCTGATCGGGGCCGAAGTGTTCGCCTTGGTCATCGGCCAGAACCCGCCGCTGACGCACGAACTGGCCTGGAACCCGTCGCTCGCCACGGCACGCTTCAAGGTCCAGCCGTTCCTGTTGCAGGATGAACTCGACCTTTCGGTTTGTCCCGCGATTGCGCTCACGGTTCAACGTCGGGCCTACTGCCCGCCGCCGCCGATCAACTTGCGCGTGTTCGGCGATGGCTACGCGCCCACCTACAGCACCGGCCAGAATATCCTGGTCGAGTGGGACACGGTCAGCGACCTCCGCTCCTTCACGCCCACCACGCAAGACCTCGCCCCGCAGGCTAGCCGCACGCTCATCTCGGTCTATGGGGCGACGGGCATCTTCAAGGGCGAGATCGCCGTTTACTCAGCGACCGGTCCACTGACCATCACCAACGCCGATCTGGTGGCCTACCTCGGCGGCGAAACTGATTTCAGCCTTCACGCTTACTCCGAGCGCGGAGGCTTTCGCAGCCTCGACTATGACGAAATCACCGTCCGCAAAGTATGAATCGAAACCAGTTCAAGTTCTCCTGCGCTGCCGCCGTCGGCTTGCTCGGCCTGGCCGGGTGCGCCCGCTTCAGCGTGACCCAGATTGATGAAAGCCCCAATGAACGCACGATCACTACGCGCATCACGGGCACCGCGTTCTTCTCGAGTGCCCAGACGGTCTCGAAACTCAAGGCCATCCAGACCGACAAGACCCAGAGCTTTGGCACCGACGCCCTCGGACAACACGGCGCCACCAACGTCGCCGAAACCGTCGATGCCTTGACCCGGCTCGTTCAATCCTTGCGCCCAACTCCCTGACCCAATCCTATGGCTACCATCCCTCCACACCCGCGGCTGAAAGATGTCGAGAACGCCGCCAACTTCATGGCGCTGGTCCAGGACAACTTCGAGGTCCTGGCTGCCGACACCGCCAAGCGTGAAGGCACCTACCAGAACGGCTCGCCCACCACCGTCATCGGTCCGCCAACCAGCGGAACGCACGTCTTCGATGAGTTCTGGCGCGACACGCTGGGCGGAGGATGGGTCTGCACCGTAGCCGGCACGCCGGGCACCTGGAAGCAGGTCAAGGCGGCGGCAGTGACCGCCGATCCGGCCAGCGGCACGATCCCGACCGGCTACTTGGTCTGGAACGTCGCCGACGGCGCTGTGAAGCGCCACGCGGGGTCCTATTCCTGGGAGATTACCGTCGGTGCGGGCACGGCTGCCAAGGTCGGCTTCCACGGCGCGACGCCGACTGCCCAGCGGGCGAACGCCAACCAAGCGGCTGCCACCGACCTCGCCACCGTCATCACGCTGGCGAACGAACTCCGCGCCGCCCTGGTCGAGAAGGGGCTAATTAAGGGATCAATATAACGCCCAAGACGGCAGAGTTGCTTCTGAGCGTCATGTGCTGAAACATGAAGCGTTGACGGCTGCGGCCCATTAGGGACAACGCTGGAGCACTTCATCAATGACGCGGCCATAGACCGACTTTGGGCCGTGCAGGAGGAGCGTCATGTAGCGTGGTTCCTCCTCGATTTCATAATAGGCGACCCCGGCCAGCAACAGGCTAACGTTGGTCTTCAGGACCTGTCCTTTGGGGTCTTCTGAGAGCCGAAACGGAATCCAGACTCCCCCACCGCTGACACCACCGTACCGGCTTGGGAAGTTGCCGTCACCCGATGGGATTCGCACCTTGACGTAGTCAAATCCTTCTCGGTCGACCTTTTCACTGAACTCGGACGCCCCTGCGAAGTGAGTGAGCTTCAATATCGGCTCGCCTGATTCAGTCGAAAACCGGCGGGACTTTTCATCAGGGGCGCCCCACACCAACCACGGACATCGGTCAACTGGCATCTGATCGAATATCTTCCCCTTCTGGGCTTCAAGAGGGAAAAAGGACTTTCGACTCCTGATGGTTCCGAGCTTCAGAAGGTTGTCGAGACGGATAAAAGCCAAGTCCGGACCTGCCTCCGCGTGCTGTGAAGAATACTCCCCCACAATGACCGGTGTGCATTCCTGAAATGAATACTCGAACCTCTGAAGCTCGGACCCAAGGACAAGACAGAAATGGTCCTTTGCTTCACCCCGCTTCACCGCTTGCCAGACATGGTCCGCCGTCAGAATGCCACAGGCACGGCCGATTGAAACCAGAGTGCCAGACCCAACCAGGCTGTTCCCGTTAATCAGGCTGACTGAATACTCATTTGTGGCTTTCGCCGCCTCTGCAAGGTCATCGTCAGCGAGCCTTCGTTGCCCAACAAGATCATATTCGTGGTCTGGCATAACCGTCTCCTGCGAGAGTATTCATTGATGACGATCCCGGCAAGCTGCTCGCGCCCAAGGGCACTGGGTCCACGCCAGCACGCTACAAACCAATTCAGGGCATTGCCTGGGCGTTTTCTGTACGCATCATTCACGTCGAGGCACCGGCGAGGCGCTGTCGAAGCGCCCCGGTGGCGGCGTTTTATCCTTCCTGAAAGTCGGCGGGCTTCTCGACCTGTTCTCGCAGGCGACTTGAACCTGCGCTCGTCAGGCGGTTTTCAGCGCCGAAATGTTTGGCGAATGTTTGGTTCTGCGACTTTCTGGTCATTTCTGGCGAATACTGGAACATGGGAGGGGCAGGATTCAGGAAGTGTGCCAAGAAAGCGCAAAAGCCGCTGAAGGCCAGCGGCTTAAGTCGTTGCGGCGCAACTTAAATTGGTTGCGGGGGCTGGATTTGAACCAGCGACCTTCAGGTTATGAGTCTGAAGGTCTGGAGTTCAGGTTTTATGTGCCGATGGGATCTGGCGCACGAGCCCTCGAGTTCGCGCACGGGGGCTTCCGCAAACCGTCCGGGATGCCGGTCAGCACCCACCTCCGGTTCACCGGTTCGCCGTGCACCGGGCACTCGAAGCCTGAGCCCGGGACTTTCCCGGATTGGCACGAGGGCCTGGATCCCGGTATACTCACACCTCGAAGGCCCCGTTGGGGGAACGCGACTGCCGCGCTCAGAGCGCGGGCCCGTGACCCGGCGCGGCACGACGAATGCCGCTCTACACCGCCCACGCCACCGATCCTGGATGATGACAACCGCCGCTCCTGACCCTCCCGTCTGGGTCGTATCGCTGGGTATGGGCTCGGCGGACGTTGATTTTACGCATCACGCCACGACGGCGAGCCTCTGCCAGCATTTCCTCGAGGCCGCCTGGGACCATGCGGAAGCCCTCGGCGTCGGATTCGCACCCTTGGCCGCCCAAGGCAGGTTCTGGGTTCTCTCGCGCCTGCGCGTCGAGGTCCGGGAATACCCGCGGTGGGGCGCCTCCGTGACGCTGCGGACCTGGCCGCGCCCCGCGCAATCCGTGTTTGCGCTCCGCGATTTCGAGATCGTGAATGATGCGGACCAGCGCGTGGCGGCGGGCTCGAGCGCCTGGCTTGTGCTCGATTCGATCTCGAAACGGCCGCAACGCCTTGGCACTCTCCTGCCTCACCTGGCTCACCTGCGCGACAGGCCGGCCCTCGATCGGAATCCGGAGAAGCTCACGGAGGATGGGCCGTGGGCGGAGGCCTTCTCGACCTCGGTCCGGTACACGGACATCGATGTGAACTCGCACGTCAGCAGCGGCCGTTACCTCCGCTGGATCCTGGACGCATACCCCAACCGATTCTACCTCGAACACTCCCTGCGCGGGCTTGACGTGAACTACGTGGACGAAGTGCACGAAGGCGACCTCCTCCGCGTCCGCCTCTGGGAGAAGACGCCGACGATCCACTATCATTCGCTCGTCCGAGGCGGCGATCACGAGGTCTGCCGGGCGCGCCTTGAATGGTGTGAGATGGCGGCTCCCGGGGGGCCGCCTGCCGGCTCGCTTTCGAATCCTGGCGAGGCGCGCCTCAGACCAATGAAGCATGCCGTCCAGAGGAACCGTGGGGGGCAGCGGGGCTCCCTGCCTCCGCGCCTCGCTAATATCGAGTCCTCGACGGGAGGAGGGGAGGCCTGGGACCGGACCGGACAATGCTTGACCTGCTGACGACGCGTTCCACAAATCGAGGACTCGATGAACAGCACCCTGGACTGTCTCTCCTGTTTTGTGTCGCAAGCCCTCAATGTCGCCCGCCTGGCGACCGACGACCCGAAAGTCCACGAGCGGATTCTGCGCGAGGTGCTCCGGCAGGCCAGCCAGATGGATCTCGACCAGACGCCGGCCCGATTCGGAGCGGCCATTCACCGCAGAGTTCGCGAGCTGACCGGGCAGGCTGACCCCTATCGGCGCGCCAAAGAGGAGTCCAACCGGCTCGCGCTGGCGCTGCTCCCCGCCTGGCGCGAGCGCCTGAGGGCAGCGGCGAACCCGCGCGCGGCTGTCGTGAAGCTCGCCATCGCCGCCAACGCCATCGACTTCGGCGTCAAGGGCGACTTGACGGCGGCGCAGATCCCCGCGGCGATCGAGACCTCCTACGCTGCGCCTCTCCAGGGCGACGTCGAGGGGTTCTTCGCCGCGGCGGCAGCGGCACCGGACATTCTCTTTCTCGCGGACAATGCCGGAGAGCTGGTGTTTGACCGGCTTCTACTCGAACTGCTGCCGCGGGAGCGAATCACCGTCGTCGTCAAGGGCGGTCCGGCCATCAACGACGCGCTTCGCGCCGATGCGGCGGTGGCCGGCCTCGAGGGCTGGATCCCGGTGATGGACACCGGCAGCGGCACTCCGGGCGTGGTGCTCGAGGTCTGCGGCGCGGAGTTTCGACGGCGCTTTGCGGAGGCGGGTCTGATCATCGCCAAGGGCCAGGCCAACTTCGAGTCCCTCGAGGGCTGCGATCGAAACCTCGTCTTCCTGTTCAAGGTCAAGTGTCCGGTCGTGGCCCGGCACATCGGGCACCCGATCGGGACCCTCGTCCTGCACCGCAACGTTCCGCGTCTTGCCGCTTGAAGGCGGGACTGCATCCCCGTCCTGACCACGATGCCCTCCATGCCCCTCGATCGGCGCACGCCATTCGGTGTCAGTCCCCACATCGTCCGCCTCTCCGTCGGCATCGAACCGGTTGCCTCCCAGCGCAGGCTTGCGCTGGCCCGGCATTCCCGGAACATCTCCGCCGTGCTATGAAATCACTTCGCCTTCTCCTTGCCGTGCTTCCGGCCTTCGCCGCGTTGGCTGCCGGGCGCCTTGAATCCGGCTTTGCCAACCCGCCGGACCAAACCAAACCCTGGTGCTATTGGTATTGGATCAGTGACCACCTCTCGAAGGAGGGCATCACGCGCGATCTCGAGGCGATGGCCCGCGTCGGCATCGGCGAGGCGCTCATCGGCAATATCCATCTTGACGACGTGCCGGCCGGCGACATCAAGGTGCTCTCCCCGGAATGGTGGGCGCTGATCGAACACGCCATCTGCGAGGGCGGGCGCGTCGGGGTCAACATCGGCATGTTCAACTGCCCCGGCTGGAGCCAGTCCGGCGGCCCGTGGATCCAATCCACCGAGACGATGCGCTATCTCGCCACCGCGGAGATGCGCGTGACCGGCCCGCAGCGATTCACCGGAAGATTGCCCGTCCCCCGGGAGCCGTTCCAGGATGTCGTGCTGCTCGCGTTTCCCGCACCCCGGCACGATGCGGATTCGCTGCGCCACCACGCGCCGCGCGTGAGCTGCACGCCCGGGGTTGCCGACGCGTCGAGACTCGCGGATGGCGACAGCGCCACGTCCATCGAGTTCCCCGCCCGGGCCGGGCGCGGCGAGAGCCCCATCATCGTCGAGTTTGCCGTGGACACGCCCTTCACCGCGCGTTCGATCGAGATCGTCCCCGGCGAGCGGGCCCTGGCTGCGCAGTGCGACCTTCAAGTGGCCGCGGCCACTGGCGGCTGGCAGACCGTCCGGCGCTTCTCATGCGACCGATCGAACATGGCGCTCGGCGTGGGCTTCCTGCCACGCGGCCCGGTCACGGTGTCGATCCCACCCACCACCGCCAACCGGTTCCGGGTCGTCTTCTCGGAGGTCTCGACCGGCGGCCCGGCGGTTCTGGCCGAAGTGAACCTCTCCGGCGCGGCGCGGCTCGAGTCCGTTATCGAGAAACAGCTGGGCAAAATGCACCCCACGCCGCTGCCGCTCTGGGACGCCTACCTCTGGCCAACCCAGGCGGAACCGGATTCCGGGGAGCTCGTCATTCCCGCCGCGGAAGTCCGCGATCTGACCCGGCAGGTCGCCGCCGACGGCACGCTCACCTGGGATGTGCCGGCGGGCGAGTGGGTCCTCCAGCGCATCGGCATGACGCCGACCGGCATGAGGAACTCCCCGGCCTCACCCGAGGGCCAGGGACTCGAAGTCGACAAGATGAACCGCGCGCTGGCGCAGCAGCATTTCGACGCGTTCATCGGCGAGGTGCTCCGCCGCCTGCCGGCGTCCGAGCGGAAGGCGTTCAAGCGGGTGGTGGCGGACAGCTATGAGATGGGGTCGCAGAACTGGACCGACGGCTTCGACGCCCAATTCCGGCGGCGTTACGGCTACGATCCCAAGCCGTGGCTGCCGGTCCTGAGCGGACGCCTGGTCGGCAGCGCCGACCAAAGCGAGCGCTTCCTCTGGGATCTGCGACGGCTGGTCGCGGACCGGGTGGCCACGGATTACGTGGGCGGTTTGCGCGACGCCTGCAGGCCGCACGGGCTGGGCCTGTGGCTCGAGAACTACGGGCACTGGGGTTTCCCGGGCGAGTTCCTGAAGTATGGCGGCGAGTCGGACCGCATCGGCGGCGAATACTGGGTCACCGGCGACCTGGGCTCGATCGAGTGCCGCGCGGCCTCCTCGTGCGCCAACACCTACGGCAAGCCGTTCGTCTCCGCAGAGTCCTTCACCGGCGGCCCGGCGTTCCAGAACGCGCCCGCGGCGCTCAAGGCCCGCGGCGATTGGGCGTTCTGTGAAGGCGTGAATCACTTCGTCCTGCACGTCTGCATCCACCAGCCGTGGGAGGACAAAGTGCCCGGCGTCAATGCGTGGTTCGGCACCGAATTCAACCGGCATAATACCTGGTTCGAGCGGAGCAAGACGTGGGTGGACTACCTCCGCCGCTGCTGCTGGCTGCTGCAACAAGGCCACCGCGTCGCCGACGTGGCCTATTTCATCGGCGAAGACGCCCCGAAGATGACCGGCGTCCGTCAGCCCCAACTGCCGCCCGGCCGCGACTTCGATTACATCAACGCCGACGTGATCGAGACGAAGTTGTCCGTGAAGGATGGCGTCCTGACCCTGCCCCACGGCACCACCTACCGCGTGCTCGTGCTGCCGGAACTCGACACCATGCGCCCGGAGGTTCTGCGCAAAGTCCGCGACCTCGTCAAAGCCGGGGCCACCGTCTTGGGCAGGCCGCCCTCGCGCTCCCCGAGCCTGCAGAACCATCCGCGATGCGATGCCGAAGTGCGACAACTGGCTGCGGAACTCTGGGGCGGTGCCAACACCGCCCAACCCGGGGAACGCACCTTCGGCCGAGGCCGCGTCGTCTGGGGCCGGCCGTTGGCAGACGTGCTGCTGGCCCTCGGCTCCGCAACCGATTTCGAGGCGTCCGCCCCTCTCCGCTTCACCCATCGCCGGTCGGGGGCTGCGGATCTCTACTTTGTGGCGCATCCCAAGCCCTCGCCACTGACGGCGACCGTCGCGTTGCGCGCCGGCGACAAGGCCCCGGAGTTGTGGTGGCCGGACTCCGGCCGCATCGAGCGGCCCGCGGTGTACGATGTCAGCAACGGCATCGTGCGACTGCCCCTTGCCTTCGGCCCGCACGGCTCGGTGTTCGTCGTCCTGCGCGACCGGGCGGTGGACGCCGCGAACCGGATTGTCTCCGTTCAGCGCGACGGCCGCGAACTGCTCGGCACCCGGGTCCCATCCGCCGCCACCGCGACCGCCGTGATCCCGCCCAACCACTTCACGTTGGCCGCGTGGGTCAAGCCCGAAGCCGCCACGGAGTTGCAGAGCGCCTCCCGCCAGGGCGCCGCCGCCCTGGGCTGGAAACGCAACGATCTGCTGGCCGCTCCCCACGGCAACCAGTTCGCCAGCACCGGCCACGCCGGCTGCGGCCTCGCCGTGGGCACGAACGGCGTGAGCGTCCTCGAGCACGCCGCAAACTACTTCGCCGCCACCCTGGTCCACACGGCCCCCTTGCGGGACTGGACCCATCTCGCGGTCGTCTATCGCGACGGCCAGCCCACTCTCTACCTCGACGGCGTCCCGGCTGCCACCGGGTTGCGCAGCGAGCACGTGGTACACTCGGGCGCCCAAGCCGGTCCCCTCGCCCAGTTCCGTGGCCAGGCGGGTGAGGTCCAGGAAATCGGCCGCGCCTTGAATGACTCCGAGGTCGCAGACCTCGCCCGCGCCATGCCGCGACCGGACCGCTCCGGCGGCGGCCCCGGACTGCAACTCACGCGAACCGGCCGCAGGATCGCCGCGCAGGCCGCCCAACGGGGCGACTACGAGTTGCTCATGGCCGACGGCACGACCCGCAGGCTGACGGTGCCGGCCATGCCCGACACTCGCGTCCTCGATGGCCCCTGGGACGTGCAGTTCGCACCCGGCCGGGGCGCGCCGGAGCGCGTGACGTTCGAACCGCTTGTCGACTGGACCCGCCACCCCGACGCCGGCATCCGCCATTTCTCCGGCGCGGCGGTCTACCGCAAGCCTTTTGCCCTGCCCTCACCCGTCGCCACCGAGGCCGGAGCCCGCCTGATCCTTGATCTCGGCTCCGTGCGCGACCTCGCCACGGTACGGGTGAATGGACGAGAAATCGGCACACGCTGGCTGGCGCCGTTCCAGTTCGACATCACCGATGCGGCGCGCCCCGGCAGCAACACGCTCGAGATCGAGATCGTCAATGTCTGGAACAACCGCCTCGTCGGCGACGCCGCGCTCCCGGCCGGCCAGAGGATGAGCTTCCTCCTCGCGCCCACCGTGAGCAAGGATGCCCCGCTGTTGCCCGCCGGCCTGCTCGGACCGGTGCGACTCCGGACCGAACTACAGGCGCAGGCCGAGTCTGTGGCCGCAGGCGCTGACCATGGCCGGTGATGAGGAAAACGCGAACAGCCTTCGCGCCGCCCTCACCGAGGCCGGAGGGGTCAGGTCTGACAATCGTCAGCGGTTGAACCACGAGACGGAAGTGGATTGTCGATTATCAGTACGTCGATCTGAACCTCGCGGGCATCACCACCCCTGGCTATGGCACCGATGGGTCCGGAGGCGGAACGGACTTCGTCGACTTCCGCGATCTGAGAATCACCGTGCCCGAACCGTCGAGCGCGCTGGTGGCGGCTGCCGGTTTGTCAGGATTCGCTTTGGCGCGAATGTCCACCCCTTTGAGGGACACCACACTAGCTGCTCGATCGAGTTCCAGCGAAAAGGCGCCGCCTCAGACCCAGCTCGGGTCCTGAGGTTCATGAAGACCCTGCTGTGCTTGCCCACCCTCTCTTCCGCGCCCCGCCATCGTAGAGTCCTCGACGGAAGGAGGGAAGGCCTGGAACCGCAGGGAGCATACTTGACCTGTTGACCACACGTTCCACAAGTCGAGGACTCTAGCGGCGCGGTCCGATCAGCTCGATGAAGTTGCCGTCGGGATCCTTCACGGCGACCAGGGAAGTCCCGCCCCCGAGATCGACCGGCGTCTCGCCCAGGAGGTTGACCTGCGCCTTCTTCAACCGCTCGAGAGCGCGGTTGATGTCCTTCACGTACAGGGTCAAGTACCGGAACCCGAGGGTCGAGTGAATCCACGCCTGGTCCGCCGGCTTGCTACCCGCCTCCGGGAACGACAGGACCTTGATCCGGGTCGCGGGCTCACCGTCCTCAAGCACAAAAACCCGCACGTCGACTGCGTGCCCGTCGATCAGACCGATCTTGCGGCCCAGTTCACTCGTGACCGGGAAACCGCGCACCTCCTTGAACCCGATGGCGTTGGTCAGAAATGCTGCGGTTCGTCCGGCGTCCTTCACGACCATGCCGAGATCGATGACCGCTTTGCTGAACTCGGATTCGCCGTCCGCCGCCCGACCGCAAGGGGCAAGGACCGCCCCGGCGAGGGTGAGAACCAGACCCAGCGAGCAGAGCCGACAACAGATCGAGCGTCGTATCGTATTCATGAAGTCAGCCTAGCGCCCCCGGGGGTCATGTTCAATGCCCAACGCCGACCCACTGCCGCGGCAGCGGAAGGGCGGCTGCAGGATCAACCTGTAGCCGCGGGCGCTGACCGAGGCGGGTACAGGGGACTGTCCTCTGTGCTCTGTCCCGGGCGGAGCGATAGGGGTTCACAGCCAGCCGCCCTCGGCGCGGGCGGCTACAGCATCTCCCTGCGGACGGCAATCGGTGCTCCGCCCTGAATCGGCGAGGCACCCTCCCTGCACAGATTCGGGCCGGATCGCCGATCGGGGGGGAAGAGCCGGCTTCGCGGGGACCCATCTGTAGCCGCGGGCGGGCCTGCACAGTCCGCCGGGGATTGTAATCGACGGATCCGATAACGGGAGTATTGATGGAGAGAGACACCGACTGGAACCTGGTGATGTGGCGGAGCAACCCTGTGGAGACTCAAGCGATGGGACTAGACCTGATCGTACTGCCGATTTTCTTCCTTGGCGTTCTGTTGGCGATTGCGGGCACGGTCTTCTGGATCTGGATGTTGGTGGACTGTGCCCTGCACGAACCGAGCGAAGGGAATGACAAGCTGGTGTGGATCGTGATCATCCTCTTCACGCACATCCTGGGTGCGCTCATCTACTTCTTCGCACGCCGCCCCCGGCGACTCCGCACCGGCGGCAACGGCTAATGCCCGCATGCCTTGAGTGATGAAAGGCGCCGGCTGTGCGTTGACCGAGAAGGTGTAAAACATGCGAACGTGAGTGGCGTCAGGTAGCCTGTGCTGCTCTGAGCTCTGGCTCCACGCTCCCTGCTTGCTCGTCCTCCGTCCTCTCATGCCCCCTGGGCTGCTGTGTTTTCCGCGACCAGCGCTTCCGCGTGACGCCGCGCGGCGGCACTGGCGCCACCCAGCATCCGGGCCAACTCCCGGATCCGCCCTTCCCGGTCCAACTGCTCGATCTCGGTCACGGAACGTCCATCGCGCACGTGCTTCGTCACCGCATAATGGGCGGAGGCTCGCGCCGCGACCGGTGCAAGATGGGTGATGCACAGCACCTGCCGGCGCCCGGCAATCTGCCGCATCTTGACCCCGAGCACGTTCGCGGTTTCCCCTCCCACGTTTGCGTCGACCTCGTCGAACACCAGCACCGGCACGTTGTCCTCGGCCGCCAGCACCGTCTTCAGGGCGAGCATCACGCGGGCCAGCTCGCCCGAAGACGCAATCGCCCGCAGCGGTTGCATCGGTTCCCCGGGATTCGGCGAGAACTGAAACTCGAGGCCATCGAACCCCGTGAGCCCCGGACCTGCCGGCACGCCCTCGGCGTCCGCAGCCGGCGGCGCGCCGGCCAGCAGGATGTCAAAGCGCGACTGCCGGAAACCCAGGTCCTGCAACTGGCGCAGGACGTGCCGCACCAGGCGCGGGATGACTGCCTGCCGCCGTTTGGATAACGCGTGTCCGGCCGCGATGAGCGTCTGGTTCAACGCCTCCCGTTCCGCCTCGATCCGGGCTCGGCTCCCGGCGCGGCCTTCGATCCCCGCCAGTTCCTCCCGAGCCAGTGCCCCGTAGCGGAGCACCTCGGCGACCGTGGATCCGTACTTGCGTTTGAGGCTCTGGATGAGGTTGAGGCGATCCTCGAGCGCCTGGAGCCGGGCCGGATCGATGTCGATGCGGTCCCGGTACCGGCTTAACTCGCGCTCGAGGTCCTGGAGCACGCCCCCCGCCTGATCGAGCAGCCCGCAAAAGCCCTCCGCGCCAGGGTCCAGACGGCCCAACTCCCGCAAGAGCCTACCGACCTCGCCCATTCGAGCCCGGACGGACCCTTCATCGTCGCTCAACCCCTGGCGTGCCATCTCGGCCAGATCCAGCAGCCGGGCAGCGTTGTGGGCTCGGGTGTACTCGGCATCAAGCTCCTGCTCCTCCTCGGGACGGAGCTGGGCAGCCTCGATTTCCTGCGCCTGAAACCTCAGCAAATCCAGCCGCTGAAGCTGGGTCCGCTCGTCGCCCCCCGACTCCGCCAGCGCCCGGTCCAGCGACTGTCGGCGCAACACCCCCTCGCGCACCGCTTTGACTTCGTCCTCGAGCCCTCCGAACGCGTCCAGGATGGCCAACTGCCGCGCCGGATGAAGCAGGGACTGGTGTTCGTGGGCCCCGTGGAAATCCACCAGCCCATCGCCGATCCGGCTGAGGATGGCGAGACTGGTCGGGGCTCCGTTCACGTATTGCCGATTGGCGCCCGCCGCCGTGATCGTGCGTTTCAGAACCAGGAGACCATCCGGCGCGGCCTCGAGCCCGTTCGCGCCCAGCCATTCCCCCTGCGCCGCACGCGACCCGGGCAACTCGAAGACCGCCTCGACGCTCCCGTTTTCCGCCCCGCTCCGAAGCAAGGTGCGATCCGCACGCCCCCCCAGCACCAGGCCGAGCGCGTCGATCAGAATCGACTTGCCCGCCCCGGTCTCCCCGGTGATCGCCACATAGCCCGGCGCCAGCTCCCAGGTCAGATCTGCGACCAACGCGATGTTCCGTATGCGCAGGGTGCTCAGCATGAGTCGATCCGAGGCCGCCGCCTCCCCCATATTGTATAAAGGGACCCCCGGAATTGGAAAGCTCAACTGTGCTCGGTTCTCTGTGGGAAGGCGGCTGAGGGCAGTCGCACTCCAAAACGCTACCGCGTGGATCGGGGGGGGCCGGCGCGGCCGACAGGTCTTCGAGTGCGCCGGCCCTCCCTGCACTTTTCCTTCAGATCTCCGTCGTCTCTCCTCTGTCACTGAACAGGCTCTGAGGTCCGACGCTTGATTCCGGCACGGCAGCCGCGATAGCGTGACGCCAACGAAACCGGTCATGGGACTCGAGCTGACATTTCTCGGCAGCGGCACGTCGCAGGGGGTGCCCATCATTGGGAAGGAATATCCCCCCTCGTTCCTCGCCAACCCCAGGAACCATCGCACCCGGCCCTCGGTCTACCTTGCCACGGGAGCCGTCAAGCTCGTGGTTGATACCACACCCGAGTTCCGATTGCAGATCCTGCGCGAGAACATCCGATGGCTCGATGCCGTCCTCTTCACCCATGCGCACGCCGACCACATCATGGGGCTGGACGACTGCCGGCGCTTCTGCGATCTCAGGAACGGTCCCCTGCCCCTCTACGCCTCCGCCGCCACGCTCGACGCCCTGCGCCGCGTCTTCAACTACGCCTTCCACGGCGGCCCCATTCCCCGCGGGTATTTCATCCCCGAACCACACCTCATCGACGGCCCATTCCGCCTTGGCGACCTCGACATCACCCCGTTCCCGCTTCCCCACGGCAGCCTGACAACCCTCGGCTTCCTCTTCTCCCAGGGGAACCGGCCGCGCATCGCTTATCTCAGCGACTGCAAAGAGGTGCCGCCCGCCGTTGTGGACCGCATCCGCGGCGTCGAGGTGGCCGTGCTCGACGCCCTCCGCCGGTCGCCCCACCCGACCCACATGTGCCTCGACGAGGCCCTCACCACCGCCCGACGCATCGCCGCCCGACAGACCTTCTTCACTCATCTGACCCATGACTTCGATCACGACGTCGATCAGGCGGAACTGCCCGAGGGCGTCGCCTTCGCCTACGACGGACTCCGCGTTTCCCTGACGTGAACACCCTGCCTCCTTCCATCCACCCAAGGCTCGAGGCTGAAGAGACGGGCCAATTCCACCGTCTCATGCTTGTGATGCGCCGCCGCTTTTCAGTTTTGACAGCCTGGGGACGGACCCTCGTGCTCACCACCGCAGCGGCTCTTGCCTCAATCACCGGCAAGACCGCAGCCGCCGCCTCCGAGTCCGTGCCCCCGCCCGTCGCCGTCGTCTACAACGCCAACGTCGCCCCGGACTCGCGCCTCGTCGCTGAACACTACGCCCGCGTGCGCGGTCTGCCTGCCACGCACGTCATCGGTCTGCCCCTGCCCAAGGGCGAGACCATGACGCGCGCCGAGTTCCGCGCCCAGCTCCAGGAACCCCTCATCCAGGAACTCGACCGCCGCAAGCTGGTCTCTTTCTACTCCGCCATCCGACCCGCCACCACCAACCGCCCCGGCGAGGTCATTCGCATCCCAGTCCAAGCCCGGATCCGGTATCTCGCCCTCTGCTACGGCGTGCCCGCAAAGATCGCCGAAGACACCAACGCGCCCCCGCCCGCCGCCGCCAAGCCCGGCGTTCCGATGCAGCAGAATCACGCCGCCGTCGACAGCGAGCTCGCGCTCCTGCCCCTGCTGGATCGCAAGCTCTCCATCGCGGGCCCCGCCAAGAACCCCTTTTTCGGCTTCACGAATTTCTCCCGGCTGCATCCCACCAATGGCCTGCTGATGGTGACCCGCCTTGACGGGCCCAGCGCCAGCGTCGCCCGCAGCCTGGTCGACAAGGCGATCGAGGCCGAGGCTCGAGGCCTCTGTGGCCGGGCCTACTTCGACACCCGCAACCTCACCGAGAGCGGATACAAGCGGGGCGACGACTGGATCAACGCGGCCGCGACCGTCGCCCGCGACCTGGGCTTCGAGTGTGCCGTGGACAACCTCCCGGGCACCTTCGACGCCGCCACGCTCATGCCCCAGATCGCGCTCTACGCCGGCTGGTACGACGGTTCCCCCTCCGGGCCGTTTCTGGCAGGTGGCGCTGAATTCCAGCCCGGCGCGATCGCCTACCATCTTCATTCCTACAACGCCAACACGATCCGCAACGCCAGCTCATGGGTCGGCAACCTGCTCGCCTCCGGCGCCGCCGCCACCATCGGCTATGTGCACGAACCGTTCCTCGATACCACTGTCCAAGTCGGCGTCCTCTACTCCAAACTCCTCAAGGAAGGCGCCACCTTCGGAGAAGCCGCCTACTGCGCCCTGCCCGCCCTCTCCTGGCAGGCGACCCTCCTCGGCGATCCCTTGTACCGGCCCCGCGTCCCAGGCGCCGCCGCCAACGCCCCGGACACCACCTCGCGCCGCACGCCCTCCGATTGGGTCCTCCTGCATGCCGTCAATCGCCGGCTCGCCGGAGGAGATTCCCCTGCTCAGGCGATCGCGTCCCTTCAGGCGGCCCCGGAGACACGCACCAGCGCCTTGCTCCAGCAGAAGCTCGCGGACCTTCTCCTCCTCTCGGACAACGCCTCCCGCGCTCTCGAGGCGCTGAACGCCGCCAGCAAACTCCCGACCACCCCGGTCCAACGCCAGGCCCTCCAGCTCGCCATCGCACGCACGTTGGTGAAACTCAAGCGCGACTCCGATGCGCTCGCCGCCTACGCCCGGTTCCTGAAGGACAATCCCAAGTTCGGCAGTCTCGCCACGATCTACCGCGAGGCCATCCCGTTGGCGCGTGCACTGGAACAATCCCGCCTGGCTGAGGAGTACCAGGAGAAACTCGACCGCCTCGCGCCGCGGACCAACCCGCCCCCAACCGGATCCGTCCCGGGTCGTCCGTGACCCCCCACGGCGCTGCCCCAACGTTCCCCTCCTCCCATGCCCCAGGTCCTCCCGCCGCCAGCCGTCGAGGGAAAGCCATGCCGGTTGCCGGACCTCGTGCCCGTGCGCCAGCGCTACGCTCCGATGACACCCGTGGACGCTCCCCGCGAGATCCGCGGCCAGCTCACGCCACTTCTGTCCGGACTCGAACCCGGTGCACGGGTCGCCGTGGCGGTCGGCAGCCGCGGCATCACGGGCCTCGACACCCTCGTGTCCGCCACGATCGAGACGCTCCGCTCCGCCAGGCTGAGCCCGTTCCTCATCCCCGCCATGGGGAGCCACGGCGGCGCCACCGCCGAGGGCCAAACCGCGCTGCTCGCCGGGTACGGCGTCACGAGCGAGCGTCTCGGGATCCCGATCGACGCCTCACTCGACGTCACCTCGATCGGATCCACACCCCTCGGGACCCTCGTGGTCTGCAGCACCCCGGCGCTGCGGGCTGACGCCCTGATCCTGATCAACCGCATCAAGCCTCACACGGATTTCGGCGGCCGCCTGGGCAGCGGCCTGCTCAAGATGCTCGTGGTGGGCCTCGGCAAGCCCACCGGCGCGGCGACGTTCCACCGCGCCGGCAGCCGCCACGGTCACGAGGTCGTTCTCCGCGAATCCGCCAGCCTCCTGCTCCGCCACCTGCCGCTCCGCGCGGGAATCGGGATCGTCGAAGGCCCCCGGCACGAGCTGGCCCGCCTGGTCGTCCTGCCCCCGGACCGGATCGAGGCGGAGGAACCCGACCTCTGTGCCCAGGCCAACGCCCTGATGCCCCGATTGCCCTTCGCGGAAATCGATCTCCTCATCGTGGATCGCATGGGGAAGAACCTCAGTGGCACCGGCATGGACCCCGCCGTCATCGGCCGCCGCATCCACGGATACTCCCTCGCCGAGGACGAACCGCATCGTCATCCGCATGTCCGGCGCGTGTTCGTCCGCGACCTCACCCCGGAGAGCCACGGCAATGCCATCGGCATCGGCATGGCCGATTTCACCACGGCCCGACTGGTCCACAGCATCGATCCCCGCGCCACCATCACCAACGCACTCACTGCCCTCTCGATCCAGGGCGCCAAGATCCCCATCCACTTCGAGACCGACCGCGACGCCATCGAGGCGGCTCTCTCGACCTTGGCCGTGGACGATCCGGAGCAAGCGCGTGTGGTCCGCATCCGGGACACGTTATCCGTCGAGCACCTCCTGGTGTCGGCCAACTGCCTCGAAGATCCAGCCGCCGCCGGCCTGCTCGACCCCTGCGGCCCGCCGCGCCCCCTCCCATTCAATCCCGCCGGCCTGCTCGAGGACTTCCCCATGGGGCTTTTGGGACTCGACACGCTCGGACGAGTGCTGCATAAGGGCACCAACAGCCCGTCGTGATGCTCGTGACCGGCCTGAATGCAGGCATTGTCGGCAGGGTTGGGGCGTCGCGGCGGTTGGCATGAGAACCACAGGAACGCTCATGAAACGGATGCCTCGCAATATCGTCGCCGCCTCGGCACTCCTCGGCCTCTCCATCGCCCTGGCCGCCTTGGTGGTCCCCAACGAGATCCAACAGCCCGGCACTCAGCCCGGCGAAGTCGGCAACTTGGAGTCGCCGGACAAATGCGACAACTGCCACGGCGGCTACAATCGAGCCGTCGAACCCGCCTTCAACTGGCGCGGTAGCATGATGGCCAATGCGGGCCGCGACCCGATCTTCTGGGCCACGCTGGCGATTGCCGAGCAGGACTTCGACGGCTCGGGTGACCTCTGCATCCGCTGTCACAGCACCGGCGGTTGGTATGGCGGTCGGTCCACTCCCACCGACGGCTCCGGTCTCCTCGCCGGGGATGCCGACGGCGTGGAATGCGACAATTGCCACAAGATGACCAACCCCAACAACCTGGAGCTCCTCGGAATGATGAACCCGCCGTTCGTCGCCAATAACGGCGCCGGCCAAGGCTACTACGGCAGCGGCATGGAGTCCCTCTGGGGCGGCAACCAAAAGCTCGGCCCCTACAGCGACGCCGTCGCACGCCACCAGTTCATCCAGTCGAAGTTCCATCGGGACATCGACTACTGCGGCACGTGCCACGACGTCTCCAACCCCGCGGTCGGCGACCTCGCCCATAACAACGGGACACAAACCACCGCTGATCCTGTGGTCGCCAGCGGAGTCCTCGGGTCACCGGTCGACGAGAAAGCTGCCTTCAACAACTTCCCCTTCCAGTACGGCATCGTCGAGCGCACCTACAGCGAGTACCGGGCCGGCGCCCTGTCACAAACCCTCGTCAGCGGCTACGCGGGCCTCCCGGCAGACCTCAAGGCGGGGGCCATCAAGGCCGCTTTCGACAGCGCGAAGGGCAATTACGCCGACGGCACCCCGCGCTATTTCAGCTGTCAAACCTGCCATTTGCGCGCCACCACCGGCGTCGGCTGCAACAAGGCCGGCGTCCCGACCCGACCGGATCTCCCCCTGCACGACATGACCGGCGGCAATTACTGGATGCCGGACGCCATACTCTACCAGAACGCTCAGGGCACTCTCCGGCTGGGAGGCGGATTGACAACCGTGCAAATCGACGCTCTCAAGGCCGGCAAAGACCGGGCCATCCAACAGCTGAACATGGGGGCGTCCCTCAAGGTCGTGGGCGATACTCTGACGATCTTCAATCTGACCGGACACAAGTTGATCTCCGGGTATCCTGAAGGCCGCAGAATGTGGCTGAACGTCAAATGGTATGATGCGACCGACAACCTGCTGCGTGAGGACGGCGCGTACGGTCCTCTCACGGTCACCATCAACGGTACGCCCACCACGGTGAAGACCCTCCTCGACCCCGAGGACACCATCGTCTACGAAGCGCACTACGGGCTCACCCAGGAATGGGCCAAGCAACTCCTCGCCCTGGGCTACTCCACAGGCTTGCCTCTCAGTTTTGACCGGGTGAGCGGAACAGTGACGTATACCCTCGCAGAACTCGCCGCACAGGCCCCTGGAACCACGCATGAGTCCTTCCATTTCGTCCTGAACAACACGGTCGTGTCCGACAACCGGATCCCACCGTACGGCATGACCTACAACGAGGCCCGGGCGCGAAACGCTCTGCCCGTTCCCGCCACACAATACGGCTCACCGGCGGCCGGTGGCACCTTCAACTACTGGGATGAGATCGCCCTCAATCGCCCGACAGGCGCTGCCTATGCCCAGATCCAGCTCCTCTATCAGCCGACCAGCTGGGAGTACGTCCAGTTTCTTTACCTGGCGAACACGGGCGCGAACGCGTTCCTGGCCAACGAAGGCGTGAACTTGCTGAACGCCTGGCTGAACACCGGGATGGCCGAACCCCACGTCATGGCGACGGCATCATGGGGGACCGCTCCCCCGCCGCCGTGCATGACGCCGGGAACTCCTCACAATCTGACCGCGAAAGCCGGCAAGAAGAGCGTCTCGCTCACATGGACCGCGGGCAACCCGGCCCCCAACGGCGGCTACCGCGTCTATTACCTCCAGTCGGGTAAGCTCCAGTTCCGGGCGGGCGTGGGACCCGGCATCCTGACCTACAAGGACAGCGGGCTCACCAGCCGTGTCACGTACACGTACGTCGTCACCGCCTGGAACGACTGCAATGGCAACGGGGTCTTCGACGCCGGCATCGACACGGAAAGCGCCGTGAGCAACCAAGCCGCTGCGACTGCCCAATAGCAGACCGAACGCGACCAACCGCGGTGCCGGCAACCTCTGGCTCCGTCCTCGCTCAGCGAAACCCCAGCACCTTGTAGAAACAACCCGGGGCCGTATACGTGTCATCGATGCTCACCGTGGACCCGGTCCCCGGAACGATCCCGCCGACAAACGACCACGCTTTCAGATTCTGCGATCGCAGGACACGATACCGGATCGGGCTCTCGGTCTCCCAGGCAAGGTGGGAGACCGTGTCGCGCACCAGGACGAGGGCGATGGGCTGTGTCGGCAGGTGCGAGCCGAGCCGGCCGCTGAACGCGGACACCGTCTGGGTCGCCGTGGTCCGATCCAGGTACGCCGTGGCATCCCCAGGGTCCACCACGCAAATCAGCGGAAGCGTGAAGCTCCCCAGCCCGCTGGCGTAGGCATACCATTCCGTCGAGTAGTCCACCGGACAGTACCAGCAGACATAGTTCGCCTGCAGCACGGGGCGCACCCCGGCCGACTCGCACACCGTCTCCTTCATATACTGACAATTGCCGCAGGTGTCGCGCCCGGCGAGCAGGAGAATCAGCCTTGCGGAATTCCGTGCCGCCTCGACCGCCCCGGTCCTCGAGTTCTTCCAGGAAATCGTCGCCCCAAACGCGGGAAGACTGAAAGCCGCGACAACCGCCCACAGCATCCCGACCGCCGACCAACGAGTTCTGATCATGGTGCCTCCACTTCACACGGAGTCCGTGCCCGCTCATCCTTGATCGCCCCTCCCCCACCGTCAAGCGCAGGCGCGAAACCCGGATCCTCGCCTAACGCGTGCGGCGCGAACGTTCGCCATCGGCTCCTGGTGGGTTTCGCCTTGAAGGCGCGTGGGGTGTCGGCTCCGGGGTGGCCCGCCCGCTGGCGGGCGGGCTTCCCAATCCGCGGACACCCCGGACGGGGCGGCTCAAGGCGCCTGGGCCAGCCCAGAAGGTTGAGCCGCAACGAACGCTTACGCGCGGATTGGGGTCGGTTCCCGCCTGTTGACATCCTCCCGGCGGTCCGAAAGGCTGGAGCCGCTCGCAGGAGCCCGCCGTCATGAACCAGAAACTGACACGCCGCACCTTCCTCGCCCGAACCGTCGTCGGTTCCGCCGCCGCCACCGCCGCAGCGCACGCTGCCGACCCCGCAACCGCCCCTGCCGGACCACCATCGGCCACGGCCGCGAGCGGCACGCTCCCCCACGGCAAGTTGGGCAGGCTGACCGTCAGCCGGCTCATTTCCGGCGGCAACCTCATCAGCGGTTGGGCTCACTCCCGCGACCTCCACTATGTGCCTTCCCTGATGCGCGCCTACAATACCGAAGCCAAAGTTCTGGAAACCCTCGCCCGCCTCGAGTCCCAGGGCGTCAACACCATCATCGCCGATCCCGCCAAGAAGCCCATGGATCTCTTCGCCCGCCACTGGAAACAGGGGGGCAAGATCCAGTGGATCGCCGAGGGCCACCCCGAGATCAACGACTGGAAAACGGATATTCAGCGGTCCATCGACTTCGGCGCCGCGGCCGTCTACGTTCAGGGAGTCATCGGCGATCAGTGGTACAAGAGCGGGCACCTCGACCTCCTCGGCCGCTGCGTCGAGCTCGTCCGACGCCAGGGTTTGCCCGCCGGGATCGGCGCGCACAAGCTCGAAGTCATCCTCGAATCCGAAAAGGACAACCTCGGTGCCGAGTTCTACGTCAAGACCCTCCATCCCGTGAACTACTGGTCCACCCGCCGTCCGGATCAGACCCTGGACGTGGTCGACAATCCCGCGGACAACTACTGGGACCTGGATCCCGAACGCACGATCCGCGCGATGCTGGCCATCACCAAACCGTGGATCGCCTTCAAAACCCTCGCCGCCGGCGCCATCCGCCCCGAGGCCGGCTTCCGCTACGCTTTCGAGAACGGCGCCGACTTCATCTGTGTCGGCATGTTCGACTTCCAGGTGGACGCCAACGCGCGCCTGGTTCGCACGCTCCTGGCGAGCCCGGAGATCCAGAACCGGCCGCGGGAGTGGTGGGCATGAGCCCAAATCCGCGCGTAAGCGTCCCTTGCGGCTCAACCTCCTGGGCTGGACCCTGCGTCCTGAGCCGCCCCGTCAGCGGTTCCCGCGGATTTGGCTGCCCGCCCCCAGGGCGGGCCCATCCCCTCCATACCCTATAGAACCCGCCCGCGAGCGGGCGGGCCACCCCGGAGCCGACACCCCACGCGCCTTCAAGGCGAAAACCCACCCGGTGCCGATGGCGAACGTTCGCGCCACACGCGTTAGGCGAGGATCCGGGATGAGCTTTCGGATTTGACAACGGGCGTGCGGGGACTAGAGTGCGCGCCGGTTTTGGCTGGGGTCGTAGCTCAGTTGGTAGAGCACCACAATGGCATTGTGGGGGTCAGGGGTTCGACTCCCCTCGGCTCCACCAGCCTTCCGCAAGTCTAAAACCGTTGTCTATCATCCAGAAATCGTGCGTTTTCCTAAGGAAAACGCATTTAATAGCCGTGGGCGATGTTGCCCACCGCCAGTTGCTGAACGAACCCGGCCACCGAAGTGGCCTCGCATCGATACTCCATCACGCACCTCCAAACAGCGTTATGGCGGGAAGGCATGGCGGGTGACCTAACCGGCTCTGGTTCTCCAGGGCAGGGTGACCACGCGCCCCAGAAACGGGCCCCAGGCGCACGCTTCCGGCCGCGAGCCAAGGCCCGCTTCGCTTTCGGCCTCCAGCGGCGCTACCCCATTTCTGGAGCGCCAAGACAGCTCATGGGATGCAGACCGCTCGCTGGTGCATCGACGGCAATTCTGGCGTCCGAAGTCCCCTCGTTCGCCCCTCAGCGGGCATCGCGGTTATCCAATGAGCAATGGGATGCCGCTCTGGCGTGCCGCCTTGCGCAGAGCCTCGTCGGTGGTGCCCAAAGGCAGGCCATCGCGGAGTGCCAACTCCACGTAGGTGGCATCGTAGACCGACAGGCCGCATCTCTCCGCCATCTCCGAAACCTTGCCGAAAGCCAACGTGGCCCCTTCAAAATCCACCGTAACGTTCAATCCGCCCAGAGTGGCGAGCGCCTCTCGACGCTCCTCCGCTCTGAGCTTCCGTCGCCGCTCCAGAACCAGCAGGGCGTTGGCCATTTCCTGAAACCAGAGGGCCGGCACGACCAGCGTTACGCCTTCAGTCAGTCGGCGAAGCAGGCGGTCCGTTTCAACCGTCGCCTGATGGGGATGCACCCACGCCAGTCCGAGCGAAGCGTCGACGACCCAGCGCAGGCTCACCGGCGCCCCTCCTCGATGGCGGACTTGATCTCACCCTGGGTGAGCGCCCGGCCACCCTTGGTGCGGGAAGCGATCCGCCCCCGCAACCGGAACAAGGTATCCACGGCCTCACCGACCTGCCTCAGACTGCGCCGGCCTTCAGGCAGAATACGGGCCACCGGTTTGTCGTGTCGGGTGATCACAATTTCCTCACCCGCCACCACCCGGTCCAGCAATTCCCCGAAACGGGTCTTGGCGTCCAATGCACTGACGGTAGTCATGGCAGTCGTGAAATTAACCATTCACTGGTTAGTTTACCACCGAGCCGCTTCCAGTGCAATGGGCCAGTGAATCCACTCCCGTCGGGGTTCCGCACGACAGGCCGCAGGGGCAAAAGATGGGGGTTGTTTTCATGAAGTTGTCCGCCTCCGGCTGGTCGATGTCACCACCGCCAGGCTCCCGACGCCAGCGCGCGTTAAACGAACCTGTCGAGCCTTGCACCCGATGGGTCCCGCGACTGCGGAACTGTGGTCCGAATCCCGCCGGGGGATTTGAGGCGCTCCTGGTTCGCCTCGCACCCGCTTTGAGCCAGACAACTCCGCCGGTTTACACGGCGGAGCGTTTCTCGCTCGCCCGTATTCAACCACCATTTGGGTTTCATGGCATGGGATAGAATCTGGAGATTACTCTTCGAGTCGAAGGATTACTTCCAGAAGCCTCCCTCGCACGTGGCGAGCCGCTCTCATGGCACCACGCGCTACGGAACACGGGCGTGACGGGTGGTGAACTCCGTCCCTTTAGCCGGCTGGTGAGGCCGGTTTAGCGTGTTGCTTCGGCAAGCGTGCGTGAAGACTGGGACGGGATCGGCGTAGGTTCTGCGGCAGCGATCAACAGCCGAACCACGCATGAGCGCCGAGACGTTTACGACGAGCGACCTTCACCGACTGGAAAAGCAAGTCCATGCCTGGCGCCGGAGGCAAACCGGGCGCGCGCGTCTGCCTGAGGGCCTGTGGCGGGCGGCCAGGGAACTGGCGCGCAGCGAGGGTCCGAGCAGGGTGGCCCGCACCCTGCGGCTGGACTATTACAAGCTGCGGGAGCGGGTAGCGCCGCGCTCGCCCGCCGTGGTGGTGACATCCTCCGGCGGGGCCGAAGCTTCGTCGGCGCGCTGTAGGCCCGAGTTTGTCGAGGAGAAGCTGGTGGAGGTTCCCGAGGTTGGTGGGGGCGAGTCGGTGGTGGAACTGTGCGAGGGTGGCGCCGCCCGGATGACGCTGCGGGTGCGCGGGGACACCGCGACGCTGGTCGCCCTGGCCGAGAGTTTCTGGCGACGAGCGCGATGATCCAGATCACCCCGCAGATGCGGATCCTGGTGGCGGTCGAACCGGTCGACTTCCGCAAGGGCATTGACGGGCTGGCAGCCCTCTGTCGCCGAGTGCTGGACGCGGATCCCCTGGCGGGGGTGCTGTTCGTCTTTTGTTCGCGTCGCCGGCACGCTCTCAAGTGTCTGATGTACGATGGCCAGGGGTTCTGGCTCTGCCAGAAACGCCTTTCGCAAGGGCGCTTCACCGCGTGGCCCCGGAAGGAGAGTGGGGCGGCGCTCTCGCTGGACCCGCACCAGTTGCACCTGCTGCTATGGAACGGCGATCCCACCCAAGCG
>JAKQDD010000123.1 GCA_029556615.1 Verrucomicrobiota bacterium | reverse complement strand
GCGCTTGTTCATGACCATGGAGCCGGGGCGCTGCACTTCGCCGAGCACGAACACCTTGTTGCGGCTGCGGTCGAGCACGTTGACGATGTCGCCGGGCTGCAGCAGCACGTTCTGGCTGGTGTCGCCTTCTTCGTACAGGGCCTGGAGGTCGACGCGGTAGGTTTCGCCGTTGCGGGTGAGCAGCACGTTGCCGTGGTCGGCGTGTTCGGTGATGCCACCGGCACGGTTGACGGCTTCGACCAGCGTCATGCGGATGTCGTCGATGGCGAGCAGGCCGGGCTTGGCGACTTCGCCGACGAGGTACACGCGCTTGCTGCGGAAAGAGACGATGCGGACGTCGAGCTGGACGTTTTCGATGACCTTGGCGAGGCGCTTGGCGAGCAGTTCGCGCACTTCGCGCGGGGTGAGGCCAGCGACCTTGACCACCCCGGCGTAGGGGAAAAAGATGGTGCCGTCGTCGGCCACCAGGGTGCCGGACTGCTCGGCCGAGCGGTAGGAGCCGGCAGGGATGGTGATTTCGGGGTGGTCCCAGACGATGACGTTGATGATGTCGCCGGGGCCGAGGCGGTAGTCCTGGTGGGTGAGGCCGGGATCGGGCGCGGTGTTGTCGCCCCGGGTGGCGGTCTGCCCGCCGGCGTTGCCGGTGCGGAAGCGCGAATCGCCCGACGCCTGGCTGGCCTTGAAGTGCTGGATGATGAGTTCGGCCGTGATGGGGGTGATGCTGACCGTGGCCGGCACCTGCTCGCCGCCCTGGGTGACGGGCAACTCGACACGCGATTCGTCGCGCATGAAGCTGCCGCTGACGCCCGGGATGAGCGTGCAGCCACTCAGCGCAGTGGCCGCGGCAACCAGGACAAGCCCGCGCAACGCACCCACGGGGTGTGCGGCAGTCGCGCGGCGGGCTGGCAGGTTGGTGCTGGGTGTGTTCATCGGATACCCCGTCTGTATGTTCTCGGTATGTGGCGGTTGCCCATGCTGCTGCGCCACAGGGCAAGGTGCGTGCATCAACCGAGTGCTTTAGCAAGAAGCACACCTGTCATGCCGCACAGCACAAAAGCCGACATTCTATCAGTGCTTTGGCAGTAGCCTAAGACCGTCATGTTACGGCAATGAAACGCCCGCCGTGACGAACTGTAAAGAATTCCGACACTTTTTTTGATGAGGAAAGGGTATCCCCTTTGCAAACAAAGGCAGACCGGGCATTCAAGCCATTGGCATCGCCAGATGCCAGACGCGCACCCACCGGGTTCCGTAGGCGCGGCGCCAGTCGCGAGGGGTTGGGGGGTTGGGGCGATGGGCGTAGGTGGGGGTGATGAAAGGCTCACGGCTGGCGCCCCCGTAGGAGCGGCGCGAGCCGCGAGGGGTTGAAGGCGACGGGCGTGGGCGGGTGCGACGAAAAGCTCGCGGCTGGCGCCGCTCCTACCGGGACGACACGCGCCGCGGCTGGCTCCGCTGTAGGAGCGGCGCCAGCCGCGAGGGGTTGAAGGCGATGGGCGTGGGCGGGCGCGAAAGGGCAATCAGCGGTGAAGCACCGATAGCGCAGCGGGGTTGGCTTCGACGATCTTGAGGAGCGCACGCGCTGGACCGGCGGGGCGAACACGGCGCTGCTCCCAGTTCTGCAGCGTCTTGGGTTTGACACCGATGAGATAGGCGAAACGGGTCTGGCTCAGCCCCGTGCGCTCGCGAATGGCCTTGACGTCTGGCTCGGGGAGCTCTCGCGCGACAACGCCGGCGACTGGCTCTCCACGCATGTGGCGCCCCATGTCACGAACGCTTTCCAGCAGTTCTTCAAAGTGCTTGTCATCCATTGCTCACCTCGGTTTCGATTACCTCAGCCAGACGCCTCAGCTGATCCTTGGTCAGGTCCGCCCTGGCATTCTTGGCGTAGGCGTAGATCAGGTAGCACTGCTCGCGGCTGACCCAGTGGTAATAAATCACACGCGCACCGCCCCGCTTACCACGCCCCAGCAGTGCTACACGAAACTTGCGGAGCCCTCGACCACCGGGAATCAGATCTCCCACTGACGGGTTCTCGAGCAAGACCTGCTGCAACTCCCGAAGCTGTGCGTCCGAGAACAGTGCCTGCGCGCAGCGACTGAAGATAGGGAGTTCTACGAAGACCATGGCGATTGTACGCTAGAAGCGGAGTTAAGGCGGCAGCACATCAGCTGTTGCAGCGCGCAAGCAGGGAGGGTTGGGGGCGATGGGCGTGGGTGGGTGTGATGAAAGGCTCGCGGCGCGCCTCCCCCGTAGGAGCGGCGCAAGCCGCGAGGGGTTGAAGGCGATGGGGGTGGGCGGGTGCGATGAAAAGCTCGCGGCTTGCGCCGCTCCTACAGCGGAGCCAGCCGCGGCGCGTGTCGTCCCGGTGGGAGCGGCGCGAGCCGCGAGGGGTTGAAGGCGATGGGCGGCTCTATAGCCACACGGCATCCCAATGGGGGTACATCCGCACGCTGGGGGCCAGGCCTGCGCGCAGGGGGTTGGCGACGACGTAGCGTGCGAGGGCGTGGAGGTCTTCTTCCTTGCGCAGGGCGTGGTCGTGGAAGCCGGCTGCCCATCGGCGCGTTGCGGGGGTCTGCAGGCTTCGGTTGATCGCGGCCGAAGACCCGGCCTTGAAGGCGCCGACGAGGGCCGAGAGGGTGCCGGCTTCGAGGCGCACGAGCCAGTGCAGGTGATCGGGCATGAGCACCCAGGCGAGCGTGGCGGCGTGGCCGAGTTGGTCGGCGCGGCGCAGGTGGGCGATGGTCAGGCGGGCGAGGTGGAAGTCGTCGAAGAGCGGTGCGCGGCGGTGGGTGACGGTGGTGATGAGGAAGACGCGGCCGGGTTCGGAGACGCGGCCGCGGCGCAGGTCGCAGGCGTGCGGAGGCATCGGCGATGCGGGCCCCGTTCAGTTGAATGTCATTGAGCGGGGGATATTAGCGCGGCGCGGGGTTATGCGGTTTGGTTTTTTTGGTGAAAAGCTCGCGGCGCGCGTCGGCCCGCGTAGGAGCGGCGCGAGCCGCGAGGGGTTGGGGGCGGTGGGGGTGGGTGGGTGCGATGAAAGGCTCGCGGCTGGCGCCGCTCCTACAGCGGAGCGGACCGCCGTGGGGGTCTCCGGTAGGAGCGGCGCGAGCCGCGAGGGGTTGGGGGCGGTGGGGGTGGGTGGGTGCGATGAAAGGCTCGCGGCTGGCGCCGCTCCCACAGGGGCGCCGGCGCGTGTCAGGTGGCGAGCTTTTGGGCGCGGATGGACTGGTATTCGTCTTGCCAGAACCATTTCTCTTCGCCGAAGGCGGGGACGAGTTGGTCGAGCCAGGTGGCTTTGTCGTCGTACTTGGCGAAGAAGGGGCGCTGGACCCAGTCGGGGTTGCGGCCCTGGATGAAGCGCAGCACGAAGACCTTTTCGCCGGCGATCTCGGTCACGCCCTGGATTTCGACCTTGCCGGGGCTGGCGCTCATGCTGGGGCCGCGGGCGGTGCGGGCGAGGCCGGAGACTTGCTGGATGGCTTGCTGGTAGATCTCCCAGGCGCGCACGAGGGGGACTTCGAAGTAGTTGCGGGCGCCAGTGTCGCGTTCGACGAACATGTAGTAGGGAACGATGCCGAGCTTGACTTCCATCTTCCACAGTTTGGCCCATACGGCGGGGTCGTCGTTGATGTGGGCGATGAGCGGGCCTTGGGCGCGGATGACGACGCCGGTGGCGCGCACGCGGCGGATGGCGGCCTGGGCGGCGTCGGTGTCGAGTTCCTTCCAGTGGTTGTAGTGCGCCATGAGGGCGACGTGCTTGCCGGATTCGACGAGCTGGGCGAGCAGGCGCATGAGGTCGTCGGCGTCGTCGGCGCCGAGGAAGCGGTGCGGCCAGAAGGTGAGCGCCTTGGAGCCGATGCGGATGGTCTGGATGTGGTCGAACTCGGGCTGCAGGAGGGGTTCGAGGTAGTCGCGCAGGTGGCGCGTCTTCATGACCATGGGGTCGCCGCCGGTGACGAGCAGGTCGGTGACTTCGGTGTGCTGGCGCAGGTAGGCATGCAGCGCGCTGGCTTCGGACGATGCGATGCGCAGGTCCTTGTCGCCGACGAACTGCGCCCAACGGAAGCAGAAGGTGCAGTAGGCGTGACAGGTCTGGCCCTGGCTGGGGAAGAAGAGGACGGTTTCGCGGTACTTGTGCTGCATGCCGTCGAGGCGGTGACCTTCGTCGTCGACCGGCATGTTCATCTGCATTTGGTCGGCGGGGTGTGGGTTGAGGGCGTGGCGGACTTCGTCGATGGCACGTTCGAGTTCGTCCTTGGGGGCTTCGGCACGCAGCAAGGCGGCGATGCGGTCGTAGTGCTCGGGGGCGAGCATGCCGCGCTGCGGGAAGGTGAGCTGGAAGATGGGGTCGTCGGGGACGTGGCGCCAGTCGATGAGTTCGTCGATGACGTATTGGTTGACGCGGAACGGCAGCACCGAGGAGACGACCTTCATTTCGAAGCGCTGTTCGGGCGACAGGCGGGCCAGCGGGGCGATGCGGTCGAGGTCGCGCTGGGTGTAGACCTTGAAGGGCACGGGTTCGAACAGGCTGGCGCCGTCGAGGGGCTTGAGGGCGTGGACTTGCGCGTTCATGTGTTGTCCTCCAGTTGTGTCGGGGGCGGTCCCCGTTTTTTGGGCTGGCAATGCTACGGCGCAAAGTGAATTGGCGCAAATGTGACTGGAGGACGGGGGGATTGGTTCCGTGGGGAAAGGGGCGCGGCGCTTGGTGTTGCTGTGGGAGCGGCGCGAGCCGCGAGGTTTTGGGGTGGCTGCGATGGGCGGGGTCGCCTTCAGACCCTCGCGGCTGGCGCCGCTCCTACGGGGGTGCGGGGCGAGCCGCGAGGTTTTGGGGGCGTGGGGGTGCAGGCGAAAAAAAGGGCCTGCTTGCGCAGGCCCTCGCCGACAGGCACCCGGGCGCGTGGCCCGGGTCTCCCTCCCCATCGATCAAAACGGTTGTGTGGCGGTGCTCACTCGAATTCGATGATGACT
>JAKQDD010000098.1 GCA_029556615.1 Verrucomicrobiota bacterium | reverse complement strand
CCTTTCGCTCGACAGCACTTCCTCCGCCGCGGTTCTGTCTTCGGCGCTCAAGAGATCGTTGGTGGAACCGGGGAAGAGCCGCTCCAGGTCGGCCGAGGAATCCAGCACCGACCGGGCGTTCCGCACGTCGGCCTCCGCGCCCGACTCAAGGGCGTCGAAAACAGCCTTGGCCCAGGTGATCTCGTCGGGCAGCGCACATTCCACACCGCCGAGGACCGAAGCCGCTCCGCCGGCGTCGCCCTTCAGCAGATCGGCAGCGTCGGCCAGCAGGCGCCGGCAGCGGCTCTCGCCGGGAAGGCTCAGGAGACGCAGACGGTCGGGCAAAGCCCCGAGTTTTTCCAGAAGGTCAGGTACGTGCAGCCGGACGGAGCGGCTGATATGGTCTTCCAACGGCAGAACTTCGTCGCCGAAGAGGGTTTCCAGACGCCGGGCGGCCCTGTCCAAGGCTTCGGGGGGCAGTTTGGCGTCGCGGGACGACACACCTATCCTGTTGAACGAGACCGTGCTTTTGACGGCCTCCACCGCCTGCGGTCCCGCGGTGCGCACCGGTCCTCCCGCGCCCGGGACGTGGAATTCGATCTCTCCGGCGCGAAGGAGAGCCGCGAACAGGTACCGCACGGTGTCTTTAGTCCATCCATAGGGCGGGGCGGAAAACAAATCCTGAAGATAGGAACCCTGAAGCCTTCCGGAACCGGACTCGGCGGTCTTGGTCCGGAACACTCTGATGACCTCCGCGAGCACCGGGGCCGCGGTGTCCACTCGAGGAGCGCCCTTGCTTTTGACCACAAGGCCGAGAGGGTCGAGGTCCTTGGCGATGCGGTCCATACGCTCGACGCCGAGGAACTTGGCCGCCTCGTCCGTGGAAGGCCGGATCGGGGCCAGATGGAAATGGGGGAAGACTTCCTTGACGGCTCCGGCCAGGACCGAGCGCACAGCCGCGTCCAGGGTCTCGCCGGCTTCACGGACGGGGGTCGGCTTGCCGCGGAAGATGAAGACGCCTTCCAGCATCGCCTTTTCCATGGCGGCGGCCGTCCGCTCACGGCAGCGCTCGGCCGCCCGGCGTTCGGCGCGGAGATACTGGGCGACCACGTGATCCGCGGTCCGCTCGTCGACGTCACCGAGGACTTTTTCCGAGCGCACGATTTCGGGAAGGAGTTCCTCCACGGTGTCGTCGTTTTTCACCAGGAGGACCACGGTATTCTTCAGTTCCACCTGGGTATTGGTGGAGACCAGGAATTCACCCCGCTTGCCGTCCCAGAGGGCCGGGTCGACGAATTCCAGACGCAGTTCGACATCTTCGGAGCCGCCTACGACCGGCGTCCGGCCGAGTTTGACCGATGACCTGACTTCCTTGATGTCCTCCAGTCTCGCGGCGGGCTGCACCCGGAATAATGAATGGTCGGCGGTACCCTGTTTGAGGATGTCGATCCTTGCCCTCATTGCTTCGCCGGACGTGGGCGCGTAGCTGTTGCGCTTGTCGCGGATCGGTTTGACGGCGTCGCTCAGAAAGACCCAGCCGCCCGCCTGAGGGTCCTCTATGAGGCCGCATTCCTTTTCGGATGCGATTTTCCGGAGAGCCTCCCGCACCTGGTCGAGCAGCCCGGGAGACCCGATCTTTCTATAGAGCAGCGCGGCGAGATTCTCCGCGGTACGGGGGAAGGTCTCCACCGGCTGAAGGGCGGCGACCGCCTTGGCCACTCTGGTTTCGAAGGCGGTCGGCCCGAAGATCTTGGCTGTCTTCTCCACCCCTCCGATGACATGGGGCAGAACCTTGGCGATGTCCGCGCGGAGGGTGTCGTAGAAATCGTCCACGCAGGCGAGCCCGCCGATCTCCCGGTCGGCGAGCTTGACGGCGTCGGCGCCGAGGACACGGCTCTTGTCCACCAGTACGTCCTGGATGACGCGGATCGCCGACCGCAGACCGATGCCGCCGGTGGAACGGGCGAGGGTCCGGATGAGTTCCAGCAGAAGGTCGAAATGCTGCGGCAGGAA
>JAKQDD010000086.1 GCA_029556615.1 Verrucomicrobiota bacterium | reverse complement strand
GAGCGCTTCCAATCCCACTTTGGCCTTGAAGGCCCCACTGTACCGTCGTCGTTTCGCTTTCATCGTCCTGCTCTCTCTCACATCGAGCAGAACCCGAAAAGTCTAGCTTAGCCCCTGGTCCGAATTTTGGGGTCCATTTCTCAAGTTGCTGGGTGTCAGCGAAGGGTGCATTCAGAAAGCGAAGAACTTGAAGGAGAAGGCGCCAGATCTCCTTGAGAAAGTGCGGGCTGGTTTGCTGAACCTGAACAAAGCGGAGGGGGAGTTGTACCGGCGGCAGGAGGCAGCAGCGAAGAACACTGCCGCCGTGGTCGTTGACCCAACCGAGAAGCGGTTCCTCCTGCACAATTGCGACATTTTGGAGGCGCCAATCGAGGATGCGTCAATTGACGCCATAATCACCGACCCCCCCTACGGTGGCGAACACCTTGATTGCTGGCGGAAACTCGGGCAGTTCGCCGCCCGAAAACTGAAACCGGGGGGGGTGCTGCTGGCGATGGGCGGTCTATACCATTTGCCTGAACAACTCCAAAACCTCGATGTGGACGGACTGAGGTACTATTGGATGCTCTGCTACCGCTACAAAGACAAACACGGTGACTACCCCCGGCAAAGGAAGCTGCGGACTTTCTGGAAACCAATTATGTGGTTCGTAAAGGGCGAATACGACCGAACGTTCCAAGGGACGGATGCTTTCGTCGACTGCTACGAGAACAACCAACAGGGAAAAGAACATCACAAATGGGGGCAGTCTGTTCCCTTCTTCACAACGCTGGTTGAGAAGTTCACGTACACCGACGACCTCGTTTGTGATCCGTTCCTCGGCGGCGGAACCACCGGGATTGCCTGTCTTGCCCTCAAGCGCCGGTTCATCGGCATCGAGATCGACGCCAAGGCGTACGACGTGAGCCACAGACGGCTCACCGAATGGAAACCGGAGTCGGTTTCCGGAGAAGTTCCTCCCCCAACGAAAACCGAGGCACGGGCGGCGTGAACCTCCAACAAGAGAAAGGCATATCTATGAAATACATCGATATTCACCGAGACGGCGACAGATGCCGACTCCCCCACGGGACACGGCTCATGCTCGTCGTGGCGGAGAGGCTGGGTTTGCCGCTGCTGCGGGGAGAGTGGGGGTGGATTTGAACGTCTTACTGAGAATACACACGGGCGGTGCCTTGGTGGGTCTGGTGAGTCTTGGTGGATCTTGTTCTACCCCCTACCCCCCACCCCCAGAGCACCCCCCCATCTACCAACACAACAACAATCACCAGATCCACCATGTAGCTCTAAGTAATTCATATTGCGCTATTTATGTTGGTGGATCTTGCCGGAATTGAGATTCACCCAGGTCTCACAGGATCCACCACGAAATATAAATAGCCCCTGCGGTCAGATTTGTGGCAGGAATCGATTCCGTGCCGATATGTATTGATATGAACCAACGTGAGAGCAAACATGGCAATAACCATTTCGGGCGCTTGATTCTCCCAGCCACTGCTCTCCACCGTCGCCAAACGGTTTCATCGGTTGAGGTCTCAAGCGCCCTGATACTTTGGAGAGTAGATTATGCATGTATTGGACTTGGAGAGGATGGGGACTGATCAGTCCCCAAAGGCAGACAACAATGAAGACGAGCACCCCCCCCGGGGGCAAAATCGCAACAGACGCCCTGCGCCAGCGCAGCGCAATGGCAACGGTGAGGAGGAGCTTACCGACAAACAGAAAGTCCTCATGGACCTGGCGGAGATGGGCTACGCCCTCAACCAGTTCGGGAACTACCAGCGAACGGACGAATCGACTGGCACCCCGCTCCAGGCGCCCGAGGATGTCCTGATCACCCGCATCTACGACCATCGCCAGAAGTTCGGCAAGCGTCCGATCAGCAAAGAGCGGATCAAGGACATCCTCGTCGAGAACGCCCAGACGCATTGGGAAAACCTCTATGTGAAAAAGGTGCGTGAAGTCGAGTTTACTTCCGGCACCCCGAACAAAGTCGAAGACCTTTGTCGTGCGATTGCTGGCCCGAACTTCCACCCTCTGTACCCGGTCGTGCTCAACCACATCGCTTGGTCCATTAAGCGCAGAATGCGCCAGATGCCGGTTGATTACCCGATTTTGATCAACTTCAGCGGACCCGAGGAGTGTGGAAAATCCTTCTTGGTGCGGCGGATGTGCGAGGCGGTTCTCCCAATCCGGCAGTTCGAGGAGTTGAAAGACTCGGGGGCGATCTTGAGCAACATGGAGAGGAGCGGTTACCTCTTCACCGACCGTCTGGTGGTGGTGCTCGGCGAACTCACCAACATGGAACGGGTGTCCATCGACGTCTTGAAAGACCTCATTGACGCCGAGGAAATCGCCTACCGGAGGTTCTTCACCCAGCGCAGCGCCAACGGGCCAAACCGAGCGCAACTGATCGGGACCAGCAACCGGCATCTGCGGGAGATCTTCCCACGGGACGAGTTCATCCGAAAATATTGCAACGTCTGCTTTGACGACTGCCCTCGTGAGGAGCGGGTCAATGTCCGATGGAAGATCGTGGACGACTTCAACTTCAGCGAGTGGTTTCGTTCCATTAACGAGAGCGGGCCGTCACCGCTCGCCCCCGTCTACCCCAAGTTCAGGGAATGGGTCAAAACAGACTGCTACCGCCCCACTGAAACCGAGGTGTGGCTGAGCGGCTACATTTCCCTTCATCCCGGTGATGAACGCCAGTTCGCTGCGATCTGGGATGACTATCAGAAGAACCCGCACCTTCCGAAAGCGAAGCTCGGTCGGGACAACTTCCAGAGGTTGTTGGTAAGGCAGGGGTGCGAAAGGAAAACCGTATCGGGACGAAGCCACTACATCTTGCCAGCAATCACCACACCCCTCGACGGCTGGGACGCCTACTTTCCCCAGACGATCGACGACATCAAAGCCCGGGTGTTTGGAAAGGGAAAGCCGGATTGAAACGCATATCGCTCATTCCGCCGCATTGGGTTGATCCCGAAACGAAGGCACTCCACGGAAGTGAGGTCGGATTTGTGCAAGAGATCGAAAGCCTCTCCGACCTCGCCGACCTGGCGGTCAACTTCGATGTCGCACCAGCGCTCTTCCGAGAGAACATCCGCAGGAAGTCCCATCTGGAGTCGATGGACTGGCTGATCTACGACTTCGATGACGGCACATCGTCCAGACGAATCCACGAAATCCTGACCGGCGAGAACTACCGAGGTTGGCGATTGAACCACTTGGTTGCCGGGAGCAAAAACCATATGCGGGACAAAGGGGATGGGCGAGGCGCAGTTGAGCGGTTCCACATCTTCCTTCCGCTCAAGACACCGATCACAGAGCCGGATTTCTATTCGTTTCTCTGGTCCGAGTTCGCCAGGCTGTTCCTGACGGGGTTGACCCCCGATCCGGCGTGCAAGGACGTGACTCGGTACTTCGTGAAGCACTCGGTGGTTCTCTTTGTTGAAGGAGAGGGGATCGACTTGCCGCTGGAGATGTTCCGGCGACTTCATGAAATCCGCCAAAACGCCGCCAAGCAACCAGTTGCCCGCCCCCAACGTCGTGTCCCATTGGAGTTCCATGAGACAAGCGGCGGGGGCAGCGCCATCGACCGATTCCGCCGGACGTATGCATTCCGGCTCCTCGAAAATGAAATGTCGTCGGACGGACAACGGTATGGCACCAGCGCCACAATCGTTGGCGTCATGGTCAACTGCGGGATGACCGTGGACGAGGGGGTGGCTCTTTTTGACCAGTCCGCCGTCTACGGGGATTCTTTCAACCGAGAGAGCGTGGGGCGGATGTTCCGGCAGTTTAGAAGTCGTCAGAGAGCAGACTGCTCATGATGGTTGTTGACTCCGACATATTAAATCGCCACCGATTGCCGTGGCGGGGAGAGGTTCCGACCGAAATCAGAAACACTGACCACGGTTGCATATGCAAGACCGGAGAGGACACCCGGTCGGCAACTCGCACCCGACTTCCTTGACCTCCGGCAACCCGCCCGGCAAACTTAGTTAGATGAAGACCGGCAACCGTTGGGACAAGAATGCACAACTCCGCCATGCGGCCATCTGTTGTTGGCGAACGATGGTTGGAACAACGGAGTATCTGCGACTGTGCGACAAACTACGGCTTCTCGGATACAATGGTTGCATTGCGTCGCTCGCCGCCGAAGACATCATTCAAGGATGGGGGAAAAACGGATGGGTCGTGTTCTCGCCGGATCGCACCGAGCTTCGAGTCACGGAGTCGGGCAGAGAACAATTGGCCACTTGGGAAGAGGAAGACCGTCTTTGGCGGACTGGTGAGATGGAGAGAATGCCTTTGAGTAAAAGGCTCGTTGCGGGTGAACCGGCTCGGAACCTGCGTAAAATCCAGCACGAAATTGGGACTGCCAGCATTGACCGCATTCACGATCCCTGGGCACGAGTGGACTCGCTAGTCACCCTCCTTAAACTGGTAGGGTTGGGAGCCACGTTTGAGCCGTCACTTCAGATTCTCGCCAGCCCCGTGACAAAGAGCACAGAGAGAGTCCCTCTGGTCGCATTCCTCAGCGACATTAATACGGAAAGACATTCCAAATGGGAAATTCGGACTTACAATGCCCCAGCCAAGCCGCACCGAAGGTTCTTCGTGTTGGATGATGGAAGTATCCTGACCTGCGGAATGTCTTTGAACAACATCAACAAAGATGAAGTGTTGGAGAAGATCCCTGCCGGTTCAGAATACGCCAAGCACGATCGCCAGTTCTTCGATGACAAGTGGAGGCACAGTCAGCCCCTTTTAGCGGGCGAGACGTGACGAAGTCAACGGTTTGTACCGAATCCTGCCCGTCTCCCTATTTATTCCTGATGCCCCTTCAACGCCAATGCCCATCCTGTGGCGAGACGCTCGTCTACGCCCACCACGCCGGTTTCCGCCGAGCGTGCCGACTGAAGAGCCTGTGTCGAAGGTGTGCGGCTTCCCCCAGCGTCATCGAGAAGATAATCATCGAACAGGAGCAGCGCCGAGCGGCAAAGGTTGAAGGAAGAAATCCGCTGGCGGCGTTTTTTCAGCGGATCGAGGCGGAAATCTCGGGATCCATGCCGAACGAATGCTAACTTCTCGACTGCTCGACATCACTGATACAGAAAAGCACGCACGGCGCTGCCTACTTTAAGCGGGTGACCCCCACCGCTCGATCTACGCCGTCCACCTTCATCTTGTATCCTGAGCCCGACCGGTAAATTACCACGTTTGGTCGGAACGCATAATGGTAATGATAGTAGTACTCCGATTGCTGCCACACTTGACCATTTGCCAGCTTTACGATGGTCTGGCCATCCCAGCCCTTGAAATCGCTGTCGATCTGAGTCTCGATGGTCGAGATGGTTCCACCAGTACTCTTGGGCTTATCCTCCCCAGCGCCCTGTGAGGCTCGACCTTGTTCCACACCAGCGAGATAGAGGGAGATGAGAAATGCACGAAGGCTCTCTTTCTCCTCATCCGTGAGTTTTGCTATGCCCATCTTCTGCTGCTCTGACGGAGGCAGAATCTTAGCAAGTGGAAAATCGCCTGACGACGGAATGCCGGGACTTCCTGCTTTTGCCCTATTGGCCGTGGAGCTATTCTTGGGCTCTGAGGTGGGCAGAACCAACTGCCTGCACAACAGTGGCTGATCAAAGCCGTCAATTATGAGTTTGAACTGCTCCCCGTCCCGCAGGACGACGGTCTTAGGTGCGACCGCTATTTTGACGATGATTATAACCTCGCTGACCTCATAGACGCTTCCCGATTGCATGTGGAAAAGGCTACCATTCTGAATTGTGCCTGTAATGGTGCCTCTTACGTTGGTCTCTTCATAGAGTTGCCAGCCTGACCAGGCACGAACAGTGGCGGCGAGTAGGATGGTCACTGTTAGGAGGAGCGTTCTGCGGCTCATGCGTGGTCTTCTTTCCTTTTTGCAGCAGGCAATTGCTTTGGCGGACGACAGCTTGTGTATAACAGTCCTGTGAACACGGGTCAAGACAGGAACGCCGAAACCGGGCGTGTGTTTGTGCGCTCTGAGAAGACCGGCTGCAAAAAGGGAGGTCGAAGTAGTGTGGGAATCGTCGGCAGAGCGCATCAGGATGGTGACAGAGAGCCGTTTCACTCGCTCTGGTGCCAACCGTTCCGTCATCAAAGACACGATCATCGAGGAAGAGCAGCGTCGGGCAGCGAAGAATGGAGGACGAAATCCGTTGGCGGCGTTTTTTTCCAGAATCCAAGCGGACGTGTCCAAATCGCTGGAACGGTAATTTGGTTTTAGCGGCGGGGGGTGGCTCATGGACGGTGAGGGCGCACAATCGGATGGACGTCGACAGGAGTCGAAGTCGGGGGACTCTTTCCATGCAGAACCTTATCCCCCCCTGGCGTAGGGAGGAGGGGAGTGCTCACTTCGGGGGATCAGAGGGTGGTGGAGGTCTCGGAGGTTCGGTCGCTTCGGGTTGATGCGGTTCGGCACTCTCCCGGGGCGAGGGCATCAGATTCCAAAACGCCTGAACGTCGTCCTGGGAGATTTCGCCTTTATAGAAATTCTCGATGACGGCTGGCGAGTTGCCCATGATAAATCGCAGTTGTTCGATGTTCTGATGGGTCGCATAGTGGAAAGAGCAGAAGGTATGCCTCAAGCCATCGGCGATCCAGGGAAACCCAAGAGCCCGTCTCATACGTCTTGCAGCACCCTGCATGTTGACGTTTGGGATGAGGGGTCGCTGGTGCCGGTAGGCTTCAAGCCACTTGACGAGGTTTCCTGACATTTTGAAGAGCCGTCCCGCTGACGTCTTGGTGATGTCCCGGGGAAGCCAAATCTCGCCCGTCCTGAAGCGGATGTTGCTCCATGTCATCCGCTCGCACTCCTCTGGACGAACGCCAGCGAACATGGTTATTGCGATGTAGGGGACCAATCCTCGGATTCTCTGCGCCTCTTCCAGGATGCGCTTGCATTGCTCGACTGTGAAAAACTCTGGGGTGCCCCTCTTGACTTCCACCGGCTCAATCTGCGACACGGGATTGGTCCCCACCCAGTAGTTCTTTTTGATGATCCAGTTGAAAAACTGGTGGGCGTATGCTCTGCGGTTCTTTGCCGTCTGCTGGGATGCGTCGTTGCTCCACATCCATTGCTCGATATTCCCCCTCGTGACTTGGGCGACCCGCATGTCGCCGAGGAATCCCTTCATGAGGTTCGCCGCTGAGCGAATGCCCTTTGAGGATCTGTGCGCCAGCTTCTTGGACTTGCTGTTTGTCTTGTCGTCAATCCAGAGGGTCAGCATTTCGGACACAAACGGGGACTCCGCCTTTGCCTTCTGGCTGCGGAAATGCGCCAACCCCTGCTGCACGACGTCCTCCAGGATGCAGTTGACCAAAGAGCACTCCTGTCGCCATCTCGTGATCAGGGCAAGGGCGTCTCTCGCCACGGTGTCGGTCTCCAGCGTCTGCACCCCGCTCCGAGCCACTTTGGCAGCCGTCTCGGAGGCGAATCTTTTTGCTTCCTCCAAATCGGAAAATGTTCTCCACTGCTGACCAGTGTGATGAGCACGGCGCAGGTCAACCTCGTAATACCGGTGTCCCGATTTGGATCGCTCCCGAATCCGGGGCCACTCCTTGCGGTGATTCTTCACAGTGCAGCGTTTTGTGGTATTGTTGTGGTAAGTTGGGTATTAATGCAACGAAAAAGCAGCCCAGTAAAGAATTGATAGGCAACGGGTTGCCCCCATAGCTCAAATGGATAGAGCGGCGGTTTCCTAAACCGTTGATCCCTGTTCAATTCAGGGTGGGGGTACCCGGTGTTTTTGGGGTTGCTTTTCCGGCTCGATGGGTAGTGTGTATTCGTTCTGGGCGATGAACACCTCCGGCACCAAGTCACCGCCAGACCGGCTCTCGGAAGCGCAGCAGGCGGCGCTGATCACGCTGCTGGCTGACGACGATCCCGGCGTGTACCACGTGGTGCGGGATCGGATCCTGGCGTGCGGAGCGGATGCCATCCGCTGGTTGCGGCCGCACAGTTTGAGCGGCGACCCCGTGTTGCGGCGTCGGGCGATCGACATCATCCAGCATTTGCGGCGGCAGGAGGCGGACACGCGGTTTCTGGCGTTCTGTGTGAGCCACGGGGAGGATCTCGACCTCGAGGAGGGCGTCTGGCTTCTGGCGCAGACCTTCTATCCCGAGATCAACGTGGCGGCGTACCAGGCGCTGCTCGACCAGTTCGCCGCCGAGCTGCGCGATCGGCTGGCCGGCCAGGAGGGCGCCACGGCCACGCTCTCGACGATCAACGACTACCTGTTTGGGGAGCTGGGCTTTCGCGGGAACCAGGACAACGCGTCCGAGCCGGACAACAGCTACTTCAACCGGGTGATCGACCGGCGGACAGGCAACCCGATCGGGCTGTGTCTGGTCTACCTCCTGATGGCCCGGCGGTTGCGGCTTCCCGTGGCGGGGATCGGGATGCCGGGCCATTTTGTTTGCCGGTATCAATCCGCCGCGGGGGCGTACTACATCGATGCCTTCAACCGCGGCAGGCTGCTCAGCCGGGCGGATTGCATCCGGTATCTGCAGCAGAACGGGCACGGGTTCCAGGAGTCGTTCCTGGCCCCGTCGAGTCCGGGCCGCATCCTGCTGCGGCTTTGCTCGAATCTTCATCAGTCGTACGCCCTCTGCGAACAATCCGAGGAGAGCTGCCGTGTCCAGCGCTATCTCGTGGCTCTGGCGAAAGGCTGACGGGCGGGTTTTTCGGCAGCGACCGTGCGCTGGTGCACCGGGTGGGGCGCGCTGTCCCCAGCGCGCCGGAGCGGAGCCGGTTCGCGGGCCTGTGGCCGCCCGCGGTGAGGCTGTCACCAATTTCTGCACTTGACCGGAAGCGAAGTCTGGCGGACATAGGAGATTAGATGGCACAGCATTCGAAGGAGCGGGCGTTATGAAAAACCGGCTTGTTTTCGGCGGGTGGCGGTCCACCGGGGCGATGGGCGGGTGGATGGCGTTGTGGGTGATTTCGATGGCGATGTGGCTCTGCGGGCCGCCGCCGGCGCAGGCGGGCGCCAGGGACCGTCCCTCGATCACGATCGTCCGCGTGGACGGAGCGGAGGTGGTGGTCACGGTGAGCGTTCCCGCCGGGGTGAGGAAAGTGACGCTCGAATCGCGCACGCGGCTGGGGGTGGGGGCGTGGGTCCCCCGGTTGGTCAAGCGGTTCGACGGCACGGCCCAGACGGCCGAGTTCCGGCTGCCGCAGTCCGAACAGCTCGAAGTGTTGCGGATCCGGGGGGATACGAGCGAGCCGCTGCCGGCCCAGGTCTACGGGGGGACGACCGTGCACAACGGTTCGAGGGAGACGTCGAGTCCCGTGCTGACCCCGACGGTCTACGATAACGGGGACGGCACATGGTCTGGCGGGCCTGAGGGGGGCGGTGGTGCGTCCCGGACGGTTGTCGAGTCGGACATCTGGGTGATCCGGGGGAGCACGGTCTATTTCTTCAATCAGTACCGGGGGCTTCAGGTGCTGGACTTGACCGTGCCCGATGCGCCGGTCCTGAAGGCGGAGCTGGCCATCCCGGCGTCGGGGGAGCAGATGTATGTTCTCGAGGGCGGGTATGCGCTGTTGCTGGCCCGGGACGGTTGCGGGTGGGGTGAGAATGACGGCAGCAAGGTGCTGGTGGTGGATTTGCAGCCTCCGTTGCGGATCGTCGCCGAGGTGCCGGTGATCGGAACGATCACGGAGAGCCGGCTGGTCGGGCATGCGCTCTACGTGGCGTCCCAGGCGTATCGCCGGGTCTCGGCGGAACCGGATCCTGACGACCCGAACCCGCCGGAGATCTGGGAGTGGGGTTCGCGGGTGACGGGGATTGACCTGGCGGATCCGACGCTGCCGGTGGCGAGACCGTCCCTGTGGTATGCCGGGTACGGGAATGCGATCGCCGCGACGGACCGCTACCTGTTTGTTGCCGTGCAGGACACCCGGTCGTGGTGGCAGTCGGAGGTGCGGATCGTGGACATTGCGGCGCCGGACGGCACGCTGAGACCGCTGGGGGGGGTGAGGCCGGCGGGGAGGGTGGCGGACAAGTTCAAGATGCACCTGACGGTGCACCCTGAATTGGGCGACGTGCTGTGGGTGGTGTCCGAGGACTCGGGCTCGGTGACGGGCCGGCGGGCTGGGGTTCTCGAGACCTATGCGCTGGCGAATGCGGCGCAGCCGGAGGCGCTGGGGCGTCTCGAGGTGGGCGTGGGCGAAGGGGTCTACGGCACGCGGTTTGACGGGGATCGGGCGTACATCGTCACCTTCCTGCGGATCGATCCCCTGTGGGTGGTGGACCTTCGGGATCCGCGTCGGCCGACGGTGTCCGGCGAGCTCGAGACGCCGGGCTGGTCGACCTACATCCATCCCCTGGGCGATCGCCTGGTGACGGTGGGCATCGACAACACGCAGGGATGGAAGGTGGCCGTGTCGCTGTTCGACGTCGAGGATCCTGCGGCGCCGAAGGTGCTGTCGCGGGTCCCGCTGGGCGACGGCAGCTCCTGGAGCGAGGCGAATGCGGACGAGAAGGCGTTCACGGTTCTGCCGGAGGCGGGGCTGATCCTGGTGCCGTACCAGGGGTGGTCGGACGCGGGCTATGCCGCGCGGGTTCAACTGATCGACCTGGGCCGCGACACCCTGGCCGCGCGGGGGGTGATCGAGCACCGGATGCAGCCGCGGCGGGCGACGATGGTGCAGGATCGGATCGTCTCGATCTCCGGACGCGAGGTGCTGGTGGTGAGTGCCGAGGATCGGGATCATCCGGTGGTCACGGCGCAGAAGGAGCTTTCGTGGGGTGTGGATCGCGTCCTGATGGCCGGGGATTATCTGATCGAATGCAGCCAGGCGGAGGACGCGGATCCGGCGGGGGGCGCGGTCATGCGGGTGGCGGCGAAGGCGGATCCGGCGCGCGCGCTGAGCCGGGCGGTTCTCGAACCCGTGGGCACGCTTGCCGGGGCCGTCGTGCGCGAGGGCCGGCTCTATGTGCTGCAGGTGAACACCATGACGGCCCCGGACGGGACCGATCCCACGTCGCTGGCCACGCTGACCGTATTCGACTTGGGCACGTTGCCGGAGCTGACCGTGTTGGGTCGGACGAGCGCGGCGTTGGCGTCGCTGGGCTGGCAGTCGCAGTTCGAGCCGTTGTGGGTGCGTCCGGGCTTGCTGGTGTGGTCGGCGTCCAACCGCAGCATGCCGTACTACTATGACGCCTGGCGCGGAGGGCCTGGCGGGGTGATCCCGATCGACGGTTGGTGGTGGTGGCCGTGGTGGGGCTGGGGCAACGGCCGGTTGCTGGCGTTTGATGTGGGTGAGCCGTCGCGTCCGGTATTCCTGTCGGATGTGGATGCGCGCGAGAAGACGGACTGGTGGAACATGAGCGACGCCTGCACGGCGGCGGGTCTGGTCTACTTCAGCTACGCGGAGACAGAGTTTGTGCCCGTCGGGACCCTGGTTCCCGATCCTGTGAATCCGGGCGGGGTGATTCCGTCCATCGAGCCGCGGTGGGTGACCCGGTACTTCCTCGAGGTGGTGGACTATGCCGATCCGGTTCACCCGACCCTTCGGAAGCCGGTCAATCTGCCGGGCCAATTGGCGGGGTTGGGCGTGGACGGGGCGGTCCTGTTCACCCTGGGGGCGCACTACGACGAGAAGGGGAAGTCAGATGGCGCGGAGTACCTCGACGCGCTGGCCTATGATTCCGTGAGCGCGGCGCTGATCACATCGATGAAGCTCCCGGACGCCTGGCCTCGGGCCACGCTGGTGGCGGACGGCGCGATCTTGGTGGCCCGCCCCGATTCGGGGAGCAACGGCGGGGTGATCGAGTCGTGGGGCCTCGAGCTGGATCCGGTCCTCGGCGGCCGGTTTGTGGCGCTCGACCAGGAGAGCATCCCGGCGGCCGTCTCGTCGTTGACGGCGTTTGGGCCTCTGCGCGTGGGATCAACGGGGCAGGAAGTGGTGTTGCTCGATGCGACGCTGCCGACGGCGATCCGGCTCCTGGGATCGGGGAGCTTCCCGCTTTGCTGGGCGGGCGACGTTGCGCGGGGCGACGGCACCTTGGCCGACGGGCTTTGGGTGCCGCTGCACGACTACGGCCTGGTGCACTTCCCGGCCGACCCGTGACGGCTCCTGACGGGCCGCTTCAGGTCCCATGCGCACCCGGTCCAAGGCCGCGTTGATGGGCCTCATCGTGCTCGCGGCCGGCGCAGCCGGCCGCGCGGAACCGGAGGGGCGGACGGGGTGGTGGCGGTTTGACCGGGCTCCGGGGCTGAGCGAGCGCGGCGGCGGACCCCGCATGAGCCTCGGGATCCGCTGGGGACCGAGTTTTGACGGGTTGGCGGCGGGTTTCTTTGCGACCAACGGACCCGTGGTGTTGGCCTATCCGGAGACCGATCCCGCCGGGGTACCGAACTTCGCGCGGTCTGGAGGGGCGGTGCGTTTCCTGTTCAAGCCCTCGTGGGCACGTGCCCGGGCGGGGGGGGCCGCCGCGCCGGGTCATGAGGTGCGTCTGTTCGAGGCCGGGTATCGGGTAGGCGAGACCGTCCAGCCGCAATTGGCCCTCTCGTTGGATCCGCAGGGCACCAACCTGTCGCTGGCGACCCGCGATGCCGCTGGCGTTTGGCGCACCCACTACCAGGTCGCGGTGGACTGGCCGGCGAGATCGGGAGGAGAGACCCCGATCCCGGAGGCCTACTGGCGGGAGGTCCTCTTCAACTACTCGGCCGCCGGGTCGGGGCTTTTTGTGGCTGGCCAGCTCCGGCAGGACTGGAAGACGAAGGCCTGGAGCGGGTCGGGCGTGGTGATGCCTGCGCCGCCTGCGAACAGCGAGGCGTTGTTCTCGATCGGCAGCAGCTTGTCCGGCGAGTGGCCGGCCGAGGGTTGGATTGACGAGCTCGAGACCTTCGATCGGCCGTTGACGCCGCTGAGAACGTACGGGCTGCGTCAGGAGACGAGCTTGAGCGCGGCGGTCCTGGGTCCGCCATGGGCGGTCCGGCTCGAATGGTGTCATGGCGGGAACGAGCGGGTCACGGTGCGACGGCGTGCCTTGGGGGGCGAGTGGACGATCGTGACGAAGGGGTGCACCGGGTTCAGCTACACGGACTCAGGCGCGGGCCTGGAGACAGGTCGGGTTTACGAGTACGAGGTGGGGCCGCGTCGGATCCAGGTGGCGCTGGCGTGCCCGCCGGTCGAGACTCGGGGGCGGGTGATTCTGCTGGTGGATCGCACGTTGGCCTCGGCGATCGCAGGGGCGCTCGAGGTATTCCGGAGGGATTTGACGGGCGATGGTTGGTCCGTCATCCAACACGAGGTGGCGCGGCATCCGGACGCGATATGGGGCGGGGGCCCGATCCAACCGGCCTACCAGGCGGAGGTGCGGCGCGTCAAGGGTTTGGTGGTTGCCGATTACCAGGCGGCGCCGGACCTGACGCGAGCGGTGGTGATCGTCGGTCACGGGGTCGTGCCCTACTCGGGAATGGCGGCCGAGGATGGGCATCCGGACCATCAGGGGGCCTGGCCGGCCGACACCTACTATGGGGACATGGATGGCGTTTGGAGGGACACCTCGGTCAACAACGCCTCCCGCGTCTCGCATCCGCTGCTGCGCAACGTGCCGGGCGACGGCAAGTTCGATCCGAACCTGTTCCGGCAGTGCGGACCGACGGAAGCGCCCTCGCCCGCCAGCGGCGTCGAGCTTGCCGTGGGCCGCATCGATTTCGCGCGCCTGCCCGGGCTTGCGCCCAGGACGGAGACGGAGCTGATCCGGCAGTACTTCGCCAAGAACCACCGCTATCGGCACGGGCAAATGGCCTTCCCCGTCCGTGTCATGGCCGCGGGGTACTTCTGGAGTCCTTTCGAAGGGGAAAGCCGGGTCTTGTATGCTTCGGCCAGCGCGCTGGCTTCCCGGCTGTACGGTTTGAACGCGCCCGGGATCCTCGAGGGCAACGCCTTCGCGCCGCACCCGGCCTGCCTCTGGTCATTCCAGGGGGGGTTCGGCGGGGCGACCGCGTTGCATACCAGCGTTGACGCCACCCGGGCCCAGGGTATTCGCAAGATCAGCACGGCAGACTTGGCCCAGGCGGAGAACGAGCCGCACGTGGCGTTTCACATACTCAAGGGATCGTACTTCGGAGACTGGAATCTGACCGAAGACAACTTCCTGAGGGCGGTTCTTGGCACGCCGAATTTCGGACTGGCGGCTTGGTGGACCCGAAGCCACGTTTGGGAGTTTGATCCTTTGGCGCGGGGGGAGCCTCTGGGGGCGGCCATGGCGGCGTCCGCGCGCGGCGATGCCAGCGTGCGGACAACCAGTCTGATGGGCGATCCGACGCTCCGGGCGTTTGTGACGGCGCCGCCGGCCTCGCTCGAGGCCACCCGGCGGCGCGGGGGCGTGGTGCTCCGATGGGATGCGTCTCCGGAGGCGGAAGCGGGCTATGCGGTGCTTCGTGCCGCGGGGGGTAAGGAGGAGTCCTTCTCGACCGTTCACCGGGTGCCCGCCGGGGAAACGGGGTGGACGGATCCGGCGCCGCCTGCGGGACGGCTGGTCTACCAGGTGCGGGCATTGCGGCCCATCACGACCGGCTCTGGCACCTTCATCAACAACAGCCAGGGCCTGTTCGTCACGGTGAAGTGAGCGGCCGGACTCTCGCCGCAGCCCGGAGGGGCGGAGGCAGGCGCTGACGGTCGGGTTGCAGGACGCGGTGCGAGGGGATTTGAGCGCGGCACTCACGGCCGCGGCTACGGACTGTCAACAGCGTCACGGCTGGTTCTTCACGCCCACAGCCTTGGCGACGCCCTCGGCGTAACGGGGGTCGGCCTTGTGGAAAAGAGCCAGCTGCCGCTGGATGATCTCCTCGGGCACGCCGGCCATGGCGGCGGCGATGTTCTTGAACAGGCGGCCCTGCTGTTCGGGGGTCATGAGGCGGAACAGGTTGCCCGGCTGGGTGAAATCGTCGGTGCCCTCGCGCGAATCGTAGCGGTCGGCGTCGCCGGAGATCTTCAGCGGCGGCTCGGCGAAGCGCGGGTCCTGGGTCGGCCCGCCGAAGCTGTTGGGCTCGTAGTAGGCGTCCGTGCCCTTGGGCGCGTCGAAGCGCATGGGGCCGTCCGCGTGATAGGTGCGCACGGGCGCCTTGGGACGGTTGACCGGCAGCATCTCGTAGTGCGCGCCCAGACGGTATCGGTGCGCGTCGGCGTAGGAGAAGATCCGCGCCTGCAGCATCTTGTCCGGGGACCAGCTGATCCCGGGGACGATGTTGGACGGGCTGAAGGCGGACTGTTCGATCTCGGCGAAGTAATGCTCCGGGTTCCGGTTCAGCTCGAGGATGCCGACCTCGATGAGCGGATAGTCCTTGTGCGGCCAGACCTTGGTGAGGTCGAACGGGTTCCAGCGGTAGGTCTCGGCGTCCTTCTCCGGCATGATCTGGACGAAGAAGCGCCACTTCGGGAAGTCGCGGCGTTCGATGGCCTCGTAGAGGTCCCGCTGGGAGCTCTCGCGGCACTTGGCAACCACGGCCTCGGCCTCTTCGTTGGTCCAGAACTGTATGCCCTGAAGGGTCTTGAAGTGGAACTTGACCCAGAACCGCTCCTGGCGGGCGTTGATGAAGCTGTAGGTGTGGCTGCCGTAGCCGTTGACGTGGCGATAGCCGCGCGGCAGGCCGCGGTCGGACATCAGGATCGTCACCTGATGCAAGGACTCAGGCGACAGCGACCAGAAATCCCATGCGGCGGTATTGCTGCGGAGGTTCGTCCGGGGATGCCGCTTCTGGGTGTGGATGAAGTCAGGGAACTTGAGCGGGTCGCGAATGAAGAAGACCGGGGTGTTGTTGCCGACCATGTCCCAGTTCCCTTCCTCGGTATAGAACTTGATGGCGAAACCGCGCACGTCGCGCTCCGCATCCGCCGCGCCGCGTTCGCCGGCGACGGTCGAGAACCGCAGCAAACACTCGGTCGAGGTCCCCGGCTTGAAGACGGCGGCCTTCGAGTACGGCGTGATGTCGTGCGTGATCGTCAGTGTGCCGAAGGCGCCCGAGCCTTTGGCATGGACGACGCGCTCCGGGATGCGCTCCCGGTTCTGGTGCGCCAGCTTCTCGAGCAGCTGGTAGTCCTGCATCAGCACCGGGCCGCGCGGACCGGCGGTGAGCGAGTTCTGGTTGTCGGCAATCGGATTGCCGCCGGTCGTGGTCATGACTTCAGGTCGGTTGGCCATAAGAATGCGTTGATTTCCGCCCAGCATAACCCCCTCGACAGTGAAGGTTGAAATACCTGTTTCCTAAGCTCACCATAGGCGTTGGCTATGGAATTGCACCAGCTCCGCTACGTCGTCGCCGTGGCCCGGACGGGCAACTTCTCCCGCGCCGCCGCGCAGTGCCACGTCTCCCAGCCCTCGCTCAGCCAGCAGATCCGGAAGCTCGAGGAGGAGCTGGGCGAACGGCTGTTCGACCGCCTCAAGAGCGGCGCCCGCCTGACGCCCCCGGGCGAGGCCCTCCGCGAACGCGCGGTCCGGATCCTGGCCGAAGTCGACGCCGCCGGGCGCGAGGCGACGGAGTGGCGCGTCCTGAGGCGCGGCCTGGTGACGGTGGGCGTGCTGCCGACCATCGCGCCGTATCTGCTCCCGCGGGTGCTTCCGGGGTTCAGCCGGGCCTTCCCCGGCGTCGGCATCGTCGTGCAGGAGGATGTCACGACCCAGTTGGTCGGCCTGCTGGCGGCGTGCGCCTTGGATCTGGCCATCGCCAGCCTGCCGATCCACGACCCGCGAATGCAGACGGAGACGCTTTTCACGGAGGAGTTGCTCGTGGCGCTTCCCCCGCGCCATCGGCTGGTGCGAAAGCCTGCCATCCACATGGCCGACCTCGAGTCGGAACGGTTCATCCTGATGAAAGAGGGCCACTGCCTCGGCGATCAGGTCCTCGATTTCTGCACCCGGCGCGATTTCCATCCCAACGTCCTCTGTCGCAGCGCGCAAATCGAGACCCTCCGCGCCCTGGTGCAAGCCGGCATGGGCATCTCCCTGATCCCGGCGACGGCCTGCCAGGAACGGTCGGCGCTCCAGCCGCGGTATCGCTCCCTCAGCCCGCCCACGCCCCGGCGCACCGTCGCGCTCCTCTGGCTGAAGGAGCGACCCCCGGGGCGCGCCGCCCGCGCCTTCATCGAGCACCTCCGGACGACCGCCGCCGCAGCGTAGGGATGAAGGCTGATCCGCATGCTCTCGAACCCTGCATTATGAAATGGACCCTTTCTTCGCTGAGACCGATGCGAACGCGTTTCCTGCCGACACAAGCCGCGGGCCTCTTATGCCTGGCGCTGGCGCTGGGAGGCGGCGCGCTGGGCGCGGAGCCCGGGGCGCCGCGCCGGGTCTATTCCCACGAGCTCGACCCGGCCGGGCATCCGGACTACGACCGACGCGCGGTCAAGCCGCCGACGTGGACGACGTTCAAGAACCGCACGCAATTCACCTGCCTGCGGGGCTTCGGCATGAAGGACGGGCAGCTGGTCGGGTTTGCCGAGGAACTCGAGAGGTTCACGCGCACCCACGGGCTGGGCGACGTCATCTGGCCCTCGTACGACGTGCTGTTCGCGCAGAACCTGGGAGACCTCGCTGACGAGATCAAGCGGCGCGACCTCTACCTCTTCGACATCTGGGGCTACGTGCCGGGGTCGGGCCCGGGCGGCTATTGGCAGCAGTTCCTGCCGCCCGCGGGCGCGTTGGCCACCCTCGAATCCAAGCTCGGTGAACGCTGGCTGGGCACGGACATCGGCGAGCAGGACGGGCGTTACATCGGCGGCTACGCGGACCAGATGACCCCCGCATCGGCCGGCCGCGTCGAACAGTACCTGAACTTCCAACGGCACTTCGAGCGGATGGGCGACGATCTCGGTCACAAGCACGCGACCTTGGTGTCGCTGAACTTCGGGCATTACTTCCTGAAAGAGGGAACCTACACGCTCATCGGAGCGGAGACGGCGCAGGCGTTGCCGAACAACCAGGTCTATTACGCGTTCATCCGCGGTGCGGGCAAGCAATACGGCGTGCCGTGGTTCGGCAATGCCTCGATCTTCAATCGCTGGGGCTACAAGACCTACGGTTCCTCGGGCGGCAGCGGCGGCGATACGCACGGTCCGACCCATGGCACGAGCCTGAGCCTGATGAAGCGCCTGCTTTATTCGCACATTCTCTACAACTGCGTGGCGGTCGGGTTCGAGAATGGATGGTTCGACGGCGACACGCTGTCGCCCATCGGCCGGATCCAGCAGTCCGCCCAGCGCTGGGTCTGCGAGCACGGCCAGCCCGGGGTCATGCACACGCCAGTGGCTCTGCTGCTGGATTTCCATTCCGGCTGGGCGGCTCCCCGCCATCTCTACCGGTCCGATGTCTATCAGGTTTGGGGCAACCTGCCTTACGAACCGGGCGATTACCTGACCGAGGCGGTGCTCGACCTGCTTTACCCCGGCTATCAGGATTCGTCGTACTTCCGCGATGAATCCGGCTTCATCGCGCCGACGCCCTTCGGCGATCTTGCGGATTGTCTGTTGAGCGACGCGCCGCTCTGGGTGTTGGAACGTTACCCGGTGGTCGTCGTGGCGGGCGAACTCCGGGGAGGCCGCGAGGTGCGCGACAAGCTCCAGTCCTACGTCGAACGCGGCGGGCACGTGCTGATCACGGCCGGCAACCTGGCCCGACTGCCCGGCGGTCTGGCAGGCCGGACCGAGGCGGCCGACACGACGGTTCCCTGCGGCCGGGGAGACGTGACGCTGTTCACCAGTCCGTTCGGGGTGAGCCCCCAACCGCTGCCGGATCCGGCGGTGCGCAGCGAAATCGACAAGCCGCTGCCCAGGCCTTACGCGCTCGACGCCAAGGTCCGAAGCCGGCTGCAACAGATCTTCCGCTCGCAGCAGCTCTTTGCCCTGCACGGCGAAGGGCTGAGCCTCATCACCTGCCGCAAACAGGCCGGCGCCTACACCCTCGGCCTCGCGAACAACACCTGGCGCGAACAACCGTTTCGCCTCGAGTCGCTCTGCGGCCCCATCGAATCCCTCCGCGAGCTGCCGCTGGACCCATCGGAAAAGGGGGCGGTCGGCCAGACGCCCCTCGGGGTGGACGCCGCAACGCTGGGAACAAGCGGCGAGGGCAGAATCGCAGGCGGCGACGTGCGCCTCTTCGCGGTGAAAGTCCAGGAGACCGGCGTCGAGGAGATTCCGCACGTCAATCCGCCGCCGCGTCCGCGCGGTTGCCTCCTGACCCTGCGCCGCGCGGCCTCGATCAAGGAGGAGATCCTCGCGCGGCCGACGTTCTTCGAGCATTTTGACGGTGTCTGCGTCGATTGGCGCCTCGTGCACGAGCGCGAGAAGGCGGCGCTGCACCAGGAAGCCCGCTGGCTCCAGCGGCAGGGCGTGCGCCTCATCGTGGACCTGAGCTCGGGCCTGAATCTCTACCCGACGCTCCGGTTGCTCGATAACGTGCCTGCCGATTACGCCGCCAGCCTGGCCGTCTGGGATGATGTCCTGACCAAGATGGAACTCGTGGGCAGCAGGGATTTGGTGTTCTCACTGCACCGGGATCCCGAGAACAACCTCACCGGGGAACAGGCGCGCGCGGCCTTCACGAACACTCTGAAGAACCTCGCCGCGCAGGCGGCGGCGCGCGGCGTGACCCTGCATCTGCGCGTTGGCGCAGGCAAACCGCCGCGGAATCTCGCCGAGGGCTTCCGGTGGCTCGAGGCCGTGGAGGCGCCGAACCTGAAGCTGGCCGTGGCGACCGCGATGCTGGGCGACAGCCCCCCGGACCCGGAGTCGATCGCCCGGCTGAAGGGGCGGGTTGGCACCTGGCTTGTTGCCGCGCGGCAGACCGATATCACCGGCAGGGTGTGGAACCACCACGCCCCGCTCCGCTCGCTGCGGGAGCCGGCGACCACCGCCCGCTGGCTGGCCGCGGCCCCGGACGCGCCGAAGATCCTCGATGCGGTGCTCGCCAGCCAGGATGACGAGTACCAGGACGCCGCGACGCTGCACCGGATGACAGTCACGGAGTAGCGGCCCGGCGGCAGTTCCACCCAGAACGGATGCGCCGGTCGCGGGGATGCTCGCCCCACCCACCTGCACTGCGGACACTCCGGCGGGGCGAGACTCAGAAGTCGAGGCCAAGGCCGACGACAAGCCGGAAATCATCCGGCTTGGGTTGGCTGCCGTCCGCGCCGGTCACCGTGACCTGGTCCGGCGTGATGCGGACGGGGCCCGAGATTCGTTCGCCGTCAACGAACAGGACTTCAAGGAATCGCGGGGAACGGACCTGACGGACATCTTTCCAATCAAACGTCAAACCGTCGAGCTTCTCGCTGTCGAACTCGAGCCTGCGCTCCTGCATGGCCTTGATCCTGCCCTTGAGCCACTCGCCGGATTTCAACTGAATCCAGTCAACACGGTTTTCCGGTGGCACCCAACTCAGGTCGGGCAACCCTGAGCCTGGCGCGCGCGGGAGGCCTGGGGCGTTGCAGCGGGTGCATCAGGGGCGGCTGGGAGACTGGAGATGCCAACGTAGTTCGTGACGAGAACGACGTTCGTGACGACGACGTAGTTGGTGGTGACGATGGCCTAGCGGGGGCCGACCGGTTCAGCGCCGCAGCACTGAGCGGTTAACAGCAGCCCGATCAGCGTCGCTTGCATGCGGCGGTTGGCCGCCATCGGCCGGGTTCAGAGAAAGCGGCAGACCAGAGTCCTTGACTTGTGGAATGTGGGGTCAACAGGTCAAGTTCGGCCCCCGCCGTTCCAGGCCTCCCCACGTTCCGTCGAGGACTCTGGATGAGCGAGGCGCGGAGGCAGGGTGCCCCGCTGCCCCCCCACGGTTCCTTTGGACTGCATGCTTCATCGGTCTGAGGCGGCGCCTCGCCAGGGAAATCAGAAACTCAGCGCGAAGCCGACCTGCGGGCCTTGAGTGAGCACGTCGTATCGGAACCGGCTGGGGCCGCTGCCCGTTTCATAATCGGTGTAAACCCACCGGTAGCCGGCCTGCAGCGAGAAGGACTTCGAGATGTGCCAGCCGAACCAGGGGAATGCCTGCCATGTCAAATCCGAGCCCGCTCCAAAACCACCCACGTCGCCTCGCAGGTTGAAGCTGAATCGCCTTCCCAAGGGCAGGGTCACGTTGGCGCCCACGATCGGGTCCCACCAGTCCTGCGTGCCGGCAAGCATTCTGGGTGCGGGCAGGAGACCCGGCCCGCGGAGTTCGCCGCTGAGGTTGTAGTAGCGCGCACCGGCTAACAGCTCGAACCCCTTGCAGACGCGATAGCTCAAGGACGGCTCCACCACCCACTGGTCCAGTGCCGCGGTGAGGGGGCCTTGGGAAGCCTGAAGCCCCATGTAAATGACGTCGGTGGTCAGCGCCCACCGGTCATAGCCCACGCGCACCTTGCCCATGGCGCCAAGCTCGAGGTTGTCCCAGATCTGGTCGAAGCCAACATCCAAGGGGGCGTCGAAGCCTTTGATGGTCACGTCGCCCGACAAGCCGGCGGCGAGGCCGTACAGTGTGGCGTCGACGGTCCAGCGTTTGCCTTCCTCGGCGCGCAAGCGCGGGATCAGCAGCGCAGCCGTGAGGGTGAGGAGGAACAGGAGCGGGATTCCCTCCAGGACGGCCCCGGAGGGATGCTTGATCGGGGTGGGAAACGACACGTCCTTTGTCGTGCCGTTGTTGAGTGTCGGTTGCATCGCGTTGCTCATCGCTTGTTTGGGTTCGTTTCGCAAGGCCTCGTTTCAACCGCGAATTCGCAGGCGCACCCGATTCACTTCGCCGACTCGATCGCGCCGGGGTTCCACGTCTTGTCGAACCCGGGCTGCAGCGAGGCGTCGGAGGCGGCGAACGTCGGCGCCGCGAGCGGGGACGAACCACGGGGTCATCAGGGTCGTTGCTTGGGTGCAGCTCAGGGCGCCCGGTCGCGAGTCCGCGAGCCGGGACGGCTCCGCGCGGCTCACGAACGCACCGGGGGATTACCGGGTGTATTTCACGTGCACTTGTTCAATGGTCCCGTTGAACTTGAACGGCGCCTGGTCGAAGTAGTCGAGCGACACCGGTGAGCCCAAAGCGATGCCGATGTCGAGACAGTCGTTGGCGGTGAAGAGCAGCGGTGCGCTCACGGGCACAGTGCCCCTGGCGACTTCCTGGCCGTTCACCTTGAGGGTGATGTCGAGGGGGCCGGCGGGTTTCTTGATGGCATACGTGGTGATGACTTCGATCTTGGCTTTGCCAACGGGCAGCTTCTCCTTGGCCTTGATCTGCGTCCGCTGGATCTCGAACAGGTTGTATTCGTACGAGAGCACGCCGTCCTTGACGTAGCACGTCAAACCACCGGCGAACGCCCCCAGCTTGTAAAGGCAACCGTTGGCGTTGGCGGGAATCTCGGCGTCGATCGTGACGACGTTTTCCTTGTTGCCCAGCGCGGGGGCGGCGAACTCCGGCATGCGGTTGATGTCGCCGGAGAAGGTCCACTCCGTGTGGGGCTTAGAGATCTTCAGGTCGGGACGCATCACGGGGATGAACAGGCCACCACCGACAGGGAAGCCTTTATTCTTGGCGAATTCCATGATGAAGGTCTCTTTCATCTGGGCGAGTTTCTCGGGCATGGTGTCCGCGAGGTCGTGGGCTTGCGACCAGTCTTCGTTCAGGTTGTAGAGTTCCCACTGGTCTTTGTCAGGCGACCAGGCGACCTGGCCCTTCTCATCGAAGAAACCCTTGGGGAGACCCGGGAGCCAGGGCGTGCGCGGACCGAAAGCGCCGGCAAACCAGCCGTCCTGATAAATGCCGCGGCTGCCCATGATTTCGAAGTATTGCGTGTGCCGGACTTCCTTGGCCTTGGCGTTGTTGAAGGTGCTGGCGAAGCTGACGCCATCAAACGGGTCCTGCGGGATGCCGTTGACCACGCTCGGTGGCTTGATGCCGGCGACGTCGTAGATGGTCGGCACGACGTCGATGCAATGCAGGAACTGTGCGCGCGGCGTGGGGTCGGCCTTGATCCTCGCGGGCCAGCGGACAATCAATGGATTGCGCGTGCCGCCGAAGTGGGCCGCGACCAGTTTGGTGGACTTGTAGGGCGTGCTGCCGGCCCACGCCCAGCCGGCGTGGTACTGGTTCTCGGTCTTGGGCGAGCCGAGCACGTCCAGTCCACCGAGTTCGTCCAGCGCCTTGAGGTGCATCGGAATGGTGGTGGGGATGGCATTCTGGGCGAGGAGTTCGCTGATGGTGCCGTTCTGACCTTCCGCCGAGGAGCCGTTATCGCCCCAGATGTAGAAGATCAGCGTGTTGTCGCCGTAGCCGAGGCGCTCCACTTCGTCCACGACCCTGCCGATGTAGGTGTCCACATGCTCGGTGAAGCCGGCAGCCACCTCCATCAGCCTGCGCTGAAAGGGCTTCTCCGCTTCCGGAATGCTGTCCCACGCGGCCAGCGTGTCGGGCCGGGGCGTGAGCTGCGCATTTTGGGGAATCCAGCCCTTTTCTTTGGCGCGCTTGAAGACGCGTTCGCGATACTTGTCCCAGCCGTCGTCGAACTTGCCTTGGTATTTGTCGGCCCACGCCTTGGCAACCTGATGAGGGCCGTGGATGGCGCCGGAGGCCCAGTACATGAAGAAGGGCTTGTCCGGCGTGAACGCCTTGTGCTGCCTTAACCACGTGATCGCATCGTCGGCGAGGTCCTCGGTGAGATGGTAGGGCCGGCCGTTCCTGGGTGTGTTGGGATGCACCACGGTGGTGTTGCGCACGAGGTGCGGGTCGTACTGCGACGCCTCGCCCGCGAGGAAGCCGTAGAAGTACTCGAATCCGTACCCCGTCGGCCAGTAGTCGAACGGACCGGCCGCGGTGGTTTGTTCGGCGGGCGTGTTGTGCCATTTGCCCCAGGCACCGGTGTGGTAGCCGTAGCTCTTGAGAACCTCGCCGACCATGGCGCTGCTCTTGGGCTGCGTGCCGGAGTAGCCATCCCAATCGTTCGCCAGCTCGGCGATCTGGCCCGCGCCGATGCGATGATGATTGCGCCCCGTCAGCAACGAGCCGCGCGTGGGCGAGCACATCGCCGTCGTGTGAAAGCGGTTGTAGCCGATGCCCTGTTTCATCAACCGGTCCATCGTGGGCGTGTGGATTTCACCGCCCAGGGTGCTGGGCAAGCCCGGGCCGGAATCATCCACGAGGAAGATGATGACGTTCGGCGCGTCCTTGGGCAGGCGGCTCACCGCGGGAATCGGGCTGTAGACCGATTCCTGTATGGTGCGTCCGGCGATGCTGCCCGAGGGTTTGGGCGGAAAGGGCAGGACTTCTTGCGCCCCTGCGATGGGCGCGAAGGCCGCGCCCAACGCGAGGCCAAGGGCGGCGAGACGTGTGTTCGATTTCATGTTCAGGGCTTTGTTCTTCCGGCAGCGGATTGGCACTCAAAGACTCAACCGGCGGTGAGGGAGAGGCTCTTGAGGATCACGGCGGGGAGCCGAGGCGGCTTCCGGCACGGCCCACCGTATGGCATCCAGCAGGGCCATGCCGTCCACGGGTTTGCAGAAAAAGCCTGCGGCCTGCATCTCGCGCGCCATGTGCCGCGTCTCCTCGCTGTCGTCGGCCGTCACCACGATGCACGGCACCTTCATGCCACGCGATGCCAGCTCGCCCTGGAACTCCCGCAGCGGTTTGCCGGGGATACGGGCGTCAAGGATGAGGCAACTGAACGCAAGGCCGCCGGCGTCCATGTCCAGCAGGAGCTCGTCGGCCGAGGCAAAATCCCGCGTCTCGTAGCCCGCGGCGTTCAGCAACCGCACCAGGCCGCGGCGCGGCGCTGCATCGTCGTCCACGATGGCTATGACCGCGCTGTGTTTCATCGGCGGGACAATAGAGTCGCGCGTTGCCTCGCGACAATTCCACCTTCGTGGTACCCGCCTCGGCGGTGGCGACGGGGGCGGCGGGGCGATGGATCCGGACGGCAAACGGGCGCCAGGCTCGTGGGCCGGCTCACAGGGCAGCGCGGCCGGTTCTCGTGCCGCCTTCAACGCGGGCGGCTACACCGTAAGCCTGTGCCCGCGGGCGCCGACCGCGGCGGCTTACCCGGGCCGGCCGGCGTGATGCCGACGGCAGCGCATTGGCGCACCAGCTCGGCGACCGACGCCACGCCCAGCTTGTCCATCACGCGCCCGCGGTGGACCTTGACGGTCTCCTCCGAGATCCCGAGCTCGGCGGCAATCTGCTTGTTCAGGAGGCCTGCAATGACGAAGGTCATGACCTCGCGCTCGCGTTGTGTGAGCTGGCGCAACTGCTTTGTAAAAGCCGTGGTTGTTGCCCGCCGCGCCCGCTCCTTCGCGTCGCGTTCCAACGACTCGCGGATGGCGGCCACCAGGTCCTTGGCATCGACTGGCTTCGTGAGAAAGTCGACCGCACCCCGCTTCATCGCGGTTGCGGTCGTTCGCACGTCGCCGTGCGCTGAAAGGAACACGATGGGCAATCCACAGGACATTGCGCCCAGCGCTTCCTGCAATTGCGGTCCGGTCATGCCCGGCATCCTCACATCCAGCACGAGGCAGCCCGGCTTGTCTGCACGGTCCGCTGCCAGAAAGGCCGCAGCCGAATCAAAGGTCTCGACATTCCAGCCCGCCGCGCGGAACAGGCGCTTGAGACCACGCCGCGCAGACGGATCGTCGTCCACGACGAAAACGATGGGTTGGTGTTCAGCCACGCTCCGAGCCCTCCACCCACGGCATCACGGGCAGCGAGAAACCGACGCGCGCACCGCCACCGGGCACGTTCTCCGCCCACGTCGTCCCCCCGTGCGTCTCGACGATCTTCCGGCTGATCGCCAGCCCCAGACCCATACCGCCGGACCGCCACGTCACCAGGGGTTCGAAGATGCTATCGATCTTCGCAGGGTCGATGCCCGGACCATTGTCCTGGACCCAGATCCGCACCGACCCCGCGCTGGTCTCGGCTCCCACGCTGATCTGGCGCTCACGATCCGCCATACCGGCCGTTGCCTGTGCCGCGTTTTGCAGAAGATTGGCAACAACGCGCAGAAGTTGAACGCGGCTGCCGCGCACGGCCACCGCTCCCAATGAAGCACAAGGCTTGGGAGCGGGAGCTTGCGCGAGAATCCGGTCCTTCTCGGCCTCGTGCAGAGCGTCCTGCAACAGGGTTTGAACCTCCAGGGTCCCGAAGGAGGCGTCCTGCTTGCGGTATACATCCTGCAGACCCCGGATGATCGAGTCGGCGCGTTTGGTGTCGGCCACGATCTCGCCGAGCATGACGAGCATCTCCGAACAGCTGCAGGCGTCTCCTTTGATCAGCAACTCGCCGGCCTGCGCCGTGCTGAGAATCCCTGCAAGGGGTTGCCGGAGTTCGTGCGCGATGGCGCCCGACAGCTCGCCCAGGGCTGCGACACGCGTGGCGCGCTGCAGTTGCAGGGTCATGTCGGTCAATTGGGCTTCTGCGGCCCGCTGCTCGGAGATATCCAACCCCATACCGACCAGGTGTGGCCTCCCGTCGATCTCCAAGCGCACACCGGTCAGCAGAAAAGGCACCGTGCGCCCGTCCTTCAGCGTACAGTCGAACATGCCCCTGCTCCGGCCTTCGGTGAAGACTCGCTCCCACTCGCGGCGCATGCGAACCAGGTTCTCGCCCTGGAAGTACGTCTCGACCCGGAGACCCTTCAGCTCTTCCGCGCTGTAACCGGTGATCGTCTCGTGCTGCCGATTCCAACGAACCAGCGCACCCTCCGCCGACCAAAGGTAGATGAGGCCAGGAACGCTGTCGAACACCGCTTCCAGCAAGGCCCTCTCGCGTTCAAGTTCCAGGGCGACCAGTTTGCGCTCCGTGATGTCCGTGGTGGTTCCGGCGATGCTGAGCGGAAGGCCGTCACGCCCCACGCGGCGTCGGCCGCGCGAGGTCAGCCAGCGCGTGGTCCCGTCCGGACGTACCACCCGGTATTCGATGACCTGCATCGCGTCGCGCTGCAGTGCCGACTCGACGGCCGCCTGGACGAGTGCCCGGTCATCCGGGTGCACCAGGCTCAGGAAACGATCCAGCTCGAGGCCGTCTGCCGGAGGAAGACCCAGCATGGGAGGGAGGTTGGCCGCCGTCCAGAAACGGGTCTCGCCGGCCTTCAGCGTCCAGAGTCCGATGCCGGCCGTCTCCGCGGCCAGGACCGCGCGCTCCTCGCTCGGTTGCAGGGCAAGGTCTGCGCGCTGCTTCATCAGCGCATTCGCAATGATCTGGGCCAGCAAGCGGGACTGCTCCACCAGGAAGGCCGGCCAGATCCGTTCCCTGTGCCTCGTGAAGAAGGTGATCACGCCGAAGGGCGGGTCGGGGTCGGAAGCGAGGGGAATGTCCAGCACTGACTTCATTCCATGGCGCCGGAATCCCTCCCGATCCAGGGCGGCATGAGCAGGCACGTCCGAGGTGATGGAGGCGATGACAATCGTTCTTCCGCCCTGAAGCTCCGATAGGCGCCATGGGAACTCCTCCGCCGCCCCGATGCGCAAGGGAATGTCGGGCTCTTCGGCCGGGCGATGGCTGTGCGTGAGCATCATCGTTTCCCAGGTGAGGTCTCCGGCCTCCCAAAGGGCGATGCCGTCCAGGCCTAATTGCCCGCATACGTCACCCAGGGCGTCGTTGATGGCCTGGCCAATACGTTCGGCCGAAAGGATGATGAACTTGGATGAAAGCTCGACAAGGAGCGTTTCGAATCGCAGGACCGCCTCGAACTCGGAACGCAGATTGGCCTCGTCCGGAGTCACGCTTCTCCCATAGCATCGTGGACCGCAAGCCGCAAGCGTCGCCGCGAACCCGGGTGCTCACCTCGATGGTGAGACACCACACTAGCGCCTGTGGTCCGGCTTCCGCGAGGCGTTCTTTGCGAAAACCCCAATGATTCCGGGGTCGGCATTCGCACGCGGGCCTGTGGTGGAGAGCACCCCCTTGTTCACCAAGCCCGGATCAGCGCAGACTCTGGGCCATGGACCTGCGCCGCAACCGCAGTCCCAAGGGTTGCGCAGGCTCGATTCGATCCCCCAACTCCCGGCCCCTGGGCTGCGCTCGGGGCAGGCCGTCTGGGCCAAGGCCCGAGGCGGCGTGGTCCTCCGGGGCTGGGCCCACTCGAAAGCGGTGCCGCCTGGAGGGCGGCACCGCACTCCACGACGCTGACGCGCGGATCGCTGGGCCACGGCGCGGACGCCAGTTTCTGGAGTGCGGCAGCCCCCTGCCGCTTTTTCCGGACGGGTGGCTGGATTCAGCCCGCGGCGACAGGGCGACAGGCTCAGAATCGGCCCCTGAGGATGGCGTGGGCCAAGCCACAACACTGCCATGGTAGTGGAGAAGACCGGGGTCTGGCGTGCGCACGTCCCTGCCACTCAAACCAGCGACCTTCACAACTGCGGGAGATGGGTCAGCCGCGGATTGAGCCCCGAACCCACGGCTCGAAAACGATCGCCTGCTGGGTCTCGTCGGCGAATCGGGCGTAATAGAGCTCGATTTCGACCCCCAGGTGATGCAAGAGCCGGCCGAAGACCGAGGCCACCAGGCGCAAGTCGTCGTGCGCCTGCTCCGATCCGAGCCGGAGTCGGCCGCCCAGGAGCCCCCCCAGCTTCCGCTTCAAGACCCCGTAGTACCGGCAGTCCTCGTGGTTGATCAACACGATCCGCCGGATCGACGGGAACCAGCTGCGGTACAGCTCGAGGCGTTCCCGCATGAATTTGAATTCCTTCGGGAACTGCTCGGGGTGCGCCAGCACCCCGGCCCCGCCGCCCACCACCAGCGGGAAGTACTGCCCGCGCTCGAGATCCAGCTCCCGGGCCACGAACTGCTCGAACGCGATCTGGAACCGCGGATCGGAGCAATAGACCACGATGGCCTCCGGATGCGGCTGGGTGACCGCGGGGTAAACCGCCCGGATGGGAGAGGCGTCAGGGTTCATGGGCGTCACGGCGCGTTGCAGTGCCGGCTCTCACCGTCAGTGGCCAGCCTCGGCGGGGTTCTCCTCGGGTTCGGCGGTCTCCGGGGCGGGCGGTGTGCCCGCGGCAGCAGCCGATCCCGGCGTCGGCCCCAGCATCCGGGTCAGGGCGCTCAAATCGATCCCGGCCCGGCGGGCGAGGTCGCCGACGTCGATGCCGCTGGCCTTGAGGCTGGCGATGGTCTTGAAGACGGTGTTGGGGACGAGGCTGGCCAGTTGGTCCAGGCCCTTGCCGCCACCGCCCATGTCGACGATGTGGATCGAGTCGATGGCGCCCAGCGGGGCGGCCACGCCCGAGAACGTCGCCCGGGCGATTCGCTCGCCGGCTTCGCCAGTCAGCTCGATCAGCTTCGGCAGGCGATCGAGGATCATGATCAACTTGGCCGCGTCGGTCATTTTGGCGAGGGCCTCGGCGAGGCGGGCGGTGCCTTCGGCCTCGGCGAGCAGGACCTTGCCTTTCATAGCGGCCTGGCCTTCGGCCTCAGCGAGCAGGGCCTGCCGTTTCATGGCCGCCTCGCCCTCGGCCTGCGCGACGAGGGTCGCGCGGGTCTTGGCCGCTTCGCCTTCGCCCTGCAGGGTCTTGGATTGCTTCTCGCCCTCGGCGCGCCGAACGGCGGCCTCCCGCTCGGCATCGGCCCGGAGCACGGCGACCGCCTTGGCGGCTTCGGCCTCGATGACGGCCTTCTTGCGCTCGGCCTCGGCGCTCTGGACGACCGTGGCGTTGAGCTCCTGCATGCGGCGGGCGGCTTCCTTTTCCTGGACGAGGACCTGGGCCTCCTTCTCGGCGGCGTCGCGCTCGGCCTGTTTGACTTTGAGGACCTTCTCCTGTTCGGCGGTGGCGATGGCGAGGGCCTGGTTGGCCTTGGCGGTTTCGGTATCGGCGACGACTTTGAACTGGGCGCGGCGGACGTCGCGATCCCGTTCGGCCTCGGCGATGGCCACGGCGTTGCCGGCGACGACGACCGCGGCGGTCTTGGCGGCGTCGCTGGTCCGTTTCTCGGTCTCGGCCCGGGCCTCGGCCACCTTGATGTCAGCATCCCGCTGCGCCTCGGCGACGGTCTTCCGGCCGAGGGCGTCGATGTAGCCGTAGGCATCGCTGACGTCCTGGATGACGAGCGTGATGATCTGGATGCCGAGGCGCTTGAGCTCCTCGGTCGATTCCTCGATGACGCGCCGGTTGAAGGTGTCCCGCTGGCGCAGGATCTCGTCGATGTTCAGCTTGCCGATGATCGACCGGAGATGGCCGATGAGGATGTTGGTGACGAACCCCAGGATCTCCTCATCGCTCTTGCCGAGGAACGCCATGGCGGCATTGTGGAGGTCCTCCGGGGCGGTCGAGATCTTGCACGTGGCGACCCCTCGGACATTGACCTTCACGTTGTCGCGGTTGGGGATGTTCTCCTCCTGGATCTGCGTCTGGAAGGCCGCGGTGGACATCACCTGCAACTGCTCGACGATCGGCAGCAGAAGCGAGCCGCCCCCGGCCACGATCCGGAATCCGCGGACCCGAGGCTTGCCGTCCACCGGGTCCACGTACCGGTACTTGCGCCCGAAGAAGATGCCGACGGCGTTGGGCGGGATCTTCTTGTAGCGGCTGGCGATGACGCGCACGACGATGATGAACGCCACGGCGATCAGCAGAATCATCGCCGGGACCGCCAGCGTGCGGAGGGCTCCGGAGAGGTCGAGCAGCATGGGTGTCGGGTTCATGAGGAGGGGGAGTCAGAGTTCAGAGGTCAGGTGATGGGTTCGACGATCACGTGGGTGCCGACGATGCGTAGGACGCGCACGGTCTGGCCCTTGGCCAGGGCCACGCCTTCCTGGGCGCGCGCGGGGAAGATCCGATACTCGCCTCCGAGACTGAGGCCGATCTCGCCCAGGCTGCCGGCTTCGATGGGGACGGTGACCGTCCCGGCGCAGCCGACCGCCGAATGCGTGGCGACGAGCGAGGAGGCCTGCTGGCTGTAGAAGAGGCCCAGCATCAGGTACATGATCGCCGCCAGGGCCACCCCCGAGAGCAGGCCGATCCCCGACGAGACCACGTAGTCCCGCTCGTAGTACCGGGCGATGGCGCCCGCCGCGCCAAAGCCCATGAACAGCGTCGCAACCACCTTCGTCGAAAAAATGCTGATCGTCGGGTCGCCGGAGTCGGCCCCGGCGTCGTGTCCCGAGTCGCCGTGGCCGTGGTCATGATCATGATCGTGGTCGTGATCCGATCCGAACAGGAACGATCCTCCCACCACGAGGAAAGCGGCCAGCGCGATGGCAACGAAGATGGTCATGGCAGGGGGACGTGTACCACATGCGGCAGGCGGGGTCGAGCCCGGAAACGCAGGCGGTGTGGCGCGGGCGGTCTGTTGGATTGCCGTCGGATCATGCCAAGCGCCGGTTGCGCTTGCACCGAGTTTCGGCGCTGTGGTCCAATCCCGCAGCTATAGAATGCGCGGGGCTTTGTAGCGGATTCCCGTGTCCCCGTTCCCTTGTCCTGCCTCGCTACGCGATCGGGTTCCAGACCCGATGGAATCCGAAGCCCTCGAAGTCTCTGACATTGCCGGTGGCGAACTCGGTCACACCGTGGTGGCGCAGGGTGAGGGCCAACCGGACGTCATAGAGCCGGCGGCGGGCGAAGCCCGGCTGGGCCGCTTCTCTCCATAGCCGCGTCATGATTCCCGCCGCAGGGCCCGGATAGTCGAGCAGATCCCATCGCGGATTCGTCCGCAGCCGGTCGATCAGCGCCGCCGCCGCGGCGGGTTCAAGCGGACGGCGTGCCACGGCCGGATTGCGCAGCAGTCCATACAGTTCCATGAGCACCAGGTCACACACGGCGAATTCCGGATTCTGGCGATGGCTTTCAAGGAATCGCCGTGCCGCCTGGTGCCCCGGCCGACTGGACTCGAAGGCGATGAACAGGATGTTCGTGTCGCAACTGATCATGTCCCCGCCGCGTAGCGATCGGCCTGTTCCCGCAACCGCTCGGCGAGCAACCGGGCCGCGCCGCTGCCCAAGGCCGCATCCTCCCGCCAGTTCGGATCTGCGAACGGATCGGATCGAAGCCCAAGATCCACCGCGTCCGGCAGACGCCATGTTCTCTCCTCTTCCTTCTCCGCCTGGGGTTGACGTTGCGTCATGTACTCGAGTCCACGGCGCACGATTTCGGCGAAAGACCATTCCTTCTGTGCTGCCACGCGCTTGGCGCGTTGGAACAGCGCATCCGGGATCTGGACTTGAGTTTTTACCATGATGGTAAAAAACCATCATCCACGATCGTTGTCAAGATGACGTGCGGGGCCCTGATGCTCGCTTAACGCCTGGGTCCCGGCCGTCGGCCAGCGGCGGGTGGCGGGTTCTGGCCTTGAACGGCGCGTGCGGTGTCGGCTCCGGGGTGGCGGGGCTGATCGAGTCGCTGAACTTGCGGGCCGCTTGCCGCGTCAAGTCGGGTTGGTCGGGAAGCATCACGTCACGGCGACCGGCGGCGACCTCGAGGGCCAGTCGGGCCGGCCCGAGGAGGTCGCGGTGGGCGACCGGGAGCGCGGCCTCGATCCCGGAGAGAAGCTCGAGCGCGTCGGTGGGGCTGAGTGCTTTCGAGGTTCGGACCATGAAATGGACGAGCCCCTGGCGGGTGGCCTCGAATCGGTCGGCGTTCCCGGCCAGGCGGTGGACGGCGTTGATGGGCTCGCGGGCGAGCTTGAGCCCGTGGAGGGCGACGGTTTCGCCTGCGGTGCGGAGCGTCTTCGCGGCGAGAATGGCGGCCTCGGCCCAGGCTTCGGATTCGACGAAGATCCGATACGCGGCATGGTATTCGGGCAGGGCTTCATCCGGCTGGTGGAGGGCGGCAGCGATGTCGCCCCAGCCCCAGAGACAGCGGGCTCGACTGGCGTCGTCGCCGGTCATTCTCAAGAGTCCCTTGGCCTGTTCATAGGCGAGGAGGGCTTCTGTGGTGCGGCCCAGGTCGGCGAGGAGGTCGGCGCGGTTCTCGACACAGAGGCCCCGGCCCAAGGTGTCGCCGGCGCTGTCGAAGAACGCCTCGGCCTGCACGAAGGCGGTCAGGGCCTCGCCCGGCCGGTTCAGGCGGCGGAGGGCGTTCCCGCAGCTTTGAATGCAGCGGGCGAGTCCTGCGGTTTCGCCGGCCTCATGGAACAGCTCCTGGGCCTGCTCGCAGACGGCGAGGGCTTCCCGGGGTCGGCCCGAACAGGAGAGCGCGTCGCCGCCGCCGCGGAGACAGTGGCATCGGCTTCGGTGGTCGCCGGCGTCGAGGAAGAGCGCGGCGGCCTGCTGGTAGGCGGCGAAGGCCTTCCTGGGACGGCGGAGGCGGGCGAGCATGTCGCCGCACCCCCAGGCGCAGTAGCCCTGGCCTGCAGCATCGCCAGCGCTCTCACGGAGAGCCGCAGCGGTCTCATAGGCGGCGAGTGCGCCTGCGTGCCGGCCGAGGGAGCAGAGCAGGTCGGCGCGGCTCTCGACGGCGCGGGCCCAGCCCTGGGTGTCTCGAGCCTCGCGGCAAAGGGCGGCGGCCTGATCGAACGCCGCGAGCGCCTCCCGGTTGCGGCCTCGGCGGAAGAACGCCATGCCGCGGCCGAGCATTGCCCGGGCGGGGTCGGTGTCCGGCTGGCCCTCGACCGCCGCGTGAGGCTGGGTTTGATGCTCCATGGCGGCGTCGAGCAGGCGGAGAGTCCGTGCGGAGACGGGCAACTCGGTGCGGGAGCGTGTCAGGATGCGCGGGTCCGGGTTTGCCGCCAGCGCGGCCATGAACGCGTCGGGAATGCCCGTCGGGAACCGCCGTGTCCTCCTCATGCGGAGAGATGAAGGACCAATCCGGACCCGCCGTCAATCGGATTGACTCGCGGGGTGAAATCACAACCATACTGGCGAGGCGTCATGAGTCACATTGTCTCCGTCCTGCGCTTTGGCTGGCGCTACCTGAGCCGTTACCAGACGCGATTGGTCTGCGGCGTGCTGTTGAGCGTGCTGTTTGCGCTGGCCAACGGCAGCTTTGTGTGGGCGGCGCGGACGCTGGCGGAGCGGTTTGCGGAGAAGCCGGCCGCGATCGGGAGCCTCGCGGCGGGTGGGGGAGGAGGGCCGGCGGCGGCCAGGCCTTCGCTGATGGCCCAAGCGCGGGAGTTCAGCCACGAGATCACGCGGAAGGTGGATCCCTGGCTGCCGCGGGTGGGCCAGCCGCTGGATTGGCGGCAAGTGGCGGGGGTGCTGCTCTTTCTGCCGATGCTGGTGCTGGTGCGGAGCACCGCGGATTACCTGAGCAACTACTGCATGGGCTGGGTGGCGGAGCGTGTGATCCGGGATGTGCGGCTGGACGTGATGGACAAGCTGAGCTCGTTGTCGCTGGACTTTTTCTCGCGGTCGACCTCGGGGGACCTGCTGACGCGGATCAACGTGGATTCGGCGAATCTGCTGCGGGCCTTGCGGCAGGGGGCGGCGGACCTTCTGAAGGAGCCGTTCACGCTGGTGGTGGTCCTCGTTTACCTGTGCATACGGGATTGGCAGTTGACCCTGGGCACGGCCGTTCTGCTGCCGCTCTGTTTGTTTCCCTTGTTGGTCCTGGGCAAGAAGGCCCGGCGGGCGATGAAATCGAGCCTGCGGGCGAACATCTCCCAGTCCAGCCAGCTGGTCGAGTTGCTCGGCGGGATCCGGATCATCAAGGCCTACAACCTGGAGAAGGAGGAGATGGCGCGGTTCCGTCGGACTTCGAGCAACCTCGTTCACGCGGGCATGAAGAGCGTCCAGGCCAAGGAGCTGACCAATCCGCTGATCGAGGTGATCTCGATGTTCGGTTTGAGCCTGCTGCTGTTTTACGTGTTCTCTTCGGGACGGACCGGGGCGGACATGGCCGAGTTCCTGGCGGGGATTGCGATGTTATTCCTGCCCGTCAAGAAGCTGGCGGCAGTGCACATTGTGTTCCAGCAGGCTCACGTGGGGACGGAACGGCTGATCGAGATCCTGAACGAACAACCCACGGTGGTCGAGGCCGCCGCTCCCAAGCCGGTCCACGGGTTCCGCGACGCGATCCGGTTCGAGGAGGTCACGTTCGCCTACCGGGACGAGCCGGTGTTGCGCGAGTTCAGCCTGGTGATCCCGCGCGGACACCGGCTCGGGATTGCCGGCGAGAGCGGCTCGGGAAAGACCACGGTCTTGAACCTGCTGTTCCGCTTCTACGACCCCACCCGCGGCGCGGTGAGACTGGACGGACTTGATTTGCGGGAGATCTCGCTTCGGGACCTGCGCCAGCAGCTCGCGTTGGTCAGCCAGGATGTGGTTCTCTTTGACCAGACCGTGGCGGAGAACATCGCCTGCGGCAAACCCGGGGCGAGCCGCGAGGAGATCGAGGCGGCAGCTCAAGCCGCTTACGCACACGGGTTCATCCTCGAGCTCGAGCACGGCTATGAGACGCGGCTGGGCGAGCGCGGCGTGCGCCTCTCGGGCGGGCAAAAGCAGCGGATTGCCATCGCCCGCGCATTCGTGCGGGATGCGCCGATCCTGGTTCTCGACGAAGCGACGGCCTCGCTGGACTCGTACGCGGAGGCCGAGGTCCAGGCTGCGATCGACCGGTTGGCGGAGCGGCGGACGGTCATCTGCGTGGCCCATCGGCTCTCAACACTGGCCTCGATGGACCGGATCATCGTGCTGGCCCGCGGCCAACTCGCGGAGGAGGGGACCTTTGAGGAGTTGCTCCGACGCGATGGTCTCTTCGCCCGGATGTCGAGGAGCCAGGGAATCCTGCCGGAAACCTGAGCTCCGTCTTGGATCGGCGAGGGGAAAGTCCCGCACCGATTCGGGGAGGATGAGAGAGGGAAGTCAGCCCCCAGATCTTCGCAGATCTCCGCAGATGGGCGGAGAGACAGACGACAGAGGACAGAGGACGGACGACAGCGGGACGAAGTCCTTTCCTCGGCGCCTTAGCCTTTGCGGTTCTTTCCGGGCGTGGGCGGTCAACGCCACGACACAAGGGTGCAGGGTTCCGTCCTCGGTCTTGCGCCCCCCTCACCGCGGGCGGTTAAAGGACGGGTCTGCGGACTGGGTTGGGTCTGAGGCGCGCCTCGTCAGCACGAAGTACTTCTCCGATACCCACAACGGGCCGGTGGGCACGACCCGAAGCACCCGAAACCCGCACGCCTGAACCTCGAGGTCGAACTCCCGCAGGGTCGGTTGCCCATCATAATCCGCTCTCCGGCCTTTCAAGGCCTTCAGGAAGCGGCGGAGACCGCCCCATGCACGATAATCAAAGAAGGAAACCACCACGTGGCGTCGGGTGACCCGGTGGAATTCCCGGAGGAAGACCGCGCGTTCCTCGGCCACGGTGATGTGATGCAGCAACCGGTTGCAAAACACCGCGTCCACGCTCGAGTCCGGAACCGCCAGCCGGGCCGCGTCGCCGACCTCGAACCGGGCGGGAATACCCAACTGCTCGGCCCGGCGACGGGCCAGCGCGAGGATTTCCGCCGAGGCGTCGATGCCCGTCACCGACCGCCCGTTGGCGGCGAGCGTCGCGAGAAACCGCCCGGCGCCGCACGGCACATCCAGCACGCTGCGGCAGTCCGGCAGGTCGTCCAGGATCCGGCGCACGGCCCGCTGTTCGCGGCGGTCGATCTGCCGGCGTCGGCCCCGCTCGAAACGGGTGGCATAGCGCTGCGCCGCTTCCGCCGACTCGAGCCGGCTCCGGTAGCCCTCGGTGCCCTTCATGATGGATGAACGTACGCCAACAGCGCCCCAGGGATCAACCGAATCAGGCGGACCCGGATTCTTGCCCAACGCGTGTGGCGCGAACGTCTGCCAGGGCTGCTGGTTGTTTCCGGCCTTGAACGGCCCGTGCGGTGTCGGCTCGGGTGCAATCTGGGGTTCCGGAAACCGAGGAGAAGAAGCAAGGGTTTGGCCAACTCTGAACCTGCTGTCCCCCTATCGTGTCTGTCCCTCCCGCCTCCGCCAAGGCTTCGGCGAGACAAGCCATGACGCTCGCGCGCGGGAGAGGGGCGCGGGCGCGGGCGCCAGACTGTGCGCGCTGACTGTTCAGGTGGGGCGACGAGCGATAACCGCGTTTTGCGGTGGAGCGAGTCTGCCCGATGGGTTACGGTCTCGATGAGATCGATGCGGGCTCCTGTGCCACTCGGAACGGAAGCGGACGGCAGTGTGCGGGTTGAGCGCACCCGACGCGCCGCATTGTGGGTCGATGTGCGCTGGCGAGCCCGATTCGAGCAGTCCAAGTGGCGTTCCGGCAAGGCGGTCCTGGACCATTTCACCCGGGGTCACCCGCCGCCCTGGCCGAGGATGCTGATCGTGCCGCCCGATCCCGGACCGGGAGGAGGGGACGGGCCGAGGTTCTTCTTCAAACTATACAACCACCCGGAATGGGACTGGCGTCCCTGGCACAAGTACTCGAGATGGAGATACTGGTGGCGGGAATCCAAGGCCTCCAGGGAGTTCCGGAACTACGGCAACCTCGAGCGCCTGGGCATTCCGTGCGCCCAGAGGGTGGCTTGGGGGGAGCGCCGCGACCTCTTGGGGCGGCTTCGCTGGGCGTTCATCCTGACCGAGGCGATCCCGGAGGTCGTGACGCTGCCCGAGTTTTTCCAGATCCAGGCCAGGCACCCTGATGCCGGGTTGCGGCGGTCCCGGCGGATCCGGGTCATCCGCCAGCTGGCCGACATGACGCGGCGAATTCACGCCGCCGGTTTTTTTCACAACGACTTGTACGGCCGCAATGTCCTGGTCCGGCTCTTGCCGGCCGGCGGGGATCCGGAGGTGTACTGGATCGACTGTCCCAAGGGGGGTTACAATGCCCGCGAGAGCCGTCACCGGCGGCTGCGGATCAAGGACCTCGCCAGCCTGGATCTCACCGCGATGGCGGTGGCCACGCGACCGGAACGCCTCCGGTTCCTCCTCGAGTATTGCGGCGAGCGGCGGCTCACGCCCTCCGTCAGACACCTGATTCTCGACGTGGTCCGGTATCGGCAATCGCGCTGGCCCGTCGGGTGACGGGCGGAGGCGGGGGGCGCTTGCGCGCTTGACGCGCCTGGCGCGCCGCCAGCACCGCGGCGGCCGCGTCAATGGCCCGCCACCACGGACGCCAGTCCTCCTGATCGCGGTCCCGGCAATAGCGCTGCAGGAAGCGCGCCCGCTGGGTTCGGGAGACGGGCGCGGCATGCTGCCCCAGGCCATGAAACAACCGCGCCAGATCGGACACGGCCCGGCTTCGGCGGACCCTGCCCACGTGCTTCAAACCGTCCAGGTCGATGAAGTGGGGTCGTCCGCCGGCGTCGAGGATGATGTTGGTGGCCTTGAGATCCCGATGGCGGAAGCCGTCATTGTGCATCTGGGCCAGCAGGCTGGCCAGGCGCTGCACCAACGTCCGATCGCCCGAGGGCCAGGCTAGCAGCGAAACCGCCCCCGGGATCTCGCGCATCACGAAGTAACTTTCCCGTGCGAGGCCGAATCGGCGGCGGCAGGCGGCGGCGACCGGGAGGGCCGTGGGCACCTGCAACAGCTCGAGGTGCCATGCCCGCTGGAAGGCCCGGCAGCCGCGCGCCGTCCGGAACAGGTCGGCCAGGATGCCGCGGCGGCGATGGAGGTTGTAGCGCTTGAGCACCAGGCCGTGCGCGCACCCCACCGTCGAGGACCGGCCCGGCTTGAAGAGCCGGATGCCGCTCTCGAGGAAGCCGTCCGGATCCCGCATCATGGCCTCGAGCGCCGGCGTCAACAGGGCTTCCCGGTAGTACCACGTCAGGCCGCCCCACTTCCCGGTGGCAAAGCTGTACCCGCCGGAGAAGCAGTACCAGAGCCTGCGCGCGGCAGAGGCGCGGACGCGGTCGCGGGCGCGCCGCGTGATTTCCGGGGCGAATTGTTCCCAGGCGCCGCCATACGCGGCGTAGAAGGCGGGAGTCAACTCGAGGCGGCGGCGCAGCATGACGAGGTCGTCGAGCCGTTGCGCCCGGGTCAAAGGCGGCCCGATCTCGATGTTGTCGAGATCGACCAGGCAGAGGTCCAGCGTGGCCGGATGATAGAGCAGGTTCTCGACCCGGAGATCCCGGTGCCGGACGTGGGCGGCGTGCAGTTCCCGCACGAACTGTCCCAGGACGGTCTGCACCTCGGGCGTGCCGAGAGCCGGGCAACCGCTCAAGGGCTCGAACCCCGGCGGCCCCTCGGTGATGAGCCGGGTCTCGCCCAGGCCGCGTGCGGTCCAGCGCTCCCCGTGGGCCCGGTGGGGAACCACCGCGAAGCCCCGCTGCACCAACTCGGGGGCCAGCTCCCATTCGAGCCGGCTGCGGGGGGCTTTGACGAGGTACTTCAGCGCCCGCCACGGGTGGACACCGTGCCGGTAGCACTTGAGATAGAAGGTCCGGCCATCGACCTGATGCCGGGTGACCTCCCGGTCGGGGATGCGCTTGACCATTGTGCCCGGACTGTCCAGCACCGCGGCCAGGAGCGGCTCGAACCCCGGCTCGAGCTCCCAGCGCCAGGTCCCGACTCGCCGCTCTTGCCGTTCGCCACTCATGCCGTTGGGCCCGTCAGGGAAGGCGTCGGCGACGGAAGGGATCCGGTCGAACCTCAGGTCTCTGACCGCAGCGGCGGAAAGCCGGCGAAGTCGCGAGGCCGGAGGGTCCTGACGTCATCGGGGAAACCGTAGGACGACTCCACCGGGGAAGCAACGAAGCTTTTGGCGCCCGGATCCTCGCCTAACGCCTGGGGCTCGAACGTGCGCCATCGGCTCCTGGTGGGTTCTGGCCTTGATCGGCGCGTGCGGTGTCGGCTCCGGGGAGGCCCGCCCTGGGGGCGGGCTTCCAACTCCGCGAAAACTCCGGACGGGGCGCCTCAAGGCGTCGGGTCCAGCCCAGAGTCCTCGACTTGTGAAAGTCGATGCGATCAGGTCAAGTTTGGGTCCCTGTCGTTCCAGGCCTTCCCTCCCTACGTCGAGGACACCACACTAGGAGGTCGAGCCGCAGGGGACGCCTACGCGCGGATTTGGGTGGCGCGTGCCGCCCGCGGTCAGGACGGCGCGGACAGAGGACCGAGGACAGCCCCCCATGAACCCGCCGCGGTCAGCGCCCACGGCTACAGACTGATCCTGCAGCCGCCCGCTTTTTCGCTGGCACCGCCTCTTCCGGGTTTTCTATTGTGGGGGCCGCACGATCCGGGTCTGGGGCGGACCCGGTGAGGCCTCCGCCATGCCGGGCCGCGCCGCCGGCCCCTCAGACGATGGATGACGTACCGAGCACGATGGAAACGGTTGCCTGTGATCTGTGCGGGTCACCGGAATCCGAGCTCTTGCTCGAGAAAGACGGGGGGCGCTATGCCCGGTGTCCGCACTGCGGCTTCATCTTCACGAATCCGCGACGGCTCCGCTTCGAGGCGGACAATGAGGCCGCATTTCTCGAAGGCCTGGCCCGCTACGCCGAGAAGAACTACTCCCCGAAGAAGCAGCGGGAGTACCGCCGGAGCCTGCGGCCGCTGGCGCGCTGGCGCAAGACCAACCGGTTCCTCGAGATCGGCAGCAACGTTGGCGGCCTGCTCGCGGCGGCGCGGGCCGAGGGCTGGGAGGTGATGGGCGTCGAGCCGGTCGCCGAGTGCGCGCGGTACGGGCGGGAGCGCCACGGATTGGAGATCCTGCCGTGTGTTCTCGAGGTAGCGAATCTGCCCGGGGACTCCTTTGACGTGGTCTACTCGAACGCCGTGTTCGAGCATCTGGCGTCCCCGGCATCGGTGCTGCGGGAAGCCCACCGCCTGGCGCGGCCGGGAGGCGTGGTCTTTATCGACACGGTGAACTACGATTCGTACACGCGGCGTTTCATCGGGCCGGGCTGGAAGCTCATTGCGCCTGCGGACCACCTGAGTCTCTTCACGCCGGGGACTTTGCGTCGGTTCTGCGCACAGGCCGGGTTCCGGGTGACCCGCGTCGAGACCCACGGAGTACGCCTGCGTCCGAACAACAGTCCCCGCCTGCGCGGCCTGGCCCGCTGGGGGGAGGAATTGGTGAAGTTGCCCTTGAGCCTGCTCTGCCGTTGGACGCTCAAGGGGGACAGCATCAGTGTCCTGGCACAGAAGGACGCGGGACCGTCCACGGCAGGTGCATCACCCGCCCGGCCCGGCTAGCGCGGCGAGCAGGGTTTCCCCGACCCGGTTCATGTCATGGTGGGCAAGGACGAAGTGACGGCCGGCGTTGCTCAGGGCGGCGCGCTGGTCGGAGCTCCGGATCAGCGAGGCGAGCGCGGGGATCCAGTCTGCATCCGTGGCGACAGGCAGACAGTGGCTTGGCTGCAGGATCTCCCGGGTCGCGCCGAACACGTTGCCGACCACGGGCACCCCGCAGGCGAGATACTGCAGGGATTTGATCGGGGACTTCCCGCGGGTGAAGGCATCTTCGACCAGGGGCAGCAGGCCGATGTCGAGACTCTGGACGAAGGGCGTCTCGCGTTCCGGCTGGTAGGGATGGTGCTCGCAGGGCAGCGACCAGCGGGGCGCCCTGCCGCTCAGGATGGCAAGGCGTGCCGAGGGATGTTGCTGCAGGACCGCGGCCAGCACCGGCTCAAGCCGCTCGATCTGCGGCAGGTTCGCCGGCGCCCCCGCCCACCCGATGCGGACCGTGCCGTCGTCCCGGCGCGGGGCGGGTTTCCACACCGCCGGATCGAGTGCCATGGGCAGCACCACCGGTTCGACCTTCAGGCGCCGGGCGGCGTCCGCGAGCACCTGGTTGGCGGCCGTGACCACATCGGCGCCCCGGACCCAAAGGCGGAAGCGGCGGTTGACGCGCCATTGGGTCCACCACGAAAACGGCGTTCCGGGCCGCGTGAAGATCGCGTCGTCGAAGTCGAAGACGACCCGGCGCGCCGCTTGGAGCAGGCGCCGCGACGGGAAGGTGCCGGGCAGGCATTTCTGGTTGAAGACCACGTCGCAGTCGGCGACGCGCCGGGCGGTGACGTCCCGGCGATGCACGAACTCGAGCTCGAAGTTCCGGGCGCGGAGCCAGCCGGCGTATTGGACGATGCGGTACCTGGTGCTGCCCTTGTCGAGGTCGCGGCTGATGATGACCAGTGCCTTCAACGGTTTCCTGGATACCAGCGGCCGCGGAGTGTGGCAAGCCGTGCGCTCACCGCTGGCGAGGCGCCGCCTCAGACCGAGTCGAGTCTTCAGGCTCATGAAGACCCTGCTGTGCTTGCCCATCCTCTTTTCCGCGCCTCGCTAACGTCGAGTCCTCGGAGGCAGGGGGGTGGGGTTGGAACGGCAAGGGCCAAACTTGACCTAATCGCAACAACTTTCACAAGTCGAGGACTCTAGCGAGCTTCCCCGCGAGCCGGCGAGGGTGGCGCCTTCCCGCTTTACACTTGCGTGATGCTGGGGGAGTGAGTATTCCCGCACCCAATGAGTGATCCCACGAGGTCGTCCGTTGCCGGCTTGAATGCGTTTGCGCGGAACGTGCATTCGCAGAGCGGCGAGGACGGGATTCTGGAGCGGGCCCTCGAGTTGCTGCCAACGCGGGATCAGTGGGCGGTCGAGTTTGGGGCCTGGGACGGCAAGTACTTCAGCAACACGTTCCATCTGGTCAAGAGCCGGGATTACCAGGCGGTGCTGATCGAGTGTGACGCCCGCCGGTTCAAGGCCCTCGAGGCGCACTGCAGGGAGTATCCCCGATGCCTGCCCCTGCGCGCTCTGGTGGGCTTCGGCGCGGAGGACAACCTGGATGTGGTGTTGGGCGGCACGCCTCTGCCGAACGACTTCGACCTGCTGTCGATTGACATCGACGGCAACGATTACCACGTTTGGGAAGCCTGCCGGGCCCACCGCCCCAAGGTCGTCATCATCGAGTACAACCCCACGATTCCCACCGCCGTGGACTTCGTCCAGCCTCGCGATCCCGCCGTGAACCAGGGCACGAGCCTCCGGGCCCTGGCCCGGCTGGGGAAGTCCAAGGGCTACGAACTGATCGCCACCACCAGGCTGAATGCCGTGTTCGTCGACCAGCGGTACTTCCCGGCTTACGGGATTGCCGACAACTCGCCCGAGGCCCTGCGCGCGGACGAGTCGGCCGTCACCTACCTCTTCAACGGCTACGACGGCACCGTGTTCGTCCGCGGGTACGGCAAGATGGGCTGGCACGGGCTTCCCTACCACGAGTCCCGCCTGCAGCAGCTCCCCCGCTGGCTGCGGCAATACCCCAAGCATTACTCCCGCTGGAAACGTCCGCTGGCCAAGCTCTATCGGTCCCTGCGGAAACGGCGGCTGTTGTAGCCGTCCGCCGAGGCTTCAGGCATGATGAACACACGCGTGAGTTCCTTTTTGCGGAGAGCCGTCGCTCTGTGGAAGAAACGGGGCAACCTGATCTCCTGCGAGAACCCCTTCTCCGTGCTGCGGGGCCTGCTCGACGGCCACGCTGTCAGCGACGTTGTCGACGCCGGCGCCAGCAACGGCCAGATCTCGAGAAAGCTCCTCGCCCGCTTCCCCAAGGCGCGCGTGCACGGCTTCGAGCCGAATCCCGACTACCGGGCTGCGCTGACCGCTTTCGCCAAGGAAGAGCCCCGTTTCCGCCCGGAGTTCTGCGCCCTGTCGGATTCGGACGAGGACGTCGAGCTGCAGTGTTTCGCCTCGCCCGGGATCAACTCGATTTACACGCCGAACCGCCGCTTGCGGGCCTACAGTCCGGCGGGCACCGAGAGCCGCACCACCGTCCGGGTCCCCTGCACAACCCTGGACCAATGGCGCGCGACGCGCCAGGTGCCGGGCGTGCAAGTCATCAAGCTCGATATCCAGGGGGCCGAAGGCCGCGCCCTGCGCGGGGCCTCCGGGCTGCTCCGCGAGGCGGTGCTCGCGGTGTACACCGAGCTGCTGTTCAACCCGCTCTACGAGCAGGGCGCCATCTACAGCGAAATCGATCTCTTCCTCCGCCAGCACGGATTCGCGCTCTACAGTTTCTACGGGCCGAAGACCGACGCCCGCGGTTTGCTGCTGTGGGGGAACGCCATTTACATTCAACCCGAAAAACTGGGACTTTAGCTCCCGGGGAAAGGCCTCGGCGGCTCATGAAGCTGGCGCTCGTGCTGTTCGAGTATTTCCCGTACGGGGGCCTGCAGCGCGGCTGCGCCTTGGTGGCGGAGGAATGCGCGCGGCGGGGTCACCGGGTGCGGGTGGCCGCCGGCTCGTGGGAGGGAACCCCGCCGCCGGGGGTCGCGGTCGAGGTGCTGGGCCGGCAGGGCGCTTCGAACGTGGCGCGGGACCGCAGCTTCGTGCGCCGCTGGCAGGCGTATCGTGCGCGCGAACCCGTCGACGGAGTCATCGGCTTCAACAAGTTGCCCGGCCTGGATGTCTACTACGGATCGGACTCCTGTTATGTCGAGCGCATGCGGCGGCTCCGGCCGGCATGGTATCGATGGACCCCGCGCTATCGGCACTTTCACGCCTGGGAAAGGGCGGTCTTCGCCCGGGGCGCCGGCACCCACATCCTGATGCTCGCGGAACAGGAGATTCCTGTCTACCGCCGGCTGTACGCCACCGAGCCGGAGCGGTTCCACGTCCTGCCCCCCGGCCTGACCTGCCGCCGCGAGACGGAGGACGATCGCGCCCGGATGCGGTGCGACGTGCGGGCACGGTTTGGCTGGGGTTCGGAGGAACTCCTCCTTCTGTTGGTCGGTTCAGGCTTCCGCACCAAGGGCCTCGACCGCGCCATCCGGGGATTGGCAGCCCTGCCGAGGGAGCTGCGGGATCGGGCCCGGCTGGTGGTTGTGGGCGACGACTCGCCGGGACGCTATCGCTGGCTGGCGCGCGGACTCGGCATCGGCAGCCGTGTCGCGTTTCTGGGGGGACGGCCCAGCGTCTACGAGTTCCTGGTCGCAGCGGACCTGCTGGTCCATCCCGCCTACGCCGAGAACACGGGCAACGTCCTGATCGAGGCGCTGACGGCAGGCCTGCCCGTCCTCGCCAGCGGCGCGTGCGGCTACGCGGGGCACGTGGTCGCCGCCCGGGCGGGGCGGATCGTGGGCACGCCGGACGCGTTCTCGCAAGGCGAGTTCAACCGTGCCGCGACGGAGATGCTGGTGTCCGACGAACGCACCCAGTGGCGCGCGAACGGCCTCGAGTATGCCCGGGTGACAGATCTTTACAGCCGCCGGGAAAAGGCCGCCGATGTCATCGAGGCGGTGGTCTCGGCGAGACGGCAGGCATCTCCGTAGTTGCAGGGGGAGGGAAGGGCCGGCGCGCGGACTCGATTCACGGGTCGGCGTTCGCGAACTGCTGTTCGCCGCAGGCAAACCCCATGTTCCCAGCGCAGTCTGGGAAAAGGCGTGGAGTCCTCGACTTGTGGAACATGGGGTCAACAGGTCAAATTTGGTCCCTGCCGCTCCACCCCCCCTGCCTTCGAGGACTCTACATTAGCGAGGCGTGGAAGAGAGGATGGGCAGAGACAGCAGGGTCGTCATGAGCCTGAGGACTCGAGCCGGGCCTGAGGCGCGCCTCGCTAGGACTCCGGCTCGAAGTTACTGCTGGGCAGCGGTTTCCGGCGCGACCGGCTTGAGTGTCAGTGGATCGCGCAGCGGAACGTCAGTGATGCGATTGCCGCAGAGGTCACCGAGTTGCACGGGGTGGTTCGGATGCCCCTTCAAAATCTCCTCCTTCTGGCCGACCACGAGGATGACGGTCTGCTCGGGACGCAGGTACTGCCGGGCCACGCGTTGCACGTCCTCCCGTGTCACCGCAGCCACCTTCGCGCGAAAAGTCCTCCAGTAGTCCGGATTCTGGGTGTAACGCCCGGTGAATTCGTCCTGGGCAAAGGTCCCGGCAATCCGCCCCTTCGTGGCAAACGTGCGCGGGAACGTGTCAATGAACGACCTGCGTGCGGTCTCGAGTTCCTCCTCGCTCACCGGTTCGGCGGCGATGCGCTTGATCTCGTCGAGCACGATCTGGATCGCGTAGGGCACCGTGCGGGACTTGGTCTGGAAGCCGGCCATGAACACGGAGGGATAGTACACGCCCCCGGGAAACGACGATCCGGCCGAGTAGGCCAGACCCTCATCCGACCGGACGCGGTTCATGATGCGCGAGGTGAATCCGCCGCCACCAAGGATGTCGTTCATGATCATGATCGGGAACATGTCCGGGTGCTCGCGCCGGATGCCGGGCAACAGGATCGCCACCCGGCCCTGGTTCACGTCCTTTTCGACCACATACGCCCCGGGGCTCGCGAGCCGCGGGTCCCCCGGCACCGGCGGCGCCGTCTCGCCCCGGAACGGCCAGTCGCCAAACAGCTTCTCGAGCCGGGCCACCATGTCGGCCCGATCGAAATCGCCGTTCACGGCCACAACGAAGTTGGCGGGGTGCACCCACTTCCGATGAAAGGCCTCGAGGTCGGCCCGGGTGATGCCGGCGACGGAGTCGGCGGTGGGCAAGTAATTGGCGAAAAAGGACTCGCCCATCGCCAAGTACCGGCGCTCCCGCCCTTCGATGGATGCCGAGTCATCGTTGCGCTGCTTCATTTCCTGAAGCGCCTGCTGTTTTCGGAGGGCGAGCTTGTCCTCCTGGAACCGGGGAGTGGTGAGGACGTCGCGCAGGATGGCCAGGCCCTCGTCCAGATCTTTGCGCAACAGGTTCAGGCTCACGCTGCCCTGGGTCTCGCCGATCCCGGAGCCGAGTTGCGCTGCCAGAAAATCGAGCCGTTCCTCGAGGTCTTCCGCGGCGAGCGCAGCCGTGCCGCCCCGCGTCAGCAGGTAGCCGGCGAACTCGGCCAACCCCTCCTTGCCCGGAGGAACCACGTACACCCCGGTCCGGATGAAGATCGCGATGTTCACCAGGGGCAGCTCCCGGTCCGGCACCACGTAGGCCACCGGCCCCGTCTTCAGAGCCACCCGGTAGTCCGCCGGGTTCGGCGGTTCATATTGCAGCGGCGGGAAGGCGAGTTTCTCCGGCCGGTCCGGGATTTCGGCAGCCGGCACCGTTCCGCAGCACCAGGCCAGCAGCGAGAGGTTCACCGTCTGAACCAGCAGGCTGCGGAGACCGCCCAGCCGGGGCATGCGTCGGGGAGCCCCCCGGCCTGCCAGGGGATGGGTCGGAGGATCGGTCATCTGGGGGTTCATGGAAGAAGTGTCCGCTGCAAGAGACATGACATTCATCGAGTGCATGGGGTCGAGGAGGGGCTTGTCGTCATCGCACCCGGCCTTGCCTGGCGGCCTTGGGTTCCGCGCCGCCAGAGCCCGGCTTGCGCTTGTAGATCCCCACGGTCCGGTTTTCCTTGGTGAAGTAGCTGCGGACCACACGCTGGACATCGGCGGTGGTCACGGCCTGGTACTTGGCTCCCGCCTCATTGATCTCCCGCCAGTTGCCAAGGCCGTCATAGCCGATGAGCTGGAACAGGATGGCCATGTTCGACTGCAGCCGGCGGTACTCGCCCGCGGCGAAGTTGTTCTTGACCTTTTGGAGCTCGGCATCGGGCACGGGCGTTTCCTGGAGCTTGGCGATCTCGGCGAGGATGCCCTGTTCGACCTCCTGCGGGGTGTGGCCTTCCTTGGCTTCGCCGCTGATTCCGAAAACGCCTCCCCACTTGCGGGCGTCCTGCCCGGCGGAGACCTCGGTGGCAACCTGGGAGCCCAGGACAAGGCCCTTGTAGAGCCGGCCGGTCCGGGTCGACAGCAGCCGGGCCAGCACTTCGAGCGGGTAGGAATCCTTGTGGCCGAAAGGCACGGTGTGCCACAGGATGTCCACCTGGGGATTGGCCTCCGCTTCAGCGTACATCCGCTTTTCGGCCTGCTGGGGCGGTTCGGACGTCACGACTTCGGGCGCGTCCCTCGGACCGCGGGGGATCCGGCCGAAGTACCGCTGGGCGAGGGCCTCGGCTTCGGACACGCGCAGGTCGCCGACGAGGATGAGGGTGACATTTTGCGGCGCGTAGTAGGTGGCGTAGAACTCGTCGGCCTGAGCCTTCGATATCGTCGGCAGGTCGGCCGGCCAGCCGATCACCGGCCAGGAGTACGGACTGGCGTCCCAGAACATGGCGTTGAACGTCTCCTGGAACCTGCCCAGCGGCGTGGACTCGGTCCGCAACCGGCGCTCCTCGTAGACCACGTCGCGTTCCGCGTAGAACTCGCGAAACACCGGCCGCCACAGGCGCTCGGACTCCATCCACATCCAGAGCTCGAGCTTGTTGGCCGGCACGGTGATGAAGTAGGCCGTCATGTCCTCGCTGGTGAACGCATTCATGCCCGACCCGCCGGCGGTGGTGTAGACCCGGTCGAATTCGTTCTTCACCAGCACCTCGCGCTGGCGCTCAATCAGCTTCTGGAATTGCTGGTCCAGTTCCTTCAGCCGCTCCGACCGGTTCTCCGGTTGCATCAGGTCCCCGATCTCACCCCGGCGATAGGCGGCGCGCAGCCTGGATTCCTCGCGCCGCATGGCCTCGCGGACACGCTCCTGTTCCTCGATGATTTCCCGATCCGCCGCGTAGTCCTTGGTCCCGAGGGTCGGCGTGCCTTTGAACATCATGTGTTCGAACAGATGGGCGATGCCGGTGATCCCCGGACGCTCGTTCGAGCTCCCGACATGCGCGACCCAGCCCCCTGAGACCGAAGGGTCATCGTGGCGCTCGACCATCAGGAGGCGCATGCCGTTGGCGAGGGTCTTCTCGACCACCGGGACTTGTTGGGCGTCGACCGCGGCGCCCGCCGCGATCGCCAGGGCGAAAAGGAGATTGACGCTCTTCACGGCGCCCAGAGTGCACGATCCCCCGCCGGCGTCAACGGCGCAAAGAAGACCCTATCACGCCGGGCTTGACTCCGACTCGCGCTGGCGTCGGATCAGTCCGCGGACGAGATCCTCGGTCAGCGTGGTTCATATCATGGGAAGCACAGAACGGCCGGTCCTTCAAGACCGCCGCGTCACCGGAACCGGATCGAGAAGAGGTCGGCGTCCTTCATCACGAACCGCAGCCGCACCGGCCGGCCGGCGAGCGGGCCGACGTCGCTCCCGCCTTTCCATCCGGCCGTCCGCTCGATGGCATCGCCGACCAGTTCGAGCGCCTCGGCGAGCGTGTACCCCGGCAGCGGTTGTCCCGCAGCATCCTGGATCTCGATTCGGGCGCTGCCCGCCGCCCCGGTCGCGAGATTCAAGACCAGCCGGTTGCCGCCGAACGTCAGCGGGCGCGTGACGCATTCCCCGCCGCGAAATGGCGCGTGCAGCGAGGCGAAGCCGTCGGTGCGAAGGGTGAGCCGGCGGAGGTGGCTCGTCGGTTGGGCATAATGCGCCTGCTGGTAGAGGGAGATCTCGTTCCGGCCGGTGGCGATGACCCCGCGGGCCGTCATGCCGGCGCGCGACGCCCAGTTGCCCGGATCGAGGCCGGGCCGGATGTAGCCCTCGAGGAACGTCCGGTCGAAGCGGGTTCCACCCCGGCTCGTCATGAAGACCGCCTCGGCACAGTCCCCCGCATAACCGGGATCAACCCCCAACGCGCGCGCCTGCTCGGGCGTCAGCGCCTTGCGTCCCGGGAGGAAACGCATCGGAAACGCCAGGTAAAGGTGCGGCGCCCGATAGTAAGGTTGCGTCTGGCTCGTGTACAAATGCTCGGGCGGCGCGTCGCCAAACCGGATTTCCACCGGGTTCGACCACTGCTCGAAATCGGTCGAGGTGGCGCGGCTGATCGTCCGGAAGCCGGCAAACCCGCCACCGGTCCAGGACCGGAGATAAAGCGCATAGCAGCGCTCGGTCTCGGACCAGAAGGCGACGTTCTGCGAGTCGAATGCCCCGCGGGTGACGAGTGGCCGGTCGCGCCATGCGCGCCACCGGAGGCCGTCGGCGGAGACAAAACCGAAAAGACCCGTCTCCGAAGTGCCGGCCAGGGCTTTGAACCGTTCCTCGGCGGGGACACCCGGCCGGGTGTCGAGGAACGGGGCGAAGTTGTGCGAGAAGGGGGCGCGGCCGGCGAGGATGATGTTGTTGTTCCGGGTGCCGTGGCTTTCGAAAAGGCCCAGGTCGGGCTTGGTCCATGTGATGCCGTCGGGACTCTCGGCATAGCAGGTGACTTCATTCGTCGAACCGTCGCGTCCGGCCACGGGCAGGCCGCGGTAGTACATCCGAACCCGGTCCTGGTCCTGCAACACCGTGACGTAACCGCAGAAAGCCCCCTCCCAGGGACGGTCGAAGCGGAGCGCCACACCCGCCGGGACCGGCGAGTGCATCTGGAGCGACGCCCCGGCCAGCGTCTCAATCAGGTAATCATCCACGAACAACTCCAGCCGGTTGCCAAGCTCGAGGGGAAGCGGGTCCAAGGGCAGATACTCGGGGCCGTCCGGTCCCAGCCGGAACCGCCGGATCCGGACCGCGCTGCCCTCGCCCTCCTCGTAGTAGGTGACGAGTACCGTGCCGTCCCTGCGTTCGACGGTCGAGGCGTAGGCGCCGATCGTGCTGTCGATCTCGTAGGGCCCAAGCCAGGTGCGCCCCTCGTCGCGGCTGACATGAAGCGCCGTCTTGGGCAGCCGATGCGTCAGCAGGATCTCGCCGGTCCGCAGGCGGGTCAAATGCGGGCAGTGCCCGGCGAACCCGATGTCTTGAACCGGCGACCAGGTCAGGCCCTGGTCCGGGCTCGTGGCGAAGTGCATGTTCACGCGGTCCCCCCGGAGCGCGGCGTAAAGGGTCCCGTTGGTGAGCAGGACGAAATCCGTCTCGGCGTCGAGCCGGACGCCGCTCCCCTGGCCGATCGGGATCGGGGCACTCCAGGTCTTGCCGGCGTCAGTCGACCGGATCACGCCGCCGTAGGCGGTGCCAGCCTCCTCGCGATACACGCCCAGGAGGCGCGTGCCATCGGGGAGTTCACGGACCGGAGCCGAGCTGGGCCAGCCGGCCGCGACAATCCTCGGGTTCGCTTGCCAGGTTTCGCCGCCGTCGGTCGAGGTCACCAGGCAGGTGTCGCAGAGGGTCTGGTCCCCCTCGCGCCGGTAGGTGAAGAAGCTGCAAACCACCGTGCCGTCGCTCATCGCCGCCACGTGCGGGTCGCGATCGTCCTGCGGCCCGTCGAACACGACCCAGGGCCGGCTCCAGGAATGGCCATCGTCGGTCGAGCGGACGGCGCAGATCCGGCCGCCGTTGGGCCAGCCGGCCCGGGGAAGCGACACATGGCCGTATCCGGCATAGAACACGCAGAGCAAATCCCCGTTCTGCAGCCGGCAGATGTCGGTGAAAGCCTGGTACGGGCCGGCGGCCTCCCCGCGGGAGATGACCCGGGGCCGCGGCGGCGCGGAGGAGACGGCCGGATCCGGCTCCGCGGTGAGCGCGGGTCCGGCGACGGTCGATGACCAGAACAACAGGGCTGCGACAGGGAGAAGGGGTAAGCGTGAGGCTCTCATGGCACTGGATGGGTCAACTGGCAACCGCCCGGCCCCGCAACGCGGATTGAATGGTAAGGTACTCCCCCACGTTCTCGAGGGTGAGAATGCCCACCAGCCGGCCTTGATCGACCACCGGGAGCGACCGGCAGTCGCTCGTGGTCAGCCGGGCAAAAGCGCCCTGGGTTTCCTCGGCGGGACTGGCCGTCTGGAAATGCGGCGCCATGCAGTCGCTGACGCGCGCCTGCGGCCCGCCGCGCGCCAGGTGCGTCATCAGGTCCCGCCGCGTCAGCATCCCCACCACCCGCCCATCCCTGACCACGGGAAAATCCTGATGGAACCCCGCGAGGGTGTGGTCGACCGCGCGCTGCAGCGGGTCCTCCGGCTCGAGCATCCGGAAATCCGTGATCATGACCTGGCGGATCGGCACGCCGGTCAGGACCGCCCGCACCTTCAGCAGTTCCGCCTCGTCCTCAGCCCCCAGGTAGACGAACAGCGCGATGAACACCCAGAGCGGGTGCATGGCGTACAAGCCTACCGCGCCAAACGCGAACGCCAGCGCCTGGCCGACGTCCACCGCCCACCGGGTCGCCCGCGCGAATCCAAAACGCATGCCCAAGAGCGCCCGGAGAACCCGGCCGCCGTCCATGGGAAACGCCGGGACCAGGTTGAACACGCCCATCGCGAGGTTGGCCAGGACCAGCTTGTTCATGAACTGGCCGACCCACCGCAGCTCCCGCAGGTTGAGTGCGTCGGTGAACGGCCCGATGGTGCCCCAGTAGATGATCGCCAGCAGAAGATTCACCGCCGGTCCCGCCAGCGCCACCACCAGCTCTTGCTTGGGGTCTTCCGGCATCCGCTCGAGCCGCGCCAGGCCCCCGATCGGCATCAGCGTGATGTCCCGGGTCCGGATCCCGTAATGCCGGGCGGCCAGCGCGTGGCCCAGCTCGTGCAGCAGCACGATGCCAAGGAAACAGGCGATGAACAGCACCGCCTCCGTCACGTCCCCCATCCGGTGCCGGTAGGCGTAGTACTGGTACCCCACCCAGCCGAATAGAATCAGCAGCGTCGCGTGCAGATAGACCGTGATCCCCCCGATCCGGCCGATGCGCCAGGACCATTTCATCGTTGCTCACCGTTTCATGCCGGATGCGCGTGCACCCCCTCTGACACCCGCCGATCCGGTCCCGTTCAAGCGGGCCGGATCCGGCTCAACGCCCCGAACGGTCCTTGCCGGGTCCCGGGTGGCGCTTCTTCCATTGTGCCCGGAGCGCCGTGTGGAGACGCCGACGAAAGGCCACCGGCAACCGGTACGGCTGGCCGTCCCGGTAGAGCGTGATCGTCCGCCGGATATTGTCGACCACCACCTGGCACGGGTTGCACCCGGCCAGATGCCGTTCGAGCTCCGCGCATAGCCCGGGCGCAATCCCGCCATCCACGTAGTCGTTCAGCGCTGCCAGCAGTTTGTCACATTTCATATCCGCCACCCGACATCCCCACGGGGCCTATTGCCGTTGAGCCTCGAACCCGCCGCCGGGTTACAAGTCCACTCCGTAGCCGCTGCCGTCAGGCGGCGCTCCATGAGCCTGCAACCCCGCCCGGGCTGCGGCGGACAAGCGCCCCTTGCCCGCCGGCAAACACAGTCCGCGCACTGACGCACTGGCGCACTGACGCACTGACGCACTGTCCTCGGTGTCACTCCGCCTCCTCATGCGCATGGGGCGCCAACCGGTGCGCCGGATCTCCAAACACGCGGGTCAACGTCTCCCGCAGCCGCAACCGGGCCCGCAGGAGCCGCACCTTCACGTTGACTTCGCTGAGGCCCAGCGCCTGGGCCGTCTCCCGGACCGAGAGCCCCTCGACATCCCGCAGCAGGAACACCAGCCGGTGCTTCTCGTCGAGCTCGTCGAGCGCGCCCTCGATCACCCGCAGCGTCTCCCGTCGTTGCACCAGCGCCTGCGGCGAGTGCCGCCAATCGGCGATGAACTCCGGGTGCGGCGCCGGCTCGTCATCGAGCGTCCGCTCCGTTTCCGCCTCGAGCGAAACCCAGTCCAGGCCCTTGCGCTTCCGGATGATCTTGAGGGCCGCGTAGGTCGCGATCCGGAAGAGCCACGTCGAGAACGCGGACTCGCGTCGGAAACCCTCGAGATGTTCGAGGGCGTTCATGAAGGTCTGCTGGGTGATGTCTTCTGCGTCCTGCTCATGACGCAGGATCCGCAGCGCCAGCGAGTAGACGCGGTTCTCGTACCGGCTCACCAGCGTCTCGAACGCCTCGAGTTCCCCAGCCTGCGCCCGCGCCACCAAAGCAAGATCATCGGGCCCGCCATCCGCCGGCCCACCCCCGGTCCCGCTCGCGGCCGCCGGCAATCCCCCGTCGGACCCGGACCCGGCCGGGGCGATGGCGGGCTCCGGCCGGCCTGTTTGTGTGCTTCTGCGTTTCATGGCACTGTGTCCTTCGTTCCAGCGGGGCGGGGCGTTGTCAATCCTCGGTGATCGCCCGGAGGCTCTCTTCGAGCTGGCGCCGACACGCCTCCCGCTCCGGCTCTCCCGCGTCGCGGGGCACGCGGATCGGCGTGCCCAGTCGGACCGCGCACCGGCTGAAAGGCAGGGGCACTTGAAAGCGATCCCAGCTCTTCGCCTGCCACTTCCTCGACAGATGGGTGCTCGCCGGGAGAATCGCCAGCCCGGTCAATTGGGCGGCGGCAATGACCCCTTCCTGCACCACGTACCGGGGTCCCCGCGGTCCGTCCGGCGTGATGGCCAGGTCGTGCCCCCGCTCCGCCCAGGTTGTCAGTTCGAGCATCGCCTGCGGCCCCCGCCGGCTGCTCGACCCCCGCACCGGCGTCACGCCAAACCACTCGAGAACTCGCGCCAGCAGCCCCCCGTCCCGGCTCGCGCTGACCATGGCTGCCATCCGCCGCGCCGGATCCTTCTTCCGGATCAACCGCGAATACAGCATCAGCGACAGGGAAAGCCGGTTGTGCCAGATGGCGAAGATCACGCGCTCGCGTTCCGCCACGGCCATGCTGCCCGCGGGATCCTCGAGCCTGTAGCGGATCGTGGCGTCCACGGCGCGCACCACGGCGTACACGAGCGCCGCCATCACCCTCCCGCCCAGGGCCGCCCGCTCCGGCCGCACCACGCCCGAGCTCCGGGGCCGCCCCGGGCTGGCTTGCACAGCCTCTTTCGTCATCCCAGCCCCCGCTTCAACGCCGCGCGGACGAGCTCCTCGACCGTGGCCTGCGGCCCAAGCACCGCCTGCGCCGCCCGCGCCGCCTCGTGCGCCTGGGGCGGTTTGAGGTCCAGGGCGATCAACGCCAGCACCGCATCGTTGAACCGCTCCTGTTCGGGGCTCGCTCCCCGTGCGGCGCTGCTCGCCTCCCACGCCCCCGCGGCGCCCACCTTGTCCCGAAGCTCGACCACGATCCGCTCGGCCGTCTTCTTCCCCACGCCGCTGATCCGCGACAAGGCCTTCACGTCGCCGGCCGCCACCGCCCCCCGAAACGCCGTCGGCGTCATCCCGCTCAACACGTTCAACGCCGTCTTCGGCCCGATCCCGCTCACCGTGTGGATCAGCATCCGGAACAAATCCCGCTCCGGCGGCGTCAGGAAACCGTACAACGTCTGCGCGTCTTCGCGGACGGCCAGATGCGTGAGGAGCTTGACCGCGCTCCCCACCGGCGGCAGCCGGTCGAACGCCGAGAGCGGGATCAATACCTCGTAGCCCACGCCGTGGACGTCCACTGTCACCTGCGTCGGCAACGCCTCGACGAGCGTGCCCTGGACAAAAGTGATCATAGTCGTTTGGGCGCCGAGAGGCTGTATCGGCCCCTCTCCTGCGCGTACGCCAACGCGAGCGCCAGCGCGTCGGCCGCGTCCGCCGCCGGCGCCTCGGCCAAACCCAGCATCCGTTGCACCATCCGCGCCACCGCCGTCTTCTGCGCAGCACCGTACCCGACAATCGCCTGTTTCACCTTCCGGGGCGAGATTTCGAACACCGCCACCCCGGCTTCCGCCACCGCCGCAAGGCTCGCCCCGCGCGCCTCGCCCATGATCAGCGCCGTCTTGTAGTTCTGGGCGTAGAACAACCCCTCGACCACGCACGCCGCGGGCGCGTGGCGGCGGACGACCTCCCGGATCTCGAGGCTGATGCGCGCGAGGCACCGCGACCGTTCCCACGAGGCTGGGCACACCACCACCCCCTGCGCCACCGCGCGCACGCCCGATCGCTCCGCCGCGATCACGCCATACCCGGTCCCCCGCAGCGAGGGGTCAATTCCCAGGATCACCGCGCGCCTTGCCCCGGCCTCCCGGTCGGCTCCGGTCACGGCCGGTTCCGGAGCCCGGCGCGGCGCCGTCAACCGGCGGCGCATGACGTCGAATTGACGCGGGGTGACGCCCACGCCGCCATCGTGCCAGAGCCCGACCCGCGCTGTCGAAGTCGAAAGTCGAAAACGGGGAGAAAACAGGGCTTGCATTCGCGGCCGGTCCGCGTAGGGTCAAACCCCGCTGGACGGGAAGCGAGCGTAGCTCAGCCTGGTAGAGCGTCACCTTGCCAAGGTGAATGTCGAGGGTTCGAATCCCTTCGCTCGCTCCAAGCCGGCTGTTTCGAAGCAAGACCGACACCGGGTATTCGATCCCCATCTTGCGAGGAGTTCTCCAGCTTCAGACCCAAATCAAGCCGGCAAGAATCTGCTCGCACCCTCCCAGGATGATTCGTAGGCTGCACGCATGCCAGAGCCGGTGACTCTGACCGTTGGCGCACTCGGCACATTCCTCGCCTCCCATGTGGCGCACGTCTATTGGCATCTGGTCGGTGGTGCTGTGCATCACCGGACAAAGGCATAAGGCAATGGGGTCGCATTTAAATAGTTGACAAATCCCTCTTGAGATCCGCAACGAAGCGCTTGTGCTCCTGGTGATCGGCCAGCCTCTGCGCTGAAGGCTCTGATTGGAAGGGACAACCTCGACTCATGACAACGATGACAACTTGGCGTCTTGGCGCGGGCCGGGGGTGGTTGCGATCCCTGGCGTGCGTTTTTCTCATGGGCGCTGCCGCCCGGGCGGCCGACGAGTGGCAGTCCCTGTTCAACGGGCGGGATCTGTCGGGCTGGACGGTCCAGTGCAAGCCGGAGGACCGAGGCCGAACCTGGTGGCGGGTCGAGGAGGGCGCCATCGTGGCGGACTCGATGGGGGCCGGCAAACACGACTACATCTGGCTTGTGAGCGAGCGCGAGTATGGCGATTTCACCCTGCGGCTCGAGTTCCAGGCTTACCGGGACAGCCCGGGCAACAGCGGGGTGCAAGTGCGCAGCCGCTATGACCCGGCCGCGGGCTGGCTGGACGGCCCGCAGGTGGATATCAACCCGCCGGAACCCTGGCGCACCGGCATGGTGTGGGATGAGACCCGCGGGAACCAGCGCTGGCTGTGGCCCGCGGTTTCCAAGGGTCAATGGGTCGATCGCTCGATGGCGCGCCCCGGGTTGACCTTTCGCTACTCGGATGAACCGCCCGGGTGGAACTCGCTCGAAATCACCGCCGCCGGTCCTCGGTTGACCGCGACGCTCAACGGGGTCGAGGTCATGGCGTACGACGGTCGGGGGGTGCTGGACGATGCGACGCATCGCGCGCGCCGCGTGGGCGAGCGCGGGCATATCGCCCTCCAGATTCACACGGGGGATCAGCTCCGCATCCGGTTCAAGCGGATCCAGATTCGCGACCTCAACTGAGTCTGGCTCACCCGGCCTTCCGCACGAAGGCCGGGTTCAGGGCCGCGCTCGCGTCGGTGACGGGGGCGTCGAACCGGTGGGCGGGGCCTGAAACACCACTCCGGCGTAGGCAATCCGCACCAGCATCGCGAACGACAAGACGAACAGCAGACTGACGATCATCGGCAGAGTCCGCCCTTCCGGCATCCCCGGGCTGCCGCCTTCCCACATCGACACCGTGTTCGCCAGCAGCATCAGGTTGACCGGGATCAGCGTCAGCAGGGGCAACACCTTGCTGCGATTGCCGGCAAGGGTCCGAATGCTGGCGATCAGGAAGACCACCGCCCCCGCCAGTCCCACGATCAGAATCGATCGGGCCAGCGACGGCGCCAGATGGTTGATGAAGTAGCTAAGACCCGCGAGCAGCAGGCTGTAGACGATCATTTGCACTCCGACGGCTTTGTTCATCGTGGAAACGCTGGGGTTGTGATTGCCTTGGCAGGCCATGCCGCCCTCCGACGCGGCACGATCCCCCTCCTTCGAGCGAAACCCGCCACCGAAAAGGCGCGCATCTCACCCTGGGCCACCGCGTCCGAGGCTCCATTGCGCCAACGCAATCCGACTCTTCAGGTGGCGGCCCGACCACCCAGGTTTCCTCCGATGGCACGCGCCATCAGACCCGCGGATCCATTGCAGACCCAGACTAATCCGCTCGGGAAAACAGTGCGCTCGAACGCCGGGTCCGTCAAGTTCCTCCGCCCTCGCGACTGCAGTTCCGCAGTTATCGCGCCGCCCCCGCCGCGGGCGCGGACCGCGGGGAGTGAAATCGCGGCGCACCCGACCCCGAGGGGCCGAGGCAGCCTGTCCTGAGCCCCGTCGAGGGGGCGACTGGCCAGCGGTCGACCTGTGGCGGTTCAGATCAAAGAGCCCCCGGCTGCAATCCTGTCCGCCACGCGACAAGGGAATGGGGACAAAGGAATCGGCTGGCGGCGCCCGCTGGATTGGACAATCCTCGCGCCCATGAACGTCGTGTCCCTCATCGGCCCCCTTGCCTTGGTGGCGTGCACGCTTCCCGCGCTCGACGCCAGAGCGGCGCAGGAAACACCCGGGAATCTCGTCGCGGAGGGCATTCCACCCGTTCCCGCCGAACTCAGGCAGGACGCGAGCCGCTATCTCGAGTTCCGCGCCGCCGGTGTCGCAGACTGGCATCCGGCGCGCCGCGAGCTGCTGATCACGACCCGGTTTGCCGAGGTGAACCAGCTTCATCTCGTCAAGCAGCCCGGCGGCGCGCGACGCCAACTCACCTTCTTTGCGGAACCGGTCGCCGGCGGCAGCTTCCAGCCGGTGCAGGGCGACTTCGTCGTGTTCGCCCAAGACACGGGCGGCGGCGAGTTCTACCAGTTCCACCGCCTCGACCTCGCCGATGGCCGGGTGACGCTGCTGACGGACGGCAAGTCGCGGAACCAAGGCGCCCGCTGGGACCGCGCCGGCAAGCGCTTCGCCTACACCTCGACCCGCCGCACCGGACGCGACACCGACGTATGGCTGATGGACCCGCGGGATCCGACGTCGGATCGCCTGCTGGTCGAGTTGTCGGGCGGCGGCTGGAGCGTGCAGGATTGGTCGCCGGACGATGCGCGATTGCTGCTGGGCGAAACGATTTCGATCAACGAGAGCCGCCTCTGGCTGGCGGATGCCCGCACGGGCGCGAAAGAACTGCTGACGCCGCAACGCGCGGAGAAGATCGCGTGGGGGCCGGCGCGTTTTGCCGCCGACGGCACGTCGGTCTTCGTGGCAACAGACCACGACTCCGAATTCCGCCGGCTCTGCAGAATGGACCTGGCCAGCCGCCGGCTTGCGCCCCTGATGAAGGACGTCGCCTGGGATGTCGAGGGATTCGAGCTGTCGCATGACGGCCGCACGCTGGCCGCCGTGATCAACGAGGACGGCTCAAGCCGGTTGCGCCTGCTCGACGCGCGCTCCGGCCGCGAACGCCGCCCGCCCCAGCTGCCCGCCGGGATCATCGGCGGCGTGAACTGGCACCGGAACAACCGCGACCTGGCGTTCCATCTGTCGAGCGCCGCGTCGCCGGCCGATGTGTTCTCGCTCGATGTCAAATCGGGCCGCCTCGAGTGCTGGACGGAGAGCGAGACCGGCGGGCTCGATCCCGCCGCGTTTGTCGAGCCGGAACGGCTCCGACTGAAGAGCTTCGACGGTCTCGAGTTCCCGGCGTTGGTCTATCGGCCCGATCCGAAGAAGTTCCCGGGCCCGAGGCCGGTGCTGGTGACCATTCACGGCGGCCCGGAAGGGCAGTCGCGGCCCAACTTCCAGGCGCGGAATAACTTCTACCTGAATGAAATGGGCGTGGCGATTGTCTATCCCAACGTGCGCGGCTCGGACGGCTACGGCAAAACGTTCCTGACGCTCGACAACGGCTTCAAGCGCGAGGACTCGGTCAAGGACATTGGCGCCGTGTTGGATTGGATCGCCGGTCAGCCGGGGTTCGATGCCCGGCGCGTGGGGGTGACCGGCGGCAGCTACGGCGGCTACATGGTGCTGGCCTGCATGGTGCATTATGGCGACCGGCTCCGCTGCGGCGTGGACGTGGTGGGCATTTCGAACTTCCTGACGTTCCTGAAAAACACCCAGGATTATCGGCGCGACCTGCGGCGCGTGGAATACGGCGACGAGCGGGACCCGGCGATGGCGGAGTTCCTGGAGCGGATTTCACCCATCGCGCGCGTCGGCGAGATCCGGAAGCCGCTGTTCGTGGTGCAGGGCTTCAACGACCCGCGCGTGCCGGTCACGGAATCCGAGCAGATGGTCGCGGCGATTCGCAGGCAGGGCGGCACGGTCTGGTATCTGATGGCGAAGGACGAAGGCCACGGCTTCCGCAAGAAGCGCAACGTGGATTTCCTGTTCCACAGCACCGTGCTCTTCCTTCAGGAGCACCTGCTGCAGTAACCCATGGATCTGAGCAACGCCTTCACCACGGATCGAGGCGGCGCTGTAAACCCCGAACGCGACGGGGATGGCGATCCGCGAGATCCCGTGTCTCCCACGGGTCGGCACGCAGGTCGTACAGCTCCGCACGGCTGCCCGGGCGTCGGTCGCCCTCGGGGACGATCAGTTTCCACCAGCCGTCGATGATCCACCGGTGTTCGAGGCTGCGGGTCGGGTGGTCGACGTCGGCGATGTTGTGCGCGTATTGCTCGCCGAAGATCCGCCGGCGGCCGGCCACAGCCCGCGGATCGGTCAGGTTGATGCCCGGCAGACCGGGGGGAGTCGAAATGCGCAGGAGACCGGCGAGCGTGGGCCACAGGTCGAGGTTGCTGGCGAGGTGCTCCCGGTCCATGCGCGGCTTCACGCGCCCTGGCCAGGAGACGAGGATGGGCGTCCGGATGCCCCCTTCATACGGGGTGAGCTTCGAGCGGGCTGCGAACCGGTCCTTCTCGGTGGGCGACTGGATCCAGCCGTTGTCGGTCGTGTAGAGAACCACGGTGCGTGCCGTGAGCCCGCGGCGATCCAGGCTTTCGAAAAGCTCCCCGCACGTGCGATCGAACCACTCGACACAGGCCCAGTACCGGGCGATCGGCTCGCTGCGAGCGAGGGCTTTGTACTTGTCGAGGAGATCGGCCGGCGGGTTGTGCGGCGCGTGCGGAAGCATCGGGGCGTACCAGACCATCCACGGCGCGGCTCCGCATCCCTCGATGAACTCGAGGATCGGCTCGATGCCCTTGCGCCCGATCTCAAGTCCGGAGTCGCCGTGCCGGCTGCCCGCCCGCTCGCCCGCGGTCATGGCGTCGGTGAAGCCCGCCGTCTTGACCGGGTTGCCCTCCCACCACTTGCCCGTCTGCAACGTGCGGTAGCCGCGCGCGGAAAGATCGCGGATGAAATTCGGGCGCCGGGCGAAATGATCGACGATCGTGTCGTAGTACCTTGCATACGCGGCCTGACCGCGGGCGGCCATGGGATTGACGCCGGTGTCCGGCAGGGTCGGATCGTTGCCGGTGACGCCGTGGCGATGCGGGGGAAGTCCCGTGGCCAGACTGGCCAGGGAGGGCCGGCAGAGGGGCACCGGGGAATAGCCCCGGACGAAGGCGAGCGACCGGCCCGCCAGACGGTCGAGGTGCGGGGTCCGAATATGAGGATGCCCCATGAACCCGTAGTCGGCCCATCCTTGATCGTCGGAGATGATCAGCAGGACGTTGGGGCGGGCTGGGGGCTCCGAGCCGGTGACCGCGCCAAGGTCAGCGCGCCCCATCAAGGCCAAGCCGGCAAGCACAGCAGTGATCATTCTCATACGACCTCAAACAAAGCGTCTCGATCCCGCAGCGGACTCCGGTGAATCCTGCGGTCCAGCATCGCTGAACCCACAGGAAAAAGCCAGCCCGTCCTGGGGGCCCCGGATCCTCGCCTGACGCGTGCGGCGCGAACGTCCGCCAGCGGTTGCGGGTGGGTTCTGGCCTCGAATGGCGCGTCGGGTGTCGGCTCCGGAGCCGCGCGCATTGCTGGCTTGACGGAGACGGGCAATTGGGCTGTAGAGGAAGGGCGTGGGCGGACTTCAACAACAAGGCATGCGCATGCGAGCGATCTTCGGGACGATGGTGCTGACGGCGGGCGTGGCGGCGGCGGCGGATCTTCCCCGCGCCGTGATCCCCGAGGGAGTGGGGGTCAATATCCACTTCACCCGGGGCCACACGAATGACCTCGATCTCATCGCCGCCGCGGGGATCCGCTGTGTCCGGATGGACCTGGGCTGGAGCGGCATCGAGCGGCAGCGGGGAGTCTACGACTGGTCGGCCTACGACGAGCTCACCGACAATCTCGACCGCCGCGGGCTGCGCGCCCTCTATATCCTCGATTACTCGAACGGGCTCTACGAGGAGACGGTCGCCACCCGGAACCCCGTGACCGGCCAGGAGCACCGGGACGTCGCCTCCCCGCAGCATCCCGAAAGCGTCGAAGCCTTTGCCCGCTGGGCGGCCGCGGCGGCCGCCCGGTATCGCGGACGCCGGGTGCTTTGGGAGATTTGGAACGAACCGAACATCACGTTCTGGAAGCCAAAACCCGACGTGCGCCAGTACAACACCCTGGCGCTGGCCACCTGCCGCGCGATCCGTGCCGCCGATCCCGCCGCCACGATCATCGGCCCCGCCACCTCGGAGATCCCCATGGCCTTCCTCGAGGAACACTTCGCCTCCGGCATCCTCGCCTACCTCGACGCGGTCAGCGTCCATCCCTACCGCAACTACAGCAAACCGCCCGAGTCCGCCGCGGATGAATACCGCCCACTGCGCGCGCTGATTGACCGGCACGCGCCGCGGGGACGCAAACTGCCGATCCTCAGCGGCGAATGGGGCTACGCCTCTCACAACCGCGGTGTCTCGCTCGACACCCAGGCCGCGTTCGCCGCACGGCAGCAGCTGGCCAATCTCCTCCACGGCGTCCCGCTCTCGATCTGGTACGACTGGAAGAACGACGGCACCGACCCCGCCGAGCGGGAACACAACTTCGGCCTCGTCTACCCCAACCTCGATCCCAAGCCCGCCTACGAAAGCCTCCGCACCCTGACCACCGAGCTGGCCGGCTACCGGGTTTTCGAGCGTCTGGCGACGGGCTCGGCGGAGGATTACGCGGTGGTGTTCCGGAAGCGGGGGGCACCGCTGAAGCTCGCCCTCTGGACCACCGGCCAGCCGCATGCCATCGAGATCCCGATCCGATCGAAGTCCGAGGTCAGCATCCAGGCGGTCAACCGGGTCAACCGCAACGAGGTTAACCAGAGCGGAAGCGCCATGAAGGTCGCCCTCCAGATCGCCGCGGTCGGGGCCAACCCGCCGCAGACCCTCACCCTCGATCGCCGGCGCCTGGGTGTCGACCTCGGGCCCGAACCGCTCTACCTCACCCTGACCGGGATCACCCTCGCCGAGCCGCGCCGCCCATGATACCCGTTCCGGCCCAGTCCGGGGCACGACCCCGTCTGCCCGAGTGGTTGCGCACCCGTCTGCCGACCGCCGAGAGCTACGCCGCAACCCGGCGTCTGCTCGACGAGCTCCGGCTCCACACCGTGTGCGAGAGCGCCCGCTGCCCGAACCATTGGGAGTGCTGGAGCCAGGGCACGGCCACGTTCATGATCGGGGGCGACCGCTGCACCCGCGCCTGCGCGTTCTGCGCCGTCGCCACGGCCCGGCCCCTGCCCCTGGATCCGGATGAACCCCGCCGGGTGGCCGAGGCCGCCCGCCGGATGCGGCTCCGGCACGTGGTCATCACCGCCGTCGCCCGCGATGACCTCCCCGACGGCGGAGCCCGACATTTCTGCAGCACCCTCGAGGCGGTGCGAGCCCTGAACCCCGGGATTGTGGCCGAGGTTCTGACGCCGGACTTCAACGCGAATCCCGCCGCGCTCGACCTCTTGGCCGCCGCCCGGCCGGAGGTCTTCAATCACAACCTCGAGACCGTGCGCCGGCTCACCCCGCGCGTCCGATCCCGGGCCACCTACGACCGGTCCCTGACCGTCCTCGCCGAGTTCCGCCGGCGCGCCCCGGAGCTCCGCACGAAATCGGGTCTGATGCTCGGGCTCGGCGAGCAGGAGGAGGAGGTGCTCGAGGCCCTGCGCGATTTGCGAAGCGTCGGGTGCGAGTCCCTCACGCTCGGGCAGTATCTCCAGCCCACGCGCGCGCACCTGCCGGCCATCGAGTATGTCCATCCCGACCGGTTTGCCGCCCTGGCGTCCGCGGCCCGCGACCTGGGCTTTGTCCGGGTGGCCAGCGCCCCCCGGGTCCGAAGTTCCTATCACGCGGCGGACGAGGCAATGGGGGCGCATCTATAGTTGACAAATCCCCCGTGAGCGCTGCCACCAAGCGCTCGCGTTCCTGGTCATCGGCCAGCCGTTGTGCGAAACGCTCCGCCCGCGACGCCACCGCCCCCGGAACCGGCGAGGGGCCTATCCCCGCACCGATTCGGGGCGGATCGCCGATTGGGAAGGGGCAGGGCGGGCTTGGCGGAGACCTCCGGCTACAATCCTGCGCCGGTCCGCATCATCCAGAAGCAACGCTCCTCCTCGATGCCCCCGATTCCGCACAGGATACCCTGTGGCCGCAACTTCGATGCGCAACGGCCTCGCCCAACGCCCGGCACACCACACTGCCATGATGCATATGTCAACACGCTCGATGCGACCCCATGGGGCCCTCGCTTCGAGCCGGGGACATCCGAGCTTGCCACGCTGCGGGCAAAGCCTAACCTAATCCGTGGCCGACCCTGCTCCGCTGGTCTGCGACCCAACGCTCGACCCCAAACCACTCCACACCAGAGTTCATGAGAACAAGCCTCGCAACCCTGATGCTCGCTCCTCTGTGCGCGAGCCAGCTCGGCATCGCCCAAACCAACAAACCGGTGGCAGAGGACTTCAAGCCATCGTCACTGAATCAGCCCGGCAGGCAGTATCCGCAGGTGAACTCGGAAAGGCGCGTGCGTGCGCGGATTGTCGCGCCCCAGGCCACGAACGTCGCGCTCCAATTCCTGGGCGGCGCGACCTACCCCCTGACCAAGGGCGACGACGGCGCGTGGATGGGCGACACGCGGCCGCAGGACGAAGGGTTCCACTACTACCAGCTCGTGATTGACGGCGCGGGAGTCCCCGACCCCGGCACGCTCTACTTCTACGGCGGCAGCCGCTGGGGGAGCGGCGTCGAGATTCCCGCTGCGGACCAGGAGTTCTACGCCCTGAAGGACATCCCGCATGGTCAGTTGCGGCAGGTGCACTATCGATCCAAGAGCGCCAACGCCACGCTGCGCTGTTTCGTTTACACGCCGCCCGACTATGAGAAGGCCCCATCCCGGCGCTATCCGGTCCTCTATCTCCAACACGGCGGCGGCGAGGATGAAACCGGCTGGGGCAGCCAAGGGCACGCCGGTTTGATCATGGACAACCTCATCGCCGAGGGCCAAACCAAGCCCTTCATCATTGTGATGGCCAACAGCAACGTCCCCGGCGCTGGCGGCCCGGGTCGCGGACCGGTGGCTGCCGGCGCAACGAATACCGCTCCGGCAGGTGCCGCAGACGCTTCGGTGGGCGGACGAGGTCCCGGTGGACGCATGGTCGATTTCGGTGCCTTCACAAAGGTAGTACTCGGTGACCTGATTCCTTTCATTGATGCCAACTTCCGCACGCTCTCAGATCAGCCGAATCGCGCCATGGCCGGCCTTTCCATGGGCGGCATGCAGACCCGAGCGATCACGCTGGCCAACCTGGACACGTTCTCGCATATCGGGGTGTTCAGCGGTGGCAGCATTGCGCCGACGAGTATTGCCGACCTGGACGCCTTCAAGCAGAAGGTGAAGGTGGTGTTCGTCAGCTACGGCAGCCGTGAACTGGGTGGAAATCGGCGTGGCGGACGCGGAGGCTTCGGTGGCGACCCGAAGGCCAATACGGAGGCGCTCAAGGCGGCGGGGATTCACAGCTACTTCTATGCCTCCCCGGACACCGGGCACGAGTGGCAGTCCTGGCGGCGCAGTCTGTACCAGTTTGCCCCGCTGCTGTTCCAGGACCATCCCGTTCCAATGGCCGCCGCACAGGGCGCGGCTGAAATCCCGGCAGTGACGCTGCCTCCGACCGCCGCCGCTGCGCCTGCCGCAAGGCCCCTGGCCGCCGATGTCACCGCCGCTTGGGAGGCCGATTTCGACTCCCAGATCGGCCACCAGCATTACACCTTCACGTTCCAGCAGGACGGCACGAAGTTGACCGGGAAAGCGACCTCGGAAATCGGCGAGCGCAAGCGTGAAACGGAACTCAAGGAGGGCAGGGTGGAGGGTGGCGCAATCTCGTTCGTGGAAATGCTGAACTTCCAGGGCAACGAGATCCGCATCGCCTACACCGGCAAGCTCTCGGCCGAAGGCAACGAGATCCAGTTCACGCGCGAGGTCGGCGAGTTTGCCAGAGAAGACATCGTGGCCAGGCGCTTGCCGGGCGGGCCCGCCGCGAGGGTCGTCCGCATCAAGGCTGGCAAGTTCGAGCCGGTCAAAGACGCGGAAGGCAACGTCTGGCTGGCCGACCAAGGCTTCGAGGGTGGACAGACGATCGAACGACCTGAGATCCAGATCGCCAACACCAAGAGCCCCGAGCTCTACCGCTCGGAGCGTTACAGCATGGACTCGTTTTCTTGGCCGGCGCCCAACGGGCAATACGTCGTGAAGCTGCATTTCGCGGAGACGTACGAGGGCATCACGGGTCCGGGTGAGCGCGTCTTTTCGTTCAACGTGCAGGGAAACGCGTTCAAGGACTTCGATCCGTGGGTCAAGGCCGGCGGCTTCTTGAAGGCTTACGTGGAGACGGTCCTGGCCGAAGTCACCGACGGCAAAATCCAGGTGACCTTCACCCCCAAGGTCCAGAACCCCCAAATCTGCGCCATCGAGATCATCCCCCAACCCGTGCATGGGACGGGTGCGGGGATGACCGTCCCGGCTGTCAAGACCCTCGCAGCCGATGTCACCGGCACGTGGAAGGCCGAGTTCGGCACCCAGCGCGGCCTGCAACAATACACCTTCACGCTCACGCAGGACGGCACGACCGTGACCGGCAGGGTCAGCGTGGACACCGACGGCCAGCAGCGTGAAGCCGATTTGAAGGAAGGCAAGATCGAGGGCGACACGGTGTCGTTCGTCGAACCGCTGAGCATCCAAGGCAACGATCTGCGGATTACCTTCACTGGCAAGGTCTCGGCCGACACGATCACGTTCACCCGGGCGGTCGGGAATTTCGGCACCTCGGAAGCCACAGCCACACGCAAGGGGGCAGCCGCGCCAGCACCGTCTGCCGCCAACCAGCCTGCCACAGCGCCACCTGCCGGAGCGTCCGGTGCGCGTGGCGGTCGCGGTGGATTCGGCGGCCGCGTCAACCTCAGCCCGGAGGATAACCACGCAGCATTTCCCAAGCCTCCGGAAGGTTTCGACAAGGTCCGCGAAGGCATCCCTCGCGGCGCACTTGAGCGGGTTGACTACGACTCCAAGACCATCGGCGCCAAACGCTGGATGGAGGTGTACACTCCGGCCGGCTATTCCAAGGACAAGGAGTATCCTGTGCTCTATCTGCTCCACGGCATCGGGGGCAACGAGCGGCGGGAGTGGACAGGGGGAGGCGCAGCCCACGTGATCATCGACAATCTAATTGCCGACAAGAAGATCGAGCCCATGATCGTGGTGTTCCCCAACGGCAACGCCACCACCAACACCGCGGACGGCGGTCGTGGCGGGCGCGGCGGGTTCGGCGGCGGCGACGCGGCCGAAATCAGCGGTCCAGGCTGGGGGAGGGACTTCGAGAGCGATTTGATCAAGGACATCATTCCCTTCATCGAGTCGCACTATTCGGCGCAGGGCGACCGCGAACATCGCGCCGTGGCGGGCCTTTCGATGGGCGGCGGGCAGTCGCTCGATTTCGGCCTGGGCAACGTGGACACCTTCGCACACGTCGGTGGCTTCTCGTCGGCGCCCAACACGCGAGCCCCCGAGGTGTTGGTGCCGGATCCGGCCAAAGCCAAACAGATGTTGAAGGTGCTGTGGATATCCTGCGGCAACAAGGATGGGCTGATGACCTTCAGCCTGCGCACGCACACCTATCTCAAGGAGAAGAACGTTCCGCACATCTGGCACGTGGATGACAATGGCCACGACTTCAAGCATTGGAAGAACAGCCTGTATTGGTTCGCCCAGCAGATCTTTAGATAGGAGACTGCAGGCCAACGCGCCAGGCAATGGGGTCGCATCTGAATAGTTGACAAATCCCCCCTGAGCGCTGCCACCAAGCGCTCGCGTTCCTGGTCATCGGCCAGCCGTTGCGCGAAACGCTCCGCCCACGACGACGCCGCACCCGGAACTGGCGAGGGGCCTATCCCCGCACCGATTCGGGGCGGATCGCCGATTGGGAAGGGGCAGGGCGGGCTTGGCGGAGACCGCCGGCCACAATCCTGCGCCGGTCCGCATCATCCAGGATGCCCTTGGGCTTTGGTTGTGTCATGGTGCGCAGGTAGACCAGTCCATCGCCGTGTCACCTGCAAAGCGCGGCCACGGACCCGCGTCGACGGCGGCGGCTGGTCCCCGGTGGCAACGTCTTCGAACAAATGGCCCGCGACGAGGACTGGCATCTCGTGAGCACACACTCCCGGTCAGAAACCATGAAGACTCGCAGCACCCGCCGCCATTTCCTGATCTGCGGCACCACGAGCGTGTTGGGGTTCTTCCTCAGCACACGCCATGGCTTCGCGACCGCCGCGGCCGCCAACGAGCGACTCAACCTTGCGCTCGTGGGTGTGGGCGGGCGGGGCGAGTGGTTTGTCGGCGCCCTGCCGGGGATGCAGACGCGCTTCGCCGCCTTGTGCGACACCCACGCCTATCGGCTGAACCGCGCGGGCGAGAAGTTCCCCGAAGCGAAACGTTGCCGGGACTTCCGGCGGATGTTGGACGAAACGGCCGATCGACTCGACGGTGTGGTGGTGGCGACGCCCGATCACAGCCACGCGGTGATCAGCGCCCGGGCGTTGCGCGCCCGCAAACCGGTCTTTTGCGAGAAGCCGCTCACCCGCACGATCCGCGAAGCCCGAGCGCTCCGCGAACTGGCGGCGTCCACGAAACTCGCCACGCATAGGACTGCGGAGGTTCAATCGCACCATGGCCGCGGGAATCGGCACTTTGCGCCGCATCGAGTCCTCGCCAGCCTCGGCAAAGTGCACAAGGGCTGCCGTGTCAAGCGGCTGCTGAAACGTTCCGGCAGGAGACGCATTCCTTGACCACCGGCCAGCCTTGAATAGAGTAACCCCATGAAGACGCTGAGCGTAACGGAAGCTTCCAGAAGCTTCAGCGAGTGTGTCAATCGGGTCTATGCCCGGAAGGAGACCTTTGCGATCGTCAAGCTCGGCGTCCCCTACGCCCTTCTCGTTCCGGCCTCGCCCGCCGGATGCAACAGCCATGAACTGGCCGACGATCTCGCTGGTGCGATCCTGACGGCTGAAGACCGGCGGGAACTCGCGACGGCGGTGCGCAAAGGCCGCAAGACGCTCAAGCCGCTCAAGCACCCGTGGGGCTAGTCCTTGACAGTTCATTGTTGATCGCCGACGAGGCCTTCTCCTGGGCCACCTACGCCGAGGCCGAACTGGCATCGGTGGCGCGATTTCGCCACCGGTCAACTCGGGAACTGGGCGGTGCACTCGACCAACCTCGCGTTCAAGGCCTTTGGTCTGGACGCACCACGGATGCTGCCCCGATCGCCGGGGCACGAACGGGAGTGGCTCGACGTTATTCGCGGCGGGGCGCCGGCGTGCTCGAATGTCGTGGACTACGTGGCGGACGGCGGCGGGGTCGTGGTGCTTCATTTCGCCATCGCGGCGAACCCGCACTGGCCGGAGTTCCAGCAGTTGATCGGCGCCAGGTTCACCGGCCACCCATGGAACGAAGAGATCGGTGTGACCGTGCAGGAGCCGTCACATCCGCTGGTCGCCGCGTTCGGCGGAAAGGACTTCCGGATCGCCGATGAGGTTTACGAGTACGGTCCGCCGTACGACCGCGCCAACCTGCGGGTCCTGCTCTCGCTGGATTCGGCCCGCTCGAACATGGGGGTGAAGTGGATCAACCGGCAAGACAACGACTTCGCCCTCGCGTGGGTGAAGTCTCACGGCAAGGGACGCGTCTTCAACACTTCCTTCGGCCACCGCACCGAGTTGTCCTGGGATCCTCGAGTTCTGGCGTTCTGCCTGGACGCCGTTCAGTGGGCGACCGGCGATCTCCAGGCGCCTTCTTCACCGCGGACCGATCGACCAGCGCGGCCTGTGCCCGGCTCGGAACCGGCATCATGAAGTATCCTCTGGGCGAGGTCCTGGCTGAGCGCGGGCCCCAGGTGTTGCCGGGGGCATTCACGGGTCGAGGGATCAGGGCGCTGAGTAGATCAGCCAGACTCCGCCAAGAATCACGAGCACGCCGCAGACGTACTTGACCACAGTCACGCCTTTGGATTGCTCGTTCCAGTTGAGGAACCGCTGGACGACTTCGGTGAACGTGCCAGCCAGCACGATCACCGAGCAGTGCCCGACCCCGTAGGCGAACAGCAGCGATGCACCGTAGAGCGGCGCGGTCTCGGCCAGCTTGAACGTCACCGCCAGCATCGGCGCCATGTAGGCAAACGTGCAGGGGCCAAGCGCGATGCCGAAGACCAGCCCAAGTACAAACGCCGCAAACAGGCCCTTTCGTTTCATGTTCACCTGGCCCGGCCCCGACCACGGCATCGGAATCACCCCGAGCAGATGCAGCCCCACCGCAAAGAAGATGAGCGCCACAAAGTAGTTCCCCCAACGGCCTACGTCCCCCATCATCCGCCCCGCTGCCGCGGTGATGGCGCCAATGGCCGCGATTGTGACCAGGATGCCCACCGCGAAGAGCGTGGCGATGCCCGATGCACGCGCGGTGGAGACACGCCCTTGGCCGCTGATGAACCCAACGATGAGCGGAATGCTCGCCAAGTGACACGGGCTGAGGATGATGCTCAGGATGCCCCACACCACGGACGCGCCCAGCGCGATGGCCGGCGACCCTTCAACGGCGCGGCTGAGGTTCGTGAAGAGTTGTTCCATTGCCGGTCACTGGCACTCGCCCAGCTTGCACGCCTTGGCGATCTGTTCGGGGGTGAGTTTCATCTTGTCCGCCAACGCCTGGGCGATGGTGATCTGCCGGCCCGTCATCGCCGGACGCGCCTCCAGCCACTTCTGCAGATTGGCTTCGTTGACGAAGAATCCCTGCTTGAAGCAGCCGGCGGACACCCACTTACCGTCTGCGCCCTTCTTCTGGCCAAACCACGCCACGGCGGTGGCCGGTTCCAGCGAGGCAATCTGCCCATCCAACGTCTTCACCCGGATGAGTTCGCCAGTCAGCCCGTCCTTCGCCTCGACTTCAATATCCTGCTTGAGCCGCGCCGCCACGCCCATCGAACAATGCGTGCAGCAGCCGTGGCCGTGCGTCGTCCCGAACTTCACGCCACAAGCGTCTTCGGGATACACCGCCCGGTCGCAGAACGCGCAACGCGTGGCCATTTCCTTCGACCGCAGCACGTCCCAGCCGAGGAGGTTGCCGGGGCTGGACTGCTGTTGCTTCGTGGCGGCCGCCTTGTCGGCAAAGGCCTGGATCGTGGGCCGTCCCTTGGCGTCCATTCCGTAGAGGTAATGGGCCGTCGTTGCCGGAACCAGGCTGCCGCTGGCCCAATCCGTGACACTCACCTTAGCCTCTTCGGCCTTCGAGTCCGCGCCCACGATGCTGGAAAGGTAAATGAAGTAGCAGTGCGGACCGCAGAGGATGCGTTGCTCGCTCTGGCCCTTCACCACCGTCCGCAGCTTGGGATTCACATTCTCATCGCACATGAAGCACACCGACTCGCGCGGACGCGCGTCGGCCGCAACCGGCGTCTCGCGCACGATCCCGGCGGTTGCCGTGCCACCCGTGACGTCCACGCCCAGTTCCTTCCACTTGGCCAGGATGTCTTCCTTGCCGAAGAAGCCTTCGTGCCGGAACACCTCTTTCCCGGAGGCGTCGAAGAAGATCTGCGTGGGGATCAGCTTGATCTTGTACTGCTTCCCCGGGGCGGGGTTTTTCCACACGTCGATGAACTCCACGTCGAACTTCCCTGCGTATTCCTTCTTCAGGCCCTCCAGAATAGGGGCCATCGTTTTGCAGGGAATGCACTTGTCCGCGCCCAGATCGACCAGCTTGGGCAGCTTTGCCGGTTCGGCTGCCCACGTCGCCGCGGTCCAGCCGATAGCGAGTATGGCGAGCGTTCTATGCAGTGAGGTTTTCATGGTCAGGATCGACTTGAGGATTTGTTCAGGGTGTCTGGTTCAAGGCTTGATCCTCTGGTAGAGGCCGGGCAGCCGTGTCCGGTGCATCTCGGCAACTTGAGGTTCCATTTCCACCAGCGGTTTAACCGGAATCAGGTCCATCACCTCGGCGGGCGTCAGGCCGGATTCCAGCAGCGTCCGCGCTGAGCCGCAGACCATTCGCTTAAGGGCGGGCGTGAGCCTGGCAATCGTGAACTTGGGAGCCAGCGACACGACCAGAGCACCGGCCTTGAGGCTGCCCCTGATGGCCGAGGCGACCTCCGCCATCACCGGCGGATGGACGGCCAGAAACACGATGTCCTGGGCCGCCGGCACGCGAGTGTCTGCTCCCACGTGAACCGTTGGAAACCGCGCTTTGAGTTTCGCCGACGCCTCGGCGCTGCAATCGCTGAGCGCTGTGTTTCCCGGCAGCCCGTTCACGCGCCGCCACCCTTCCAGGAGAATGCGCGTCACACGCCCGCCACCAACGAAGCTGACGGTTCTGTTGCTCATGAATTCCCTTTCGCTCTCCAGTCTGCGCTCTGCACGGTTCACGCGGCCGCCTGTTGCAGCAGCGTCTTGATTTCAGCCACGCTGGGTACTTTGCCGACGACCTTGACGTTGCCGTTGATCGCCAACGCGGGCGTCAGCATCACCCCCAGGGCGATGATCTGCTTGAGGTCGGTGACTTTGTTGATTTCAGCGGTGACGCCGAGCTCCCTGACGGCCTGTTCCGTCAGCTGCGCCAGTGTCCTGCACTTGGTGCAGCCGGGCCCAATGACCAGGATGTGCATAGTGTGCTCTTTCGCTTCCTTCAGTGTGACTGCTCACATCATGCGTTTCACGCCGCGCGCTTCACGCCCGCAACACGCCGTAAACCAAGCCCGTGACCGCGGCCATCACGATGGTCAGGCCGGTGAACACGAGCGTTTTCTTCGTGCCCATCACGCCGCGGACCACAAGCATGTTCGGCAGCGAAACCGCCGGCCCAGCCAGCAACAGCGCCAGCATCGGCCCGGGCGCCATGCCCAGTTTCCCCAGCGCCTCGCAGATCGGGATTTCCGTCAGGGTGGCGAAATACCAGACTGCACCCAGGACACTGGCGACGAGGTTGGACTTGACCGAATTGTCGCCGACGAGCGACGCAACGTAGGCGTCGGGGATGAGCGCGCCAATGAAACCAACCACAAACACGCCACCAAACAGCAGCGGCACCAGCAATTTGGCGAAGTCCCAGGTGTTGTGCATCCATTGGCCAACCTCCCCGCGGTCCATCCAACGCCAGGTCATCAGCAACACCGCCAGGCCCATCACGCCAGCCAGATACCAGCGAGCGTGATGGACGGCAATGACCCACGTCTTGGCCTCGTCCACCGCCGCGAGGTCGCGTTTGGCCAACGTGATCTTGTCGCCGCTGCGATGCCCGGCCCAGTCCTCCTTGAGTTGGAACATCACCTCATCGCGCGTTTCTTGAAGGGAGACCGCCGCGAACGAGCCGCCAGCGACGGGGCGCACCATCACATCCCCCGGGTTATACCAGTCACTGAAGACCAGGAAGGCCACGAGACAGGCGAAGAAGACCGAGGTTCTCCACAGGGGGCGCTTCGGCGCCTCGGGCTCCGGCAGAACCGCCTGTGCCGCCACGCGCTCGTGCTCCTCATGCCGGAAGATCACGGCCATCAGCAGACCGATGATGAAGGCGAACGCAATCGCTCCCATGGCCCGCCAAAGACCCATCGAGAAGCCCAGCACCCGAGCCGTCAGGAAAATGGCGAGGATGTTGATCGCCGGACCCGAGTACAGGAATGCGCTGGCCGGACCCAGGCCCGCCCCCAGCCGGTAGATGCCGGCGAACACCGGCAGCACGCTGCACGAGCAGACCGCCAGGATGCCGCCCGACACGGACGCCACGCTGTAGGCCAGCGGCTTGTTCGCGTTCGGTCCCAGGTAGCGCATGACCGAGGCCTGGGATAGGAACGTCATGACCGCCCCGGCGATGAACAGCGCGGGCACAACACAGGCCAGCGTATGGTTGCGCGCATACCATTGCAGCAGCTTGAACGCCTCCTGGATCGCCGTCGTGATCTTCGGATTGGAGAGCGGCAGGAAGTAGGCGACGAGGAACACGCCCGCCATCCAGGCAAAGATCTTGAGTTCGCGGCCGAGCCCGTCGTTTGGGGTTGTGGCAGCGAACGCATTCATGGCGCAAGAACCCTCTTCATTCCGCGGTTAAGACATTTAGCAAAGTCGCAAAGGATAATGCAAGAAAAATCGACGGCAGGACAATCCGCCCTGCGGCGGCCTGCCAGAGTCCTCGACTTGTGGAACATGGGGTCAACAGGTCAAGTTTGGCCCCTGCCGTTCCAAGCCTCCCCACCTTCCGTCGAGGACTCTACATTAGCGAGGCGCGGAAGAGGGGTGGGCAAGCACAGCAGGGTCTTCATGTGCCTGGGGACTCGACTGGGTCTGAGGCGGCGCCTCGCTAGGGTTTTGCCTTCTGCTCCCGCACCGATGCCACGCACTGGAAGAAGTTCATCACGCACGGAGTGACCAGCCGATAGAATACCTGGGCGCCCCGCTTGTCGTCGTCCACGATCCCGGCATTTCGCAGCACGGACAGGTGTCGCGAAATCGTCGGCATCTCCGATCCCACCAGGGCTGCCAACTCGCACACGCAGCGCTCGCCCCGCGACAACTCGTCGAGCATGAGCAGGCGCCCCGGATGCGCCAGCGCCTTGAACACCTGGGCCTGGGCTTTGAATTGCGTGACGGACCGTTTGTTGGCCATGGCGAGGCGTAACTTAGCGAATTGGCGAATAGTGTCAAGCGCGGAACCATCTCACCCCGACTGCGCGCATTGCGCGCGTTTGGCGGTGCCGGCCATGAAACGTACAGGCCGACGCCCCTGCATCGTGGGCATCTCCCGTCACCCTCCGGCACCGGCCACCTTCTGATACCACGCGCGCGATTGGTTGCAGATCCGGCACACGGAGAGCATGACCGGCACCTCGACCAGCACGCCGACCACCGTCGCCAGCGCTGCACCTGAACCCGCGCCGAAGAGTGTGATCGCCACCGCCACCGCCAGCTCGAAGAAGTTGCTCGCCCCAATCAACGCCCCCGGCGACGCCACGTTGTGCGGCACCTTGAACCAGCGCATCATGAGATACGCCAGCGAGGAGTTGAAATAGACCTGGATGATGATGGGTACGGCGATGAGCAGCACCGCGAACCAACGCGTCGTCAGGTTCTCCGCCTGGAAAGCGAAAATCAGCACCAACGTCAGCAGCAACGCGCCGATCATCACCGGATGGAACTTCGGCAGTAACTTCTGCTCAAACCACTTCTTGCCGTGCGACTTCAGCAACGCCGTGCGTGTCAGCCACCCCGCCGTCAGCGGAATGACGATGAATACCACCACCGAGGTCATCAGCACCTTGCCCGGCACAATGACGTCGGCCACACCGCACAGGAACATAACGATGGGCGCGAAGGCCACCAGCATGATCAGGTCGTTTACCGCCACCTGAACCAATGTGTACGCCGGATCGCCATCGGTGAGGTAGCTCCAGACGAAGACCATCGCCGTGCAGGGCGCCGCCGCAAGGATGATCAGCCCGGCGGTGTATTCCTTGGCCATGTCTGGCCCGATCCATGCCGCAAAGACATGCTGCATGAACACCCAGGCCAGGAACGCCATGCTGAATGGCTTGACCAGCCAGTTCACAAACAGCGTCACAAGCAATCCCTTGGGCCGTCTTGCGATGCCGCCGATGGCGCTGAAATCCACTTTGAGCATCATCGGGTAGATCATGAGCCAGAGCAGCACGCCAATCGGCACGTTCACCTGCGAACCTTGACCAAACTCCAGCTTGCTCAATGCTGCCGTGATACCGGGCAGCAGTCTGCCGAAGGCCACGCCCACCACCATACACACCAACACCCACACGGTCAGGTAGCGCTCAAAAGAGGCCAGTCGCTTCGGTTCTGCCACCGGGGCCGCGTTCGCGGTGATGGCATCCGTGCTCATACAAGTCGTCCTTGGGTTGGGTTGTGCCGTTGGCTAGCCACAGCACCCCCCGCGCCGAGGCAGACCACTGCCCGGAGGAGCCCAGCCGGCTTTTGCGGCCCTGATGTCCAGGCTCGTGATGTAATCGCTCGGTTTCGTCCCCGCCGGCAGGAGGGCGACGATCTTCTGGTAAAGCGGGTCCTGCCAATCCACGATGCCGTCGATGTAGGCGGACTTCGACTGGGTCACGATGTCCACCAAGCCCGCCTCTTTGGCCATGCGCACCGTCTCTTGCACCAGCACGGCCCCCGCCACACAGCCGATCAGCGCTTCCGCACTCTTGGCCACGGCCGGCGGCAGCGGTTTCAGCAACGCCAAGTCGGACACGGCCACCCGCCCGCCCGGTTTCAGCACGCGCGCGATTTCCCGCCACACTTGCGGCTTGTCGGGCGAGAGGTTGATGACGCAGTTCGAGATCACGACATCGACGCTGGCGTCGGCGAGGGGGAGATGCTCGATTTCGCCAAGTCGAAACTCGACGTTGTTCAGGCCCGTGCGCTCCCGGTACGCGGCGACGTTCTGACGCGCCTTCGCCAGCATCTCCGCCGTCATGTCCACCCCAATGGCCCGCCCGGTCGCCCCCACCTTCTGGCCAGCGATGAAGACGTCGAAACCGCCACCCGCTCCCACGTCGAGCACAACCTCACCCGCTCGCAGGGCGGCCAGCGCGTTGGGATTCCCGCACGAAAGGCCCATGTTCGCGCCCTCGGGCAACGCAGCCAGTTCTTCAGTGCTGTACCCGATATGCTTGGCCAGGTCCTCGGAAGCCACCGGCGTTGAACCGCAGCAGGTCGGCGCCGTGCCGCAGCACGAACCCCCGCTCGCGGCAATCTTCCCGTAGCCTTCCCGGACCTTCTGGCGCACCGATTCCGAATCATTCACAGTCTTGCTACTCTTCATGGCATGCTTTCTCTCATCAGAATCAAGACCCCGTCAACCGCCCGATCCGGCATCGCCGCCATCGTGCTCCTCACTTGCCCCTCACCCCAGACCCGTCAAACCCTCTGGCAAGGTCTCGACAAACGCGCGAATCTCATCCCGCACCCGGCGATACACCGCCAGTTTCTCCTCCCCATCCGGCAGGTGCTTCGTAAGCTGCGGCGGGTCCTCGAATCCCACGTGTATGACCTTGGCCTTGCCTGGGAAGAGGGGACAATGCTCGTGGGCATGGTTGCAGACCGTCACCACATAATCGAAGTGGACGGCGCCGAGGTCCTTGACCGTCTTCGAGCAGTGTCCCGACAGGTCCACGCCCGCTTCCGCCATCACCTTGACCGCGTGCGGGTTCATCCCGTGCTTCTCGATGCCCGCCGAATGCGACTCGATGACGCCACCCTTCAGATGGCGCGCCCAGCCTTCAGCCATTTGGCTGCGGCAGGAATTCCCGGTGCACAGAAAGAGCACCTTCATCTTTGGCATTGGCGTCGGCATAGCTCGCTGGGGTCGATTTTCAGAAGGCGCTTGAGCTCTTTGGCGTCGTTTGCAGCCTGCTCATCCTCCCCCAGAGAATCGCAAACCCAGTTCAGGGCTTGGCGAGCGGCCCGCGGGGCTTCTTTGCCAGGAAGAGAGTAGAACACCCACCGGCCTTCCTTCCGCGTTTTGACCAGTTGCGCGTGGTAGAGGATGGAGAGGTGTTTGGACATCGTCGAGGGTGCCAGCCCAAACAGTTCCGTGATCTGGCAGGCGCACAACTCTTGCTCCCGCAGTGCCAGCAGCATGCGGACCCGATTGGCGTCCGCCAGCGCCTTGGTGAGGTTCATGAACTCGCGCATTGCTAGCACTATTCGCCATATAGCGAACAATGTCAAGCACGGGCGCAAAGTCAGCGCAAACGGGGGAGGCAATGGGGTCGCATCTAAATGGTTGACAACTCGCCCCTGAGCGCTGCCACCAAGCGCTTGCGTTCCTGGTCATCGGCCAGCCCTTGCGCGAAACGCTCCGCCCACGACGCCATCGCGCCCGGAAGCCTGCGCCGGTCCGCATCATCCAGGAGCCTTTGGGCTTTGGTTGTGTCATGGTGCGAAGGTAGACCAGTCCATCGACGTGTCACTCGCAAAGCGCGGCCACGGGACCCGCGTCGACGGCGGCGGCGAGAGGCCAGTCCTGGCGGGTGGACCGCGGTCCTCCCTCCACGGCCGGCATGTCCGGGAACGGGCGATCCTCGTCGATGAGCTGGCGTGTCCGGCTCCGCCAATGCCACAGCTCGGCCCGATCGCGTTCGCGTTCGCGCTCCTCGACCGAACGGAGGCCGAGGCCGTCGATGAACTCACCGAGGCCATCGGTGGGGCTCTTGGTGGCGATCTCGGGGGTGCATTGCTGGCATTGAATACGCGAAGCGCCCTGGAGAGAATCAGCACCGCAGGATGAACCCGGAAATCGAACGCAACTTGGGAGAACAGCCGATTGCCCGGCTCATGCGGGAGCACAACCTCAAGCCGCACGACCTTGTGACAGCCTCACCTGTGGAAATGACGCATAAGATGGTGTCCCGTGCCTGCAAAGGCAGGCGGCTGACCCTGAACACGCAGTCGAGAGTGCTCGCCGCGCTGAACCGGGCCACGGGCAAGACCTACACACTGCGCGACCTGTTCAACTACTAAGTTCGGGCAGCGTGCGCTGGGGATTCAGCACCGGACGGTAGAACTCCACGTCACCGGGTGCGGTGCCATCGCTTCGGCCGGTGCCTTCCACCAGCCCCGACACTTTGAAATAGACGTTCCGCCTCGGCACCAGCGCCCTCATCTTCTCCGCCCAGTCAGCCGGAGGCGCTTTGCCGTCGACTCTGACACCCGCCAGATGGTCGATGACGATCCGCAGACGGGTCAGTTCCGTCGCCAGCCGATCCGCAAACGAGAGAACTTCGCTGCCACCCACCAAATCCAGCGACAGGTCATGGTCAGCCAGGCGTTTCAGATCGCTGGTGAACGCCCGGTCATCCAGTGTGCCCTCCAGCTTCCGGTCGCGGAGGCGAATGCCGCGCAAGACCTTGTTCGCCGCAAACCGCTTCAGGTGCCCGGCACACTGCTTCGTGCCGACCGGCAGGTTGCCGACGATGCCGACGATGAACGGTTCCACGGCCGCAAGGTCGAGCACCCACTGGTTGTCCTCGGCCCACGGGCTGGCCTCCACGACCACCGTGCCGGTCACGGGCCGGGGCACCGGCAGGGCGCGGTAGTCCTTTGGCAGCACCGTGCGATACAGTCGCTTCTCGTCGCGAGGCGGGCGAAGAACCGTTCCAGGTCTTCGCGCACGTCGGGGTCGGCGTTCTCCTGAATGAGGAGCGACGCCGAAGTATGCCGCACGTGCAGCGTCAGCAGGCCAGTTCGGAATCCAATGCGCGAAACCCACCCGGT
>JAKQDD010000083.1 GCA_029556615.1 Verrucomicrobiota bacterium | reverse complement strand
CGCGAGGCGGGCGAAGAACCGTTCCAGGTCTTCGCGCACGTCGGGGTCGGCGTTCTCCTGAATGAGGAGCGACGCCGAAGTATGCCGCACGTGCAGCGTCAGCAGGCCAGTTCGGAATCCAATGCGCGAAACCCACCCGGTGACCTCGCCCGTCACCTCGTACAGGCGTCGGCCGCGCGTGGCCACTGTGAATTCGGTGGTTGCTTGCTTCATCATCGCCTTTGCTCAGCTTCCCTGGGTACTTCCGGAGGATCTCCGCCGCGGTCGGCTCGATCCGCTCTGCCAGCTAAGGCTCTCAGGGAGGGCTGAGGCGGCGATCGACCGTTGCCAGCATTCCCTCCAGTTTGTCAAGGAACTCCGGCGCATCCTTCAGCTCGAGCAAGGGCTGCAACTCGGCGCGGATCTGCACCAGGTTCAGCTTCCCGTGCTGACGGGTTAGCACGCGTTGGACATCGCCCCAGTTAAGATCCCGCCCGGCAAAGGCCTTGTGAACCACCAAATCCTGCGTCAGTCGCGGCTCACCCCAGCGCTGCACGGCCACACCGCCGATGAAGCAAAAGCGCCAGCCGCGCTCCTCGCAGAAGCGCTGCACTTGGCCGGCCGCGGCCAAAACGCCAGGCAGGTGGATCATGACAACCGACCCTTGTGGAAAAGCGCTTGCTGTTCGACCAGACCCGACCAGTCAGGACGTTCCCGCCAACCTTCGACCGTGCCCAGCCGTTGAATGATCTGCCAGGCACGTTCTTCCGTCATCGCGGCGAGCTCCTGCGCCTTGAAGGTCTCCACGGCCTCCCACCGCGCGTGGTATTCCGCACGCGCCGCGTCTCGAAGCTCGTGGGCATCGTGGCTCATCGCAACAGTATAGCCGCGGCGACGCGAAGAGTCAGCAACCGTTTGCGAACATCATCCCCTTGCGGCGGCTGCCGAGCGCAGCCCGTTCGCCCCCCCAGGAGTCCATCAAGTGGGTTCGCGCGCCCGGCATGGACTGAAATGACGCCGGCAACCACCTGGTGTGCTATGGCACGGATGACTCACTCAAAGACCCGGTCTCTTGCCTTCATGGCCAGGGGAGTATCGCAATCACTCGATCCAGAGTGGCGGGAGCGACCCGATTGGCCCAACCGCTCCGCATCAAGCTGGGCGACCGGTCGCCGGGGCTCGTCCGCGTTGGCAGCGACAAACCGGGGTTCCGAGGCGGACTCCTCTGCCTGAAACACCAGCCGGCCGTTGGTGAAGCGGGTCAACAAGTCCTGGGCCCCCACCGCCTGCTCGGCGTTCAGTCCCTCCTGCCGGCGCCGCCGCGCGTTCGCCTCCACGAGCGTTTCCAGCCTCTCCGACAGTTCGTGACCTTTGGAGGCCTGACCGAGTTCTGCTTCCACCTCGGCGATCTCCTCGGTCAGCCTGCGCTCCTCCAAACGCAGTGCCTCTTCACTGCCGAGTTCCAAGTCGATCGCCGCGAGGCCCCGCGGCAATGACGACGCGGCTGTCCCGAGGCGGTTCTCCGCGTCTTCGGCCCGCTGGCTCGATCCGCAGCGTGTCGTCCACCGCGACAAAACCGCGGCGTCGCGCCACAGACGGCGCTTCTCGCGCAGAGACTCGAAGCGCCGGGTCGCGAGGTCGGCGGTCACGCAGTTCCTCGCGCAGGCGGATCCGCAGGCCGTTCTCGTTCTCGACACCCCCCACGTTGATGACGATGCGCTCGTGGCGGACGGTGGAAATGGGGACCTCGACCGGACACGCGATGGTTGTCGGCAAGACGTCGGCAATCCAGACCCCGTGCACGCCTTCCTCGCCCGGGTCTAGCCCCTGCGGGCTCCCGGGATAGAGAACCCACGGGCGTCCCGGCTCGTTGAGCAAGCGGGGCGCATGAATGTGACCGAGCAGCCAGCCGGCCACGGGTTTGGCTGCAAGCCGGTTCCCGTCAAGCGGCGCGTCACGAGAACCCGCGGCGTCCAGATCGCCATGCACCAAGCCGAGCAGGGGAACGTCCTGCGGGAGATCCCGCGGGAACGTCTCAAGCGGATCGCGCCCATCACCGTGGATTCTGGCCGGAACACCGGAAACTGTCGCCCCATCACTTCTCGGAGAACCCAATGCGACATGCAAACCAGGCAGCGGCGCGGTCCAGCCACCGCGGTCTGACGACCCGCGCCCCGGCAGGTTTGGAGCGCGGCTCTTCTGAGCCGCAGCGGATCGGTTGTCCAGCAGTTGGGCGATGGCACTAGAGTCCTCGACTTGTGGAATATGCGGTGAACAGGTCAAGTTCGGTCCCTCCGGTTCCAAGCCTTCCCGCCTTCCGTCGAGGACTCTATGATAGCGAGGCGCGGAGGCAGGGTGCCCCGCTGCCCCACAACGGTTCCTTTGGACTGCATGGCTCATCGGTCTGAGGTGCGCCTCGCTAGGGTGGACCAATCTCAAGCGCCGGTGAACCCGAAGGCCAAGGATCTCGCCTGTTCCACCTTCGGCGCACCGACCTCAGTCACGCGGCCCGGTTTTGCCAAGGTCGCGGCGGCGGATGCGTTCACCGCGGAGAAGGGCTTCGGATTCCAGTCGGCGCCGGGGCTGTCGGCTCACGACCGCGGCGGCTCAGAAATCGTGCGGCCGAAGGACGAATACACCGCGCGGACGTACGGCGCTCATCGGACGACATCGGATCGGGTGCTCGGTCTTGGGAGCGATCCCGGTGGGCGCGCCCCCCGCGTGCGAGCGTCGTTCAGCGGGAACCCCAAATGGAGCGGATGGCCTCCTCGTCGCCAAAGCCGTCCGGAACCGCGGCGCTGGGATTGTTGGCGTAGTACCAGCGCATGCCGTCCAGCGGCGACACCAGTGTCCGGCTGCCCGGCATCTGCAGGAAGCCATTGGGATCCGTCTGCCGGACCCAGTCCCGGGCATAACGCAACCAGTTCGCTCGATGCTCTTTGCTCTGGTGTGCGAACCAGGTGATCTCGTCATAGCCCCAGATCCAGATGCCGCCCGTCCCGGCCTGACCCGGCCGCTTGCTCACACCCCAGTTGTCGATCTCAACCAGGTACGGCAAATGATCGCAGTCCCAGCCGCTGAAGGTCCGCCCGCCCTTGCTGCGGTTGTAGAGGCCATCGGAGAAACCCAACTCGAGCACCCCCTCCTGCGGCTTGTCCGGCACCTCCTTGATCCGCAGCGGGAACGAATGGAAATCCATGAGCAGTTGTCCGGCTTGCACGAGGCCGCCGCTGGGCACATGCGAATCGAGCAGAACCATGTGTCGCCGGGCATGTTCGGCGGCATAGGCGCGGATGAAGGCAAGCACGTGCCCGTAGTGATGCAGGTCCCGATCGTTGCGGTTCATCAACTCGGTTTGTCCCAGGTGGATGGCTTCGCAGCCGGCATCAAGGAACGACACGCCCAGGAAGTAGAACCAGAGCCTGGTCTCCGGCCGGCTCACGTCGGGAACCGACTGGCCGGCTCCCCAATGATCTTTGAAACGCCCGTCCGGATACAACATGTCGGCGTAGCGGAAGTTCCGATCCTGCTTGAACCCGCCGAGCACGTCGAAGGCCCAGTCCGGGACAGGAACCTGATCCACCTGCGTCGTCACGATTTCGAAGATGCAGGCTTGGAGGATCATGTCAGGGTCCGCCTCGTGGACTTGAGGCGCCTGCTGCCTGGCTCGTTCGAGGTTGCGAAGCAAGTTGGCCTCGCCACCCCAAAGACACAGGCTGCGCCCGATGAACTTCGCCCCGATGCTCTTGAGCATGCGCGTGTTGTCCTTGAGATCGCCCCGACCGTTGAGCAGGCCTTCCATGGTAATGGCGCGGGATAGGTAGTTCTCCAGCACCGGTCGGGAAATGGTCTTGTCGAAGCGGCAGAGAGAGGGACCGGATGCCGGCGCTGCAGCTGCCGCAAGCGCCGACGATGCGCCGAACCACGCCGTGAGCGCCAGCGCCAGCCCTTTCCACGGAGTCATCGTCCGGGTCCGGGATTGGTGTTTGCACGCGTGTGTGTGCCGCAAGCGAGTTGGGTCCATACGGCGCACTCTAGAGCCCTTGAATTCGAAAATCCATCGTCGCCATCGGTATCCGGAGACTTCGTAGCGGATCACGGATTGGGAAGGGGCAGAGCAGGCTTGGCGGGGAGGGTGCAATCTGCGCTCCGTCCTGAATCGGCGAGGGACGGTTCCAGGGCAACGCCGCTCCTCGATACCACCGATTCAGCACAGGATAGCCTGCGCCCGCAACGCCGATGCGCAACGGCCTCGCCCTACGCCCGGCACGCCACCCCGCCAAGAGGCGTGACACGGGGCGCAGATGTCGGGATTGGACTCGGTTTGCCATGACGCGCACAGAGCGGCGATCGGTCCCAAAGGCTTGAGATCCAGTCGCTGGCCGAACCGCGTCCCTGAGAAGTCCAACTCGGTCGTGAAGCTCGTGGAGCACAACGGGCAGGTCCGGGTGATGAACTCACCGGCGAATTGAACCACGAAGTCCGGCCGCTTTCGCCAGCGCGGCCTGCCGTGCGTCATACGTCAGGAACTCGGTCGCTTTGATCGCGATCGCCAAGCCGACATGCAGCAGGTCGAAGCTGCGCACGCCGAGTTTTTCCGTGTACCTCGCCGCCAGCGCCTCGGACTCCCGGAAGGCGTCCGTCCACGGTGCGGGCACGTGAGCGAGGATGTTGTCGGCCAGATCGGACTCAATCTCCTGAAACGCCAACTTGCGCTGCTCCGGTGTGATTTCACCACGAAACACCCGCAGGCGGATGGCGTTGTGCAATTCATGCCGATGAAGCGGCGTGAAGGGGAGTGGTTCGCGAGCGTCCTGAAGCCACGCCAGGGCGGTCCGCGAATCGGCATGGGGGGTGTAGACGCGGACCAGGAAACTGGTGTCGGCGTAGGCGGGCATGGCAGGCAAGAGGATTGGCTCTCGGCGTTTTCAGTAAGGCCGGGATTCGCGTTCTTCCACCACCAGATCGCCCTGCAACACCAAGTCCCCATAGATGCGCCGAAGTCGGGCAGCGAAATCGGGGCGCTTCCTGGGTCTGGCCGGTTTGGGGGCAGGCGGCGGAGACAGCAGGGCAATGATCTTGCCGCGCTTGCTGATCCCCACCGGTTCGCCTTGCTCAACCCACGCGAAGACACTCCCGAAGTCGTGGCGCAACTTCCTCAGTGTTGCTGTCCTCATGTGTAACAATGATGTATAACTTACGCCAAATGTCAACGCGGATTCCGGAGAGGCAATGGCACAGCGCGGCAATCTGTGCTCCGTCCTGAATCGGCGAGGGATGATCCCCGCACCGATTCGGGGCGGATCGCCGATCTGGATCCACCGGCACACCCGACGGGTCACATCTTCATTGGACCCCTCAGGTGTCGGTCGGCGTTTCGTCCCAGCGGTTGCCCGGGGCGCGTCCGCACAGCCAGTTGAGGGCGAAATGCCGCTCGACGGTGATCGACGTCACCTCCGAGCACTCCGTCGCGGTAAGATCGCGGTACGGCTTGCCCTTGGCCACGAAATCCTCGTCGAGGACTTCGGCGAGCGTCCCTGATTCGCCGGACGCCTTGGCGGTGAAGCGCACGATGTCGTCGTAGCTGCTGAACCGCGGTCCTCCCTCCACGGCCGGCATCTCCGGGAACGGGCGATGCTCCTCGTTTTGAGCCCCACAGGGATTTGAGTCGGTCGAGCATACGGTGTTACAGGATTCACCACAGGAGAGACTGCACCCGGCACGCCACACCGCCAAGAGGCCTCTGTCAATAACTGAGATGCGATCCCTTTCGACGGTCCTCGATTACGTTGACGCCGAGATCGAACACACCGACTGAAGCGGCGGGGCTTCTCCACCCAGAGAACTTCTGCACGGTCGTCGGTACATCATTCCCACCAGATTCCCGCCATTCCGGCCGGATTTCGGCCAAGCTGGCGGAGAACACTTGGTTCGTTCGGCCCGACCGGCGATATGCACGTCCATAGGCACTGACCGGCTTGGTCGCATTCTCCCCTACCTCGACCCGGATCACGGTCCCTTGCCTGCCAAGAGTCAAGGATTGACAACCTTTGGCAGCAGGCGCATCGTCGCAGCGTATGGCAGTGGTGACCATGAACATTTCGTTGCCGGTGGAATTACGCCAGGCGGTGGAACGGCGCGTGCGCTCTGGGCGTTACGGTAACGCCAGCGATGTCTTGCGCGCGGGCCTCCGCGCGCTGGACCGGGAAGAGATGGGCGAGACTTGGCGGGAGTGGCAGCAAGTCAAAGCCCGGTTGCCGCAGGAGCCGATCACGCCGGACATCGAGCAGGAGATTGTCGCGGCGGTCCGCAAGTCCAGACGGATGGCGAATCGGGCCGCGGTCCGGAAGACCGCCGGACGGGCGGGGCAGAAGGCCGCCCGGTGATTCGCTCTGTCTTTGACTGCAACGTCCTCATCGCCGGCATCGGCTGGGGAGGGCTGTCGCGCGCTTGCCTGGACCTGGTCATCGGCGGGCAGGCGGTGCTCTGTCTGACGCCGGAGGTCTGGGCGGAGTACGACCGACGGATTCCCGAAATCCTGTCCGCGAAGAAATCGGAAGTGGATCCGCGCCCGACGCTGGACTTGCTGCTGAGGCTGGCACATTTCGTGGATCCGGCGCCGTTGGGCAAACGCCGGAGCCGCGACGTGAAAGACGACCCCTACCTGAGCGCGGCGTTGGGAGCAGGCGCACCGTGTGTGGTCACCAACGACCGGGACCTGCTGGACTTGGGCAAGCCCTTTGGCGTGGCGATGCTGACGCCTGTCGAGTTCATCAAGTGGGTTCGCGCGCCCGGCCTGGTCTGAATTCGCAATTGGACCTGCAACGCCGCGTCGACCACGCCTCGCCCTGCCACAACCCGGTAGCCGAGCGCATGCTCCTTGAGATGTAGGGCAGGCTCCTCACCGCCTGGGAGGCATGCGCGAAAACCGCCTTGAGCCTCCCGGCATGAGCCGCCTCCCCGCGCTCAACTACCGCGACGTCGTGGCTCGGCTCCGTCGCCATGGATTTGAGTATTTGCGCCCCGGCAAGGGCAGCCATGAGTTCTGGATGTTCAGGTGGAATCTCATCAACGAAAGACCTTCTGTGCGAAGTGGTACAGGGTGTTCCGCCAGTGCGTCGCGTCGTGGCCGTTGCCGTCCACGGGCCACACATGGGGCACCCCCTTCTCCTTACGGCAGGCATGGACGCCCTGGCTGATGCGAATCAGGCCGTCCTTGTTGCCGCAGGAGAGCCACAGGAGCTTCAGGGTCCGCGCGGCGGCCTGCCGCCGGCCGGCGGGTTGGAGGCGCGGGCCGGATTGGTGACCGACTCGGCCGGAGCGGCCGGAGCGGCGACGTCGGCCGCGCGTGCGGGCGCCAGAAGGCCGATCACCACGGAGAGGAGGGCGAATCCGTTCTTGGTCATGGGCTGGGTTCCTGTGTGCGTCTTGGGTTGAGCTGAGAGGCGGGAAAGCACGTCGTTGCTGGCCTTCCGGTCGACCGCGATTATTGGACTGACCAGATACGATCCGATTGGGCCCTTTGGAGCCTCTGCGATGTCGCCTATTCACCAATGCAATGCGCCGTAATCTGGCGCCTGTGCGAGCGCTGGCGGTGTTCCCAGAGGTAAATGCCCTGCCACGTGCCCAGGGCCAGCGCGCCGTTGACCACCGGGATGCACAAGTTGACCGCGGTCAGCGCGGACCGGATGTGCGCCGGCATGTCGTCGTCGCCCTCGATGACATGCCGGTACAGCGGATCGCCGTCGGGCGCGAGGCGGGCGAAGAACCGTTCCAGGTCTTCGCGCACGTCGGGGTCGGCGTTCTCCTGAATGAGGAGCGACGCCGAAGTATGCCGCACGTGCAGCGTCAGCAGGCCAGTTCGGAATCCAATGCGCGAAACCCACCCGGT
>JAKQDD010000079.1 GCA_029556615.1 Verrucomicrobiota bacterium | reverse complement strand
AATCCGCGCGTAAGCGTCCCTTGCGGCTCAACTTCCTGGGCTTGACCAGACGCCTTGAGCCGCCCAGTCCGGGGTTTTCGCGGATTTGAAAGCCCGCCCCCGGGGCGGGCCCATTCCCTCCAAACCCTATACAGCCCGCCCGCCAGCGGGCGGTCCACCCCGGAGCCGACACCCCACGCGCCTACAAGGCGAAAACCCACCACGAGCCGACGGCCCACGTTTGCGCCGCAGGCGTTAGGTGAGGATCCGGGACCGGCTTGACACCCCGCGCCGCTTTTCAGAGGCTCCACACCATGAGATGTACATTCGCCCTCCGCTGGCTCGGGCTGAGCTTGCTGGCGTTCGCCACGCTCCCAGGCAATACCGCACAGACCGAACCCGGATTCACCCCGCTCTTCGACGGCACCACCCTCAAGGGATGGAAACTCATCGGCGGACAAGGCCCCGGTTACCTCCCCCGGGACGGCGTCCTGACCTGCCCTGCCAACGGCGGCGGCAACCTCTTCACCGAAAAGGAGTACGCCAACTTCATCCTCCGCTTCGAGTTCAAACTCGCCCCCGGCGGCAATAACGGCGTCGGAATCCGCGCCCCGCTCCACGGCGACGCCGCCTACGCCGGCATGGAAATCCAGGTGCTCGATGACGCCGATGCCCAGTATGCCACGCTCCAACCTTGGCAATACCACGGGTCCGTCTATGGCATCGCCCCCGCCAAACGCGGCGCCCTCAAGCAAGCCGGCGAGTGGAACACCGAGGAAATCATGGCCCGCGGCCGCCAGATCCGCGTGACGGTGAACGGACAGGTGACCGTCGATGCCGACCTTAACCATGTGACCGATCCCGGGGTCATCCAGAAACACCCCGGCATGTTCCGGCCCCGCGGCCATCTCGGCTTCCTCGGCCACGGTTCCCTCGTCGAGTTCCGCAACATCCGAATCCAGGAACTCCCCGAATCCTCCGTGACCGACAACGCCCCGCCCGAAGGCTTCACCGCCCTCTATAACGGGCGCGATCTCGCCGGATGGAAGGGCCTCCCCAAAAGCCCGTATGATAACCCGGAAAAACGCCTGGCGCTCAGCCCCGCCGAACTCGCCCCGATCCAAGCCGCCGCCGACCAGCGCATGCGCGATCACTGGAAGTCCGAAAACGGCGTGCTCGTCTTCGACGGCAAGGGCGACAGCCTCTGCACGGCCAAGGACTACGCCGACTTCGAATTGCTGGTCGATTGGAAGATCCTGCCTCGCGGCGACAGCGGCATCTACCTCCGCGGCTCGCCTCAGGTCCAGATCTGGGATCCCCATACCCAACCCACCCAGGCCGGAAGCGAAGTCGGCTCCGGCGGCCTCTATAACAACCAGAAAAACCCCTCAAAAGCCCTGCTCGTCGCTGACCGGCCCATCGGCGACTGGAACCAGTTCCGCATCGTCATGGTGGGCGAAAAAGTCCACGTGTTCCTAAACGGCCAGTTGGTCGTCAATAACACCACGCTCGAAAACTACTGGAACCGCAATAAGCCGATCTACCCCACCGGCCAGATCGAGCTCCAAAACCACGGCAACCTCCTCTACTTCAAAAACGTCTACATCCGAGAAATCCAGCCCCGCTGACGATTCGCTTCATAAAGAAACACCGCCCCCGCGCTCCCCACGTTCAGCGAGTCAACCGCCGACGCCATCGGAATCGCTACACACTCGTCACAGGCTTCCCGCACCGCCTCGGACAACCCGGGCCCCTCACTCCCCAACACCACACAGCAGTCGCCCGCCATCGACGCCTCCGCCACCGTCCGCCCTTCCGCATGCGGATGGGCCGCCACACAACGCACCCCCGACGCCCGCAGGCGACCCAATAAACCCGCCAGGTCGCTCGTCTCAACCACCGGCAGCTGAAAGACGGTCCCCATCGACGCCCGCACCGCCCGGCGCAAATAGGGACTGCTCGAGGTCTCCCCCACCACCAAAGCCTGGACCCGAAACGCCACGCAGCTCCGCACCAGCGCCCCAAGGTTCTCCGCATTCGCCAGCCCGTCAACCGCCGCCAGCAGCCTCGGACGCACGCTCCGCTGCACCGCCACCTCGATCGGCAACGGCGCCGGAATCCGCGCCACCGCCAGGAGCCCCTGGTACATCGAGTAGCCCGTCAGCCCCTCGAGCAGCTTCTTGTCCGCCACAAACACCGCCACCGCCTCGGCGCGCCGCTCGATCAAAGGCCGCATCGGCTCCAGCCACCGCTCCGGCAACAGAACCGACAGCACCTCGATCTCGCTCTCCAACAGCCGCCGCACCACCTTCTCCCCCTCGGCAACAAAAATCCGCTCCGCATAATGCTCGAATTGCATCCGCATCGTCCGATACGGCGCCAGCACCGGCCCGTCGAGCGATTCGAGTGTCTGCAAACTGGCGATCGACATGCGTTTCCCTTCAACCCCGACGCCCCCCCACATCCCCTCAGGGCCCACCCGATGGGCCCGGCGCGCGCGCCGCATCCAAACAGTCGCGCACACACCGGACAAGCTGATCCGGCGAATACGGCTTCTGCAATACCCAGGCATCCTCGAGACCCCCCTCGCGACCCCCAGTTGCCGACGCGGCATACCCCGTGGTCAGCAACACCGGCAACGTCGCCGCCTCCATCCGCAACCGCCGCGCCAATTCCCGCCCGTCCATCCCCCCGGGCATCACCACGTCCGTCAGTAACAAGTCGATCCCCGACCGCTTGCGCTGCCATAACCGCAGCGCCGCATTGCCCTCCGACGCCGCCAATACCCGGTACCCCTGCCTCTCGAGCGCCGAGCGCGCCAAGGCCCGCACCGGCGATTCGTCCTCGACCAGTAACACCGTCTCACCACCCCCACGCGGCGCCTCCCTGCCCCCAGCCGGATTCGAGACCGGCAGCCGCCCGCCCGCCCGCGGCAATAATACACGGAACGCCGTCCCCCCAGACAGGCGGCTCTCCACCTCGATCCACCCGCCGTGCTGCTCGACAATGCTGCGCACCGTCGCCAAACCCAGCCCCGTCCCTTTCCCGGCGGATTTCGTCGTGAAGAACGGTTCAAAGATCCGTTCGAGGTTCTCTGGCGGAATCCCATCACCCGTGTCCCGAACCGTCAGCGCCACGTACGACCCCGGCCCCGCCGAACCCGGCGCCCCCGGCGGCAACGAGCGCAGTCGGCGATGTTCCGTCCGAACGGTCAGACACCCGCCGTGAGGCATCGCATCCCTCGCGTTCACCGCCAGGTTCAGCAGCACCTGCTCCATCATCCCCGCGTCCGCCATCACGCCACACGCCCGGCGCGAACAGAACACCCGCAGCCGGATGTCCTCCCCCATCACCCGCCGCAGCATCTGCGTCAGCCGCCCAATCACTTCGTTCATGTCCAGCAGCCGTGCTTCGAGCGGCTGCCGACGACTGAACGTCAACAGCTGCCGCGTCAGTTCGGCCGCGCGCTCCGCCGCCACACCGATCTGCGCCACCGAATCCGCCGCCTTCGGCGGCAACCGCCGCTCCGCCTGGATCAGGTGCTGGTGCCCCTGGATCACCGTCAGGATGTTGTTGAAATCGTGGGCCACGCCCCTCGCCAAATGGCCAATCGCCTCGAGCTTCTGCGACTCGCGAAGCTCCGCCTCGAGCTGCTTTCGGTCCGTCACATCCACCAGCGTCAATAATGCACTCGGCTGAGCCCCTCCAGATATCCGGTCCACCGAAACCAGCGCCTGCCGGACTCGCCCCGCTGCGGTCCAGCTCACCTCCGTACCCCCCGGACTCTCCGCCCCCGAGTAACGTTCCACCAACGATCGCACCGTCGTCCCACTCCCAAATGCCCCCAGAGCACTCACCCCATGCCCGATAATCGCCCGCCGATCGCGCCCCAAGAGCTGCAACAGACTCCCGTTGGCCTCGAGCACCCGGTCCTCCTGCACCGCCAACACCGCCATCGCAACCGGACTCGACTCGAAGAGCTTGTCCAGTCGCTCGCGCGCCTGACGCTGGTCCTGCTCCGTTCGCGTCCGCTCCGAATGCCGCCTCCGCGCCGTCTCCTGGAGCCAACCGATCCCGCCCCCGATCAGGCCCCCCAACGCGTCCCAGCCCCCGCCGTCGCGCCCCGTCACAGGACCGGCTGCGCCCTCGATCCCGTGCAGCGCCCCCAACACCCGGCCCTCCATCGACAACGGCAGCGTCCACACCGACGCTTCACCCCCGCGCAAGCTCACCTTGCGGCACCTTAACGATGCCCCGCCAGTCAGCGGATCCGTGATCCGACACACCTCGCCGCGGCCTGCCCCAACCCGCAACGGGCAAACCTCGATCGATCGCCCCGCACCGCCCCAACCGCCCACGCCCAACTCGCTCTGGGCCACCACCCCCAGCGTCCCGGGAGCCGCCGCCGACTCGAGGCAACCCCACACCGCTGCATACCCGCCCGTCCGCACCAGAATGTCGCACGCCTCCCGAAGAAACTGGACCTCATCCCGACACCGCCAAAGCGCCCGCGCACATTGCCCCATCAGGGAGGCCATCCTCTGCCACCGCAGCGCTTCCGCCTCGACCCGCCGACGCTCCCCCACCGCGGCAGTCACCTCCCGCACCAGCAGCAGCGCCCCGGCAACGTCCCCCTGCGCATTCCGCAAGGGAGCCCCGCACGCCGTCAGCCACATCGAAGAACGCCCCGCCCCGGGCTGATGCGGAAACTCCGCCGTCGAACACGTCCGCCCCGCCATCACCTGCCACAACGCCGACTGGATCTCCACCATCCGCATCGAGGGAAACCACTCGAAAAGACTGCGCCCCCCCGCCCGCGCCGGCGCCCCCCGCGCCGCCTCGAGACAAAACCTCCCCGCCGCTGCCACGCAGAATCGCGAGTCCACCACCAGCAGACCCTCGCCCGCACCCCCCAAAACCTCGCAGACCACCGGATGCGCCACCAGCGCCGCCAACTCGACAATCCCGTCGGGCAAGGGCCCCAATCCCCTTCTGGCTCTCATTCCATCCCTCCCTAGAGTCCTCGCCTTGTGGAACATGTGGTCAATAGATCAAGTTGGGTCCCTGCCGTTCCAACCCCACCCCCCTGCCTTCGTGGACTCTACATTGGCGAGGCGCAGGAGAGAGGGTCCGGGAAGGCAGGAAGGCTTCATGGGATCGCGGACTTGATTGGGTCTGAGGCGCGCCTCGCCAGCCTCACGGCTGATGCGTGTGCGCGTACGCTGCCAGCGCCCGCAGGTTCGCTTCCGGTGTCCCGCGCGGGATCTCGCACCCCGCCCCCACAATGAACCGGGCCCCGGCCTCACGATGACACGCCGCCAATCCCGCCGTCACCACCGCCGGATCCCCATCCCGAATCACTCGCACCGGATTCAAGTTCCCCAATAATACCTGGGCCGGCCCCATCGCCGCCCGCCCCTCCGCGATCGGCGACGGATAATCCAAATCCACAATCGCGCAACCCAGACGGCCCATGCCCGCCAGAATCCGCCGCGTGTTCCCACAGATGTGTAAACGCACCCGCGTTCCCATCGCATGCAGTCCGTCCACCAATTGCTTCTCGTACGGCCATACGAATTCCTCGTATAACCGCGGGCCCACCAGCGACGCCGCCGCATCCCCCACCCCCATCACGTCCACCCCCGCCTCGATCTGCGCCCGCGCAAACGCCAACTCCATCCCGACCGTGAAGCTGAACAAGTCCCGCACAAATCCTGGATCATCCGTGAAATCCGTCATCAGGGTGTTGATGCCCCGCAGGTCCGCCGCCTCGGCACACGGCCCCTCGATCCAACCCTCGATCAGATGCTCGCCCCGGACCCGTTCCTTGAACAATGCCGCCGCGGCCACACGGTCGGTCATCCGCCCGCCCCCCAGCGGATCCGGAACCGCCAGTCGCCCCAGCGCCGTCTTGTCCCCCAACAGGGCCTCCGTCTCGATGATCGCCGGCGGTTGGTCGGGGAAATACGCAATCCGCGCCCCGCAGTCCGCCGCCTCCCGCGCCGGATCCGAGATGCACGAGACATGATCGAACCCGAACTCCTCCGCAATCCTCAGCTGCGTCTCGACCAACACCGTGTGCCGCGCCGCATACTCGCCATAGCCAACCCCCGACCGCTCGGCGGCAAATAACATCGTGATCGGCATCAGCGGCAGCCGGTCCACCGGCTTCCCCGCCAGATGATCCAAGACTCGCTCTCGTCCATTCATGGTCGATCCCCTATCGTCAACCCACGTCGCCGCCCTCCCCCACGCGGCCGCTGACACCGCCCGCGAGCATATAGGCCAACCCCGACGGTTTCACGCAAAAAACCAACGCCCCGCTCCGTGCTTGCTTCCCGTGGCCCAACCACTAGAATCTGGCATCACCTATGGGCAAGATCCACATTGGCATCAATCTCGAATTCGTCCGCCACGCCGACAAGAGCTTCGAATGGGGTGTCCGCAAAGCCGCGGAGCTCGGGTACACCCACGTGGAACCGATGGTCCACTGGGGACGCGAGCTCCTCAGCGAAGCCGGCTACTTCCACAGCGTCTCGATGCTCGATGACCCGCTCCGCATCCGCAAAGCCTGCGCCGATGCCGGGGTCCAGCTCTCGGGCCTCTCCGCCCATACCCCACTCACCAAACCCGAAATCGGCGTCGAGTACCTGAAACAGGCCATCCGCTTCGCCGCCGAATGCGGCGCCCCGGTCGTCAATACTGACGAAGGCGCCAAACAACCCTGGACCACCGAGTCCGAAGACTTCGTGCTCATGCGGTACACGCTCATGGAGGCCGCCAAAGTCGCCGAACCCCGCGGCATCTTCATCGGCATCGAGTGCCACCAGCAGTACAGCAAACACCCCGACGGCCTCGACCGCATCCAGCGCCTCGTCCGAAACCCCGTCATCGGCATCAACTTCGATACCGGCAACTCCTTCCTCGCCGGCCAGGACCCCTACCGCTGGCTCCGCCACGTCGCCAAACGCCTCGTCCACCTCCACGCCAAAGATATCTCCGTCGAACATAGCGCCGCCGAACGCGGCAAGGTCACCGGCACCCCCGTCGGCTGCGCCTGCGGCGACGGCGTCATCGACTGGGCCCGCGTCATCAAACTCTGCCGCCAGGCCCCCGGCGATATCGTCCTCTCCGTCGAGTGCGGCACCGTCGACCAAGCCGCCCGCTCGATTCAGCACTTGAAGCCGTTGGTCGGATGAAACCCGTCCGCCCCGGACCCCAGCCCTCCCTCCGGATCCTGGTTGCCCCGGACAAGTTCAAAGGCACCCTCTCCGCACCCGACGCGGCCAGGGCCATCGCCCAAGGCTGGCGCCAGGCCCGGCCCCACGATCGCCTCCACCCCTTCCCCATCAGTGACGGCGGCGACGGCTTCGGAGCCCTCCTCGCCCGCCATCTCGGAGCCGTCCGATATGTCGTCCGCACCGTCGACGCCGCCCACCGCCCCCTCCAGGCCGTCTGGTGGTTCGACCCCCGCCGGCGCCTCGCCATCATCGAGGCCGCCCGCGTGATCGGCCTCGCCATGCTCCCCCCAGGACGCTTCCACCCCTTCACCCTCGATACCGCCGGACTCGCCGCCGTCCTCCGCGCCGCCGCCCGCCGTAACGCCCGCGCCTGCCTCGTCGGCATCGGCGGCAGCGCCACCAACGACGCCGGCTTCGGACTCGCCCACGCCCTGGGATGGCAGTTCCTCGACGCTCAGGACACCCCCATCACCCAGTGGACTGACCTGTGGCGCCTCCACCGCATCACCCCCCCAAACCCGCCCCTCCGCCTGCCGCCAATCCGCGTCGCCGTCGACGTCCAGAATCCCCTGCTCGGCCCCTCCGGCGCAACCCGGGTCTATGGACCCCAAAAGGGCATGCGGCCCGATGACACACCCGCCGCCGAGCGCTGCCTGCGCCAGCTCGCCCGTGTCATCGATCGCCAGCTCCATCCCTCACACCCTTGCCACACCCGGCCCGGCGCCGGCGCCGCCGGGGGCCTCGGCTTCGCCTTCGCCGCGTTTACCCGCGCCCGACTCGTCCCCGGCTTCGATCTCTTCGCCCGTCTTACCCACCTCCCCCGCCACATCCGAAACGTTAGCCTCGTCCTCACCGGCGAAGGCGCCATCGACCGCACCACGCTCACCATGGGCAAAGGCGTCGGCCAACTCGCTCGCCTCGCCCAAACCCTCGGACGCCCCTGCATCGCCCTCGCGGGACGCACCAGCGTCGTGCTCCGTCGCACCGACCCCTTCCACCGCGTCTTCGCCATCACTCCTTCCCTCACTTCCGCCGCACAGGCCATGGCCGAGCCAACCCGCTGGCTCCACAAGCTCGCCCGTCACGCCGCCGTAGCTTGGACCCATGCCGCCCCACACTGACCCAAGCCACCCGCGAACCTACCGGGGACGCCTCGCCCCATCGCCCACCGGCTACCTCCACCTCGGCCACGCCCGGACCTTCTGGACCGCGCAGACCCGCGCCCAACAACACCACGGTACCCTCATCCTCCGCAACGACGACCTCGACGCCAGCCGGTCCCGACCTCACTTCGTCGCCGCCATGCTCGAGGATCTCGCCTGGTTCGGTTTCCAGTGGCACGAAGGCCCCGACCGCGGCGGCCCCTTCGCCCCCTACAGCCAAAGCGAACGCCTCCCCCAGTACCAGGCCGCTTTCCACCGCCTCCAACAGCAGGAAGCCGTCTACCCCTGCTCTTGCTCCCGACACGATGTCCTCCGCGCCCTCGCCGCTCCCCACGCCGGCGATGATGACCCCGTCTACCCCGGCATCTGCCGCCCCCCACACAGCCCCAAAGCCACCGGCACCAGAATCAATTGGCGGTTCCGCGTTCCGGATCGTACGCCCATCGAGTTCCATGACGTCGCCTGCGGCCCCCAGCGCTTCGTCGCCGGAGTCGATTTCGGGGACTTCATCGTTTGGCGTCATGACGGCCTCCCCGCCTACCACCTGGCCTGCGTGGTCGACGACGCCCTCATGCGCGTGACCGAAGTCGTCCGCGGCGCCGATCTGCTTCGTTCCACCGCCCGCCAACTCCTCCTCTACCAGGCCCTCGCCTGGCAAGCCCCGGCCTTCTGCCATTGCCCCCTCCTCACCGATGAGCGCGGCGTCCGCCTCGCTAAACGCCACGACGCCCTCAGCCTGCGAACTCTCCGCACCCAAGGCGCCACCCCCGACAGCCTCCGCTCCCGCTGGTGAACGACTGACCCGCGCGGGCCGGAAAGAAATCACGGTCGTTGCGCAAACGATGAGCTGGTTGCTGGACGCCGATGGCCTGTGTCAGCCGATCAACACCCACGGACAGTCTCATCGCGCTGGAGGACCGCGAGAAGCAGGTCACTGGTTCCTGCGCGAACGCTGTTTCAGATCCGCGACCCACCGGGCAATCTCTTCGAGATCCTGAATGCGCTGGCGGACCTCCGCTTGCCAACGCGGAGCTCCCGTCCGACACCATTCGGCCAGTGGCACGGCCCCCGATCGCCACAGCTCGATCGGGACGGCCTGCTGGAAGTCCACACCGTGCCGACGTTGAACGTCCAAGCCGGCCTGGCTGCTCGCGTGCGTCCGCAGCCGCTCCGCCCAGCGCAGCAGGCTCGTCGGATCCCGGCCCGCGCGCGTCAGTTCCGCCAGAAACTCCGCGCAGTTGGCAATTGCCAGTCGCAGATGTTTCTCGTCCTGGCGACCCTCGACTGACTGGTCGAGCGTAATCAGGTTCACCGTCTTGCTCTCGAGACACAAGACAGGGTGCAACACTCGTAGGAAAAGGTCGCGATGCCGGAGTCGAACGGCCGTCTGTACGGCCTCGGCAGTGTTCAGCCCGTTCACCGTGTGCAGGAAATCGAGATCAAGGTCCGGGTTGCGGCAGTGAACCTTGGCGGCGTTGGGCGTATGGGCCGGGTCCTCCGGAAGCTCCAGCGTGCCTTCCACTCCCTCGGCACAGGCACGGGCATCCGCCTGGCTGCCTAGCAAATCCACGTCCACGCTCGTAAACGGCCGCAGGCTCTGCCAGGGCTCCGCCTCACGCTGGTACCGCTCCGACCAGAGATTCACCGCCTGCCCACCGATGAGAACCGCTCCGGTGTCACCAATCACGCGCAACACCGCAGCAAGTTGATCGATCCGATACATGGTCAGTCCAGCACTTCGCCGGAAAACGGCTCGGGCGCGGTTTCGATCCTCCAGTCCCTGGCCTGCGGAACGAAGCGGTTCCTTTGCTGGCGTTGCTCGGCGCATCCCGCCTCAGCCGCTGCGCGGTCCGCCGCCCGTTCGACAGCTCTGCACTGTCGCCGCCGCTTCAAATTCAACAACTGGACTCGCATGCGTGGCCTGCCGCCTGATTCTCGCCGTGTGTTCACACCTTGCGCCACAGGAAGATACCTTGCAACAGGTATCGATTCATAGGCAAAGCCTAGCGAGGCGTGCCTCAGACCCAGTCGAGGACTCTAGCATCACCCACGATGCGGTGCCAAGCGCCGATGCCTGGCCTGCATCAAGTCTTCGTTACTCCTTGGTGTACTGGCGGAGAGGGGGGGATTCGAACCCCCGGTAGGGCTTTAGACCCTACAACGGTTTAGCAAACCGCCGCCTTCAGCCACTCGGCCACCTCTCCAACCAATTGATAGCAAACCACTTGGCTCCCAGAATTTGACTTGCATTATCCGCTCTATTACCACACTATTACCACATCAGCACCGGAGCCAAACTCAGACCGCACCGGAGAGAATGGCCACGAATTCGGGAGCGGGTCAAGTCCGGGAATCGCTATTTCGAAGTCGATCTCCGACGCACAGGGTATTCCGGTCAGAAGTGGCGGACATTCACTCGACTGGAGGATGCCAAGCAATTCGCCACAGCGACAGCCGCCAAAGTCGCACGGAGCGGGCTGTCCTCGATAGAAATCGACCCTGACGGGAGGCGGGAATTGGAACGCCTCAAGGCTTGGGGCGAGCAGTGCGCTCTGGTTGGCAAGACGCTCGAAGAAGTCGTCGAATTTGGAATCGGTCACTTTCGTGCCGAGGCGGAGAAGGCAGTCAGCCCGTTTGCCTCGGAGTTGCTCACGCTTTGGGTGGACGACAAGGCAACTGGACTCAAGAAGAAGCTGCGACCGAAAACTGTCAAGGGAATCCGATCCGCTGCCAACTTGATGAAGATCCACTTTGGCGACCATCGGATTGCCCAGATTGACAAGGCCAAACTTGAGGAGTGGATCGAAGCCGAGGGGATCAGCCCCCAGACCGCCAAGAACAGGCGGGGCTACGTCCAGCAGTTCTTCAATTGGGTAATCCCCAGGTACTGGCAGGGAGGCAACCCAGCCGCCAACCTCGAGCCAATCTCCGTCGAGCGGCCCACGCCGGGTTTCTACACGGTGGCCCAGTGCGCCAGAATCCTGCAAGAGGCCGAGAAGGTCGAGGGGTTGCCCCCGTACATTGCGCTGTGCTTGTTCGCCGGAATCCGCCCTGCGGAGTGCGAGCGGCTCACTTGGCAGAACATACGCTTCGGCACGGAAGAGATTTGGCTTCCTCGTGAGATCACGAAGACGGCGGGGGGGCGGCTGTTCAAGATGTCGGACAACCTCGTCAAATGGCTCGAGGCATACCGGACGCAGGAGAGGTTGATCCCCAACGTCAACATGCAGAATGTTGCGAGGAAGATCAAACCGTCGCTCGGTTTCGGTTGGGTGCACGACGGCCTTCGCCACACCTTCGCCACCTTCCACTATGCCACGCACCGCAACATCGAGCAGTTGCGCTACATGATGGGCAACTCGCCTGCCGTCATCGAGAACTTCTACAAGGGCGAGATCTCCCAGGCTGAGGTTGAGGGGTTCTGGAATATCCTCCCGTCACCAAGAAGCAACGCCGTTCACGTCCTCAAAGCTCCCGCCAGTTGTCCGTCTCCTACGCCCCCTTCTTCTCCCCCGGCGACGCCGTTACAAAACTCGTCTGGATCGGAGCATGTGCATTGAGTCGCCTCCGTCGCCACGGTTACTCTCCCCTCCCCCGCCCCCCCCCATACGCCAGGGGGGATATGGTTCTGACTGGGAGGATGACAACAGCGGGTGCCCCCGCCCTGGTGCGTGCTATTTGCGGTCGCCGGAAATCGACTCCGGAAGCTTCGCCGCTCCTGGCCGCAACGATCCCGACACGCTCGCCTCAATGCGTGAAAAAAACACCGCCAGCGGATTCCTGTCGCCAATCTCCGCTGCTCGGCGCTGCTCAACCTCGGTGATTTTCTTTTTGATCACGGCGGGCGAGGCGGCACACCGGCGACAGACGGACTTCTCCCTCTGGGCACGACGGAAACCGGCGTGGTGGGCGTAGACGAGCGTCTCGCCGCAGGATGGGCATTGGCGTTGAAACTGCATACTGGAAATAAGTAGTCGGGTCGAGCTTCAAACCCCATGAGGCCCCGGTGTCCAGAAGCAGCTCTGTCTACCGCACTTCCATTTCGAGCTTGCACACCACAACATATGGTGGTAGATCTAAGCAGCCATACGAGATGTTGTGGTCAGTTCATCTCGAATACTCCGTGGGCCAGAAAGGTGGTGAATTGTGATGAGTGATCGTAAAGCCAGAATTGGAGAACGTTCAGCGGTGACCGGGCGATTTGTTCCGGATGGAACAGCGAAAAGGCGTCCGAACACTACGGTGCGGGAACACATCCCCCTACCGGGTAGGGGTACGTCGCCAAAGAAGTCGAACAGGAGTTAGCGTCGTGGAGGGAGCGGAAGCTCCCTCCCAGTTCCGGATTGGCCGAGTGTTCCGAGTCTCACTATAGCGTGTATTGCCATCTCTAGAATGATCTCGCTCATCAATATCGACGTGGAGAAGTTCCCCGAACCAGGGAAGGGGCTGATTAAAGTCGTTGCGTCTGCCGTTGAGGGTCTATTCAAGCCTTGGCAGGTCCGGCGAGTCGCACAGGCGGAAGCCGATGCAGACCGCATCAAGGCTGTTGCGGCAGTCGAAACCAAGATCGAAATCACTGATCTCCAGAAACGGGCGCTCACACGTTTCGTGCTCGAAGAAGCCCAGAGGCAGGCCAACATGGAGGCCATTACTTTAAAAGCGCTCCCTCAAGTAAGCAAAGCTGCCCGCCCTGCCGAGATGTCTAAGGATTGGATCGTCAACTTTTTCGAGCGGTGCAGGCTTGTTTCGGATGAAGAAATGCAAGAGATGTGGGCACGGGTTCTTGCGGGTGAAGCCGAGAGCCCGGGGCGATACTCAAAACGGACGGTGAACCTGCTGGCGTCCTTCGACCGGTACGATGTTGAGACCTTCCTGAATCTCTGCCGGTTCGTTTGGCATATTGAGGGGGAGCCGATACCTGTGGTCTATGAGCCAGACAACCAGATCTTCGGGGGGGCGGGAATCACGTTCGGTAAACTCCAGCATTTGTCCGAAATCGGACTCGTTTCGTCCCGAGGACTGGCATTTGGACAGCAATGGCCCGTAGCAACGGGTGCGGCGTCATACTTCCGGAGAGCGGTGCATCTGCGCCTTGGAAGCAAGGACTCGCACAAGATGAACGTCGGATTGGTGATGTTCTCACGAGCCGGCGTTGAGGTGCTGTCACTGTGTGGCGGCGCAAAGCCGGTGGAGGGTTATTTCGACCTGACCGTGAGGACGTGGCGGGAAACCTACAAATACGAAGTACAGGAAGGCGGTGTGGCCGGTATGTCCTCGCACAACCGTGAGTTTCGAGACGGACTAACGTCTCTTCCGCCGGAATCTGAGCCTCCACGGTGGGGGTGATGTTCGTCCATCCACGCCGACCCGTGGTCTGGGGGGATATATTGGGGAAATCGGCGGTCTGTCTCTTCATGGCGCTCGGGGGGGGTATGGTTGGTGCGAAGTGGGGTAGAAAACCTCTCCACGGGGACGTTCTGATCGAAATCGATTCCGTCGCCGCTCACGATAATTGACCCGGGTGTGCTCATGAGAATTGACCCACCTGGGTGAGGGTCGGTCGAAATCGGACAGGTATGCACCGGCGACGATTTTCTTTTTGCCACCGCCAAATCCGTCACATGCCGGATTTCAACCACGGCACCGCTCAAATCTCGATCCGCCTCTGCCCGAAGACGCCGATGACCCGTGTGCGCCCGACGTGCGACCGGTGGAAAGAACTTCCGCAGTGCGGTTTCCGACGATCCAGGTCGTCTTCGTAGTCGGGGATGAACCACGGTATTCGTCACCCAGCCCCGAACTGCCGGAACATCCTCTCCACGCTCTTCCTCGTGAACGAATTCCCGTAGATGGCGTGATGGTCGAAGAGCGCCAACCCTTCATCGGCGCTCAAACCGCACTTGATCATCACGCCGACGATTGTGGCGCTCTTGGCGTACCGTTGGCCGTCGGCCGACATTTCATCTCGGAGGAGCCGGAATGCATACGTCCGGCGGAAACGGTCGGTGGCGCTGCCCTCGCCCATCGTCCCCTTGAACTCCGATTGGGCACGACGTTGCGGGCGGGGAACTGGTTGTTTGGCGGCGTCCTGGCGAATCTGTTGGAGTCGCCGGAACATCTCCAGCGGCACGTCGATCCCCTCGTCCTCGACAAAGAGAACCGATGAGTGCTTTGCCAAGTACCGGGACACATCCTTGCACGCTGGATCGGGGGTCAAACCCCGCAGGAACAGGCGGGCGAACTCGCCCCAGAGAAACGAATAAAAATCTGCGTCCGTGATCGGCGTCTGAAGCGGAAGGAAGATGTGGAACCGCTCAACCACGCCCCGTCCGTCGCCTTTGTCCCGCAGGTGATTTTTGCTCCCTGCAACCAAGTGGTTCAGGCGCCACCCCCGGCAATTGTCGCCGGAGAGGATTTCGTGGATGCGGGCGGACGGTGTGCCATCGTCAAAGTCGTAGATCACCCAGTCCATCGACTCCAGATGGGACTTCTTTCGGGTATTGTCGCTGAAGACGGCTGGGGCGAGATCGAAGTTGATCGCCAGGTCGGCGAGGTCGGACAGGGTTTCAATTTCCTGCGCAAATCCGACCTCGCCCACGTGCAAGGCCTTGGTCTCGGCGTCAACCCACGCACTGGGGATCAGGGAGAGCCTTCTTTTCATTTTTGCGGGTGTTCCCCGAACCACTGCTTCTTCAGTTCGTCAATCGTTTGCGGGAAATACGCTTCCCACCCCTCCAGTGGCGGGACTGAAGTCGGCAGTTCATAGAACATGCGCCCCGAAACGACGTGTTTGACGCACCCGACCCGCAGCAAGAGTTGCTGGAACTTCCCCGCTCCGAGCTTCGCCTTTTGGGGGATCGCCTCAATCGCTTGGTAGGCAGAACAGAGTTCGGAAAACTGCACTCTCGAACCGGGATACTTGTGGATGTACCCGCTCAGCCAGACCTCCGAATCGGTTGGACGGTAGCAGTCGGCCTTCGCCCACTTCTTGAACTCTCCGTAAACCGGCTCCAACGGGGAGGGGGCTTTCTCGTCAATCGACCGCATCCACTCGCACCAGTCGAAATTCTCAATGATGGGCCAGCGTTTGTTGACCCGCTCAGGTCGTGAGCATTCGTCGTAGGCGATATTGCAGTATTTTCGGATGTTCTCGTCTCGCTGGAGGATCTCCCGGATGTGCTTGTTGCTGGTGCCGATCAACTGCGCCCGATTTGGACCCTTGGCGCTCGCTTGCGTGCGGAAGACCCGGTAGTGGATTTCAGGGGCGTCGATCAAATCCTTCAGCGTGTCGATGGACACCTCCGGCATGTTCGCCATCTCGCCGAGGATGACGCCGAGACGATCCGTGAACACATACCCGAACTTCTGGAGATTCCCGAGCACCTCGCCGCTGTCCTTCAACTCCTCGTGGAATCCTTCGGGCAGCACGGCCTTGAACATGCGTTGGACGAGGAAAGATTTCCCGCACTCTTCCGGCCCGCTGAGGTTGACCAGCAGCGGGTATTTGACCTCAAGTCCCCGTGTCCGGCGCTTGATGCACCAGCCAACGTGGCTCAGGACGACTGGATAGAGGGGGTGGAAATCCGGCCCCGCAATCGACCGGCAGATGTCCTCGATCCGGTTGGGGGTGCCGGCGACGTGGTTCGTCTCCGTGATTTTGTCGAGAAACAGTTGATCGCACCGGTGCTGTGAGTGTTCGACGAGGACGTCCAGGATTCTTTCCTTGTGGAGGGGGTGTTTCTCCTGGCGCTGTCTGTGGTCGATGATCCGAGTCGCCAACACCGGCAACGTCACGGGCACCGGAGCACTTGTTTTTTCATCTCGGCGTTCGTACCCGCCGAACCGGTTGAGCTGGTAGCCCATCTCGGCAAGGTCGATCAGCACCTTGTCTTTGTCGGGGAGGTGACGGTCGGGGTCTCTGTCCTCGGCCGGTTGGTTGTTGTGGTTGTTGGAGGCAGGAGACCGCCTCGACTTCGTTTGAGTATTCTGTCTTGCCATTGATATTCCGATTGAATTGGGAGGATGTCTGGAGCCGGGGCCTTCGGGCAAAAACCCATACTCAGGGTGGAATTCAGAGGCGTGGTGGAGACCAGACACCCAAAATAGATTAGATTGATTGATTCCGTTTTCATTTTGTCGTATCAATACATATCAAATACAAGGCGAAATGTCGATTTATTATAAGGTAAACTTCTTATTATATCTTCGTCCCGGAGTGTCTGGTGAGGCTTGGTGAGGGCATGGTGAGGGTTGAAACCTGAACCCTCACCGGGTTAAGTGCTTACACAACAACAGGTTACCCCAGTATGGTGAGGATGGTGAGGGTGTTTATACTCTCAGAGAGAATATGGGGGGCATGTGTGGTAGCCCGCTGGAGCAGGAAGAAAACACCCTCACCATCCTCACCACCCTCACCATGAACCCGTCACCCCCCAGTCCGGAACCCGTGCTTTTGAGCGGTCTGGTCCTCACAACAAACCCCACTCTCCCCGCAGCAGAGGAAGTCCAAGTCGTGTGGCGAGTCCGTTGAACCCGGCGGGGGCACGGATGACGACACCGTCGCCGGTGCCCAAATACTTTTTCAATCCCTCCACGAACTCCTCGTCCGTCCGGAAGGACTCGACACGTGACGGGATCCAGTCGCCCTCGGCGTCAATCCCCTCCGCCACGACGATTTGGAACAACTTCCCGTCTGGGAGTCGGCATCTGTCGCCGTCTCGGTGGACATCAATATATTTCATTGGGCACCCCCTTCGCCGAAGATCATGGCGAATTGCAGGCGGCGAGCGGAGAATCCCCTCCGGCAGTACCGGGGTTCAACTTCGTGAGCACCGAAGCGCCAACCGATGTGGGTGTAGTGCGACGGGCAGACGTACTCGTAGGGTCGCCCCTTTGCGTTCTCTTTGAGTCGGAATCCTCGGCGGTGCCATTCGGTTTCGTTCAGGCGCACCTGTTTCTCTTTCAGGGCAGGTATGCGTCGTTTCCACGCTTCCAACACTCGCTCGGAGATTCCCCTCCTCCTCCGTCCAGCGGTTGGAGATTTGACCGGGCAACCCACTCCTGGCGTGTCCGGTGCGGCTGGGGATTTCTTTTCTGTTTCAGTCGTGCTCGATGAGCCGATCGCCATTTGATTTGGTTTTTCTTTCATAAATCTTGTTTCGCCTACGGGTTCTTGTGTTGCGGAGGTCTCGGTGCCTTCCGTTGTCGTCGTTCGTCGTGTCGGCTTGGAGACGCCCACCCCAGTCAGTTGTTCAGGCTCCACGAACTTGAACTCCAACTGGACTGGAGCGACGGATGTGTTGTTGATGTTTCGGTTTTCAGTCGTGCTCGATGAGCCGACCGCCTCTTTATTTTTTATTTTATTTTGCATAAAGCGTGTTTTGCCGTCGGGTCTTTGTGTTGCGGAGGTCCCGGTGCCTTACGATGCCAGTGCTTCCTGTTCCGCCTGGGGGGTGAGTTCCACCGTAATCGGTTCGGGTTTCCATTCAGTGAGGCGTCGGTGACTTGTGGCGTATGCCACGGGGTCAACCTCGATGCCCACAAACCGGCGCTTCAAGGCGAGGCAGGCGATCCCGGTGGTTCCGCCGCCAAGGAACGGATCACAAACGAGTTCGTCGGCGTACGTGAATTTGTTAATCAAAGTCGTGAAGAACGGGAGTGATTGCCCCCATCTGTGGTACTTTTTCCCTCGGGAGGCGTTCGCATAGGGGTCGGGGAACACATCCGTCTCTTGAAACGTTCGGTCGTATTCGCCCTTCACGAACCAGAGGACAGGTTTCCAGAATGTTCGCACTTTCCTTGGCCTGGGGTAATCGCCGTGTTGCCGTTCATACATGCAGCAGAGCATCCAGTAGTACTCCAGTCCGCCCGCCTTCAGGTTCTGGATTTGCTCAGGCAAATTGTACAGACCGCCCATCGCCAGCAGCACTCCACCCGCTTTCAGTTTCCGGGCGCCGAACTCACCGAGTTTGCGCCAGCAGTCCAGGTCGTCGCCGCCGTAGGGCGGATCCGTAATAATTGCGTCAATTGACCCGTCCTGGATTGGCGCTTCCAGGATGTCGCAGTTGTGCAGGAGGAACCGCTTCTCGGCCGGATCGAACACAACGGCGGAAGTGTCCTTCGCCGCCGCTTCCCGCCGCTTGTACAGGTGCCCCTCCGCTTTTCTCAGGTTGAATTTGCCGACCCGCACCTTTTCGTAGAGGTCGGGCGCTTCCTTTTTGAGTGCCCTCGCCTTCTGGATGTATCCCTCGCTGACGCCCACGAACCTGGATACCAGCGAACGGGTCTTCCCCTTCGTTTTCGCATTTGTGCCCGCCCCGTTGGCGGTCTGGTCCACGTTGGTTGCGGAGACATTTTTGTCTCCTTCCTTCGCCACCCTCAGACCCGCCATTCTGTCCATCATCTCGTTGGCGAGCACCGCCAGTTGACTGGTTTCGAGGTGCCGGCGGGCGATGTTGAGTGACCAGCACTCTCGGAGCGGTTGGTGTTCTTTGTACTGTTCGAAGCGGGGTTCGATTTTCAACTGGCGGCAGATTTGGTAACGGTTCCACCCGTCGAGGATTTTCCCGTCGCACAGCACAATCGGCATCTTCAACCCGTTCCGGCGGATGTCCTCGGTCAGCAGTTTGACCTGGTCTGGCAGCATCGGGGGGAGGAGAAGGTTGCACTCGTGCTGCTCGTAGTCGCCCGACTCGGCGACAACCGGGAGGTTGCCCCGTGCGTTTGTGGTTTTGTTTTCACTGTCGGTCGGGTTCGTTGTTCCGACCTCTTTCGTACTGTCATTATTTGTCATATACTTATTTGTGTTTACTGTGATCTTGAGACAAAAAGTCCTCCCGCCGATTGATTCGGACCTTTCTGAGATTGCCCTTTCGGGCGCTCCTAAGTCAGCGGGGCGGTTTCCTTACTCTCTCCGACCCCGGCAGGACTCTCTGTTAGTCATCATGGCGGCGATTATACCGATCAGAGAAGGGAAGTCAAGACCAAAAATCGTGCAACTCGTTGGGGGACAATTATTTATGCAAATGAAATCCCATGGATTATGTGCTTGGTTCCCAGTATCGACTACTGCGGCAGGAGGACGAAATGAACTACTCGGCACCCTCGGAATTGGCCACGGTGCCACTTTGGTCGGCAGGGCTCTTACGGTCTGAGTCGTTACAGAGGCAGCTTCGTGGATCATCCCTCCATTGTACCGATCTGCGAGAAAAGTCAACGGTTCTCTTGTGCCTCTGACGTGCCAATATGGCGCATGCAATACCACAACTCCCAGGAATGTTAAACGAGTGTCACTGTGGCGCTCCGTGAAAAACGACCCTCGATGTCTTCTGCCCGGCGCCTATCGGCGACAGCAGGAAACAAAAAGCCGTCCAGCTTGTTGGGCTGGACGGCCGGAGATCAGGACAGACGGAGAGACCTCCTGGACGGCGCTGATTTACCCCGTCAGCGGGACCGGCGCCGAATGATCCCAAACCCGATCAATCCGACGGCGAAAGCCAGGGCGTAGGTCTGGGGCTCCGGAACCGACTCCAAGCGGTAGAGCGCCCCGACATCATCGCCGGAGAGGGCTCGATTGTAGATGCGGATGTCGTCAAGACCGCCGCCAAACTGGTGCACCTGCGGCGGCACGCCGAGACCAAACCGGATGTTTCGGGAACCGGGGGGTGCGGTGATTGTGCTGTCCACGTCGTTCTCGCCGATGACGGTGGCATCACGATAAATTGCAAAATGATTTCCCGACCTCACAAGCTGGACGTTGTACCACCGGCCCGATTCCCACAGCACGTCGGCGGTCCGAACTTCAGGGACGCCGTAGTCGCCTCCCATCATGAAGTCCATTGGGGCTGTGCTCCCTGTCGTCGTTCGGTAGATTGTGAGTTCAAAATCCCCGACCACGCTGTTGCAGAACAGGATTTGAGCGTCCGGCGGGAGGCTCGCAACTTGGACCCAGAGCGACACCGTAAAGTCCTCCGTCCCTGAAGGGAACCCCACCGCCGCCGTGGTCTCGATGTATTCCGGGTACCCGGAAAAAGAAAAAGAACGGGAAGGGTTTCCAAACCGGTCGAGATCCAACTGCGCCCCGCTCACATTGCCGTCGTTGCTGTTCACGCTCTCGTCATTCGCATTCCCGTTGAAGGGGTAGTATCCAACCAACCCGTCCGTGGGATCGAACTGGGCCTGTGCGCCAGCCGCCAGGATGAGGGTGAGAGAGAGGAGTCCAGACAGGGGTTTTGAGTGTTGCATGATCCACTTTGGGATCTCCATCACCAAGAGAGCAAGAAAATACTGGTCGTTAACGACATGGTCGTTTGCGCTCAGTTTTGTTCTTTTGATGGGCTATGGCGGGTATGCCCAGACACCGCCGCCTGCTGGGCGAAGCCGTCAGGGCAGGTCGCAAAGCGGCGGGGATGAGCCAAGAGCGGCTGGCCGAGAAAGCCGATCTCTCGACCGTTTTTATTTCCAGAGTCGAGAGAGGAGTGGAGTCGCCTTGCGTCGATAACGTGGTGAAAATCGCCAAGGCTCTGGGGATGCAGGTTCGGGATTTGGTTGGCGGATTCTGACCGTCACGACAAAACCGTCCCCTTCTCGGTTTCGATTCCAAGAAGGGATGAGAAACGGAGTTTTCTTTCAGGTCACTGTCCCATTACAGGACATTGTTGGGTATCACCATGTGCCCAGACCCATCCTCGGGCAACGGGTGAGGGCACCCCAAGATCCGTCCGGTGACAATACTGTCACCGGCGCCTTTCCTCACGGCAGCAAGAATCCTCCGGGGAACGTGAATTCCCCCCGTTTCACGCTCTCCAGTCTCGACCGAACATCCATCAGCAGTTTGCCGAGGACATTGCATCCCCGACAACCCCCGGCGCAATCGTCTACCGCCCCCCAGAAAAAATCCCTTTTGCGCTTCGGGTTCAGGAGTTCAATGATCGGCCGATCGCCTGTGGCGGCAAGAACCTGCCCAAACGTCTCGGGGTTCCAGAATAACTTCAACTCCAAGACCCACAGCATGGATTTAATTTGGACATCCTCCGCTTCCCAGTCCTTCCGAACCAACCCCTTGGCAATGGCGCACTTCTGGGTCCGCTTCGCCCAAAGTGGACTGCTGGTCTGGCGGATCCGCTCCCGGACGAACGGATTCCTTCCCGGTGCCGCCGATGCGGGAAGACATTGGGCGTCCGATGTGTATTGGCTCGCCTGAAACAGGGCCTCGGACGAACCCCAGCGGTTGGCCGGGTCTCGTGTGAGTGGCCAGAAGATCGGCATCTTCCCGACCATGTTGTGCAATTCCCACCGAGGGTCCGTTGAGGACCGGAACCACGCACTGCCGTCAATCCGGTATGACGTGATTTCCTTGATGTATTCGAGATCGAGGGTGGACTGAGATGTATCGCACTCATGGTTGTCGTTGACGTGAGTCCGGACCGAGGTTTCCGAGGTTACTGTGTTCATTGTTTGCGCCATTTTGGCTCATAAAGAGGCAACAATCCGCCTGCCGTGTGTTTACGGACGATTTCTTGATTAATTCGAAGTATCTCGAAACCAGTGGGTTAGGTAGTGTTTTTCCGCCCAACCCCAGACTTTGCCGCTCTTTCCGAGCCTGTAACGATTATGCACATCCGTGAGAAAAGGTCAACACTTTTTAGGGGCAGGAAGAGCCAAAATGGCAGTCTCCGACCACCACTATATATTGTGGTCGATTGGGCGATGACCACAAGTCGGCATTGACAGCCTCATCCTGTGAATCCTCGTCGCCATCACCCCAGACCCATCCCCGATCCACGGATGACGGCACCCCAGAACCGGCACGCTGGAGGTGCCTGATTTTTTTTCGGCCCAGTCTGGACTGTCGCCATTCACAATTAAATCTCCATTCATGGTATCCGTGGCGGGGGAGGGTGTTGGGACAGCGGCCCGTGCCAAAAGCTGAATGATATCCCTTCTTAAATCACGCTCCCGGCATCGGCCTCCTCGCAGCCGCCAAAACCGCCCGTCTGACAAAATCGCTCGTGGTCAAACCTGCTCTCTTCGCCGCCGCCTTGATCGTCTCATCTTCTGCCGCAGAGATGCGGCATACGAGCCGGGATTCTTTTCCGGCCCCCTCAGGCAGTGGCGGGCGTCCCCTCTTCCGTTTGTGTTTGGGCGGCATCTGTGGAAAAGAATTAGTGTTGTAACAGATATTCCTTGACCGCTGCCCGGTTCATCATTTATTGTTGCCACAGTAAATCGCAAGTCACCCGCCGAGGCAAGCGAAAACCATCCATGACCATGAACGCCACCCTTCAAGTCGCAACCAGTCGCCGGAAGGGATGGGGCGGGGCGTACTCGAAATCCCCCTCATTCCCGCAAGGCGGAAAAAGTCCAAAAAAGGGGGGGTGCAGGAAACATTTGATTTAGAGGACGCCCATGAAGACCGCCATCTACACCCGGGTCAGCACCGACAAGCAGGCGCACGACTCCCAGTTGGTCGAACTTAGGGAATTCTGCCGTCGCCGGAACTGGGGGAGCGTCGTCGAGTTCGCCGACACCATCAGCGGGTCCAAGTTCACCCGGCAGGGGCTGGATTCCCTTCTGGCCCAAGTCCGGAAGGGGCGGGTCGAGCGAATCGTTGTGTTCAAGCTGGATCGGCTGGGGCGTTCACTTCCGCATCTGGCGCAGCTTGTGGCCGAACTTGCGAACCACCGGACGGCTTTAGTTTGCACAACTCAGGGTCTCGACACGTCCGACTCCAACCCGGCGGGGCGACTCCAGCTTGGGGTGCTCATGGCGGTCGCCGAGTTCGAGCGAGAAATTATCCGGGAGAGGGTCAATGCCGGACTGTCCGCTGCAAAGGCCCGTGGCAGCAAACTGGGCCGCCCGAGCACCCTCGACCAGCACAAGCCAGCGGTCGCCACCCTGGTGGCACAGGGAAAGGGCGCACGGGTCATTTCACGGGAGCTTGGACTGCCGTTGTCGTCCACCTGCCGCCTTGTGCGGTCGGTGCGGGAGGAACAACGCACCTCCGCTGCATGAACCTCGACCAGTTTGGGGATTAAGAATGAAAATCTGCCTCGTCCGCAAAGTCCCATATCGGGTGCCGGGAACGAATCGCCTGATCTTCGCCCTCGTGCTGAAGGAAAGCGAAGGTCTGGCGCTTCTCTTTTGCCGGGCGACCAGGGAGGACGAAGCGAACACGCTCGTGATCGCCACCGAGAATGTCCAAGACCGGGTTTTCGAGCCCGCCAGCACTTGCCAGTTCCCAATTGAGGACAGCGATTTGATCCCCATGGCCAACGTGTACGCCGCTGTCGCCGAGGGTATCCAGGACGCCAGGTTGCGGGATCTGCTGAGCTCGGAGGATATTCTGTGAAATCGATCATCGGCAGAGGCGGGCGGATCCTCGGATATTTGCGGGAATCCGACGACCGGATCGAGTTGATTGCGCCGGGCGGGCGGTTGCTGGGGGTGTATTTAAAAAACGACGATATGACCGTCCGACCTGGGGGCGGACTGGTGGGGTATGGAAATCTTCTGCTGACGCTGCTGGAGGATTGAGCAGGCGTCACTAAGTGACCTGTGCGACGTCCCTCACCGACGATTCAGTCCTTGCTAACCGGGCGCACAACATCCGCCTTGTGCCTTCAATCTCTTCTTCCTGGCTCTCCTCAGTCTTTTAGCACGATTGTCCAGCTTACGTGCCGCATTTATGACGCCTTCGAAATCTGCCTGATCAAACGCATCCAGGTTCCACATCGCAGCATGGATTAGTCGATTCCGTTCGTCAGCGAGGACCGCACAGCGACTATACTCCTCATTCGTCATATCGCTTTGTGCTTTCACGAAGCCCAGCCTCCGCATGAACTCCGGATGACGGCAACGAGGTTGTAGATTCTTCTCCTGGTGCAAGAGAAAGTAGCAGGCCGAAAGACGATCCTCAAGAATCGAGAACACAACTACGTATGCTCCAATCCTGTTCCCCTGAGCCAAGTAGACCCTGTAAGTGTCAATTGCCCTTTTAAAGGCTACGTACTTGTCGATCGCCGTTGCGTCATCTCGTCTCATAATGAGCATCTTTCACAATCCACGGCGTCCAGTGATGGAATGAAGGAAACGCTTTAGCGCCGTCTGTCACTGCACTTCCCTGATACGGAAAAACTTCTGCGTCTCCGTGACTGGGAACTCCTGCGTGATCTCCTCCTCTTCAGCCACAAACGGGTCGCCAAACGGAGACCACGTCTGCATGTCGCTGGAGACGTCCAATTGGTACTTCCGCCCGAGGACAACAGCCATCTTCACTGTGATCCTGCTCACGAAAACCGACATCGTGGGCCAGAACGGCGGGGTGGCGATCAACACCGTGGCATTCCCCGTGTAGTTTCGTCCGTTGTTGTCGATTTCGATGCGGACGACCAATCCGTTCTCCACCACCGCATGGGCAACCGCTCCGGTTCCGACCGCATCCCGAATGCGAACTGCCGGGGGCTCAGTGTCGGAGTATCCGTATCCGTGATCCGTCATGGTGAAGCCGACCACGTAGCCGTTCACGATCTGCACCTTCGCAGTCGCACGGTGGGGGACAGGGGGGGTGCTCTCAAGTGTGAAGAGCGCCTGGACTTCTGCTTGTGAGAGGGCTCGGTTGTAGATGCGGATGTCGTCGAGTTTTCCCGGAAAGAAACATGCAAAATAGGAAGGGTAGTACGCTCCGATCCACAGTGGCGAAGCACTGACTCGGAAGGTGCCTGATGCCGCCTGTTGGCCCGTTTGCACACCATTCAAGTATGTCTTCATCGCAGAGCCATCGTAAGTGTACACGACCTGCTGCCAAACCTGAGCTTGCACAACGGGTGTTGAATCCCAATACACCCACCCGTCGTTGATGGCTATAACAGGTCGCTGCTGCTGGCCGTTAACGGCGAAGTGCCAGTCCATTGTTCCACCATCGTACCCTTTGGAGACGACGGCGACAGGCATTCCACCTGCAGCTTGGGACGGCCTCAAGTAATCAGCGTCGATCCACGCTGAGATGGTGATGTGTTCTCCGAAGTTGAAGCTGGGCGAATTCGGAACATTGATGTAGTTGTCTATGCCGTTGAAGGAATAGCTGGAACTGGCGCTTCCAAACCTGTCGGCGGCGAGCTGAGCCCCAATCACATTCCCATTGTTCCCGCTCCCGCTTGCATCATTTGCATTTCCATTGAACGGATAATACGCCACCAAACCCTCGGTGAGATACGACTGCGCCTGGACAGGGGGCAAAAGCGTCAAGAGGGACAATCCAGTGAATGCGAGCAGCAGCCGTTTCAGGGTCTTCATGTGCAATTCCTCCTCCCGCATGCTTTTCAGTAATGAATATCAGTCTGCGTGTTTCAGGGTCTCTGCGCTGAAAGGTATCAAAATGACGGCGAGCAGACAAAGGAAAAACGGTTTTGGAGCGGGCGACGAGCGAATCACGTGGCGGATTGATGGTAACGGAGTCGAATGCGCTTTCCAGTGAGGACTGCATACTTTGGTATGCTGTACACGGCGCACACCACCATGCGCCTGCGATCCGCCGATTCTCCCCGTCACGCCCCCTTCGATTTCCGGTACCGCTCGAAGAGCCAGCCCAGGAAGTCGTTGGCGAAATCGGGGTTGTCGGTGATTTGTTTGTAGAACTTGAAGTTGGCGTGGACCATGTCTTGGAGGGCATCGTTGACGGTCTGGTTGAACGTCAATCGGGCGTCCTCGGGGGGGTTCACGGCGAGACTCGCCGCCAGGGCCGGGTTGTTCGCAATCCGCTGCTCCAATTGCAGGATGAACACCTTGTCTTCCTCGCTGAAATCCGTCCCGAACCGGTCGTTCAATTCCTTGATGATCTTCGAGAGGGGTTCGATGTCCTGCGGTGTGACCCCACCCTCCTCCCTCGGCGTCATCGGATCGAGCGTCTGCGTCCCGGTCTTGAGCTGGATCTTGGTCGTCCCGGTCCTCTGGAGGCGGAACGCATCGAGGTCGATGTTGTTTTGCACTTCGACCGGCAATGGATCCCGGTTCACGGGGAGCAACCGCCAGAGCAGTTTGGCGAACACGTAGAGCCTTTCGAGGTCGGGATCCGTGAACGTGATCACCTGGGAGAGGAAGGCGTAGAGGCGCACGAAATCGACGAGTGCTCCACGAAAGTCTGATTGCGTGTCCAAGGGCGCTTCCCCATATCGGGCGACCACGGGTGCCAGCGCCCCGTGCAGCTTGTCCTGGGTCCCCTTGGGACTGAAATAAATGACGGCGAACGCCTGGACGTCCGATTCCGTGAAGAAATGGAACCCGTCCAGCCTGGTCTGGAGATCGTACAGGAGATTGGGGTCGGTGGCTTCCTTGAGCAGCGTTCTTTCGTAGTAGGGCTGGAACGCCTTCTGGATCTCGTCCGCCTCGTTGGCAAAATCCAGCACCATCGTCTCCTCCTTGTCCGGCGGGCAGATCCGGTTCAGGCGGGAGAGCGTCTGGACGGCGTTCACCCCGCCCAGTTTCTTGTCCACGTACATGGTGTGGAGCAGCGGTTCATCGAATCCCGTCTGGAACTTGCTCGCCACGATCAGGATCCGGAATTCGTTCTGGTGGAATGTCGCCGCCGTGGCGGTCTCGGGGACATTTTTGCCCACCGACTCGGAGTTCATGCCGGACTCGGTGTAGTCCCTGCCACCGTCTTTGACCGTGCCGGAAAACGCCACAAGCGCCTTGAACGGGTATCCCTTCGCCTTCAGGTACGCATCCACCGCCAGCTTGTATCGGACGGCATGAAGGCGTGACCGGGTGACGATCATCGCCTTCGCCTTCCCCCCGATCCGGTGCTGCACGTGGTTCGAGAAGTGCTCGACCATGATGGCGACTTTTTTCTCGATGGTGTGCGGGCTCAGGCCGACGAAGGATTTGAGCAGGTACTCCGCCTTCTCACGATCGTAGTTGGGGTCGTCCTTGGTTTTCTTGAGGAGCGCCCAGAACGCCTGGTACGTGGTGTAGTTCTCCAGGACATCGAGAATGAACTTCTCCTCGATGGCCTGCCGCATCGAGTAGAGGCTGAACGGCTCGAATTTCCCGTCCGGGCGCTTGCGCCCGAACAGCTCGAGGGTCTTGTTCTTGGGGGTGGCAGTGAAGGCAAAGTAGCTGACGTTGGGCAATCGCCCCCGCCGCTTCATCTCCGAAACGATCCGGTCTTCGAGATCGTCCCCTTCCTCGGCGTCCTGCTTTTCGGCTTCCTCCAGGGATGTCGGGGCGAGCACCGTTTTCAGGCTCTTGGTGCTCTCGCCCGATTGACTGGAGTGGGCTTCGTCGATGATGACGGCGAACCGTTTTCCTTTGAGCGCCCCAATCTGGTCGGCGATCACGGGGAACTTCTGGAGCGTGGTGACGATGATGGTTTTCCCGTCCTCCAGTGCCTGCTTCAATTGGCGGGAGGTGGTGTCGATGTTCTCGACCACGCCCAGGGTCTGCTCGAACTGCCGCACCGTTCTCTGGAGCTGGCGGTCGAGCACCCGGCGGTCGGTGACCACGATGATCGAGTCAAAAATCCTGTCGTTCTTCGCATCGTGCAGAACGGACAACTGATGCGCCAGCCAGGCGATGGTGTTGCTCTTGCCACTCCCGGCGCTGTGCTGCACCAGGTAACACTGCCCCGCCCCCCGGTTCAGGGCATCGGCGACAATCCGCCGGACGCAATCGAGTTGGTGGTACCGGGGGAACAGGAGTTTTTTCTCCCCTGTCCGGTTCCCCTTGTCGTCTTCGATTTCGACGATGTGGATGAAATGCTGGAGCAGGTTCAGGACGCTGTCCCGAGCCCAGACCTGTTCCCACAAGTAGGCGGTCGAGAAACCGAGCATCGAGGGCGGGTTGCCCGCCCCGAGGTCACGCCCCTGGTTGAAGGGGAGGAACGCCGTCCTGCCGCCCCGCAGTTCGGTGGTCACGTAGACCAGGGACGGGTCCACGGCGAAATGGGCAAGGCACCGACCAAAATGAAAAAGAGGTTCCTTTGGATCCCGATCCAGGCGGTACTGTTTGACCGCATCCTGGACGGACTGCCCTTTGAATGGGTTTTTTAATTCGGCGGTGAAGAGCGGCAGCCCATTGAGGAAGATCGCCAGGTCGAGAGAGTTTTCGTTCTTCTGGCTGTAGTGGAGTTGGCGGACGATGGCGAACTGGTTGGCCCGGTAGAGCTTCTGGGCGGACTCGTTTAGACCCGAAGAGGGCTGGAAAAAGACCAACTGGAACTTGCACCCGTTGGCTTTGATGCCTTTGCGGAGGACATGGAGGGTGCCATGATTGTGGATTTCGGCGGCGAGACGTTTGAGCAGGAGCGGTTTGGCGTCGGCGCCGTGCATCGCCAGCATTTTTTGCCATTCCTTGGGCTGGGTGGCGGAGAGGAAACCCACCACGTCCTTGGCGATGAGGCACAGATCCCGGTCGAAATCGGCGGGCTCACGCCGGTGGTACCCGCCAGACCGGTAAACGCCGATCCCGCTTTCCGCCAGAGTCGCCGGTCCGGTCAGATCCCCGAGCAGGGCGGTTTCGATGGCGGCTTCAAAGTTCTTTTCTGAAGTGTCGATCATCTACAAGTCCAACTTGGCGATGTGCGGCTTCAACGCCCTTTCCAGCCGAATCATGGCGTCGATCATGGCGTCCTGGATCTCCGGCCACTTGTCTCGGTCTCGGTAACCGCCAATCGAGAGAACCTTGGAGATGCAGCATGCCTGCATTCCGTCTCCTCGCTCCCAGTAGAGCGCCCCTCCGAACGAGCCTTCAATGTCTGATTTGGACTTCTCCAAAAGATCGAACAATCGCTTGTTCTCCTGCGTTGCGTCCTTACCCCGGTCAATCCACACGAACACCGAACCCTCATGTTGGCGGATTGAATACTGGTAGGTGAAACCCCTTCTCCCAGAGCTCGTGGGCAAGTAGCTGCGCTGACCAGCGGATATGCTGCTGTGGAGTCTGGTCTTCGTCCTTGCCCGTTGGAGCAGTGTGCTCCAGAACTGCTGCCGCACATCGTCGAGATCCCCTGTGCCCTTTTCTCTTTGCCGACGTTCACGGGGTTGCGTTGAACCCGAGAAACCCTCCCCGCCAGCGGTGGGGGCGTTGATCCACTGGAAGAGGATGTGACCGTCCCCGTAACAGCGATAGCGAATCAGCTCTATCCTGCAATTGATCCGGCGGATGGCGTGTTGATCGTGCCGGGTGAAGTCGCCAGCGACACACAGAAGACGAGGAGAACTCCAGCGGATTCCAGTCGATGCCGCCCTGCCCAGTCTCTCAAGGACAAGAAGCTGGAACGCCTCTCGGTGGTCGTCCAGCCAATCGAGGTAAGACAACGCCTGGCTGATGACCGCCTCGTTGATCGTCCGCTTGTACTCGAAGATCACCGGACAACCGTCTCGGTCAATGCCCAGGGTGTCGATCCGTCCACTGTGGCTTTTGCCGGTGCTGTATTCAGAGGCGAGAAACCGCACGCCGAAGAAGGCATCACAGTGCTTCTCGATAGTCGTCTGGAGCGATTTCTCCACGGCCACGGATTGTCCCTCGATTTCGGTGACGCCCTCGCCATCGAATCGAAACAGTCTGATGTCGCTCATGCTGCTTCCTCCCGCACATCAATCTGCCCGGTCACAGCGGCGGAAATCAGCGCCGTCCGGTATTCCTGCAACCGCTCAATCGCCGCCCGCACCTTTGCCGTCAGGGCGTCCAGTTTGGCGGTTTCGGAGTCGAGGAAGCCGAGGATTTCTTTTCGTTCTCTGATAGGTGGAACCGAAAGTGGGATTGTGCCGAGGTTCTCCGAGGTCAACTTGGGCTGGGCTGAACCGGAGATCCAAGGATCGTAAACAACCGTCGCCAACACCTGTGACCAGTAGTCCACCATGCCGTCCATCGGTTTGAGGATGTGGGCATGGTTGTTGACCCAGTACTTCCCTGACGCTGGGAACGCCAGCGGCGTTGAGCGTGAGAAGAGATTGGCGCCATCTTCGGCAACCAAGATCAGTGGCTCATCGAAAATGTAATCTTCCACCCTGTCAATGATACCTGAAGCTCCGTAGTAGGGGTATTCCTTCTCCATCGTGGCTCGTTCCTCGCCGCTCAACGGCCTACGGCGGCTGTCGAGATTGAAAAACAAGAACTTCAACCTCTTCACTTCCCAATGCGCCGGGATGCGCCCCAGCCACGGGATGCCAGAATCTTTTTTGGGGGCGTCCGGATTCAACCCTTGGGTGACGGCGTGGCTGATGAGCGCCGTGCGCTTTTCCTGCAACAACTCGATCAACCGCTCCTTCTTCGCCACCAGCGCATCAATCTTCGCCGTCTCCCGGTCGAGAAATGAGGCGATCGAGTGCTGCTCGACTGCGGGAGGCACGCCAACTGCGATCTCGCCCGCTTCTTTCTCGTTCAATGACGGCACAGCGCCGGGATTCGCCAAACGGCCAAGGTCGATGCAGACCAACCGGTAGAAAAGGAACTTCACAGAGCCTTCGGAGACGGTGAAGGCCATAGTGTTGTTGTCTATGCACGCTGCACGGCTCAGAATACGGCGCTTGTTCGTGAGCAGGGCAGCGCCCACCTTGGGGAAGACGATTGCGTCGGGGAGGAAGATACTGGCGCCAAGGCGACGTGCCGTGTTCCTGCTGACTGAGTTGTTGTGTGTGCACATCACAACTCCGTTGCCCTCAAGGTTCATGTCCGAAACCTTGTAGAACGGCAGTTCCTCGTTTTCGACACCCTGCTCCTCGTCCGGGAAGCCGTTGCCGCCCTTCACCACACCGAGTCGCTTCAGCGGTTTGACCTCCCAATGCTCGGGAATCCGCCCGAGCCACTCGACGCCGGAGTCCTTGTACTTGGGGTACGGTCTCAGGCGACTGCCGGAATGAGTTTGTGGCAGGCTCGTCATCTTAGTCTTCAGGCGCTCAACGAACGGTTCACCCGCTCAACGTGCTTGATGGTGCGGTGGACGAACGGCCAGAGCCCTTCACTGATGCTCTCTAAAAGGAACTTCGGATTCTCGACGAAGAAAGACAGGAAATCGTCTGTGTCGTTGAATCGCCGCACGTATCTCCAACCACACCACGACTCCTGATCGCTCAGTTTATAGTCGTTGGCGTCGAGTGCTTGGCGCAACGACTGAACCGGCTTGATTGAACGACTCCTGGTAGACCGCCGTGTTTCCTGCCTCCAGTGCAAACCGTAATAGAGGTCAAGTCCTTGTGGCCACCGCTCGTACTCGACCCGGTAGCAGAGACATTGTCGCTCGTCCTCGAACCGTGGGAATCGTGCCTCCAGCCAGGCGAAGCCGCTCTTTGTCTCCTGCGGCAGTGGAGATGCACTCCAATTGACTTTCGTGGCGAGACCTTTCGGTGCGGTTGCCCCGAGGTGGGTCCGCACCCTGGACCAGAATCGATTCAAAAGGGCTCTGCGGATGGCGTCGCCGTGTTTGAGAACCTCCAGCACGCAACAGACGTTGCGCTCGCTGATCAAGAACTCAACGAGTTTCTGTTCATCTTCTTGCGCCATACGAGGTCAGGAATCTTCGCAGATCCTCACATATTGCCCAACGGTTTCGCTGACGGCAGGGGACTTCACTCTTGGGAGCACGGCCTGGAGCCAGGGGCAAATGTCCGTGTGGTAAGAAAGCCGTGTGTATTTTGCACTGCGGGCGGTTTCGGCCTCTCTTCCTTCAGGCGTGAGGAAGATCAGAATCTGATGGGGGAGCCGCCGCCTCTGCTTCCGCAACCAGCACCAGTAGCGGTACAGTTGTTCACGTTGTTCGCCAGCGCCGACCTTGTTCTCAATGGCCAGCAGGCAACCGAGGGTGGGGCTGGTAATGAGCACATCGAGATTCCCATGGCTGCCCGTGGGCTTCTCCGTCTCCACGAACCACTGATGCCCTTCGTGCGTGGATGGCAGAGGTTTCGGCGCAAGACTTCGGAGCATTTCCAAGAACGAGCCCAAGAAAAGAAAGCCCTGACCATGTGCTCCCTGTGGATCGAGCAACTCGGCCAGCATGGGGGTGTGAACCAGCACTTCCTTCCTTTCCAACCGCAGTACACGAAAGACGTTGAACCTCGGGGCCACTCTGGCTTCGTATGCCCTGCGCTGCTGACGAAAGAGGGGAAGTTGCGAGCGAATATGCCGCAGCTGGCGGTCGAGACCACGCCGTTGTTCAGCCCGTCGCTGGGCTTGGAATGTACCCAGCCTGCACAGGAACCCCGCCATTGTGCCGGTGCAAATCACGCCGTGATGTCCTTGAGCATCTCCATGATCTCGCCTTCGAGAGTCCGGATGTCCGCCTCGATTTCGGCCAGCGGGCGGGGCGGTTGGTATTTGTAGAAGTACCGGTTGAAATTGATTTCGTAGCCCACCTTGCCGATCTCGCCGTCCTTGTGGTCACGGACGCCCGTGGAAATCCATGCATCCGGCACATGCGGCTTCACTTCCCTCTTGAAATAATCCTCGATGTCCTCGCCCAGGGGAACGTTCTCGGTGTCCCGCAGTTCCGCATCGGGTTCGGGTTGACCCTCCTCGTCCCGGCAAATCTCGGCGGTTTCGTCACGCTCGGATAGGGCACTGAAAATAGATTTTCGCACCGGTGCGCCGATCCGGAGACCAGCCCGTTTCAGGGCTTCATCGAGGAGGGGGATGAACTTCGCCCTGTCTCTGAACAGTGTGCTCGGCAACGTCCCCAGCGCCTTGAGGATGGCGGCTTGCAGCTTCCGGCCCTCGGAATCCTCGGCGGCTTTGGCTTTGGGGTCCTTCTTTTTGCTGAGGGCGAGGTTCTGGAAAGCCGATTCCTGTTCAAGTCGGGCCAACCGTTCAGGTGTGACGTGGATGTTCAACCGCAGCGGACGTTCCACGGTGATTTTGCGGTAGCCGAACTCGGTCGAATCGAAGATCCGGCAGTGCTCCCCAGCCTCGAAGGCGCTGTAAAGCCCAAGCACCTGCAGGATTTGGTCGGCCCCAATCTCCCGGCGCTTGTTCCCGAGGCTCTTCCGCATTGGCGTCCAGAGGCCGGAGGCGTCGATCAGTTGGACCTTCCCCTTGCGGCGGGGTTCCTTCCGGTTGCTCAACACCCAAACGTAGGTGCTGATGCCGGTGTTGTAAAAAAGCTGCTCTGGGAGGGCGATGATCACTTCGAGCCAGTCGTTCTCGATGATCCACCGCCGGATCTCGCTCTCGCCGCTCCCGGCGTCCCCGGTGAACAGGGGGGAACCGTTCATGACGATGGCGACCCGCCCGCCGCCGTCCTCGGCGTCTTTCATCCGGGAGAGCATGTGCTGCAGAAAGAGCAGTTGCCCGTCGCTGATCCTGGGGAGTCCCGCCCCGAACCGACCCGCATCCCCCCGTTCCGCCTCGGCTTCGACCGCAGTTTGGTCGAGTTTCCATTCCTTGCCGTAGGGCGGATTGGCGCACTGGTAATCGTAGCGGCGGGTGCCCAACTGCCAACTGGACAGGGTGCTGCCGAACCGGATGTTGTCGGCGTCCCGACCATCGACCGACTTCATGTACAGATCCGCTTTGCAGACGGCGAAGGTCTCCGGTTGCGACTCGTGCCCGAACAGGTACACCTCGGCGTTGGGGTTGATTTCCAGGATTTGTTCCTTCGCCGTGGTGAGCATCCCGCCGGTGCCGCAGCACGGATCACACACGGTGCGGACAATGGATTTCTTTTTGATCACCTCCCGGTCCACGGAGACCAACAGCATCGCCATCAGACGGACGACTTCACGGGGAGTGAAGTGTTCGCCGGGGTTTTCGTCGAGGGCTTCATTGAACCGGCGCACCAGCTCCTCGAAAATGTACCCCATCTCGTGGTTCGAGACCTTGTCCGGATGGAGATCAACGACATTGCTGGCGAATCGTTCCATCACCAGGAACAGGAGCCCGTATTCATCGAGCTTGGCGATGGTGTTGGCGAAGTCGAACCGTTCCAGAACCTCCCGCATGTTCTCGGAGAACCCGTTGAGGTAGGCACGGAGGTTCGTGGCGAGGTTGGGCGGATCATCGAGGAGTTTCTCGAAGTCGTACTTCGACGTGTTGTAGAAGGCGAACCCGGAGGCTTTTCGGAGTTGGGGATCGAGGTTCTCCAGCTTGCCCTTCAGTTTGGCGTGGGTCTCCAAGACTTTTTCTTTGGTCGGGGCCAGCACACAATCAATGCGCCGGAGCACGGTGAAAGGAAGGATGACGTCCTGGTACTTGCCCCGTTTGAACCGGTCACGGAGGAGCTCCGCAATCGACCACAGAAAGTTGACCTTCTCCCCAAAGTTGTTCATGGCCGTCCCCGATCGTACTGGAAATGGGGAGTGGGGACAAAGGGTTTCGGCGGCCGGCCCCAACGCCAGGAGTGGAACAGGAAGCGGTGATTTTCACTTGATGAAACTGAAGCCCCGTGGATTCTGGCTCTGCCCTCCGGCGAGAAGGAAGTGGCGTCGTTGATCGCTCCATGACCGGCATTGGGGCGAGGCACCCATCGAATCCGTTCGGCGTGCGGGGGAGGATCAACAACGATGAAACGTTACTGGACATTCCATTGGCAGAACCGTTTTTGGCGAGGGGACATCAACCCGGAAGGCGATCCTGTCGATAGTTCTGGCAGCAACCAATTCAGGAGGAGGGGAGTGTCCATTGGCGATGTGGTTTACGTAATCACGCTCGCCGACGGTCTGCTCTACCTCGGGGGGCGCATGACGGTCGGCGAGATCGTGTCCCGGCGAGAGGCCGTGAGGTTTTGTGGTACCGATGATCTCTACCCAGCCAAGGAGTGGATCATCGACCGCAAGAAGGCGGGTACGCCGCTCAACCTGCATCGACGCCTGTCTCCAGCCCTGTCCAAGCGCCTCCGCTTCATTTCGCCAGGCGGAAAGACCAGGGGATTGTACTTCGTGGAGGGCGACCGCCTCTACGGTCAGGCGACACGAGGATTGCAGGAGCTCACGCCCGACTCCGCATCGCTCTTGGATCAGATTCTCCAGGTAACCGATCCGATGGGAATACCCGACAAGTTCCTGACCGTCACCGAGGAGCTGCTGGAGAATTCTACCGGCACCGTGAAAAAGGATGCGCCAACCACCGACACCGATTTCGAGCCGACCGCTGACCTGGTGGAACTGGAGAGGCGGGTCTCCCGACTGCGGAAAAAGAAAATCCACTCCGTCCCACCGGGACAGGCGGCACCGGCATCGGCTCCAACCAGCGGGAAGTCCTTTCTGCGGGATCCGGCGGTCAAGGCTTGGGTGCTCCAGAATGCCAACGGGCGATGCGAAGTCTGTGGCGCTCCTGCTCCCTTCGCCGGGGACGACGGCGAGCCGTTTCTGGAGGTCCACCACGTCCACCAACTCGCCGACGGCGGTTCAGACCGAGTTTCCAACGCTGCCGCCCTGTGCCCGAATTGTCACCGGCGCTGCCATCACGGGCAGGATCGGGACGGATTCACGGAGGGGCTTTACCGGAAGCTGCCTCGACTCGTGAGGGAGTGACGGGGAACCACCGCCGTCACCGACCCAGAACGAATCCGACTGTCGCTGAGGAGAGGCAAAAACAAATTCAGGTCCCCGGGGATGGATTGCGAGCCGCCGGGGACTCCCGTTTTTTTGGGGGGGTGGGCGACGGGGGGCGAAACTCCGGAGTCAGCCCTTGGTTTTGGTGACGGGAGGCGACTCCAGAACACCCCGTAATGCGTCCAGGATCGGTTGTGGGTCGTCTTCCGGGGGATGCTGACCTCCCACCCACCCGACGAAATGCAGGAATGTGTGCGCCGGGCGGGTTTTCTAAAATGGGTTTCAGAGGCGAATCTCTTACCACATCTTACCACATCACAACCGCCATCACAAGTGTCTGGAATGCAATGGAAGCATTGTGAATATTGGTATTCCATGAACACTTTTGCCTTACCCCTTTTAGCAAACCGCCGCCTTCAGCCACTCGGCCACCTCTCCAACCAATTGCCTGCTAACAACTTACAAAGCAAGTATCCGCTTGCACAACCGCTCGAAGCACCACCCTACCACCCCATCAAGACAGATACCCTCTGAAACTTCACCGGAGAGAATGGCCACAGATCCGTGAGCGGGTCAAGTCCGGGAATCACTCCCGGATCCTCGCCTAACGCCTGGGGCTCGAATGTGCGCCATCGGCTCCCGGTGGGTTTTGGCCTTGATCGGCGGGTGCGGTGTCGGCTCCGGGGAGGCCCGCCCTGGGGGCGGGCTTCCCAATCCGCGAAAACCCCGGACCGTGCGGCTCAAGGCGTCCGGTCCAGCCCAGGAGGTTGAGCCGCAAGGGACGCTTACGCGCGGATTTGGGTCACTTGTGGACCGGGGGTCAGGGTATCGGCCGCCCAAGGCGACGGCGGTGCGCGGGTTTCTGGAGCGCTTTCACGATGAGGCACTGGAAGCGCGGCGACCCCCGCGGGAACAGCAGAAGAGCTTCATCTTGCCCAGCAGCGGAGCGGTGCAGGGGCTGCAGAATGTCCAGGCCGGCGTGGTGCGACGGGTCGCCAAGCGCTACGCGCAGGCGGGGCAGGCATAGCGGATCGCGACCATCGATCAGCATGCGACGATCATCGAGAGTCACAAGGAGGCGGCGCGGGCGCCCTGCGAGGGGGGCGAGGCTACCAACCGATGGTGGCGGTGTGGGCGGAAGCCAATTGGGTGGTGGCAGATGAGTTCCGGAACGGTATTTCGCATTCCTCCGCCGCCGCGTCTGAACGAGCTTTGGCGGATCCCCGACCTCAGTCCTCATCGACCGGCGGAGGCCGCGTCTCGATGTACCGCTTCCAAACGTCAAAGGCCACGTAAAGCTCGAAGAACCGACGCGGCCGCTGCTCGAACAGCCCCACCATCAGCCAACGCTTCTCCGATTTCTCGTCCAGCTCCGCTTCGATCGAGGCGTCGACCACCATGATCGGCGCATACGGGTCGGCCGGCAATTCGCCATACCAGCCAACCCCCGGCAAGCCTCGAAAATACCACGGCAACGGCCAGTAGTCGCCGCCCGCCCCCACCACCTTGGCGAACGGGGTTGGCGGCGGGGATTGTGCCCCCAGGATCTCCTGCACCTGCCGCACCAACCGAAGAAGGTCCTTCGAGGTGTGGGCGTAGACATAGGGGTTCCGCCGGTCCGCACCATACGGGCCGGCTCCGTGCCATGCCTGCCAACCCAAATGCCCCACCGCAACCGTCAGAACAATCCCAAGCCCCCAGCGCAGCGGCCGATGCTGCACCCAGTCCCACAGCGCCGCCACTCCAACCCCCGCCAACAGAATGAACCCGTGATGGAACCCGAGCAGACACCACGGGGTCTTGTACGGCAGCACCGCATAAATGCCGGCCAATACCACCGTGTACACCGACAGAAACCTCTCGACCTCGACCCTCCGGCAGCCACCCCCGCGCCATGCGCGAATCATCCCGACCAACCCCAACACGACGATTGCCGCCTCCGTCCCCGCCACGCCCCTGGCCGGGTGAAACCAAAGCAACCGCTGAAAGTAAAACCACCACGGATGCACGTGCGGCGACTTGCCCCCAGCTCGCTCGAACCACGGCAGGTACGTCCGCACGGAATCCACCGGGCCCGCCGCATTCGTGAAAAAGGAGGAGAACAAGACGACCGACACCCCGGCTGCGACCAGCAGACCCACCACCACGTGCCACGTTCGTACACCCACGAACCGCGCGCCAACCGATCCCGCCCCGGACAACGCCGCCGCACCCTCCCCCGATCGGTCTCCGCCCCTGCCCGCCAGCGCTGCCGCTCCGAAACCCGCGCCAACCGCCAGCACCACGAAGACAAACGTCTCCTTGGTCGCATGCAAGCCGCCCAAGGCCGCGCCGGCCAGCACAGCCCACCCCACCCCGGGACGCCACCAGTACCGCCAAATCGCAGCCGTCAGCAACAGGCTGAAGAACACCAGCGGGATTTCGTGGATGTAATACCGGCTGTAGTAGACAAAGGCCGGCGAGACCGCAGTGAACAGCGCTCCAAAGCCCGTGGCCACCGACCCCAACCCCGGCCGCATCAGGACCACCAGCAGAATCAGCCCCAGACCCGTCAGCGCCGGCGCCAGCCGCAGGGTGGTCTCGGAAAGCTCGGACGCCGTTTGCGCGCCCGACAGCCAGGCCAGAGGCAGAGTGGCGTAATAAAGCCAAGGGCCGTGGTACTCGTCAGGGTCGTACCGATAGACCCCGCGCTCCCACAGCCCCAGGAACTTGATGGCGTGAACGGACTCGTCCGTGTGCAGCGGCCGCTGATCCAGCTGGGCCATCCGCAGGGCTCCCCCCACGACCACGGCCGCCAGCAGGGCCAGCGTCAGCCAGCGGTTCATTCAGCCGGGATACCCCAGGCTTCGATCTCGGTATACCGGTTCAGAGCGCTGTACGTGCTCCCTTTGCTGTAGCACCGAATGTACCGCCCCTCCACCCCCTTGGCGTCCATGAGCCGGCCCTCGTAGTTCTCAAAATACTCCTTGTCCGTCCCAATGCCGAGCCCCGAGCTGTTGTCCTGGTCGTTGTTGTAGACCGTCTTCACGCCCTGCGTGAAATCCGGATCGTCGGACACCTGCACCACCACGTCGTGGTAGACCTGGAACGTGTTGTGCGCGTGCCAGAGGACAATGGCGTACAGCTTGTGCTTCTTCTCGAGGTCAATCTGAACCCACTGCGTCTTGCGGTGCAACTCGACAAAGCTGTTGTCGTTCGACTCCTTGTCGCCGTCCGTCACCAGCTCCAGCGAGCCTGTGATCGGCGACTTGTCGCTGCTGATCACCTTCTTCTTGGCCGCCACGTTCTGGACCCCCTTCGGAGCCATGAACGGTGGCCGCGGCTTGTCCGAGGGCTTCTCCACCAGGTTCGGATCCATCGGAATGTCCGTCGGCGTCCCCATGAACGCCGGTATCGGCAGCTTCAGCGGCAATGGCGCCATCTCGCCGTCAGCGCCCAAGGCCGTGCCAGCGGCCAGTAAAAAGCCCAGAGAGAGTCCAAGACTGCGGTGCGGTGTCATCACGGTCCAGAGGTTCATGATCATGGTTTTCACTGTCATTCGTTTAGATTGCAAAAACCTGCCCGTATTCACAAGAAAAGGCAACTCTACCGTCGTCTCCGGGAAGGACCAAAAAAGTAGCCCCCGCTGAGGCGTCCGCCCCGGGCGCGCCGCTGGTGCTGCGGAGTGCCCCCCGGCCGCGTCTCCTCAAACAACGCCGTGTACTGGTACGGGAACCCTCCGAGCCGAATCCGGTCGATCCGGCGGCCGATGAAGCGTTCGATGGCATGCACGTGGGTCGCGTCCTCCGCAACCGTCAGCGTCAGGGCGTCGCCGCTCGCTTGCGCCCGCCCCGTCCGCCCAATCCGGTGCACGTAGTCCTCCGGGTGCTGCGGCACGTCGTAGTTGATCACATGACTCACCCCCTGAATGTCAAGGCCGCGCGCCGCGATGTCCGTCGCCACCAGCACCTCGTAACGCCCCGCCCGAAAACCCCGAAGCGCCTCCTCCCGCTCCGTTTGCGTCCGATTCGAATGCAGCACGGCCACCGCGTGCTGCGATCGCTTCAATACCTGCGATACCCGGTCCGCCCCGTGCTTCGTGCGGCAGAAGACAATCACGGAATCGTAGTTCAACCTCCGCAGAAGCTCGAGCAGCAAGTCCGTCTTCTGATTGGCCGCCACCGGGTAGAGAGCGTGCGACACGGTCTCCGCCGGCGACCGCCGCATTCCAATCTCGATCGTCACCGGATCCCGCATCGCCCACTGAATCAGTGTCTCGATCTCGGGCGGAATCGTGGCCGAAAACAACGAGGTGTGCCGCTGGCGCGGACACTTCTCAACAATCCGTCGCACATCCGGCAGGAAACCCATGTCCAGCATCCGGTCCGCCTCGTCGAGGACCACGTACTCGATCTGGTTGAGCCGGCAGTTGCCGCGCTGCAGATGATCCAACAGGCGCCCCGGCGTCGCCACCAGAACGTCCGTGCCCGACCGCAGAGCGCTGGTCTGCCCTCCGTACCCCACGCCGCCGTAAACCACCGACACCCGCACCCGCGTGAACCGCGCCAGATCCCGAAATGCCGTCTCGACTTGTGCCGCCAACTCCCGCGTCGGCTCCAACACCAGAACCCGCGGCACCGGTCGGCACTCGCCCAACCGCGTCAGGATCGGCAACGCAAACGCCGCGGTCTTCCCCGTCCCCGTCTGAGCGCTCCCAATCACGTCGCGCCCCTCGAGAATGAGCGGAATGGCCCGCAACTGAATGGGCGTCGGCTCCGTGTAGCCCATCGCGCGCACTCCTTCCAGCACCGGTTTCGAAAGACCCAATTGTGTGAACGGCATGCCGCGAGTTTAGCGAACCCGGCACCCCATACAAGACGCCTTTGAATACAAACTTGACACCGCAAGTCGGTTGGAATAGCTAAACCCGCTTCGGCGGTCCGGAGGATCGGTCAAGGGGCGGGTTCGCAAGGGCCCAGGGCGCTCCGGGGACACAACCCATCGCCAGGAAGATCATAACAGTCAACAACGAGCCGCATCACAGAGCCAGAGCAATCGTATGAAAAACAACACGCGTTCGATAAGTTGGATGGCCTTGGGCCTCGGCGCCCTGGCCGGTGGATTGGGCGCCGCCGTGGCCGCGGAAGGCGCAGACCCGGCCGGCTGGAAAGCCTCCGCCTTCCTCGGAGTGACCCTCACCCGCGGCAACAGCGAAACGATCATGGCCAACGCCAACGTCGTCGCCGACAAGAAATGGGACCGAAATGAAGTCGGCCTCGGCGCCAGCGCCACCTACGGCGAGAACGACGATGAGCGCAGCGCCGCCAACGCCGGCGCGTTCGCCCAATACAACCGGCTGTTCTCAGACCGGTTCTATGGCTATGCCCGCGCCGATATCCGCCACGATGATATCGCCAAGATCGACTACCGGCTCACGCTCAGCCCCGGCGCCGGCTATTACTTCGTCAAGAATCAGAAAATCTCGCTCAGCGGCGAGGTCGGCCCCGGCATCGTCTTCGAGCGCCTCGACGGCGACTCGCGCTCCTACTGGACCCTCCGCATGGGCGAGAAGTTCACCTGGCAGATCAACGAACGCTCACGCTTCTGGCAGATGCTCGATTTCTCCCCCAAGGTGGACGCCTGGGATGATTACGTCGTGACCGCCGAGGCCGGGATCGAGACCGACATCACCCAGCACCTCGGCCTCCGCCTCGTGGCCCAGGACAATTACCGCAGCGAGCCCGCCCCGGGCCGCGAGGAGAACGACTTCATCCTCATGGCCGGCCTCTCCTACAAGTTCTAGCGAGGCGCGCCTCAGACCCAGTCGAGTCCCCAGGCTCATAAAGACCCTGCGGGGAGGGACGGGCCGCCACAGGCCCCGTTCCCTCCCCGCTCCTTTTCCACACACCCTCACGGGCCGCCCAGAACCCGGCCCAGACCCCGCGTCGAGCGGATCGGACTCACCAGGGCCAGGTTCATCCGCTCCGGCCGGAAGAAATCCCGGGCCGCAGCACTCAAATCCGCCGGCGCCACCCGGGCCAGACGCCGCCTCACCGCCTGCGCACGAAACGGCGTCGCAAAACTCAGGACGTGCTCCCCGGCCGCCTGCATCTGGCTCTCCGTCCCCTCGAGCCCCAAATCAAGCTGGCCCAGCACATAGTCCCTGGCCCTCGCAAACTCCGCACGGCCCGGCGGACGCTCCGCCAAACGCCGTAACTCACCCACCATCAGGAGCAGCGTCCGCACCAGATTGCGATCGTCAAGCCCGGCCGAGATCACAAGATCCCCCGTGTCCTCGAAGAAACTGAGCGCGCTGTAGATCGAATAGGCCAGACCCAGATCCTCGCGCACGGTCTGGAAGAGACGCGAGCTCGTCGCCTCCCCAAGCACCACGTTCAGCAGGCGCAACGCAAACCGCCGATCGTCGTGCCTCGAACACGTGCGCACCCCAAGCGCGATCTGCGTTTGCTCCGTCTTGCGGGTGCACAGGAAAACGCCAGGCCGCCGCTGGACGATCCTAACCGGCTCGAACGACACCCGCGGTCCCGCCGGGAACCTCCGGGCCAACTCGGCCACCGCCCGGATCACCCGCGCCGGCCGAAACCGGCCGGCCACCGACACCACCGTCTGCGACGCCACGTAGTGCCGCCGATGATGGGCCACCAAATCCTCCCGCCGCAGACCGCCAACCGTCCGCGGCGTCCCCGTGAGCGACCGGCCCAGGGGCTGTCCCGGCCAGCTCAGGGCGTTCAGCAGCTCCTGCACATACTGCTGGGCCTGGTCGCGGTACATCGCGATCTCCTCGAGAATCACCGCCCGCTCCCGATCAAGGTCCTCCGGATCCAACCGGCTCTCGAGCACCATGTCGGCCAACACGTCCAGCAGCTCCTCAAACCGGTCGTGGCGCGCCTTCGCGTAAAAACACGTGTTCTCCTCGCTCGTGAAGGCGTTCAAATACCCGCCGATCCCCTCGACCGCCTGCGAGAGCTCCCGGGCGCTCCGACGCCGCGTCCCCTTGAACAGCATGTGCTCGATGAAATGGGAGACGCCGCTCAGCGGCGCCGGCTCAGCCCGCCCGCCCACCCCCACCCAAAACCCCAGGCTGACACTCGCCATGTGCGGCATCGGCACCAACGCCAGCCGCAGCCCGCCCGGAAACGTGACCAGGGAAGTCATGCGCCAGCCGGCCGCCCTCAGCAAAACGCCTTCGGCACCCCCTCCGGCGGACCCACCCGGCGGAGATAATCCAGCACCGTCTCGACCGCCTCCTCCGGCTCCTCGGTCAGCGTCACCAGCTCAACGTCCCCATCGCTGATGAACCCCGGAGCCTCGACCGACCGCTTCAGCCACCGCAGCAAACCGCTCCAATACGCCCGCCCAAACAGGATCAAGGGGAACCGCGGAATCCGCTGCGTCTGCACCAGCGTGATCACTTCAAAAAACTCGTCCAGCGTGCCAAAACCCCCAGGCATGAATACAAACGCAACGCTGTACTTCACGAAGCATACTTTCCGCGAAAAAAAGTAGTGAAAGTGCATCGGCACGTTCGCAAACCGGTTGCCCTTCTGCTCGAACGGCAGCTCGATGTTCAGTCCCACCGAGTGGGTCTTCCCCTCCGCCGCCCCCTTGTTCGCCGCCTCCATGATCCCTGGTCCGCCGCCCGTGATCACCGCCAGCCGATGCTTGCCAAACGCCCGAGCCAGCGCCTCCGTCTTCCGATAGTACGGATCCTCCGGCGGCGTCCGCGCCGACCCGAAAACCGTCACCGCCGGCCCCAGCCTCGCCAGCGTCTCGAACGAATCCACGAATTCCGCCATGATCCGAAATATCCTCCAGGGATCCTCCTTCACAAAGCCATACCCATGCTCGTTCATGCGAGGAACATTAGGCAGGCCGAACCGTCGAGACAAGCCCCGCCGCACCCGCCCGTAATGGAACCGTTGACGATTGTCAGAACTGACCCCTCCGCGATCATCGGTCTGAGGGGCGCAACGAACGTGCTCGTAATTACGAATGGGACCCCTTAGCCTGCGCGGATGTCGCGGCTTCCGTTCGAACTGATGCTGGCCCTCCGCTACCTGCGGCCCAAGCGGACGTTCGTCTCGATCATCACGGTGATCTCCATCCTGGGCGTCATGCTCGGCGTCGCCGTCCTGATCATCGTCATCGCCGTCATGAGCGGCTTCGACCGCCAACTGAGGGACAAGTTGGTCGGCTTCAACGCCCACCTCCGGCTCGAAGCCCCCGGCGTGCCGCTGCGCGACTTCGAGCCCCTCATGCAACAGATCGCCGGCCACCCCGCCGTGAAAGGCGTGGCCCCCTACGTCGAGGGCCAGGTCATGGTCAAGACCCAGCCCGCCGAAGGCAGCCCCCTCTACGTCGTCCCCCTCGTCCGCGGCATCGATCCCCTCCTCGACCGCCGCATCAGCACCCTCCTCGATTCCGTAACCGAAGGGACCAACGACCTCCGCGGGTACACCGTCCTCGTCGGGCGCCAGCTCGCCAACCGCCTCGGGCTCGGAGCCGGCGACGCCCTGGCCCTCTACTCCGTCCGGCAGTTTGAACGCTGGGATGACGCCCGCAAACACGGGGCCGAGGAGGCGCCCCTCGCCGAAGACTACACCGTCCGCGGCATCTTCGAGCTCGGCTTTCACGAGTTCGACTCCGCCTATCTGGTCTGTTCCCTCCGCAACGGCCAGGACCTGTTCGATCTCCCCAATGAAGTCCATGGCCTCTTCATCGCCCTCCGCAACCCCGACCTCGCGACGGTCGTCAAGACCGAACTCCTCGCCTCCCTGCACGGCGGCTATACCCTCACGACCTGGCTCGAAGAAAACTCGATGATCCTCGACGCGCTCGTGGTCGAGAAGAACATGATGTTCTATCTGCTCTTCTTTATCACGCTCGTCGCCGCGTTCGGCATCTGCAGCGCCCTGATCACGTTCGTCGTCCAGAAAACCCGCGAGATCGGCACGCTCAAAGCCCTGGGCGCCTCCCGCGCCCAGGTCATGGCGCTCTTCCTCAGCCAAAGCCTCGTCGTCGGCGTCGTCGGCGTTGCCGCCGGCTTCGGCCTGGGATTGCTCGCCCTCACCTACCGCAACGAATTCCTCTTCGCCATGCGCCGTGTCACCGGCTTCGAGCTGTTCCCGGCCCGGATCTACAATTTCTACGAGCTGCCCGCCCTGCTGGTCCCCTCCGACCTCGCACTTATCGGCGGCGGCTCGCTCCTGATCTGCCTGCTGGCCGGCCTGATCCCCGCCTGGAATGCCGGCCGCCTGGACCCCGTCGAAGCCCTGCGCCATGAGTGACACCGCGCCATCCCCCATCAGGTTCCTCGCGGCAACCGGGCTCTGGAAGCACTACGAGATGGGATCGCGAACGGTCGAGGTGCTGCAAGGCGTCGACCTCGGCGTCGACCAGGGCACCTTCGTCGCCCTCCGCGGTTCCTCAGGCGCCGGCAAGAGCACCCTGCTCCACCTGCTCGGCGGCCTGGACCAGCCCACCGCCGGACACGTCACCCTGGGCGGACTCGAGTTGACCGCCATGGCCGCACCCGAGCTGGCCCGTTACCGCAACCGAACCGTCGGCTTCGTCTTCCAGGCTTACCACCTGCTCCCTGAACTCGACGCCCTCGAAAACGTCGCCCTCCCGGCCCGCATCGCCCGCGTCCCCGCTAGCGATGCCGTCGAAAAGGCCCGCGCGCTCCTCGTCCGCGTCGGTCTGCAACACCGGATGGACCATCGCCCCGCCGAGCTCTCCGGCGGCGAACAGCAGCGCGTCGCCATCGCCCGCGCTCTGGTCAATGATCCGTCGCTCGTCCTGGCGGACGAGCCAACCGGCAACCTCGACTCGCACACCGGCGACGGCATCATCGATCTGCTCGTCGCCCTGCAACAGGAACGCAAGACCACCCTCGTCGTGGCGACTCACGACGCGCGCGTCGCGGGACGCGCCCCCCGCGTGCTCGTGCTCGAAGACGGCCGGATCCAGCCCAACCCGGCCTCGATCGACCCGCCACCGTCGGCCGCTCCCTGATCGCCTTTCTCCGGACTGCGGCGGGAAAACGGGGTTCGCCTGCGGCGAACAGGAGGTTCGCGAAGCCAGCTGCCCCCCCTAATCGGCGGTCCGCCCCGAATCTGTGCTGCAAAACGCACACTTGTCCCACCAGACGCTCTCCCCTAGAGTGAACTCGCGACGTCACGCCGGAAGCGTGGCGCGGATTGTGCTGTTCTTGCTCACGACATGAAGACCCTCGACCGCCGCGGTGCCTCGACGACCGCATCCACCGTGCCCGCGCCGCGCGCGCGGGCGTTCACGCTCATCGAGTTGCTCGTGGTGATCGCCATCATCGCCATCCTCGCCTCCATGCTCCTGCCGGCCCTCTCCCGCGCCAAAGCCAAGGCCACCGCCATCACCTGCGCCAATAACATCAAACAGCTGGCGGTCATCTGGACCATGTACTCCGGCGATAACCAGGAAACCCTCGTCCTTAATGGCAGCGGCACCGAGGCCAGCGTGCCCCTGACCTGGGTCGGCGGCAGCTTCGAGACTGTCGCCTCGGACAACACCAACATCTTCAAGCTCCTCGATCCCGCTTACTCGCTGTTCGGACCCTACCTCAAGTCGGCCGATGTCTACCGCTGTCCCTCGGACAAGACCCTCGAGACCTTCGGCAATAAGAAACTCCCCGTCGTCCGCAGCTATGGCATGAATGCTCACGTCGGCTGGAAGGGACCGACGTATCGCAACCTCCCCAATGCCAACTACCGCGTCTACACCAAGACCAGCGACTTCAGCATCCCGGGGCCATCCGAAATCTTCGTCTTCAGCGAAATCCACCACAACAGCATCTGCCGGCCGTTCTACGGCGTGAACATGACCTCCGCCTCCTTCTACCACGTCCCCGCCGACTACCACAAACCCAGCTCGACGTTCGTTTTCGCCGATAGCCACGTCGAGATCCATAAATGGGTCGATCCCCGCACCATCAATCCACCCAAAAACCTCGACTGGCACTCGCACAGCTACTCGAGCGCCAATAACCGCGACCTCGCCTGGCTCCAATCGCGCACCACCGTCAGGAAATGACCCCCCGCACTTCGCCGGCGCCGCAGGCGAGCCCGTTTCCCAGCGCAGTCTGGGATAAGGGTCTGTGCAAAAACTAATCTTCCGGTTTTGCTGGAGGGGATTGGGCTCGCTGGCCAGGCGCGGAACCCAGGGTTGGGGAGAGATAGCCGGGGCTTCAGGAGCCGGAGGACCTGCCTTGGTCTGAGCCGCGCCTCGCTAGCAATACGTCCCGCCCCGTCAGGTAGAGCAGCAGCGCCAGCGCGACAAACGGTATCAAACTCAGGGCGTCCGCCGAGGCCCCCTCCGCAAACGGATTCCGAGCCGCCAAATCGTTCACCCTCTTGTTGAAAGCCGCCAGCCCCCCCCGGAATCCCCCGGCATTCGGATCCGCAAGACCCGCCATGATCGCAATGAGAATCCCCGCAATCGCGCCCCCCGCGATGTAACCCGAGGCCAGCAGCACCCCGGAACTCTTGTCGCTCTCCGCCGTCAGCTGCTGCGGCGTCAAATTCGCCGCCCGATACTTCCGCTTCAGATAGCGGTCGACCAGCAAGCGCACCAGGCCGCCAATGAACACGGGCGACGACGACGAAAGCGGCAGATACACCCCCACCGCAAACGCCAGCGACGGCAGCAGCGACATCTCGAGCACCGCCACGATCATCACCCCCAGTAGCACCAGGCCCCACGGCAACTCCCGGTTCAGAATCCCCTTGATGATGTACGACATCAGGGTCGCCTGCGGCGGATTGAACTTCTCGACCTTCGTCCCATCCGGCCGGGTCCGGTACACTCCGTTGATCCCGGGGTCCACGAGATAAACCGGCGCGCCGTCCGCATCCACCAGGTAACGGCCCGTCGGCCCAAGCGCCTCCCGCGTGTTGTGCCACACGTAGTACGCCTTCGAGTCCGCCGCCGCTTGCGGCCCCTGCAGCGTCTCCTGCTTCTTCAGCCCGGCAACGTCCGCCCGCAGGGTCGCCGGAAATGCCGCGTCGCCCTTCACCGGAACATACACCGTCGACCCCGAGTTCAGCCGCATCAGCACCGGACCCAGGATCAACGCCGAACCCAGCGCCCCGATCAGCAGCGCGATCTGCTGCGCCCGCGGCGTCGCCCCCACCAGGAACCCCGTCTTCAAGTCCTGCGAGGTCGTCCCCCCGTTCGACGCCGCAATGCACACGATCCCCCCCACGGATAACGCGGTGACATAGTAGTTGCTGCTCGTCCAGTCCAGGATCAGAAAGATCAGGCAAGTCAACAGCAGCGTCGCCACCGTCATCCCCGAAATCGGGTTCGACGATGACCCGATCTCGCCGGTCAACCGGCTGGACACCGTCACGAAAATGAAGCCAAACACCACGATCAGAATCGCCCCCAGCAGGTTCATCTGCAGCGGCTTCGCCGAAACGATCGCCACCAGCAGCGCAATGATCCCCAGCAGGACAAACGTCATCGGCAAATCGCGATCCGTCCGCTGCCGGCTCGCCACGCCACCCCCCGTCCCCCGCAGGTCCCGAAAACCCTCCTTCAAACTGTGCCAAATCACCGGCAGCGACCGCAGCACGCTGATCACTCCGCCCGCCGCCACCGCCCCCGCCCCAATGTACAGAATGTACGACCGCCGGATCTGCGTCGGATCCATCTGATCGATCGGGATCGTGCCCGGCGACAGCGGCTGCGTCAGCGCGCTACCGAAATACTGGATCAGCGGAATCAGCACCAGATAGGAAAGCACGCCCCCCGCGCACATGATCGACGCAATCCGCGGCCCGATGATGTATCCCACCCCCAGCAGCTCCGGGGAGATCTCCGCCGACACCGACCCGCCCCGGAACGGGGCGCCGAAAATCTTCTCCGGCACGTCCTTCCAGAGCCGGAACAAGGCCATCAGCGCCTTGTACACCAGCCCGATCCCAAACCCGATGAAGATCGTGGCCGGATTGCTCGCCACCCCCGAGGTCGCCGCGCTCGCCGCCGCCGCCTCGCGCTGCGCCCCGGCCGACGCCTGCGCTCGCGATTCGGCGGAGGCCCCCGCCTTCAGCACCTCCGCGCACGCCGTTCCCTCCGGGTACTTCAACGTCCCGTGCTGGGCCACGATCAGCGCCCGGCGCAGCGGAATCATCATCAGCACCCCCAGCAACCCCCCCAGCGTCGCCACCAGCACCACCCTCGAGAGCTCAAGATCAAACCCCAGAATCATGATCGCCGGCATCGTCACACCCACGCCGAATGCAATCGATTCGCCCGCAGACCCCGCCGTCTGCACAATGTTGTTCTCGAGGATCGTCGTCTCGCGCGCCCCGAACCGGCCCGCCAGCTTGAACAGCGTGATCGCGATCACCGCCACCGGGATCGACGCGCTCACCGTCAGCCCCACCTTCAACACCAGGTAGAGCGACGACGCCCCAAACACCATCCCCAACAAGGTGCCCACCACTATGGGTATCAGTGAGAACTCCCGTATCCGGGTCTCGGCGGCAATGTAGGGCTGGTAGCTCGCGCCGGTGTGGACCGGCATTCCCGAGGCGTTGGGTGAAGAACTCATGGTTCAGCGCTTCTTCGGACGAAAGCCCGGCGGCAACCGCGGCCCCCCCGAGTCCGCCGTCGCCTCCGGTTCCCCGGCAGGAACAGCGTCCTCGGTGATGCCCAGGTGCTCTCGAGCCTTTCGCGCGGCTGCCGTGCCCGGCTGCTCCGCCACGATCCGGCGCAACAGCGCCTCGGTCTTCTCCGGCTGGTTCAGACGATTGTACAGATTGCAGAGGTGAACGGCGGCCCACCCCCAGCGCTCCGCCGAGAGCTTGTGCCGCAGGATCTCCTCGTACTCGAGCGCCGCAGCCAGGGCGTTCCCCAGATTGTTCTCGTAAATCTCGGCAATCCGAAACGCCACGTGGATCTCCCGAGGGTTCCGCTCGAGGTAGCTCCGCAGCAGCCGCACCGCCTCCAAATGGTCCCCGTTCGCCCACGCCTGCTCCGCCTGATCGTACTCCGGATCCCCAATCCCCTCCCCCTCCTCGTTGTAAAGCTCCCGATGCGCCCGCGTCGCCACGTAGTGCGCGATCTCGTTGGCCACCATCAGCGACAACACCACCACCAATCCCAGGGTCAACGCCGCGTAAACCCCCCAGTGCAGACCCGACGCCCGCGCAGACGCCGGGGCCGCCGCGGCAGATGCTGGCGGAGCCGCCGACACCCCGGCCGCCGCCGACGGCCCGTTCGTCGAGGCTTCCCCCTCCCCCGGCTCCGTCGTCGCCGGCACCACGTTCGTGGTCACCACCGGCACGTCGTTCGTCGCATCCAACCCCGCCGCCGGTTGGTGAACCGGCGCTGCCCGCCCCGCCTCCTCCGTGTCGTATCGGCTCGCAGCCCGGTCCATCCGATGCCCAAACCCCGCAAGGAACCGCTGGCCGCACACCAGCGCCCCCGCGATCAACACCCCGTAGACCACGATCTTAACCGGCCACTTCATGGGACGAACTGCCCCGACGCTAGTGGAAACCGCCCCCGCTGGGAAAGGGTTTTCTAGCGTCGAGTCCTCTACAGCAGCAGCCCGGCAACGGTCGCCGTCAGATAGCACGCGATCACGCCGCCCAACATCGCCCGCAGCCCCATCGCCGCCAGATCCGACCGGCGCTGCGGCACCAGCGCCCCAATGCCCCCAATCTGGATCGCCACGCTGCCGAAGTTCGCAAAGCCGCACAAGGCGTAGGTGGCCAGCACCTGGCTCCGGGGCTCGATCAGGGCCTGCTCCCGCAACGCCGTCAGGCTCAGGTACCCGACAAATTCGTTCAACACCAGCCGCTCGCCCAGCACGTTGCCGATCGCCACACAGTCCTTGGCGGGCACGCCCATCAGCCATGCAAACGGGGCGTTCATCCACCCGAGCACCACCTGCAACGTCACCGGATCGCTCACCCCAGCCGCCTCCTGCACCATCGTGAACAACGCGTTGGCCAAGGCCACCACCGCGACAAACGCAATCAGCATCGCCATCACGTTGATGGCCAGTGTCGTGCCGTCCGCCGCCCCGCGGCAGAGCGCGTCGATGCTGTTCGCCGTCTCCCGCGGAACCGTGGCCGGCGATCCCGAGGCCGTCGGACTCGTCTCCGTCTCCGGCCAAAGGACCTTCGCGATCATCAGCGACGCCGGCGCACTCAAGACACTCGCCGTCAGCAGATGACCCGCGCTGATCCCAAACCCGACGTAGGCCGCAAACACGCCGCCGGCAATCGTCGCCATCCCCCCGGTCATCAGCGCCATCAGCTCGCTGCGCGTCATGCCCGCCAAATACGGCCGGATCACCATCGGCGCCTCGGTCTGCCCCATGAAAACGTTCGCCGCCGCCGCCAGGCTCTCGCTCCCGCTGGTCCGCATCGCGCGCTGCATCACCCAGGCCGCCGCCCGCACCACCCGCTGCAAAACCCCCCAGTGATACAATAACGAGGAGAGCGCCGATACCAGAATGATCGTCGCCGCCACCGGGATCAGGAAGATATAGTCGCGGTCCGCACCCCATTGCTCCCTCAGGAACGCCCGGTCCGCCAGCGGCCCGAACACCATCCGCGCCCCTTCGTCCGCAAAACCAATCAAACGCATCACCACCGTCTGCGCGTACGCGAAGACCGACCGCCCCGCGTCGGTCCGCAGGATCAGCACCGCGAACAGGAACTGAAGCCCAACCCCCCACACGACAACACGCCACGGAAACCGCCGACGCTCGTGCGAGAAGACCCAGGCAAGCGCAATGAAGACCACCAACCCGAACGCGCTGATCCATCGCGTGGACATGCAACTCACGGTAGAAAAGCAGAACCGAACCCAGCAAGCCCAATGTCGACCGCTGTCTCAGGGCGTGTGCAAAAACCAATCCCCGTTCCGTGCAGACCCTCAGCCCGGCACTCCCCCGGACCGGACGCCGCGCCCCGCGCCCGCACGCGGCGCCGATCGCCCCTTCAAGCGATGCTGCATCACGCGCCGCAACTCGCGCTCCGTCTCGCGCTCCTTGAGATCCTGCCGCTTGTCGAACCGCTGCTTGCTGCGCCCCACGCCCAAGGCCACCTTCACCCGACCCTGCTTCCAGTACAACGAGAGCGCCACCAACGCCAATCCCCGCGCCTCGCTCGCCTCCCGAAGACGCCGGATCTCGCGCTGGTGGAGCAGCAGCTTCCGCGGAGCCTTCGGTTCGTGGTTGAATCGGTTGCCCTGCCGATACTCGTCAATGTGCGCGTTGTAGAGGAATGCCTCGCCCCCCTCGACCCGCGCAAAGGCGTCCGCCAATTGCCCCAGCCCCGCCCGCAACGACTTCACCTCGGTCCCCCGGAGAACAAGCCCCGCCTCGAGGGTCTCGAGAATCTCGTAGTCGCGGCGCGCCTTGGGATTGGTGACAATGTCCGCCATGATCGGTGATCGACCAGGCTGAGGACTGGCCCGGGCCTGAGGCGCGCCTCGCTAGGACCGGCGTCGCTTGCGGGGCGCGGGTTCCGCGGCCTGCGGCTCCGGAGCCGCCTCGAAACCCACCTTCTCCTCGATGATCTCCGTCAGGGCAATGTCCGCAACTCCCAGAGTCTCGACTCCGGTCACCAGCGGGCGGCTGCCGGCAGCCCCCGTGGCATTGAGCTGGCGAACACGCTTGGACACCACGTTCACAAGAATGTTCGGGTTGCCCACCTTCTCCAGCGCCTTGCGGCAGAGTTCCGAGTTCACGATGCGTCTCCTATCGAAGCCTTCAAATCAACCACAGACGGGTAAGCATAGAAGATGCCGAACCCGTGGCAATAAAAAACTCGACTGAAATCGGCCGTTGACAGCCCCCCACAGGCTCCGTTAGGAGCGGGGCGCAGGTTCCATGAATGCCACCCTCCCACCAACCCTCGCCCCGGGAACCCGGCACCGGGTCACCATCGAAGACGTCGCCTTCGGCGGCCAAGGCGTCGCCCGCATCGGCGGCTGTGCCGTCTTTGTGCCGTTTGCCTGGCTCGATGAGGTCGTCGACGTCGAAATCACCGAGCGCAAGAAGCAGTTCGCCCGGGCGATCCCGGTCCGCATCGAGCAGCCTTCCCCGCACCGCGTGCATCCCCCCTGCCCCCACTTCGGCGCGTGCGGCGGTTGCCAGTACCAGCATGTGGCCTATCCCGAGCAGCTCCGGCTCAAACGACGCCAAGTCGTCGAACTGCTCCGGCGGATCGGCGGCTTCCCGGAACCCGCCGTCGCACCCGTCGTGCCTTCCCCCCACGCCTATGGTTACCGGAACCGGCTCATGCTCCGCAGCCAGTGGAACCGACGGGAACAACGCCTCATGGTCGGCTTCCTCCGCTGGGACAACCGCTGGGTCGTCGATGTCGAGTCCTGCGCCATCGCCGAACCCGCCCTCAATGACCAGATCCGCTCCGTCCGTGCCCATCCCCCGCCCCGGGGCGGCCTCAAAGTCGTCGTGCGCGTCCTCCCCGATGACTGGGAGGTCCCCGCGGATTCCTTCTTCCAAAACAACCCCCGGCTGCTGCCCGAACTCGTCGAGTGCGTCCGGCGCCGACTTGAAGACGCCGCCACCCGCCATCTGCTGGATGTCTACTGCGGAGTCGGCTTCTTCGGCATCAGCCTCGCCGGGTCCGTCCAGAACTTCGCAGGCGTCGAATACGACGCCATGGCCATCCGAGCCGCCCGCCGCAACGCCGCCCGCCACGGCGTCGTCAATGGCGAGTTCCTGGCCGGCGAGGCCGAGACCTGCCTGCCCGAACTGCTCCGTCGCTTCCCCGCGGATTCCACAACCGTCCTCCTCGACCCACCCCGGGTGGGATGCCGCCCCCAAGCCGTCGCCCAGCTGCGATCAGTCCAACCCCGGCAGATTCTCTATGTCTCCTGCCACCCCGCAACCCTCGCCCGCGACTTGAACGCCTTCTGCCGCGACGGGGTCTACCAACTCGTGCAACTCACCCCACTGGACATGTTTCCACAGACCCAACACGTCGAGTGCGTGGCCGATTTGCGTCTCTCCCCAACCCCCCATCGCGCTGTCTAAAACCTTGCCAACACCGCACAGGTTGGTTCAACTCTGCTACTGAACTTATGGAACAAGATCAGAAGTCCGGGCTGGGATTCGCTCCAAGTCGCCTGCCCTGGATCGTCGGGACGGTGGCCCTGGTTCTTTACTTGCTGACGCTCAACCACTGGGTCCGGCTGGAAAGCCTCGCCGTCGTGGCCCGCGTCGGGGGATGGGACCCCGCACCCGAACTGCAGGCCCCTCTGCTCTATCTGCTGACGCTCCCCATCCGCTTCTTCCCACCCTCCGCCCAAGCCGTGGCGCTCAACGCCCTCTCCGCTCTCTTCGGCGCCCTCGCCCTGACGCTCCTGGCCAGAACCGTGGCCCTGCTCCCGTACGACCGGACCCGCGAAACCCGCGTGCGCCAGCAACACCGGATGTTCCTGCTCGGCATTCCCCTGGCATGGCTGCCCGCCGCCTTCGCGGTCGTGCTCTGCGGCTTGCAGCTCACTTTCTGGCAACACGCCACCGTCGGTACCGGCGAAATGCTCGACCTGCTCCTGTTCGCCTTCGTCGTCCGCTGCCTGGTCGAGTACCGCGTCAGCCGCAACGAGCGCCGGCTGACCCAGCTCGCCTTCGTCTACGGGATCGCCATCGCCAATAATTACGCCATGATCCCGCTGCTGCCGCTGTTCGTCGTGGCCCTGATCTGGATCAAGGGCTTCGACGTCCTCCAGGGCCGGTTCCTGGCGCGAATGATCGTCGCCGGCCTCCTCGGGCTGCTCCTCTACCTCGTCCTCCCCATCGCCGGCGCCCTCTCCGGCAGCGATCCCCTCTCCTTCGGACAGCATCTCCGGTTCGTGCTCGGCGCCCAAAAAGCCGCGCTCGGCGGCCTCCCCGTCTACGTGCTGCTCCTGCTCAGCTTCACTTCCGTGCTCCCACTCCTCGTCATCGGCGTCCGGTTCGCCGGCGGCACCGGCGACACCAGCGCCGCCGGGGCCGCCATGACGGTGTTCTTCGTCCGCGCCATCTATCTCGTCCTCGGAATCGCCTGCGTCAGCGTCTTCTTCGATACCCCGTGGAGCCCGCGCACGCTCGGCTTCGGCTACGCCCTCCTGCCGGCCTATTACCTGGCAGCCATCGCCGCAGGGTATTTCCTCGGGTACTTCCTCCTGGTGTCCACCGTTCCCCGGCCCAAGGGCCCGGGACAACCCAGCCTCCTCGAACGCTGCGGATGGCCCGTCAAGATCACCGCGCTCGCCGCCCTCCTCGTCGCCGCCGGATTCCTGCTCGCCAGGAACTTCCCGGTGCTGCGCATGACCGATGGCGACGCCTTGGGCCGACTGGCAGACCAAATGGTCGACTCCCTGCCCCCGGCCGGCGTGGTCGTCATCGGCGACCGGCCCCTCGATCTCATGCTGCTCGATGCGCGCCTGCACCAGCGCCACGGCCGCCACCCGCACATGCTCGTCCACTCCCTCTCCCTCGAAACCCCGCTCTATCACGAGCAGCTCCAAAGACGCTACCCCCGCTGGCCTGTGGTCCAAAAGCGCAGCGAGACTGAAACCAGCATCGAGTCCCAAGTCGTGGTCCACACGCTCAGAAACCTCATCGCCACCAATGCCGTCTGTTACCTGAATCCGAGCTTCGGCTACTTCTTCGAATCGCTGCGCCCGGTACCCCGCGGAGTCCTCTACGCGATGCAGACACTCCCCGACAGCCCCTTGGTCCCACCACCCCTGCCCCTGCAGACCGTGGCCGGCGACCCTGCACTCTGGCAATCGGTCGAGGCCGCAGCCGCCGCCCTCCCCCCATGGACCAATAGCCTGCCAGCCGAAATCCGGTACGTCGTCCGCTGGTACGGACGCCTGTTCAACGACCGCGGCGTCGCGCTGCAACGCGTCGGCGACCTGCCCGGCGCCGCCAAGGCTTTCCAAATCGCACTCCGCCTTGTCCCCGCCAACTTCCAGGCCCGCGTCAACCTCGCCTTCAATAGCGAACTCGCCCAGGGAGCCTACAAGAACCGCGACCTCAGCCAACCCCCCGCTGCCATGCCCGAAACCGAGGACTGGGGCGACCTCCTGTTCACGGACGGGCCCTTCGACGAACCGATCTGGACCATGAAGGTCGGAGAAGTCTTCGCCCAAAACATGTGGTTCCGCCAAGCCCTGAGCCTCTTCAGCCGCGTCGGCAACCTCTACCCAAGCCACGCCGGCCTCCGCCTTTGGAAGGAAAACCTGACCATCCTCACCCGCTTCCGACTCGGCGACACCGAAGGCGCCGAAAAGACCGCCATCGATCTTCTGGCCAAGTACCCAACCGACGAAGGCGTCCTCGAGGTCCTGATCCAGATCTACGCCCTCACCGGGCGGACCAGCAACGCCCTCGCTTACGTGGATCGCCAGCTCACCATCAATCCCTCCAACCAACGCGCTCTCGTCAATAAGGGCGCCTACCATATCCAGCTCGGGGAGCACGCCAAAGCCATCGCCCCCCTCGACAAACTCCTGGCCCTCCAACCCAATAGCGCCCCCGGCCTCCTCAACCGCGCCATCGCCCATCTCCAACTCGGACACCTCGACCTCGCCCAGAAAGACTACGAAGCCCTCCGCGAAGTCATGCCGGAAATGCCCGCCGTCTATTATGGCCTCGGCGAAATCGCCCACCGCCGCAAGGAGATGGTCGCGGCCCTCACCCATTACGACCTCTATCTCAAGTACGCCACCAAAGGCAGCAAGGAATACGAGACCATCGCCCGCCGCGCCGCAGAACTGCGACAGAGCCGCCCACGCTAGAGTCCTCGACTTCGGCAACGTGTGGTCCGCAGATCAAGTTCAGCCCCTCCGGGTGACGCATGTCATCACCCGCCTCATCGTCGGCGGCGCCCAGGAAAACACGATCGCCACCGTGCTCGGACTGCGCACCCAACCCGGCTTCAGCGCCACCCTCCTCGCCGGCCCCACCACCGGCCCGGAGGGATCCCTCGAATCCATCGTGCGCGCCGTTCCCGGGCTCTTCATCCGGCTCGACCCCTTGGTCAGGCCGATCGTTCCCTGGCAGGATGCCCGGGCCTGGCGCGCTCTCGCGCGCTGCTTCCGCCAAACCCAACCCCACGTGGTCCATACTCACAGCGGAAAAGCCGGCGTCCTCGGTCGCTGGGCCGCCCATGCCGCCCGTGTCCCCGTCATCGTCCATACCATCCACGGCCCCTCCTTCGGCCCCTTCCAGGGCCCCATCTCCAATATCCTGTTCCGATCGGCCGAACGCTCCGCAGCGCGTGTCACCACGCACTTCGTCGTCGTCGCCGACGCCATGCGCACCCAGTACCTGGCCGCCGGCATCGGCCGCCCCGATCAGTACACCCGGGTCCCCAGCGGCTTCGACCTCGACCCCTTCCTCGCCGCGGCAACCTCAACCGCATGGCGTTCCCGCTTCGGCTTCAAACCGGACCATTGCGTCGTGGGCAAGATCGCCCGACTCTTCCGCCACAAGGGACACGACGACCTCATCGCCGTCATGCCCGCCCTGGTCCGCGCCTGCCCCGCCATGCGCTTCCTCCTCGTCGGCGACGGCGTCTGGCGTGCCCGATTCGAAAGGCAAGTCCGGGACCTGGGCCTCGCCAAACATGTCGTCTTCGCCGGACTCGTCCCGCCCGCCGACGTCCCCCATTGCGTCGGCGCCATGGATATCCTCGTTCATCTTTCCCGACGCGAAGGCCTGCCCCGCGCCCTCCCTCAGGCCATGGCCGCCGGCAAACCCGTGGTCGCCTTCGATTGCGACGGCGCCTCTGAAGTCTGTCGCGATGCGGAAACTGGCTTCCTCGTGCCCCCCGGCGATTTGCGGCAGCTCGAAGAACGGCTCATCCGCCTGGCCCGCGATGCCAACCTCCGGCATCACCTCGGATCAGCCGGACAAACCCTGGTCCGACGCGAATTCGGCGTCGATACGATGGTCCTCCGCCTGCGCGAACTCTACCTCGATTTGGCGCGCCAGGCAGGACTCACCGGTCTCCCCCCAGTCAGCACCACCAACCCGCCTCCCGCGTCGTTCCACCCCAATCCTTGAGCTTCCCGCTGAACATCTACGCCGCCGCCGCCATCGGAGGTTGGCTCGTGGCCTTCCTGACCCTCCCGCTCTGGCGGGCCTGGTGCCAGCGCCGGGGACTCGTCGATGATCCGGGACACCGGAAGATCCACCGCGAACCTGTCCCCCTGGCCGGCGGCCTCGCCGTTCTAACCGGCATGCTCCTGCCAATCCTGGCAGCCGCCGTCTGGCTGCAGTGGCCCGGACTGGACCCGACAGCCACGTCGGCCCTCGCCTACGGCCTGGAGCGGCGCCTGCCCCAGTTGCTCGGCCTCCTCGCCGGCGCCGTCGGCGTGGTCGCCTTGGGCTACGCCGACGATCGCTACGAACTCCGACCCGGCGTGAAGTTCGTCGCACAAGCCCTCGTGGCCGCCGTCGTCGCCGCCGCCGGCATCCGGATCTCCCTGTTCGTCCCCAACCTGCTCGTCAGTCATGCCCTGACGATCCTCTGGCTCGTCACCGTCATGAATGCCCTCAATTTCCTCGATAACATGAATGGCCTCTGCGCCGGCCTGGGCGCCATCGGCGCCTTCTGGTTCGGTCTCAAAGCGGCCGTCGGCGGCCAGTACCTCGTCGCAGCGATCGCCTTCCTGAGCTGCGGCAGCCTCCTGGGCTTCCTACCCTACAACTACCCCCGCGCCACCGTCTTCCTCGGCGACGCCGGCAGCCACCTCGTGGGCTACGTCCTCGGCGTTCTGGCCATCCTCCCCCACTTCTACACGGTCGATAACCCGCGAATGATCGCTGTCCTCAATCCGTTCCTCGTCCTCGCGGTGCCCCTCGCCGACATGGTCTACGTGGTCTGCCTCCGATGGCGCCAGGGACGGCCCTTCTACGAAGGGGATACCCACCACCTCTCCCATCGCCTCGTCCGCCGCGGCCTCAGCCCCGCCCGCGCCGTCTTGTGCATCTGGCTCCTGGCCGCGGTCACCGGCGCGTTCATCCTCTAGCGAGGCGCGCCTCAGACCCATGAAGCATGCAGTCCACAGGAACCGTTGGGGGCAGCGGGGCACCCTGCCTCCGCGCCTCGCTAATGGAGAGTCCTCGACGGAAGGAGGGCTGGCTTGGAACGGCAGGGACCAGACTTGACCTGTTGACCGCTCATCCCGCAGGTCGAGGACTCTGACGGGAAGGAGTTTGCCTTCAACCCGCCCGTGCGTCACACTCCCCCCGGGATGAGTAAACGGTTCTACATCACCACCGCCATCGATTACGTCAACGGCCTGCCCCACCTCGGCCACGCGTACGAAAAGGTCGTCGCCGACGTCATCGCTCGCATCCACCGCAGCTTGGGCGAAGAGGTCTTCTTCCTCACAGGCCTGGATGAACACGGCCAGAAGGTCCAGCAGGCGGCCCTGTCCGAGGGCGCCACACCCCAAGCCTATTGCGACCGCCTCGCCGACGTCTGGCAGACCTTCGTCGCACGCCTCAACCTCTCGAATAGCGATTTCGTCCGCACCACGCAACCCCGCCACCAAAAGGTCGTCCACGCCATCCTCGCCAAACTCCATGCCCAGGGCGATTTCTACAAGTCCCCCTACCGCGGTTGGTACTCTCCCAGACAAGAGTCGTTCCTCACCGATAAAGACCGCCGGCCCGACGGCACCTTCGACCCGATCTACGGCGAGGTCCAGGAACTCGTCGAGGAGAACTGGTACTTCCGCATGAGCCGCCACCAAGCCTGGCTCATCGAGCATATCCAAAACCACCCGGACTTCGTCCAACCCGATTACCGCCGAAACGAGGTCCTCGGCTTCCTTCGCTCCGAACCGCTCGAAGACCTCTGCATCTCCCGACCCTTGACCCGGCTCAACTGGGGTATCCCCCTCCCCTTCGATCCGGCATTCGTCACCTATGTCTGGTTCGATGCCCTCTCCAACTACTACAGCATCCCCGTCGCCCTCGGTGACGCGGACGCCACCGCGCCCCTGCAAGGCTTCTATACCGAACCGCACCCCGCCGGCCCCTCCCTCTGGCCCGCTGATGTCCACTTGATCGGCAAGGACATCGTCAAGTTCCACGCCGTCTATTGGCCCATCATGCTCAAAGCCGCCGGCATCCCCCTGCCCCACCAGATCCTCGTCCACGGCTGGTGGCAAAAAGACGGCGAGAAGATGGCCAAGAGCGTCGGCAACGTGGTCGATCCCATCGCCGTCATCGACGCTTGGGGCGTCGATCCGTTCCGCTACTACGTCCTCCGTGAACTGGATGTCGGACCGGACGGAAACTGGACCGACGCCGGCTTTCAAGGACGCTACCAGGCCGAACTCGCCAACGGATTGGGCAACCTCGTCAACCGCTCCCTCTCGATGCTCCAGCGCTACCGAAACGGCATCGTCCCCGCCGCCTCCGATGCCCTCGCCGAGGATATCACCCAAGGCGTGGCCTCCGTAACCGCCGACCTCCGACGACACCGCCTCCAGGCCGCCCTCGTCGGCATCTGGTCCCTGGTCAGCCGCGCCAACCAATACGTCGATCAAACCGCCCCCTTCAAGCTCGCCAAAGACCCCGCCCAGGCGCCCCGCCTCGATGCCGTCCTCTACTCCCTGGCCGAGACCTGCCGGATCCTCGCCGTGCTCTTGTGGCCCTTCCTGCCCGAAACCGCGGGACGCATCGGCGCCCAACTCGGAATCCAAGACCCGCCCGATCGCCTCACCGCCGCCGCCTGGGGCCGCCTGACCCCCGGCCACCATATCGGTACTCCCTCGCCCTTGTTCCCACGACGGGATTAAAGGGAATGTGTCCGCCCCGGAGGCGAGCAACCAAACCCGCGAAAACCGGCAAAACTCCCCTCAACGCCCCGGCCGAGTCACCCGGAATCGGTACTCCCCCGAACCGACGTGATACTCGGCAGCGTCCGCATCCCTCTCCGCCACTGCCAGCGACGGCACCGCGCGCACCACCCGGCCCGAGGCGCAGGGCACCCGCACCACCGCCGCCGCATTCGGAGGCACGGACACCCGTAACTGCAACTCCCCGGCGCGTTGCTCCCACTTCACCGCCACGTCCCCGCGAACGGTCCGCACCTTGGCCTGAACCCATGCCAAAGCGCGCGGAACGTACGGCGCGATCCGGAACCGCTCGAACCCGGGCTGTCCCTCGTCAGGTTGAATGCCGGCTAGCGTCCGGTAAAACCAGGCATCCACACTCCCCAGCATCACGTGATTGTGCGACCCCCGCAGATCCCAAAACTCGGAAAGAGTCGTCCGACCCTCGATCAAATGCGCCCAACCCGGATACCCCCGCTTCGTCGCCAGCACGTAGGCCACGTCCGGCCGGCCCTGGTCCGTCAACGCCTCGAGCAGATACTTCGCCCCCAGCACCCCCACGGTGAAATGACCGTTGTGCCGACGCAGATCCTCGAGCATCGACTCGAGCACCCCACGCTCCGTCCCCCCTTCCGCCAAACCAAGCTGCAATGCCAGCGCGTTGCTGCACTGCGTCCCCGGCGCGTAATCGCCGCGCTCCGCATCGTAAAACGCCCGATGAAACGCCCCCCGGACCTCGCGCGCCAAACCGGCGTACCGCCCGGCATCCGCCTCCCGGCCCAACACTGCCGCCATCTTCGAGAGAATCCGGATCTCCTCATGATAGAACGCGCTCGCCACCAGCGGCGGGTCGCCCTCCCGCCATCCCCGCACCGTGGATCCCCAATCCCCCACCCAATAGCGGGGCAATACGTGGTTCGTCGCCTGCGTCCCCAGATAGTCCACGTACCGCCGCACCGCGTCGTAATGCCGGGCCAAAGCCCCGCGATCCCCCGTGTGCACATAGTATTGCCACAACACCACCCCATACGCGCTGCTCCACGTGGGATCAGGCTCCAGCGCCAGATACGGCCGCGGCGAGATGATCGAGATGTCCCCCGTCGCCGGATCCTGGTTGCGCCGGATCCCCTCGAGCCAATGCGCGTGCAACACCCCGATGTCAAAGTTGAATAGCGCCTCCTCGACCGTCACCATCGCATCCCCCAACCACCCCAGCCGCTCGTCCCGCTGCGGGCAGTCCATCGGGTACCCCATCAGGTTGCACCGCTGCGACCAGTGCGTGGCGCGATGGATCCGGTTCAGGAGTTCGTCCGCACAGGCAAACTCGCCGGTGCTCTCACACGCGCTGTGCACCACCCGCCCCACCACCTGGTGCCGCCCCAGACGACCCGGGTAACCCGAGATCTCGACATACCGGAATCCATGAAACGTGAACCGGGGCTCGTACGCCTCCAACCCCCGGCCGCTCATCACGTACACGTCCGTGGCCGCGGCCTTCTCGTTGCTCCGGGGATCCAGCGTCCCGTCCGGATTCAAGTCCTCCGCATAACGGAAAGTCACCCGGGTCCCCCTCGAGCCGCGGCCCGTCCAACGAAGCCACCCGGCAATGTTCTGACCCAGATCGACAATCCACACCCCAGGCTTCGGCTCAGTCAGCGCCGCCGGCCGCAAATCCTCAATCACTCGTATCGGCGGCATCAGACACGGCACAAAATCGCCCCCCGGCGCCTCCACCGCCGTCGCCGACACCCACGCGGCGTCGTCGTACCCCGCCTCATCCCACCCCGGCAGTTCAGCCGTCGCATCGTAGGTCTCGCCGTCGTAAATACACGCCCCCAGCACCGGGCCCGGCGCCGCCTTCCACGCCGGATCCGTGACGACCACTTCCTGATCGCCGTCCGCATACTCGAGATGCAGTTGCAGCAGCGCCCGCTTCGACCCGAACCATTGCATCCGATACGGGTCCCACCACTTGGGATAGGGATTGAACCACCCGTTCCCAAGCTGCAACCCGAGACAGTTCAGCCCCGGACGCAGCCGCGACGTCAGGTCGTGCACGTCGTACCCAACCCACTTCCGATAGTTCGCCTTGGCCGGCGACAATACCTGGTCCCCCACACGCCCCCCGTTGCACGTCAGTTCGTAGTACCCAAGACCCGTCACGTAGACCGTCGCCCGCCGCAACCCCGCCCGCACCGCAATCTCCCTCCGCAACAACGCCGATCGCCCCTCAAACGCCACCGCCACGTTCAGGTTCGTCAGCTCAGAACGACTCTGAAAAAAACCCGCCGGCGGCCGCGGCTCCCGGGCAGGCCCCATCCCAATCCACGCCGCCCGCCAATCCCCCGCACCCAACAACCCCATCTCCCATCCCGCCGGCCGACTCCACTCCGAGACCCGACCGGCCTGATCCCATACGCGCACCTTCCAGTGGCAGCGCTGACGCGACCGCAGCGGTCCCCCATCGTACACCACATACACCGAGTCCCCGCTCGCCCGTCGGCCTGAATCCCAAAGATCACCCACGCCCCGGCGAAGCAGCTCGGGACTGGAAGCCACAAGAACCTGGTACGCGCTCTGCCGTTGGCCCCATCCGTCCGGCGCCAGAAACCAGCTCAAGCGCGGCCGCCCGGCGTCCACCCCCACAGGGTCACGCACACCCTCGCAGCGCAGCTCGAACGGCGCCCGGGATGCCGAGGCCGCTGAACCCCGGCCCAGCCCCAAACCGAGAATCGCAAGCCCCGCAGCGCGGCAGAGCCACAACCCTAGCGAGGCGCGCCTCAGACCCAATGGAGTTCTCAGACTCATGAAGACCCTGCTGTGCTTGCCCACCCTCTCTTCCGCGCCTCGCTAGTATAGAATCCTCGAAGGCAGGGGGGGGCGGGTTGGGAACGCCAGGGACCAAACTTGACCTGTTGACCACACATTCCACAAGTCGAGGACTCTGGCCCTGACCCCTTGGCACCGCGAACCCGGCGCCGCGTGAAATCCGCCAAGCTCATTCCTCCGCAGGCGTTGCCCTGAAATCCAGCATTCCCCGGGCACGGCCGGCGGCGACGATCAAGCGGTAGGTGCGCCCCGCCTCGAGCGCCTGGGGCCGGCTGTTGGTCTGTGCCGCCTGCATGCCGCGAATCGTCTGTCCATAGAAGAAGCCTTTCAAGGGGACCGGCTTGGGCTTGGCCACCAAATGCCAGCAGGGCCTGGCATTCTTGTTCGTCGCCAGCGCATCCGCCGGCACCACCTTGACCCAGCTCACGTCATACCGCCCGTCCAACGTAAACGTCATCGGCAGCACATTCGACCGGAACCTCGCCATTCGGATCGGGCGATCGGACTTGATGATCTGAATAGTCGGGGTGTTGATCCAGTCCGTGAAGTCGTAAACGTACAGACCACCGAGCAGCGCGGCCAGCACGATGAGATACCAGGCTTTCTTCGTCATAGGTGGTAACCACTGGACGGTTGCCAAACGTCTTTATTCGACGATGAGACACCCTGTCTTGGTTACAGGAAAGCCTCAAGGGCACATTGCGCGCTCCGCAGCCGGGACCCAGCCGGGCTGCCGCTCCCACGGGCGCACCGCGTTCACCCTGATCGAGCTCCTCGTGGTCATCGCCATCATCGCCATCCTCGCCGCCATGCTCCTGCCCGCCCTCGGCCGCGCCAAAGAGGTCGGACGCCGCATCGCCTGCACCAATAACGAACGCCAGCTCGGCTTCTCCCTCGCCATGTACGCCGACGATTACCAGGGGATGTTCCCCGAGCGCTCCAACGGCAATACCGGCCCCCGCTGGCCCGAACGCCTCCGACCCTACTACCAGGACGTGAAACTCCTGCGCTGCGCCAGCGACGGACCCGGTATTCCCAAGACCGGCGACGCCGGCACCAACCGTTTCTGGGGCGATTCCGCCCCCCGCAGCTTCATCATCAACGGCTGGAACGACTTCTTCCAGGAGCAGATGGGCGCCGACTACAGCATGAGCGCCATCACCGGTAAGACCCTCCGCGACAGCGCCATCCTTAACCCGACGGAAACCGTTCTGTTCGGCGAGAAGGAGAGCGGTTCGGGCCATTACTACATGGACTTCCTCGAAGGCGTCGGCAACGACGTCACCGAGGTCGAACAGGCCCGGCATTCCGCCCCGGTCAAGAACTCCCGCGGCGGCGGGTCCAATCACATGTTCGCCGATGGCAGCACCCGGTTCATCCGCTTCGGCAAGGCCTTCAGCCCCATCAACCTCTGGGCCCTGACCGACCGCTGGCGCACCAACGCCATCGGCTTCTGAGCCGGACCCTCTACCCCGCCAACGCTCTCACCACGCCGGCGATCAACGCTAATCCCTCCTCCGCCTCGCCCCGCGTCAGGTTCAACGGTGGCAGCAGCCGAATCACGTGGCCCCCCGAAGGCACCGTCAAAACCCCGGCGGCGTGCAGCCGATGCACACACTGAATCGAGGCGGGCTTCTCCCCACCCGCCAACGCGGGTATCCCGTCAGCCAACTCAAACCCGAGCATCAGTCCAAGCCCGCGAACCGCCCGGATGACCTGCGGATGCTCCCGGGCAAGCGCCTCGAGACCGTCCCGCAGGAATGCCCCCAGCTGACGCGCGTTCTCCGCCAGCCCGTCCCGTTCCACGATCTCAAGTACCTTCAACGCCACGGCACAGGCCAACGGCGTCCCACCAAAGGTCGTCGCGTGCATCCCCGGCCCGAGCAGATCCGCATACGGCTCCCGAACCCAAAACGCGCCAATCGGAAAACCGCCGCCCAACGACTTCGCCATCGACACGCCGTCCGGCATGAAGGTCTCACCCCCGCGAACCCCCTCGAGGATCCGCTGGAAGCTCTGAAATCGACCGCTCCGGAAATACCCGCACTGCACGCCGTCCATCAACAACAGCAACCGGCGCTCGTCGCACAAAGCCCGAAGCCCCAGCAGGTAGTCGGCCGTCGCCGGCGTGATCCCCCCCTCGCCCTGGATCCCCTCGATCAGAATCGCCGCGGTGGCCGGCGACAGCGCCTCGCGCATGGCCTCGAGATCGTTGAACGCCACGTGCCGGAACCCGGCCACCATCGGCTCGAAACCCCGCTTCACCTTCTCCTGGCCCGTGGCCGAAATGCCCGCCAGCGTGCGGCCGTGAAACGAGTGCTTCGCCGTCAGGATCTCATACCGGCCCTCCTCGTGACCGAATCGGCGCGCCAGCTTGAACAGACCCTCGTTGGCCTCGCCGCCCGAGTTCGAGAAGAACACCTTGCCGGCAGCCAAATGCCGCACCAGGCCCGCCGCTAACCGCCCCTGCGGCTCGTGATAGTACAGGTTCGAAATGTGCACCAGGCGCTGGGATTGCTCGACGAGCGCCTGCGTGATCTCGGGATGCGCATGGCCCAGCGAACAAACCGCAATCCCGCTCCCCAGATCCAGATAACGCCGGCCCGCTACATCCCATAGGTGACGGCCTGCCCCCCGCACAAACGCGAGATCAAAACGGCCGTAGCTCGGAACCACGTACTGCCGAAACAGCTCAAGCACCGTCTCGAGCGGGTTGTGAACGATGGGCGGAGGCGGAGGAACAACGTCTTTCATGGGTCAAACTCACCGCACCCGAGCGGGCCGCGGCATTAAAGCACCCGACGACTCAAAGCACGACCTCCGTGCCAACGCCTTCGTCGGTGAAAATCTCGAGGAGCACCGCGTGCGGAAGCCGCCCGTCCACGAACGAGACCTTGTCCACGCCGGCCCGGATCGCCGCCGCCGCACTGTCGGTCTTCGGGATCATGCCCCGGTCGATCACGCCCCCCCGCTGGAGATCGCTCACCTCCGCCACGCGAAGGTGCGGCAGCACCGACCCCGGGTCCCGCGGGTCCTTCAATAGCCCCGGCACATCGCTCATGAACACCAATCGCCGCGCCCGAAGCGCGATCGCCACCCGCGCCGCCGCCACGTCCGCGTTGCAGTTGTAGACCTGGCCGTCAGCACCCCGCGCCGTCGGGCTGATCACGGGCGTGATCCCCTTCCCGATGCACTCGAGCAGCGGCGCCGTGTTCACCCCCGTCACCTCGCCCACATGGCCCAAATCCACCTCCGCCCCCAATTCGTCGCTCATCACCAGCTTCTGACAAGTGAAAATCTCCGTGCCCGCAAACCCCCGCGCCACCCCCCCCAGCGAGTTGATCGCCGTCACCACCTCCGGGTTGATCTGCCGCGACAAGACCTCGTCGACCACCCGCACCGTCGCCGCATCCGTCACCCGCTGGCCCTGGATAAACCGGGACTCGAGCCCCGCCGCCTCCATCGCGCGAGTGATCGCCTTCCCGCCCCCATGGACCACCACCGGGTTGATCTCGACAGCCTCCAAGAACACCAGGTCCCGCGCCACCCCCTGCCGCACCGCAGGATCCGGCGAGTCCATGAAGCTCCCCCCATACTTGATCACGAAGGTGGCGCCGCTGTACTTCTGAATGTACGGCAGCGCCTCGAGCAGGGTTTCCGCTTTCGCAATCAGTGTCTGCATCGTCGTCCCTCAAATCCGCAAAGCCGGGAATTCTGCGGCCTCCGCCCCCACCGCGCAACGGTTATTCCGGACCCCTGAGCCTTGCTCGCGTCACACGCCCTCGCCAAAGAGATTCGCCAGTCGCGCCGCCAGCTTGCGGCGGGCCACCGCATAGGAGAAGTACTTCAACGCCACCGCGTAGTTCGACGTCGCCCAGTCGCGTCGCAACCCTTCATTCCCCAGCACCACCCGCACCTGCTCGACCACCTCCCGGGTCACCAGTTGCGGCAGCTTGATGGTCTTGAACCCCAAGGGATCCAGGTCCCGTGCGTAGACAGCATACGTGTTGACCACCACCGGCTTGCCAAAATACACCGCCTCGAGAAACGCATTCCCAAAACCTTCGTAGTGGCTCGGATACGTCACCAGATCCGCATGCGGATACACGTCGAAGAGCGTGTACACCTTCTGCCCCTCGGCCGTCATGCCCCGCACCTCCCCCACACGGTCGGCAATGAACCGCACATCAATCCCCGCATCCGTAATCCGGTCGTGCAGCATCGCCATGTAGGCGTTCCCTTCGTCCCCCGCCGGATGCGAAATCACCAGCACCGCCCGGGGATCGTCCAGACGCCGCACCAGCTCCACGGCATGCTCGATTCCCTTGCGCTGAACCACCCGCGTCGGCTGCAGGATCAGCCAGTCGTCGTCCCGCAACCCGATCTCCCGGCGCAAATCCCGGTTGTAGTCGTCCAGTCCGGGAGGGGGCGTTCCAAAGTCCAGGACGTTGGGAATCACCTGGGAGGGAATGCCCAGCCGGCGCGCCAGCTCCTTCTGCTGCAGCGAGTTGATCACCACGTGCTCGATCCCGTGCAGCAGGGGAGGAAAGGCCGCCTGGAGATAGTCGTTCACCCCGCTCAGCGCAAACCGCTCCCGCTCCCAGGCGAAATCATGATGGTGCGCAATCACCGGCAACGCCAGCTCCGCGATCACTTCCGTCATCGCCAGCCCCAGCGGCACGTGCATCGGAATCGCCAGGATGTTCTCCGGCACCACCACCTCGATCCCAAACCGATCCAGGAACTGGTAAATCTCATCCTTCAGCCGCTCCTTGATCGATTGGATCTGCTGCGTCACCGCCCGGCTCCGCGACGTCACCGAAAACAGTCGCTCCTGCAACCCTGATACTTCGGGATGATTGAAGTGCGCCAACGGCGCCAAATGGCTCCTCTCAACCGGAGCATCCAACAGACCCGCCATCCAATAGCAGGTGTGCCCCATCCCCTCGAGGACGCGCGCCCACTTGCGCGCCTCGAGCGTCACCCCGTCCGTCCCCTGCAACCGCGTCGAGATGAACCCGATCCGCCGCGGCGCCCCCGTCGTCAGTAAACAGGTGCTCATACCCCGCAGACCGATAACCCGCTCGACAGCCAAACGCGGAACCCCAGCCAATCCCCCCCCGCCGGAGGCCCCATCAGCCACGTCCGCCACCCAAACCTCTCCGCCGGACCCGTGTCGTTGTCCCGACGGTCCCCAACCATCACCACACCCGACGGACAAACCCCCGCCGACTGCAGCCGGGCTGCCAGCACCCGGAACACGTGCGGATCCGGCTTGCTGAAACCGTGCTCGAAAGACCAGAAACAAAGGCCGCTCTCGAACAACGACATCGCCAGACCTTCGGCGTCAAGAGCCTCCCGCAGCTCCCGCACCGTGTAGGCCTGCGCATTCGAGATCACCCCCAGCAACAGACCCTGCTCCCGAAGCCAACGCAGAATCTCCGCCGCCCCGGGAGCCAGCCGGACCGTCCGCCCAGTCTGGATCTGCTCATACAGGAACTCGTCCCGCTCCTCCCGGCTGAGCCGCGTCAGCTCCGGAATCACTTCGGCCACAATCGCCGGCCATTGCACCTCCGGCCAGCGAATCCCAAGGGCTTGAGCCGCCTCGTGATCCCGCACGATCGCCCGCTGGCATGCGATCGTGAACTCAAGCCGGTTCAGCCGCGGCTCCCGCCCAAACCGATCGCGATAACACCCTCGCCACCGCAACTCCGCGTCCGGCGGCGGCGGCCCCACCTCAAGCAGCGTCCCGTACACGTCAAATAACACCACACGCGGCTTCACAGGCGGGCTCTCCATAATAGCGGATAAATATTCTCGGCGCGAAGCTTCCGGTCCAAAAGCGCCTGCTGGGCCCTTCGCCCGGCATCCCGAACGGGCCGCCGGCCAGCCCCCAGCCCAGCCAACTCGAGAAACCGCCGGGCATACGCCGCACCCCCAAGCCAGCGACTCGCCGACCGCGGCCAGGAACTCACCTCGAGACGCCCCGCACGGGCCCGCTCCCGCCACCGCACCAGAAAACGATTGGCCGCCGCACAGCGCCTCCACGAAACCTCGACCGGCTGCGCCAGCACCTCGAGCTGGGCCGTCAGCGAAAGCCGGCTGAACGGAACCCGACACGGATTCCTCCCCGCCGCCAGCACCGCCGGCTCCCCAACATGCCGCCGCACCGCTCTCGGCATCTGACGCCTCCACTCCCGAAACGCCTTCGCCTGCCGATCCCTCTCCCCCGCCCAGTCAAAAAGCGACGGATCGATCCCAATCTCCCGGTACATCTGCGGAAAACGAAACCCGAACTGCGCCAGATCCGGCGCCACCAGCGGCACCCGACGTGCAATCAGCGGCCGCCGCACCGCCACCGCCTCGAGATACGGCAACCCAAACCCCTCCTGCAGCGAAGTCAACAGCACCGCCTCACTCGCCCCCATCAGCTCCGATACCTGGGGCGCCGTCGATTCTCCCGCCGCCAGTATCCCAAGGCGCAAACGCCACCCGTGCGCCCGGGCGGCCTCGGCCAAAGCGTCCGCATACGCACGCTCCTCGGCCGAGCTCGCACCCCCCGTCGTCACGAGCCACGCCTCCGGCCGCAGCCAGCGCGTCAACAATAACGCCTCCGCCAGATTCTTGCGCCGCAACAGCCGCGCCGGCACCAGCCACACCGGCGCCTCCTCGCCCAGCCGATCCCCAAACCACCGTCGCGCCCGATCCACCCGCTCCCGCGCGGGCGGATTCCCAGGGTCCACCGGATTCGGCAGCCACCCCGACAATCCCGGATAGTGCCTCCCCAACACCGCCGCATCCGCCCGGTTGATCGCCACCTGGATGATCCACCCGGAATTCCCCAAGACCGCGTCCGCCATCGCGTCCAGCCTCCGAAACCCGGGCTCGCGCAGCGCCGCATAATGCTGCCACCGATTCTCAAACCACCAATCGTGATGATGCGCCACCAGCAGAGTCGACCTCCGGTCACACTCGAGCGTCAGCTCCCGCGACAGGTACGGGTTCCGCCCCAAACCCAGGTTGTGGGCCCACACCAGCACCGGCTCGCCCCACCCGCCATCCAGAAGCCCACGCACCGCCGCCGACAGCCGCTGCTGCAAACGCTCGCCCGTCAACCGTTGGTCCGCGAGATAGCCCAACGCCGGCTCGATCACCACGTCGACCCGCGTCCCCCGCAGCTCCCGCCTGAAATGCCGAAGCCAGCCAGCCTCCGGCGCCTCGCCCGAAACCAACCGCACCAGCCGGACCGGTTCCGGCCAGTGCTCGACCAGCGCCGGCGTCGCCACTTCAATCACGCGACGCACGCCCCCCGGTCGAAAATGATGATGCACGATGAGCAAAACCATGCGCATTCGAAGATTACCATCCAACCCTCCGCGGATCGAAGCATTTCGTCGGCTTTAAATCCCGAATCTCCCAATCCCGCCTTGACGCCCCCGGCCCCCCGGAGGGATGATCGGACCCTCTCGAGACGACGGTCGCTCTCAAGCCGTGGGTCCGGTGATGCGTGTCGCCGGAGGTCAACCGGGTGGTCGGGCCGCCATCCGAAAGCCAAGTCGCCATGGCACGATGATTCTCCGGAGATTGCATAAGCATGTCTGACTTCTTCCAGACGGGAGCCATCGCAACCCTCCACCGGCTCGCGACCGCCAATCTGTCCCAGCTCGAGCTCGAGCTCGAGCGCTACGCCCAGGAAACACCCATCGCCCTCGTCCTGCCCTGCCACGTCAATGAGGTCGGATCCCGGGCCCTCAAGGGCATCCTCCGCGAACTCGCCCGCGTCCGGTACCTCAACCAGATCATCGTCGGCATCGACGGCGCGCGGAGTGTGCGACCCTGGCACAAGGCGCGGCATTGCTTCTCGAGCATGCCCCGCAAACCCATCCTCCTCTGGAACGATGGCCCAAGAATGCAGGCCGCGTTCCGCAAGCTCGAACAGGCGGGCCTCGATCCCGGAGCCGGCGGCAAGGGCCGCAATGTGTGGATCTGCTTCGGCTATGTCCTCGCCAGCGAACAGGCCCGCATGGTGGCGGTGCATGACTGCGACATCGTCACGTACAGCCGCGAATTGCTGGCCCGGCTCTGCTACCCCGTTGCCCACCCCGCCCTGGGCTTCGATTTCTGCAAAGGCTATTACGCCCGCGTCACCGATCACTTGAACGGCCGGGTCATGCGACTCCTCGTAACCCCGCTCATCCGCGCCCTCAAGAGCATCGTCGGTCAGCACCCCTACCTCGTCTACATGGATACCTTCCGATACCCCCTCGCCGGCGAGATGGCGCTGGATACCGATCTCGTGCGAAGGGTCCGGATCCCGCACGACTGGGCGCTCGAAGTCGGCATGCTCGGCGAGGTCTTCCGCAATAGCTCGCCCCGCGCCATCTGCCAGTCCGAGCTCTGCGGTAACTACGAGCACAAACACCAGGAGCTCTCCCCTCGCGACAGTGAGCGAGGCCTCAACAAAATGGCCTGCGATATCGTCAAGTCCTTCTTCCGCCGCATGGCCGCCGAAGGCATCAAACTCGATACCGGCGTCTTCGACACCCTCCTCAGCGCCTACGCACGACAGGCGGAGGATACCCTCCGGTTCTACGCCGGCGATGCCACCATCAACGGCCTCACCTACCCGCGGCACGAAGAGGAAAACGCCGTCGCCACCTTCGTCCGCAGCATCCGCAACGCCACCGAAGCCTACCTCCGCGACCCGCTCTCCTCCACGCTCATCCCCAACTGGAACCGCGTCGAGTCCGCCCTCCCAATGTTCCTCGACGAATTGCGCGATGCCGTCCGGGCGGATAACCAGGACTAGCGAGGCGCCGCCTCAGACCCAGTCGAGCCCTCAGGCTCATAAAGACCCTGCTGTGCTTGCCCACCCTCTCTTCCGCGCCTCGCTAATGTAGAGTGCTCGAAGGCGGGAGGGTGGGTTGGGAGCCGCAGGGGCCAAACTTGACCTGTTGACCCCATATTCCACAAGTCGAGGACTCTAGTAGACAATCTGCGTCCGCACCGGACACCCCCCCAGGCGCCGGCGCCCCCCGAGAAACGACAGCTCGATCAGGAACCCCGCCTCGACCACCTCCGCTCCCAGACGCCGAAGCAACGCCACCGCCGCCCCCGCCGTCCCCCCCGTCGCCAGCAGATCGTCCAACAACAACACCCGGCTCCCCGGCCGCGCCGCGTCCGCGTGCACCGCAATCGTCGCCGATCCGTACTCGAGCTCGTAGCTCTCCTCGATCGTCCGGTACGGCAGCTTCCCCTGCTTCCGGATGGGAATGAAACCTGTCCCCAGCCGGACCGCCGCGGCCGCGGCGAAGATGAAGCCGCGGGCGTCAATCCCCGCCACCGCGTCGATCGACCCCGGTGCGTGCCCCGATGTCAGGAAGTCCACGCAGGCCCCGAATAACCGGAAGTCCGCCAGCACCGGCGTGATGTCCTTGAATTGAATGCCCGGCTTCGGAAAATCCGGCACGTTGCGGATGGCCTGTCGGATCTCAGTCAGGGTGGGGGTCGAGGTCATGGGATGTCGGGCGCACGCCGGCTCAACGCTTCTTGCCTTCCAGTTTCTGAATCATCAGGCGGAGCTTCGCCAGCGCCTGGTTCTGGATCTGGCGGATCCGCTCGCGGGTGACCCCAAAGTGTTCGCCCACCTCCTCGAGCGTCCGCTCCGTGCCGCCGTCCAGGCCAAACCGATACCGGAGTATGGTCCGCTCGCGCGGATCCAGCCGCTCGACCATCTGATCCAGCATCACCGCCACCGTCTTCTCCTCGAGATGCTCGTACGGATCGTCCGCCCGCTCGTCCTCGACCACCTCCGCAAACGTGTTCGAGTCCTCGTCCCCCAGCGGCGCATCCAGCGACGCCGGCCGGATCGACGCATTGCGCAACTGCGCCACCCGCGACGCCGGCATCCCCAGCTCCTCCCCCAGCTCCTCGTCCGTCGCCTCGCGGCCAAAAACCTCCTGGAGCTGCATCGCAATCCGCCGCATCCGCGAGATCTTGTCCACCAGATGGATCGGCAGCCGGATCGTCTTCGTCTGGTTCGCCAGAGCCCGCTTGATGGCCTGCTTGATCCACCACGCGGCGTACGTCGAGAGCTTCCCCCCTTTGCTGGGATCAAACCGCTCGACCGCCTTCATCAGGCCAATGTTCCCCTCGTTGATCAGGTCCAGCAACGGAAGCCCCAAACCGTCGTAGTCGTGTGCAATCTTCACCACCAGCCGCAGGTTCGCCTTGATCATGTGCTCCCGCGCCCGGCGATCCCCCGCCTTGATCCGCGCCGCCAACTCGACCTCCTCCGCCGGCGTCAGCAGCTTCACCTGACCAATCTCCCGAAGATACAGCTTGATCGCCGTGTCCCCGTCGTAGCTGCCCCGCTCAGGTCGCTCCTCCGACAGGTCGCGCGGGACCACCATCGGCTGCGCCTCCGATCCCGCATCCCCCGTCGGCGATTTCGCCGACGACGCTGCCGCGCCCGGCCCGGCCGCGGCAACGCTGCCCGCCGCGCGACCGCGACGGGCTCCACGCCTGCGCGGCTCCGGTTTGAATCCCACGGTCATGGCTCCCACGCTCGGCACTCCCGATCCGGCCCGGCCATCGCTCAACCCCGCTCACTTCAGCTCAAGCTCGTCCTTGCTCGGCAGCGGGGGAAACGGCCGATGCGGCTCGGTCTGATACCAAAACGCCACCGAGGCAATGTCGTCCTTCAGCGGCTGATAGCGACCGCCAGACATCCAGCCCAGAGCCTGAATCGTCACCTTGAGATCCGTCTCGAAGCGGATCGGATCGGCCAAATGCCACCGGTAAAGCCCAAACCGCTGCTGCGCATCATAGACGCCGTCCGGACGGATCACCTGCGGCATCCCCGTGTACGGCGTCGAAAACTCCGTGTACCGGCTCTTCCCGTCCGGACCCTTCGTGTCGAAGTTGTACGAGCCGCAGAAATAATCCTCCGTCCCCGTCCCGCAAATCGTCGGAAACTCGCGGTCGCCGTCGATGAAAAACTTGATCTCCCCCTCCCCCCACCAACCGGTGCTGTGCACCTCCCACGCGAGGTAGGTCCCCACGTAATGGCCACGCCCCTGAACACCGTCCAGGATCGTGCAGACCTGCTTGTACGGCACCGGATCAACCCGCCGGAACTGGGCGTGCAAATAGGCCGCATCCGCCGGCACCTCCCCCAACGCATAGTCGATCTGGTAGTAGAGCGTCATCTCGCTGCTGTCCAGATTCTCCAAGGTCACCCGCGCCTTCTTGCGGAATGGCATCGGCCAATAACAGTTGAACGCGCTCCCCGGATTCACACACACCGCCAGCGAGTTGATCTGACAATACCGCGCCCAGCCGCACGCGAAAAAATCCCCCATCGGCACCTCGATCGACGGCTGCTCCTCCCCGTCCCAGTAAAACCGCAGGATGAACCAACGGGTCCGATCCAGCGGCGCCGGAGTCAGCCAGATGTGCTGAATCGCCCCCGGCCCCTCGATCTCCGCCATCGTAAAGGTCGACTGCGCCTTGATCTTGACGTACGGCGACACCTTCCAGCCCTGACCCAAGTCCCGGGCCGCGTGCAGCGCCGGCCCGTCCTTCGACATCCCCCCCTTGCCCTGCTCGCCCGTGAAGTTCTCGGGCGAAATCGACCGCGTCTTCGCCGGCGATAGCCGGAACAGATTCCCCAGATGAACCTCCAGCCCGTTGAACGGCGCCTCCCCAGCCTGCCCCGTCAGCCAGACTCCGACACTGCAGGCGAGCCATGCGCCTGCCCAGGTGGTCAATGTCCTCATACGCGCGGTGTGTTTGCTCCACCCACTCTAGACCGCCCTCCAGCTCGTTTGAAAGCGAAAAGCCCGCGCCCGGGCTTGCCACCCGCGACAGGGTCCGATACCGTCCCCCCCCGGCCAACCCGGACGGCCCCGCCCGGGCCCAAGCCCCTATGATGCCCGAATCCTACATCCAGGAACTCTTCGCCGAGCGAATCGGCGGCCGCCACTACGGCCGCTCCACCGCCATCTATAAATTCGAGAGAATCAAACGCGCCAAACGCGCCGCCCTCGCCGCCAACCCCGGCGCCTCCCTCATCGACCTGGGTGTCGGCGAACCCGATGACATGGCCTTCCCCGAGATCGTCGAGGAGCTCTGCCGCGAAGCGCGCCGCCCCGAGAACCGCGGATACGCCGACAACGGAGACGGTCTCCTCAAGGCCGCAGCCGCCCGATACCTCGATCGCGTGTGCGGCGTCCCCGGTATCGACCCCGATGCCGAGATCGTCCACTCGATCGGCAGTAAGGCCGCCCTCTCCATCCTCCCCGCCGCCCTCGTCAACCCCGGCGACGTCGTCCTCATGACCACCCCAGGCTACCCCATCTTCGGCACCCACGCCCGCTACTACGGCGGCCAGGTCCACCCCCTGCCCCTCCTCCCCGAACGCCATTTCCTCCCCGATCTCGAGTCCCTCCCCGCAGACGTCCTCGCCCGGGCCAAGGTGCTCGTCCTGAACTACCCCAATAACCCCACCGGCGCCAGCGCCACCCCCGAGTTCTTCGCCCGCGTCGTCGACACCGCCCAACGCCGTCGCTGGGTGGTCATCCACGACGCCGCTTACGCCGCCCTCGTCTTCGATGGCCGCCCCCTCAGCTTCCTCGCCACACCCGGCGCCAAAGACGTCGGGATCGAGCTGCACTCCTGCAGCAAGAGCTTCAATATGACCGGCTGGAGATGCGGATTCGTGGCCGGGAATCGCCTCCTGGTCCAGGCCTACGCCGACGTCAAAGATAACACCGATTCCGGCCAGTTCCTCGCGATCCAGCACGCCGCAGCCTATGGCCTCGATCATCCCGAAATCACCGCCGCCATCGCCGCCAAATACTCCCGGCGCATGTCCGCCCTCGTCGCCACTCTCCAGCAGGCCGGATTCCAAGCCCGCAAACCCCAAGGCTCCTTCTTCCTCTACGTCCCCGCCCCGCGCGCAGCCCGTCAACCCGACGGCTCCCGCATCGACTTCCCCAACGCCGAGGCCGCCGCCGACTGGCTCATCCGCGAGCTTCTCATCTCGACCGTGCCCTGGGACGACGCCGGAGCCTGCCTCCGGTTCAGTGTCACCTTCGCCGCCCCCGATCCCGCCGCCGAATGCCGCGTCCTCGCTGACCTCGACTCCCGCCTCGCCAGGGTCGAATTCGAGTTCTAGCGAGGCGCACCTCAGACCCAGTCGAGTCCTCAGAGTCATGAAGACCCCATTGTCCCGCCCCACCCCTCCCTCCGCGCCTCGCTAATGTAGAGTCCTCGACGGAAGGTGGGGCGGCCTGGAACGGCAGGGGCCAAACTTGACCTGTTGACCACACATTCCACAATTCGAGGACTCTAGTGCAGATTTCTCTGGCGCTTTTCCGATCTCCTGATACATTCACCCCCCTTTCAGACGGGCCGCCGGGGACGGCGCCCCGGATGGGGAACGAGGAAACCAATAACTGTAGCTTGGCGTGACAGCGAAAAAGCAGCCTGCAAAGAAGGCACCCGTCCGTCCGACGGGCCGGAGCAAAGCCGTGGGCGCTGCAACGGCAGCGAGCATCCTGGGCACCACGCCCGCCGCCCGATCGCCCAACGGCGAACCTAATATCCGCCGGGAATGGCTCTCCTATTACCGCCACCTCATCGACCTGCGCGAACGTCTCCTCAGCCAAATGAACGGCCTCGCCAAAGACTCCGCTGAGGAAATGGACAGCTACAGCCTGCATATGGCCGATTCCGGTACGGACAACTTCGACCGCGACTTCGCCCTCAGCCTCCTCTCGAGCGATCAGGACGCCATCTACGAGATCGATGAAGCCCTGAAACGCATCCTCAAAGGCACCTACGGAATCTGCGAGCTCACCGGTAAACCCATCCCCAAGGCCCGCCTCGATGCCATCCCCTGGACCCGCTTCACCGTCGAGGCCCAGGCCCAGCTCGAACGCGAAGGCGCCCTCCGCCAACGCCGGCTCGGCGCCCTCGGCTCCATCGACACCCTCAGCCCCACCGAGGTCGATGAGGAGATCGAAGAGGAAGAAAAACCCGCCAAAGACAAGGAAAAGGAATAGCCCTTTATGCCCCGCGAACTCGTGACGCTGGAGTGTACGGAGGCCCGGAAAGCCGGACAACCCCCCTCCCGCTATACCACCACCCGCAACAAGAAAACCCAGACCGAAAAGGTCGAGTTGAAAAAGTATAACCGCTTCCTTCGACGCCACACGCTCCACCGCGAAATCAAGTAGCCGGCTTATGCCACGCAAGACGAACCTCGAACGCCCCAGCAACGGGCGCCGACGCTCCCGCACCGGAAGTTCAGAGCGCCGCACGCCGCGCCCCAAACCCAAGATCGACTTCACCGTCGACGTCCTCGATTACCGCAATGTCAACCTCCTCCGGCAGTTCGTCACCGACGCCGGACGCATCCTGCCCCGGCGCTATACCGGGCTCCCGGCTCATTACCAGCGGCAACTGACCCGCTCCATCCGCCGGGCGCGCCAAATGTTGCTCATGAAGTAGCCCCCGGCGCTCGGCGCCACGGGGCCACGCTCCACCACCCCGCCCCTGCGTCAACCGCAGGGCAACGTGGACCGATCGGTCCCATCGCCCCGATCGGTCCGATCCCTTCCCCCGGAACACCCGCGCACCCCGCGGCGCCGGATCCCCCGCAAACTCGATGCCCGGCAGAATCAGTCCCCGGGCGCCAGAATGGAGTGGACAAACACCCGCCCTTCGCTGTTCTCTGAGGCCTCGGCGCTTCCAGCGGCCACACAACCCACCGGGTACCGACGCATGAGCAACGGCAAGAGCAAACCGGAGAAAGACCCTCGCGGTCCCACCCCGCCACCAACCCGGCCCAGCCCAGCCAGCCCCGCCGCTAAAGGCACGCGCACCATTCTCTTCCGCCGGATCGATTGGATCACCTTCGGCGTCACCACCCTCATCACGCTCCTCGGCTACCTCTACACCCTCGCCCCGGATCTCACCCTCGAGGACTGCGGCGAACTGGCCGTGGGCTCCTTCTACGCCGGCGTCCCGCACGCTCCCGGCTACCCGATCTGGACCCTCTACTCCTGGCTGTTCACCGTCCTCCTCCCCTTCTCGAATATCGCCTGGCGCGTCGCTGTCTCCTCCGCCGTCGCAGCCGCCTTCGCCAACGGCTTGCTCGGCCTCATCGTCTCCCGCGGCAGTAGCATGATCCTCGAAGGGATCGACGACCTCAAGTCCATCGAACGCCGCTGGGAGAACCTCCTCTGCATGGTCTCCGGCTTCGTCGCCGCCCTCGTCATCGGCTTCAACGGGTTCATGTGGAGCCAGGCCGTCATCGTCGAGGTCTACACCTTGAGCGTCCTCTCCCTCATGGGCGTTCTCGTCTGCCTCCTCCACTGGACCTTCGCCCCGGGCCAGCTCCGCTACCTCTACATCGCCGCCTTCCTCTTCGGCATCTGCTTCAACAACCATCAGACCCTCATCGTCGCCGCCATGGGCTTCGAGGTCGCCATCGCTGCCATCAACCCGAAGCTCGGACGCGATGCCCTCCTGGTCAACGTCCTGTTCTACTTCGCCGGCCTCGTCCTTAAAAGCGCGGGCCTGCTCACCACCTTCGACCAGAACGTCCCCCTCTACGTCCTCTACAACGGCGTCGGCCTCGGTTCCCTCGCCGGCTGTATCTGGCTCACCGTCCGGACCGGCGGCCTGCTCAGTGAATGGCGGCCCGTCGTCTGGACCATGCTCGCCTGGATCGCCGGGGCCGCCTTCTACTTCTACATGCCGCTCGCCTCCGCCACCAACCCGCCCATGAACTGGGGCTACCCGCGAACCTTCGACGGCTTCATCCACGCCTTCACCCGCGGCCAGTACGAACGCACCAACCCCACCAATATCTTCGCCGACCCCCTCCGCTTCGTGCTCCAACTCAAAATGTACTTCGAAGGAGCCATCGACGAGTTCCACCTGGTCACCCTCCTCCTCGCCGTCGTCCCCTTCCTCTTCTTCCGCCGGATGCAACAGCGCGAACGGGCCTGGCTCATCGGCAATTCCGCCATCTACTGCTGCCTCGCGTTCCTCCTCCTCATCCTCCTCAACCCCAGCGTCGACCGCCAAAGCCGCGACCTGACCAAGGTCTTCTTCACCGCGTCCCACGTGACTCTCGCCATGTTCCTCGGCTACGGCCTCACCCTCCTCGGCGCCATCCTCGTCCGCCATTACCCCCGGTACCGCGAACCCGTGCTCTATGGCGCCGCCGCCGCCGCCGCCATCGCCCTCTACAGCCTCGCCAGCCGCATCCAAACCGTGTTCGGCACCGGCACCGACAGCCCCGGAGGCCTCGGCGCCTTCGTCCACGGCCTCGCCGAGGTGTTCCGCGATTACTCCTTCACCGCACCCGTCTACTCGATCTACGCCGCCCTCCTCGTCCTCCTCCTGGTCATCGCGTTCCTCCTCGCGGTGCTCCTCCACCGACGCCAAATCCCCCCCGCCCTCGTCATCGCCACCTTCGCCCTCATCCCCGCCTATTCCATCATCTCCCACTGGCCCGAGAACGAACAGCGGGGTCATCGCTTCGGCTTTTACTTCGGCCACGACATGTTCGAGCCCCCGTTCGGGATCTACCCGTCCATGACGCGCAACGCCATCCTCTTCGGCGGCACGGACCCCGGCAGGTTCTGCCCCACCTACATGATCTTCTGCGAGAGCTTCATCAAACCGCGCCAGCGCCATAACCCGAAGTTCGATCGCCGGGATGTCTACATCATCACCCAAAACGCCCTCGCCGACGGCACCTACCTCAATTACATCCGCGCCCATTACAATCGCAGCACCCAAGTCGACCCTCCGTTCCTCCATGATATGGTGCTCTACGCGCGAAATGCCGCCATGGGCAAGGCCGAGGCCGAGAAGCGCCTCGCCGGCCAACCCTACCGCCTCAACGCCGTCGCCAAATTCATCGGCAGCCTCACCAACCTCGTCGCCCCATTCGACCGCGCCGTCACCCGCGTGGGCCGCGCCGTCGAAGACCGACGCCGCCGGGAGGGCGTCTACCCGCCCGTCGAAATCCAAACCCCAGGCTTCGACGACTCCCAAAAGGCCTTCCAGGACTACATCGTGGATGCCCAACGCCGACTCATCCACGACTCCCAATCCCCCAATGAACCCAAACAGATCCGCCCCGGCGAAATCGTCAACTTCACCCCCGACGGCCGCGTCCAGGTCGCCGGACAAGTCGCCGTCATGGCCATCAACGGCCTCCTGACCAAGGTCATCTTCGACGAAAACCCCACCAACGAGTTCTTCGTCGAGGAAAGCTTCCCCCTCGAATGGATGTACCCCCACTTGACCCCCTCCGGCATCATCATGAAAATCAACCGGGAGCCCGTCGCCCAGCTCACCGAGGAGATGCTGCGGCAGGATCACGAGTTCTGGAGCCGCTACATGGACCGGCTCTGCGGCAATTGGATCACCGATGACACGCCCATCGCCGAGGTCTGCCGCTTCGCCGAACGCGTCTACCTCAGAGGCAACCTCGAAGGCTACACCGGGGATCCCAAATTCGTCCGCGACAACGACGCCCAGAAAGCCTTCTCGAAGCTCCGTAACTCGATCGCCGGCGTCTACGCCTGGCGGCTCGGCCCCGAGTGCCCCCCAGCCCTGAGACCCCAAACCCAGGCGGATCGAGACCGCCTCGCCCGCGAAGCGGACTTCGCCTTCAAACAGGCCTTCGCCCTCTGCCCCTATAGCCCCGAAACCGTCACCCGCTACGCCACCCTCCTCGCCGGCCTCGGCCGCATCGACGAAGCCATCCTCGTCGCCGATACCTGCCGCATCTTCGACGAGGAAAGCCCCTTCGCCCAAAGCCTCGCCGACCAGTTGCACCAAATGAAGCAGGGCGCAACCACCCTCGCCCAGGCCCAAAGCCAAATCACCACCCTCGAGGCCACTTACCTCACCAACTCCAGCAACCTCCAGACCGCTTTCAACCTCGTCGCCGCCTACCTCGGCCTCCAACGCTCCAATGACGCCTTCCGCGTCCTCGACACGCTCGTCACCCAGACCGGCGCCGACGTCCCAGCCCTCCTCTCCATCGCCGGAGCCTGGGTCCAAATCGGACAATACGCCCGCAGTGAACTCGCCCTCCAGCGCCTCGTCACCCTCATGCCCGATTCCCCCGAGATCTGGTACGACCTCGCAGGCGCCCAAGCCGCCGGAGCAAAAAACACCGAGGCCATCCGATCCCTCCAAACCGCCCTCCAGCTCAGTAACCGACGGCTCGCCGCCGACTCGACAGCTTCCAACCTCCTCGCCCTCGCCGCCGGCGATCCACGCTTCCTCAGCCTCCGCGACCTGCCCGCCTTCCGACAACTCGTCGCCCCGCGATAGCCCCGCGCCCCAAACCCCCGCCGATCGCCATCAGCCCCCCTCAGGTGGCTCGCAGAAACCCCGCGGTTCATCGGCGGTTTGACGTTGCCGTCGGCTCGTCCTTTGTGGTATTCGCTCCTCGACATCAGGCTATCACCCGGAGCCCTCGCGGACACGGCCAGGCTCCGGAACCGCAGACCAACATCATGGCCATCACGAAACCCGCCGACCACGCCGACTCACCATGAGCGACACCAGCGCACGGCTCGGACTGATGAATCGACGAATCCTCGGGGCCTTCTGGACCTGCCTCGGAGTCGCCGTGCTCTGCATCCTCCTGGTGCCTTCCTTCCGGCAGCCGAAGATCTTCGCCTTTCCCCTCGTCATCGGCTCCGCCCTCATCCTCGGCGGCTGGGGACTCTACCACGGACGTCGCTGGGCCCGCGGCGTCGTCGGCACCATGGTCGGCATCATGACCATCCTCTCCTTCGAGCGAATCCTCTACCTCCATTACCGCCACTACCATGGACCCTGGTTCTGGGCCTGCTGCCTCCTGCTCCTCGCCGCTTTCTACACCTTCTTGTTTCTCTTCTCGGGACTCGATCGGGATGCGTCCCGGTTGGATGACCGCCCCGACCTGCCCGAGGAGAGTTGAACCCCACGTCAAAAACCTCCGCCTCATAGCATGCCCTCATGACTGAATCCCAACCGCCTCTCGTCGGTATCCTCATGGGCAGCAAGTCCGATTGGGAAGTCATGCAGCACGCCCAAGTCACCCTCCGCCAGTTCGCCGTCCCCAGCGAATGCCGCGTGCTCTCCGCCCATCGCACCCCGCGCGAAACCGCCGACTACGTCACCGCCGCTGAAGGACGAGGCCTCGAGGTCCTCATCGCCGCCGCCGGCGGCGCAGCCCATCTCGCAGGCGTCACCGCCGCCCACACCCTCCTCCCCGTCCTCGGTGTACCCATCGAAAGCCCCGCACTCAAAGGCCTCGATTCGCTCCTCTCCACCGTCCAAATGCCCGGCGGCATCCCCGTCGGAACCCTCGCCATCGGCAAGCCCGGCGCCGTCAACGCCGCCCTCCTCGCCATCGCCATCCTCGCCATCCAACGACCCGCCCTCCGACTCCAGTTGCGCGCTTACCGCGAGGAACAGACCCGCCGCATCCTCGCCGAAACCCTTCCGTGACGCCCGACGCCGCGTCCAACTCACGAGCCGCTACCCCCGCCGCCATGAACCACACCCCATCTCCCACCACCCGCCGCCGCTTCCTCCAATGCGCCTCCCTCGGCACAGGAGCCCTCGCCCTCCCCACACTCCGTGGCGCCGATCATGCCCCCGCCTCTCCCGGCAATCCCACCCCCCAAACCCGTATGCGCCTGGGCTTGGTCACCTACAACCTCGCCAAGGACTGGGATGTCCCCACCATCATCCGGAATTGCTCGGACACCGGCTTCCAAGGGGTCGAACTTCGCACCACCCACGCGCATCGCGTCGAAGTCTCGCTCTCGCCAGCCGAAAGAGCGGATGTCAGAAAACGCTTCCAGGATTCCCCGGTGCAGTTGATGGGCCTCGGCAGCGCCTTCGACTACCATACCCCTGACCCCGCCAAGCTCGCCCGCGATATCGAAGCCACCCGGGCCTACATCGTCCTCGCCCACGACGTCGGCGCCACCGGCGTCAAGGTCCGCCCCAACGGACTCCCTAAAGAGGTCCCAGTCGAGAAAACCCTCGAACAGATCGGCCGAGCCCTGCGTCAGCTCGGCCCCTTCGCCGCTGATCACGGACAGCAACTCCGACTCGAAGTCCACGGCGCCGGCACCTCCCTCCTGCCTCATATCCGCACCATCATCGATGTCGCCAACCATCCCAACGTCGGCGTCTGCTGGAACTCCAACGCCACCGACCTCGAAGGCCAAGGCTTCGACCACAATTTTAACCTCGTCCAACCGAAGATCTTCGCCGTCCACATGCGCGACCTCTTCATCGCTGATTATCCCTGGCGACGCCTCCTCCAGAAACTCAATCAAATCGGGTTCTCCGGTTTCTGCCTCGCGGAAATCGGCGAAAGCACCGACCCGCTGCGCGTGATGCGCTATTTCAAGGCGCTCTGGCTCGCCTATCAGGCCACTTAGCCCGGGGTGTATCGATAACAACCGCAGCAAACAGACCGCCAGACCGCCAGCCTCCAATCCGGACCAGTGTGGCGGCCGTGGGGAACCTGCCTCAGGCAGACTCCCTTCCAGGAAAGCAGCCCCGGGAATCTGAAGATCTCAAGGTATCACCTTGATGATCAGCCGCTTTTGATTCCAACCTCAGCTCGCCAAGCGACCGCACAATCACCCAGAATTCCCTTGACCCCACCTTTTCGAGTGTAGTAGTGTGGACTCGCAGTGGGGTTGTGGTGTTTTGAAGTGGGTCAGCTAAGCAGATTCTTGGGTCGATGTCGGTCGCTGTCGCCAACTTGCCGCTCGTCTACTTGTTCGAATACGAACATGGAATCGACGATAAGCGGAGATTGCAGATCCCATCGAAATGGAGAAGAGAAGGTGATGGTGATGTCCAGTTCATCATCTTTAAATGGCAGTCCGCAGGCCAGAAAGCCCCCTGCCTCCTCGCCCTCCCGCCCGATGCCTTCCGAAAACTCTTCGATAAGGTGACTTCTCTCGGGTTCGGCGACGCCATCGCTGACACCCTCCGGCGCACTCTCACGAGGGACGCTGACACCGTCAGCATGGACTCCGCAGGACGCATCTGCCTCCCCCAGCGACTCGCCGAAGCGGTCCGCATCACCAAACGAGCCATCCTCGTCGGTATGTGGGACCGCTTCGAAATCTGGAACCCCGAGGACTATCAGCTGGTGAAATCGGACGACGAAGCCAAGAAGACCGAGGCCCTCAAACTGATCTGACCATGAACTCGTCATGCCAGTTGCTGGTCACTGGACGCAGTTTTTTTAGTATACGCAAAGCCCCGCGCAAGTTCAAGGTGCTCGAACAGGGTTTCTTGCCTGACTTCCGCCCGGTCGGAACCGAGCCCAGGTTGACCGCCAGCCACCCCGCCCCCCCCCGCACACCGCCTCTCGCATCCCCACCGCCCGGCGCCAGGCGCATGCCCCCTTCCACCCCGTGGCTGCTCCACGCGCTCGGATCGGTCCGAACCCTCTTCGCTGCAAGCCTCCCGCAACAACCAACCCCCGTGCCACCGCAGCATACACCCCGCCAGGGCGAACTCTCCCTTGCCACCGTCCAGGTCAAACGCAACGACCTCGTTGACGCCGACATCGAGGTCCACCCCCAGCCAACCCGCCCCACTGACGACACCCGCAAGCCCAAGACCCGCCTCTGGCACCGCTGGACCGAACGCTGGTCCACCCCCCGACGGCCGGCCCTGACCGGCCTCTTCAACCGGTGACCGAATTCAACCATCAACCCGTCATGCTCCGCGAAGTGCTCGCTGCCCTCGATCCCAAGCCCGGACGCTGGGTCCTCGACGGGACCTTGGGCGGCGGTGCCCACGCCGAGGCAGTCCTCGAACGGAATGCCCCTGCCGGCCGTCTCCTCGGCTGCGACCGCGACCCGGATGCCCTCCGCGCAAGCAACGCACGCCTCGCGCGATTCAAAGACCGCACCGACCTCCGACTCGGCGACTTCGCCGATGTTGCGACCTGGGTTCCCCCCGCCAGTTGCCAGGCAGCTCTCCTCGACCTCGGCGTCTCCTCCCCTCAGCTCGATACCCCAGCACGCGGCTTCAGCTTCCGCGACGATGGCCCCCTTGACATGCGCCTCAACCCCGGAGCCGGCCGACCCGCCGCCGACTGGGTCAATCTCGCCTCGGCCGATTCGCTCGCCCGCATCTTCCGCGATCTTGCTGACGAACCCGATGCCCGCCGAATCGCCCGCGCCATCGAGCGCGAACGCCAACACCACCCCTTCACCAGCACCCGACAACTCGCTGACTTCATCGCCCGAACGGCCCCCCGCCGGTCCTCCGCCATTCACCCAGCCACCCGCTGCTTCCAGGCCCTCCGGATGGCCACCAATGACGAACTCGGCTCCCTCCTCCGCGGTTTGCCCGCCGTCTGGCATACCCTCCGCCCCGGCGGCCGACTCGTCGTCCTCACCTTCCACTCGGGAGAAGACCGCATCGTCAAGCACTTCGGACAACGCCTCGCCAGGAACTACGACCTCGATGGCCCAGTCGATGTCCCCGATTTCCGACGCCCGCGGCCTCCCCAGCTCCGTTGGATCGGTCGCAAACCCCAGACTCCCACCACCGAAGAACTCACCGCCAACCCAAGAGCCCGAAGCGCCAAACTCCGGGTCATGGAGAAGCTTCCTCTCTAAACCCCCTCCCATGATGCCCGCCTTCCGTCCATCCCAGTCCGGTTCCGCCCGCGGCGGCCCGTTCCTGCTCGCCCTGACGCTCTGTGCCTTCCTTTGCGCTTCCGGCATGGGCTTCGTCTGGCACCGCAATCGCAACGAGGATCTCGCCCGCCAAATCCGCCAGCTCGCCGCCAAACTCGACCAACTCCGGGCCGCCAACCAAATCCTCGATCGCCAACTCGAAGAACTCCGCTCCCCCCGGGCCCTCGAAGCCGGCGTGCTCAAATGGAACCTCGGCCTCGTCATGCCCCCACCCGAGGCCATCCTGCGCCTCCCCCCACACCCCAACGGCGCCGTCACCGGCCCCTTCCACGATTACCATTTCGCCGCCCGGACAACTCCATGAACTCCCCCCTGCCCCACACCGCCTGCCCAGCACCCCCGCCATGCTGAACGCCTCCTCCAACCGAACCCTCGGAGGCCTCGGCTTCGCCGTGCTCCTCGCGTTCGTCGGCCTCGGACTCTGGATCGCTGATATCCAGATCCTCCAGCACGAACGCCTCGCCAAACTCGCCGCCGACAACCTGCGACGCAAAGCGCCCCGCCCCGCCCGCCGAGGCGCCATCCTCGACTCCCGCGGCACCGTGCTCGCCACCAGCATCCCCACCAAGACGGTCTGCGCCGATCCCTCCCTCATCTTCACCCAGCGGGTGCTCGTGGCACGAACCATCGCCCCACTCCTCGACCTCCCGGAATCCCAGGTCCTCCGCCAGCTCGAACCGCGACTCCGCAAAGGCCCCAGCGGACTCTGGCTGACCAATTGCTACGTCGTCCTCAAACATAAGGTCCCCCTCGAACGCTGGCAGCAAATCACCCAGGCCATGGCCGGCCTCGACCTCGGCATCCAGGGCAAACGCCTCCGCTCAAGCCTCAAACTCGCCATCCACGCCCTCCGTACCAAGGCCATCTTCAGCGTCGACGATCACCTCCGCCAATACCCCAGCCGCTCCCTCGCCGCCTCCGTCCTCGGCTTCGTCGCCAGCGGCGAACTCGGAACCGATAACGGCTCCGTCTTCGAAGACCATGGCGTCACCGGCATCGAACTCACCTTCGATAACGTCCTCTCCGGCGTCCATGGCTGGCGAACCACCACCGACGAACTCGCCCCCAGACACGGACTCAACGTCGTCCTCACCCTCGACGCCCGCGTCCAGCATGCCGTCGAAGAGGAACTCGCCCGCACCCTCGAAAAATACCGCGCCGCCAGCGCCTGTTGCATCGTCGTCCGCCCCCGCACCGGCGAGATCCTCGCCCTCGCCAACCTGCCCGGCTTCGACCCCAACCGCCCCGGGGCCAGCCCCAACGGCCAGCGCAACCACGCCATCGCCGACCTCTTCGAGCCCGGATCCACCTTCAAAATCGTCACCATCACCACCGCCCTCAACGACCGCCTCCTCCGCCTCGAGGATACCGTCCATTGCGAAAACGGCCGCTGGCTCTACGCCAATCGCTACCTCCACGATCACCACCCCTACGGCGTCCTCTCCTTCGAAAAAGTCATCACCAAGTCCTCCAATATCGGCACCGCCAAAGCCGCCCTCCGCCTCGGACCCGCCCGCCTCTACGAAACCATCACCAATTTCGGCTTCGGCCGGATCACCGGCATCCCCCTCCCCGCCGAATCCGCCGGCGTCGTCCGCCCCACCAACCTCTGGAACCGACTCTCCGTCACCCGCATCCCCATCGGCCATGAGGTCAGCGCCACCCCACTCCAGATGGTCATGGCCATGGCCGCCATCGCCACCGGCGGCACCCTCATGCAGCCCAAACTCGTCGACCGCCTCGTCGATGAACACGGCACCCCCGTCCGCGTCTTCCCCAATGTCGCCCTCCGCCAAGTCGCCACCGAAACCGCCTGCGCCCAGATGACCCGAGCCCTCAAAACCGTCGCCAGCGAGGAGGGAACCGCCCGCACCGCACAGCTGGACTATTACAGTGTCGCCGGTAAGACCGGAACCACGGAAAAATTCTCTAATGGTACATATAAATCCAGCAAGTACTACGCCTCCTTTATCGGGTTCCTCCCCGCCGATCACCCCGAGCTCTGCATCATCGTCGGCGTCGATGAGCCCGATCCCCGCGTCGGCCATATGGGAGGCGCCGTCGCAGCACCGGTCTTCGCCGCCGTCGCGGAGCGAACCGCCAACTACCTGCGCCTCCCCCCCGATCTCGCGCCCGAGCCCGAAACCACACCCACCCTCAAACCGAAGAGCGGACCCAACCTCGCCGGACGCTCCCCACAGGCCGTCCGCACACGAGCCACCGCCGCCCGCCGTTGATCCCATGAATCTTAAAGACCTCCTCTCCCATCTCCCGGACGCCCAACACGACGGCCCCCTCCAGCGCCCTGTCGCCGGCCTCTCGACCCGGGCCTGGCGCGTCATGCCCAACCATGTCTTCTTCGCCATCCCTCACCCCGAATCGAACCCGGCCGGCCTCGTCCATCGCGCCCTCGCCCGCCACCCCGCCGCGATTGTCAGCGAACACCACGTCTTCACCACCGACCAGACCACGCTGATCACCGTTCCCAGCCTGCCCGAGGCCATGGCCCGAGCCGCCGACGTCTTCTACGAGCAGCCCAGCCGCAAGCTCCGCATCATCGCCGTGGCCGGCAATAGCGATTCGCCCGCCCCCCTCCTCGTGGCCGTCCAGCGCCTCCTCGAAGGCGCCGGCATCCCTTGCGGGCGCATCTCCCGCCTGGGCCACCAGCTCGGCGAACGCATCCTCCCAGCCAGCCGCACACCCCTGGATATCGTCGAGCTCCAGGAGCTCCTCCACCTCATGGTCCGAGCCGGATGCCGAGCCTGTGTCCTCGATCTGGGCCTCGTCGCTCCGCTCGACCGCTGGCCTTCCGGCCTCCATTTCGATGTCCTTCTGACCGCCACCACGGAGACCGCCAATACGCCCGTCGATCCCTCCCTGACCCGCGAGCTGCCGCGAAATGGCTCGGCCCATGTCCGTACCGCTTTCCATGCCCACGTCGGCTCCCAGCCCCAAGCCGCCGGCCCGTGGCACTGGCAGATCGCACTCGAGTCCAATGGCTGCAGCGTCGCCTCCATCCAGGCCCGCCGGGTCGCCACCACCGCCCAGGGCACGCGCCTCGTCATCCAATACGGCGCGAACTCCGCACCCCTGCGCACCGCCTGGCTCGGCCACGACGCGATCGGCCAGGGACTGACCGCGATGGCCCTGGGCCAGATGCTCGGTTTCCCCATCCCCCTCCTCCAGCGCGCCCTCGCCGCCGCTCCCGCTGTCCCCGGCCACCTCGAACTCGTTCGCGCCGGACAACCCTGCCTCGTGGCGGTCGATCATGCCCGCCAGCCCCGTTCCCTCGCCCGCGCCCTCGAAACCCTGCGCCCCCTGGCGCCAGGCCGCCTCCTCCTCCTGTTCGGTTGTCCCGCCGGAACCTCCCAGTCCCACCGCCAGGCCATGGGCCGGATCGCCGCCCAACTCGCCGATCTGACCGTGCTCACCGGCGACGACCCTTGCCACGAATCCCCTGATCGCATCTGCCAGCAAATCCTCCACGGCTACCGGCAATTCTGCCTCGATGCCCCCTTCATCCAAACCGACCGCCAAGCCGCCATCGAGATGATCCTCCGCCTCGCCCGGCCCGGCGACGCCGTCCTCCTCGCCGGCAAGGGCGGCTGCCCCCTCCAACGCGTGGGCGATACCATCGCACCCTTTGATGACGGTCTGATCGCAACGGAAATCCTCGAGAACCTCGGCTACACCCTGCCCGCCCGACGGACGCCCCGCCGGACGCCCGTCTATGGAACCGCGATCGCTTGAGTTCGTCGCACGCGCAGCCGGCGGCGAAATCCGCAACGCGCCCCCCGGGCTCGTCGTACACGGCCTCGATATCGACTCCCGCACCGTCGCGGCCGGCCGCCTCTTCCTCGCCTTGCGAGGCGATCGATTCGATGGTCACGACTTCCTCCGCGCCGCCCGCAAGGCAGGCGCCGCCGCCGTCCTCATCGAGCGCCGCCGCGTGTCCGATCTCCCCGCGAACTGCCCCGCCATCCTGGTCGACGACTCCCGCCACGCCCTCGGCGCTATCGCCCGCGAATACCGGTCCGCCTTCTCCATCCCCGTCGTCGCCGTCGGAGGATCCAACGGAAAGACAACCACCAAAGACCTCGTCGCCAGCGTCCTTCGCACCCGGGGTCCGGTCCAGGCCAGCCCCGCCAGCTACAACAACGACATCGGCGTCCCCCTCACCCTCCTCGGCCTCGAAACCCAACAACACGCCGGCGTCGTCGAACTCGGCACCAATCACCCGGGCGAACTCCTCCGGCTCCTCGAAATCGCCCGCCCCACCCACGCCGTCCTCACCTGCCTGGGCCGTGAACACCTCGAGTTCTTCGGCGACCTCGAGGGTGTCATCCGCGAGGAAGGCTGGCTCGCCGAACAACTCCCCCCCCGCGGCACACTCGTGGTTCATGGCGATGACCCCGCCGTCGAACCCGTCCTCCGCCGCACCTCGGCCCGCATCGTGCGCACCGGATGGTCCCCGGACGCCTCCTGGCAGGCGCTCTCGGCCACCCTCACCGAACACGGAACCTCCTTCACCGTCCGCGCCCCAACGCCTGAACTGAGCGGCACCTACACCCTCCAACACCTCGGCCGCCACCAGGTCGCCAATGCCCTCCTCGCCCTCGCCCTCGGCGCCGAACTCGGATTGAACGCCTCCGCCCTCCGGCAGGGTCTCGCCGCTGTCTCACCGGCCACCCACCGGCTCCAACTCCATCAGGTCGCCGGCATCCGGATCCTCGATGATACCTATAACGCCAATGCCGACTCGATGCGGGCCGCCCTGGACACGCTCCGTGCCCTGCCCATCCCCGCCCGCCGCATCGCCGTCCTCGGCGCCATGGCCGAACTCGGCCCGCACAGCCCGGCCGCCCACGCCGAAGTGGGACGCCACGCCGCCGCCATCGGCATCGACCAACTCGTGACCGTCGGTCCGCACGCCGCCGACATCGCCGACGCCGCCCGCGCCGCCGGATTTCGAAACGTCGAGACCCACCCCGACGCGCTCGCCGCAGCCGACCGCCTGGCCCCTTCCTTGCGCCCCGGCGATCTCGTGCTCGTCAAGGCTTCCCGATCCGCCCGGCTCGAGCAGGTCGTCGAGGCGCTCCTTCGTGCCCTCCGATCGGCCCCTTCAACACCCACCCCGGCATGCTCTACTACCTGAGCCAATACCTCCTGAGCGTGTCGGACCCCGACTGGGTCGATTCCCTGTCGTTTCTCCGGCTCTTCCGGTACATCACCTTCCGCACCGCCGGCGCTGCGGTCACTGCCCTCTTGATCAGCCTCTGGCTCGGCCCCTGGATCATCGCCAGCCTCCGCCGGCTGAAGTTCGGCCAGGAGTACCCGGACGTCGCCACCGTCACCGGCGGCCTCGCCCGATCGCCCGCCGGCAAGCGCGGCACACCCACCATGGGCGGCCTGTTGATCGTCATGGCCGTCGACCTCACGGCGCTCCTCTGGGCCCAGTGGAATGCCTTCACCGTCCTCACGCTCGTCTCGCTGCTCGGTCTCGCGGGACTCGGCTTCTACGACGACTGGGCCAAAATCGCGCAGCAGAGCGGCCGCGGCGTCCACGCCCGGGCCAAGCTCTGGGTGCAATTCCTCCTGGCCGGCTTCATCGCTTTCTACCTTTGGGCGATCCCCGCCACCCGCACCTTGATCACCGACATCATCGTCCCGTTCTACAAACACCCGGTCGCGACCGGCGCCACGATCACAGGCCTCCTCCTGGCCACCTTCACCATTGTCGGCAGCTCGAATGCCGTCAACCTCACCGACGGCCTCGACGGCCTCGCCATCGGCTGCACCCTCATCGTCACCACCGTCTTCCTCGTCCTCACCTACATCGCCGGCAACGCCCGCATGGCCGCCTACCTCCAGGTGCCCTACGTCCCGGGTGCCGGCGAACTGACCGTGATCTGCGGCGCGCTCTTCGGCGCCGGCCTCGGCTTTCTCTGGTTCAACTGTCATCCTGCCGAGATCTTCATGGGCGACACCGGTTCCCTCGCGCTGGGCGGCGTCCTCGGCATCATGGCGGTGCTGATCCACCAACCCTTCGTCCTCCTCATCGCCGGCGGCGTCTTCGTCGTCGAAGCCGCCTCCGTCATCATCCAGGTCGGTTGCTTCAAACTCAGCCGCCGTCTCCGCGGTGTCGAACAACGCGTCTTCCTCATGACCCCCCTCCACCATCACTTCGAAAAGCTCGGATGGCCGGAGACCAAGATCGTCACCCGATTCTACATCCTCTGCGTCCTGTGCGCCGTCCTGGCGCTCGCCACCCTGAAAGTGCGCTGATGCCCGCCCAACTCATCATCCCCGCCCCGCTGGCGCGTGAATCCGCAAGGCGCTTTACTCCTTGCACCCTGGTTTTTTCGTTGTTAGTTAGAAGAAGTCTCTGGTGCGGCGAAAGAACGCCGCCGCGGCGTTGTGGCGATCGTCTCGCCTCGAGTTTCGATTTGTGACATGTCCTGGCTTCAAATTCCATAGTCCCGCCCCCCCTTAACCCATGAATAACCCAACACCCATCGGCCATCTCTCACCCCTCGGACAGGCGTCCAAGGGCAAATCCAACGTCCGCCTCGCCGTCATCACCATCCTGGCACTGCACGGCGTCTTCCTGGGCGGCCTCCTCCTTCAAGGCTGTCGCAAGCCGCCGGAAGAAGCGCCCCTCGCCGGCACCACGACGCCCTCCACGATGTTCGGCCAGACCAACGATCTCGCCTCCCTCACCAACATCAACCCCTACCTCGTCGACACCAATGGCGCCGGCTTCGGCGGCCAGACCCTCACCACGCCTGGCTACGGCGCCATCACCCCAACCAACGCCGGCTACGCCGGAGGATTCGTCGCGCCAGGGGATACAACCCCCATCACGCCCGCCACGACCGAGTACGTCGTCAAGCCCGGGGATAACCCCGGCAAAATCGCCAAGGCCCACGGCGTTTCCCTCAATGCCTTCATGCAGGCCAACCCCGGCATCGACCCGCGCCGGCTCCAGATCGGCCAGAAACTCCAGGTCCCGGCACCCGTGCCCGCCACCACCACGCCCGGCGCCGGATCCCCGCCTGACGGATCGCAGGTCTACGTGGTCAAGAGCGGTGATAACCTCACCCGCATCGCACGCCAATACCACGTCACCGTCCGCGAACTCCGGGCCGCCAACAACCTTAAGACCGACCGCATCAGCGTCGGCCAGAAACTGAAAATCCCCACCACCACGCCCGCAACCCCCGCGGACGCCGGATATGTCCAACCCCCGCCCGCCAATACCCCCGCCGGCCCTGTCGTCTATTGAGCCGGAGTTCCGGCCATGAACCGCGCTACCACGCTGCTGTTGTTCTGCGTCGCCGCCCTCATGTCCGTGGGGATGGTCACGCTCTACAGCATCAGCCCGCCAGACGACAGCTCCCGCTACCTCTCCCGCCAGGTCATCGCCGGCGGACTGGGACTCGCCGGAGCCTCGCTCCTCGTCGCCATCGGACATCAGCGACTCCGGTCCTGGACATGGATCGTGTTCGCCTTGGCGATCATCCTCCTCGCCTGCGTCCTGGTCTTCGGGGTCAAGATCAATGGCGCGCGCCGATGGTTCCGGCTCGCGGGCTTCCAGTTCCAGCCGTCGGATTTCGCCAAGTTCGCCTTGCTCCTGGCCCTGGCTTCCTACGGCGCCGCCCATCATCGTCTCACCCGCACCTTCCGCCATGGCATCCTCGTGCCCGGCCTCATCGCCCTCCCCGTCGTCGTGCTCGTGTTCCTCGAACCGGACTGGGGGACAGCTCTCCTGCTGGCCGCGGTCAGCACCGGCGTCCTCCTCGTCGCGGGCGCGCGCTGGCGCTACCTGCTGCCGCCCGTCCTCCTCGGCATCGCCGCCGTCGGCGGCCTGCTCTACCTCAACCCGGTCCGCATCGACCGCATCGAAGCCTGGCTCCACCCCGAGGCCACACGCCTCGGCGTCGGTTACCAGGCCTGGCAGGCACGACTCGCCCTCGGCGCCGGCGGACCCACCGGGGTCGGTCTGAATGCCAGTACCCAAAAGACGTTCCTCCCCGAACATCAAACGGACTTCATCTTCGCCATCATCGGTGAAGAATTCGGGCTGGCCGGCTCCCTCGGCGTCGTCGCCCTCTTCGCCCTGTTCCTCGCCTGCGGCCTCTCGATCGCCCGCCATGCCGCCGACCGCTTCAGCCAGTTGCTCGCTGCCGGCATCACCTTTCTCGTCAGCCTGCAGGCCATGATCAATATCGGCGTCGTCTCCGGAGCCTTTCCCAACAAGGGGCTCGCCCTCCCCTTCGTCAGTTACGGAGGATCCAATCTGATGATGATGCTCTTGTGCACCGGAGCCCTCGTCAGTGTCGCCCGAGGCACCCCCCAACCCGATGGCGCTCCGGCGGCCCTCGAGGAGAATCACGAACTGCAAATGGTCTGAACACCGAGCGGACGGTATTCCGCGGGTTTGCCCCATGCGCAACGAACGGAAGCCGGACTCTTCCGCCGCACGCGTCAAGCCCTCGCCGGCTGACGCATCGCTCGTCGTGCTCGGCTGCGGCGGCACCGGCGGGCATGTCTTCCCAGCCATCGCGATCGCCGAAGCTCTCGAAACACGCGGCGCTCAACCCCTCCTCCTCGTCTCCGCAAAGGCCATCGATCACCAGGCCACCAGCACCGCTCCCCACCTGCGCGCCGTCCCCCTGCCCGCCGTGGGCCTCGAACGCGGTCGCCTCGGCGCGTTCGTCGCCGGCTTCCTCCGCTCCTTCCAATGGTGCCGACTCGAGTTCCGCCGCCGACCGCCGGCCGCCGTCCTCGCCATGGGAGGGTTCACCAGCGCCCCTCCCGTGCTCGCAGCCCGACTCTGCCGGACCCCCGCCTACCTCCACGAGGCTAACGCCATCCCCGGACGCGCCAACCGCTGGCTCGCCCATGTGGCCCGCCGCGCCTTCACCTTCTTTCCCCAGGCAGCACGCCGCTTGGCTGCTCCCCAAATCGACGTGCTGGGAATGCCGGTTCGCCCCCAGTTCCAACCCCTCGATCCCGAACCCTGCCGCCTGGCCCTCGGCCTCCGCCCCAACCAACCCGTCGTCCTCATCGCCGGCGGAAGCCAGGGCGCCAGCGGCTTGAACCAGGCCCTCTGTCGCGCCCTGCCCCTGGTTCGCAAAACCGAGCCCGATCTCCAATTCCTCCATCTGACCGGCCCGGCCGACGAGGCCCAGATCCGCGATGCCTACCGCGCCAGCGGCGCCACCGCCGTCGCCCGCGCCTTCCTCACCGAAATGGAACTCGCCCTCGGCGCCGCCACCGTCGTCATCGGACGAGCCGGCGCCTCCTTCCTCGCGGAAATCGCCGCCATGCGCGTTCCCGCGCTCCTCATCCCGTTTCCCGCCGCCGTTGACAACCACCAGCACCTTAATGCGTGCGCCTGGGTCGAAACCGGGGCAGCCTCCCTGCTCCCTCAGGCCCAAGCCACCCCCGAAACGCTGCAGGCCCGCCTCTCCGACTTGCTCCATAATCACGTCCTCCGACAACAGCAGCACCAAAATCAGGCCCGATGGCACCAACCGGATGCCGCCGACTGCATCGCGGACGCGCTGCTCGCGGGATCGCCCCAGCGCAAGGCGCACCCGCAAACGCCCGCCAATCCCCTGCCGGTCGCCATCGCACCACTCGAACCTCATGACGGCGCTCCGTCGCGGTCCCCTGCCCCCAACCGCACGTCGCCATGAACCAACACCCCGCCACCGCGCCCCGCCCGAACCCGCCCCGCGCCGGTGCCGCCAAGGATGGCGCCCGACCCCACCCTCGGGACGTCCTTGCCTTGGCCCCGTTGCTCCGAAACCACTTGTCCCCCCCGTCCGTCGTTCGCAGCCGCGAACCGCTCGCACCCCACACAACCCTCCGCGTCGGCGGACCCGCGGACCTGTGGGTCGAACCCGCTGCCGAGGATGACCTGGCCCAGATCCTGAACCTCTGCTCCCAATGCCATGTCCCGTGGATGATCCTCGGCCGAGGATCGAACCTCGTGGTGCGCGATGGCGGCTTCCGCGGCGTCGTCGTCCGGCTGAGTCAACCGTCGTTCCGCACGCTCACCGCGTCCGGCTCGACTCTCCGCTGCGGGGCGGGACTCCCCCTGCCCAAACTCGCGGCAGAGGCACGGCGCCTCGGCCTATCCGGCTTCGAGTTCTTCGAAGGCATCCCCGGCAGCCTCGGAGGCGCGCTCCGAATGAACGCCGGGGCTCACGGGTCCCGCACCTTCGATCGAGTGGCGTCCGTCCGCTGCATGGATCGTTCGGGCCGCATCGAGGAACGTCGCACGGAAACGATCCCGGTCCAGTACCGGGCCTGCCCCCTCTTCGCGGACCGCGTCGCCCTCGCCGCCGTCTTCCTCGGCGAACCGGCCCCCGAATCCGCAATCCGCGAACGCATGGCCGCCTTCAGCCGCCGCCGATGGGCCAGCCAGCCGCGCCAGCCCAGCGCCGGCTGCGCTTTCAAGAACCCGGGCGCCCTCCCGGCCGGCCGGCTCATCGAAGAACTGGGCCTCAAAGGCACCCGCATCGGCGATGCCCAGGTCTCGCTCCTCCACGGCAATTTCATCGTCAACCTCGGCAACGCCACCGCCGCCGAGGTCCTCTCCCTCATCAACCTGATCCGCAGACGTGCCCAGGAAGAACGGGGCGTCGCGCTCGAAAACGAAGTGGAAATCGTCGGTGAAGACTAGCAACGCGCGCATCCGCCGGGAACTCTCCATGCCCTCAAATCGCCCAACACCACCCCGTCGCCCCAAACCGCTCTCCGTGACCGTCATGCTCGGCGGCCCCTCCGCGGAACGCGAGGTCTCAATCCGTTCCGGCACGGCCGTCGCCAAAGCCCTCCGCCAACTCGGCCACCGCGTGACCGAATTGGACCCCCGCAATGCCGCCTGGACACTGCCCCCCAAGACCGATGTCGTCTTCCTCGCCTTGCACGGCACCTACGGGGAAGACGGCGCAGTCCAACATGAGCTCGACGACCGCGGTATCCCCTACACCGGCTGCGACGCCCTCGCCAGCCGTATCGCCTTCGATAAAGTCCTCACCAAACAACGATGCCAGGCCGCCGGGCTCCCCACCGCCCGCTATGCCATCCTGCAATCGGAAACCCGCACCTGGCCCAAGGGCTGGGAACCCCCCGTCGTCCTCAAACCCGTGCGCCAGGGATCCAGCGTCGGCCTCCAGTTTGTCGACCGGCCCCGCCAGTTCCCTAAAGCCCTCGCCCACGCCCTCCAGTTCGACTCCGAAGTCCTCATGGAACAACGCCTCATCGGCACCGAAGCCACCGTCGGCATCCTCGCAGATCAGGCCCTGCCCGTCATCGAAGTCCGCCCCCGCTCCGGTGTTCTCGATTACCGCAACAAATACACCGCCGGCGCCACCGAGTTCTTCCTCCCCGGACGCTTCCCCCCAGCCACAGCCAAACGCATCCAAACCGCCGCTCTCAAGGCCTTCCACGCCATCGGCGGACGGGACTACGCCCGGGTCGACGTGATCGTCCAGCCCGATGGCACCCCGGTCGTCCTCGAAGTCAATACCCTGCCCGGCATGACGGAGCTTAGCCTGCTGCCCAAAGCCGCCGCCGCCGTGGGCTACGACTTCCCCGCGCTCTGCCAGCGCATGCTCGAACTCGCACGCGCTCGAGCCTGCGCCTCCCGTCATTCCGCCCGAAAAACCCACCGCGCCCACGGCCCGCGCGTCACCTCATAACCTCATGCTGTTCCGCTCCCCATCCAGGAACCGACGAGTCGAACGGTCTCCCAGGACCCGTCTCACGCTCCGGGGCAAGCCGGGCCGGCGCGCCCGCTGGCGCCTCGTTGGCAACGCTCTCGGCCTCGCCGTCCTCACCCTGGGCTCCGTCTACCTCGGTCTGGCCGGTTGGCGCTGGGCCCAACGCCAGTTCCTCGATAGCGGACTCTTCGCCCTCCAGTCCATAGAAATCCAAACTGATGGCGTCTGGATCAGACCCGACCAGATCCGCCGTTGGGCCGGCGTCCGCGAGGGCGAGAACCTCCTCCTCGTCGACCTGCCACGCATCCGCCGTGACCTCGAACTCGTCCCCCAGATCGAGTCCGTCGCCGTCGAACGCGTTCTCCCCCACCTCCTGCGCATCCGGATCACCGAACGCGAACCGGTAATGCAAATCCAGGCAGTCCAGCCCGACGGCACCAACGGCATCGCGCCCGCCGTCTATTACCTCGATCGCGCCGCCGTCGTCATGCCCTCCCTCCCCTCAACACGCCCATCCGCCACCTACGCCCAGGCTCTCGAGAACCTCCCCGTCCTCCGCGGCATCAGCAGCGCCGACCTCCGCCCAGGCAATACCGTGCGCTCCCGCTCCGTCCAGGCCGCCCTTCGATTCCAGGAACTGTTCGATCAATCCCCCCTCGCCCCCCACGTCGACCTCCGCTGCCTCGATGTCTCCTCCCCCGTCACCCTCGAAATCACCACCGGCCAGGGATCCCGGATCACTTGCAGCTACGATGGCCTCGAAGATCAGGTCGAACGCTGGCGCCTCGTCCAGGAAGCCGGCGCCCGAATGGCCAAAGCCGTCGCCAGCCTCGACCTCTCCGTCACCAACAATTGCCCCGTCCTCTGGCTGGAAGCCAGCCTCATGCCCCCAGCCAAACCCAAACCCAATAAACCAACCCGACCCCGACGCAAACATGTTTGACTCCAAACCGCCCCTCCTCGTCGGACTTGACCTCGGCACGTCCAAAGTCTGCGTCGCCGTCGGCGAACTCCACGCCGACCGCGGCCTCGGCATCATCGGCATCGGCCAGTCCCGATCCCGCGGGGTGCGCAAGGGCGAGATCATCGACCCCGCCGCCACCGCCGATGATGTCCGCGCCGCCATCGCCGAGGCGGAACAAATGGCTAATGTCGAAATCCGCAGCGTCTACCTCGGCGTCACCGGCAGCCATATCCGCGGCTTTAATCACCGCGGCCATCATAATATCCCGTCCGTCGATCGCGACATCACCGCGGACGATGTCCAGGATGTCGTCAAGAACGCCAAGGCCATCACCCTCCCCGCGGAAAATCATACCGTCCATGTCATCCGCCAGCACTTTATCGTCGATGGCCAGCCCGGTGTCCTGAACCCCGCCGGAATGGTCGGCTCCCAGATCGAAGTCGATGTCCACGTCGTCCACGGCGTCACCCACCGCCTCCAAAACCCCATCCGCGCCGTCAAAAGCCTCCAGCTCGAAGTCGATGACCTCGTCTTCAGCGGCATCGCCTCCGCCCTCGCCACCCTCACACCCCAAGATAAGGAACTCGGCGCCCTCGCCATCGACCTCGGCGCCGGCGTCACTGAGTACGTCGTCTGCGCCGATGGCATCATCCAACACACCGGCGCCCTCGCCGTCGGCGGCGATCATGTCAGCAATGACCTCGCCTACGGCCTCAAAATCTCCATGAGCCGCGCCGAAGCCCTCAAAATCGAACACGGCGGCAGCCTCCCCGACCCCGCCCTCAAAGGCCAAACCCTCACCCTCACCCATGACGTCGGACTCCCCGAACGCTCCGTTAACCTCGATCACCTCCGCCGCATCATGTCCCTGCGCCTCGAGGAAATCCTCGAAATCATCGCCGAGGAAATCGAAGGCGCCGGACTCCTCGACTCCATCCGTGCCGGCATCTGCCTCGTCGGAGGCGGCGCCCGCATCCCCAATATCACCACCCTCGCCGAACGCGTCTTCGGCCTCCCCGTCCGCATCGGACGCATGCAGTCCCTCAGCGGCCTCGCCGCCAGCCTCGACCAACCCGAGTTCGCCACCGCCATCGGCCTCGTCAAGTTCGGATCGTTCCAGCACGCCAACCCCCGCGATCGCGTCTCATGGACCTCGCGCGTCAAACAGACCCTCACCAGCCTCTTCCCCGCTTGAGGCCCCATCCCATGCCCCACACCCCCGAACCCGCCGTGACCGCTGAATCCCCCACCCCCGCCCCCGCCACGCGCCGCCACCCCGCAATCCGCGTCCTCGCCGTCGGCGGCGCCGGACTCCAGGCGCTCGAAGCCATGACCCGCGACCCCCTCGAAGGAGTCGCCTTCGCCGCCATCCATACCGACGCGCGCGCCGTCGCCCAATGCCCCCTCCCGGAGAAAATCCTCCTCGGCGCCAACCTCACCCGCGGCCTCGGCACCGGCGGTGACCCCGACCTCGCCCGCGCCGCCGCCGAAGTCGAATCCACCCTCCTCCGGGAACTCACCGCCACCGCTGACCTCGTCATCGTGGTCGCCGGCCTCGGCGGTGGCACCGGCTCCGGCGCCGCACCCGTCCTCGCCCGAATCGCCAGGGAATCAGGGGCCCTCGTCCTCGCCCTCGTCGCCCTCCCCTTCGATTTCGAGGGCCGCCGACGCCAACAACAGGCCCAGGCCGCCCTCCGCCAACTCAAAACCTCCGCCGACGCCGTCCTCTGCCTCCCCAATCAGAAGGTCGCCCGCTTGCTCGACGAAAACACCAGCCTGCTCGACACGTTCCGCTTCACCAATGATGTCCTCGCCGCAGGCCTCCGCGGACTCTGGCGCCTCATCACCCGCGACGGCCTCATTAATGTCGACTTCGCCGACCTCTGCCGCGTCGTCCGCGGACGCCAGGCCGAAAGCTGCTTCGCCACCGCCGAAGCCTCCGGCGATAACCGGGCCCGTGATGTCCTCGACCGCCTCCTGGCCAGCCCCTTCCTCGATGACGGACGCCTCCTCGCCACCGCCCAAACCCTCCTCGTCAGCCTCGTCGGCGGACCCGACCTCACCCTCAAGGACGTCAGCACCGCCATGGAACACCTCCACCGACACTGCGAACAAGCCCAGGTCGTCCTCGGCGCCGCCGTCGATCCCGCCTTCGCCGGCCGCCTCGAAATTACCCTCGTCGCTACCCGCAAATCCGATCCCGACCCCAACCCCAACCCCACCACCGAATTCAACCCCCCGGTTTCCACATTCCCCACCGAACCCCCCGATACCCCCCGCGCCCAGCCCGATCCCCACCCGCCCTCCCGCTACGTCGCCCCTCCCCCGCAACTCTCCCCCGAACAGGCAGAGTCCATCCTCGCCCGCCAAAACGCCGCCCACGGACGCCGCCGACGTAAACGCGCCGCCTCCCGACAGCAACTCCTCCCACTGGAAGTCGTCTCCAAAGGTCGCTTCGCCAAAAGTGAACCCACCACCCACCGCGGCGAAGACCTCGACACCCCCACCTACATCCGACGCGGCGTCCCACTCAACTGACCCACTGACCCACCGACGCACCGACCCACCGACGCACCGACCCACCGACCTCACCCCGCCCCCGGGTCCCGATGCCCGAGAAACTTCGCCACCGCCTCCGTCCGCGTCCGCACCTGGAGCTTCTCGTAGATCCTCCGAATGTACGTGTGCACAGTCTCGTAACTGATCCCCAGATTGTCCGCGATCTCCTTGTAGAGAAAACCGCGCGCCAGGAAGTCCAACACCTCCGCCTCCCGCGGCGACAGGTTCTCCGTCGGCTGCGGCGATGCTCCCGTCCGTTGAAACGACTGCACCACCTTCCGCGCAATGTGCGTCGTCATCGGTGACCCGCCGCGATGCACCTCCCGGATCGCCTCGAGCAGCTCCGCCCGCGACGTCCGCTTCAGAAGATAGCCGCTCGCACCCGCCGCAAGCGCCGCAAAGATGTTCTCCGTGTCCTCATACACGGTCAACATCACCACCTGCAAACCCGGTATCGCCGCCTTCGCCCGGCGAACACATTCAACCCCGTTCATCCCCGGCAGATTGATGTCCATCAAGACCACATCCGGCCGATCCCGGGGTAACCCCTCGAGCGCTGCCTCCGCGTTCGAATACTGGCTCGCACAGCGAAACCCCTCCGCCCGGTTGATCAGCCGCCCCAGAGTCGTCCGCACCTGCTCGTTATCCTCGACAATTGAAACCGAGATCATGACGCGCTCCTTCCCGCTGGACCGTCAACCGACGCTCGACCGCGCCCCGCCCCCCCGTGCCACGAAACCAGCGGCGCCACCAGCCGAACCCGCGTCCCCCCGTCGGCAGCCGACCCCAGCTCGAATCGGCCGCCCACCTCCTCCATCCGACGACGCATGTTGCTCAACCCGTTCCTCAGCCGGGCCGCCGCCGGGTCCACCGACCCCAACCCGCGGCCGTTGTCCTCAACCTCCACCGCAAACGCCCCGGTCTCGAACCGCACCCGCACCCACACCGCCGAGGCCCCCGCGTGCCGCACCACGTTCGTCACCGCCTCCTTCAACGCCAGAAACACATTGTGCCGCACCTCCGGCGGCAATACCGCCGCCGGCACCACCCCAGGCACGTCCAAACGACATCGCAGCCCCGCCGTCGATAAATACTCCTGCGCGTACTTGCTCGCGTACGTGATCAGGCTCTCCACCGTGTCGTTCGACGGATTCAACGCCCAGACAATCTCGTCCAATACCCGCGTCGTGTCCCGCGCCGTTTGCGAGATCTGCCGCGCGTGCACCTCGACTTCCGCCGGATCCTCCTTGTCCCCCTCCACTAACTCGCCCAATAACGCCACCTGCGTCAGACACGCCCCCAGATGATCGTGAATGTCCCGCGCAATCCGCGCCCGCTCCTTCTCCAAGGCCTCCTCCTGCCGCAACCGCTCAACCTGCCGACGCAACCGCTGCGTCGATAACGTGTGCACCGTGCCCGTTACCGCCCCCAATAACACCACCACCACCCCACCCACAAACCACCACGTCCGCCAAAACGGCGGCTCCACCACCAGCCGTAACACGCTCCCCACCTCGTTCCATAAGCCATCCTCATTGCTCGCCTGTACGTGAAATCGATACTCGCCAGGCGGCAGCCGCGGATACCTCGCCACCCGGTCCGTCCCCGCCTCCGTCCAGGTCGTCTCATCCCCCTCCGCGTCCAATCGATACTTGAACCGACCGCGATCCGCCGCCGCCAGATTCAGACTCGTGTACCGGATCTCAAGGTGCTCCTTCCCCGCCGATACCCGCAGCACCGGCGGCCCTCCATCCCCACCCGCTTCCCACACCTGCGGCTGACCATTGACCAATACCTCCTCGATCCGGACCGGCGGCGGACGCGGATTCGGATTCAGCCGCGAAGGCTGCACCGCCGCCAATCCCCGCGCCGTCGGAAACCAAAGCCGGCCGTCCCCGCCCCGCGCCGCCCCTGGCTGCGAACCCGCCGTGCACTCCCGCGTCGGCAACCCGTCCGGCTTGCCGTACGCCCGGCACGTCACCACCCCCGCACCCCGCCCCGCCACAGCCTCGAGCTCGGCCTTCTTGATCCGCATCAACCCCGCCGTCGACCCCACCCAAAGATGCCCAAGCTCATCATCAAGCAAATACCCCACGCTGTTGCTCAAAAGCCCTTCCCGCGTCGTGTACCGCGTCCACCGGCCCCCCGCATACCGCCCCAGCCCCCCACCCCGAGTCCCGACCCACAAAACCCCGCCCGCTTCCGCCAATAACGACGTCACCTCGTCCGCCGGCAAACCGTCACCCCTCCTGATCGCCTCAAACCGACCCCCGCGAAACCGATTCAACCCCCCGCCCCCTGTCCCTACCCACATGCCGCCAACCCCATCCTCCGCCAGCGCTCGTACTTCGTCCGAACTCAGCCCGTCCTTCTGCGTATACACCCGCCATGCCGACCCTTCCCACACCGCCAGTCCACCCTGCGTCCCCAACCATAACCGCCCCCCTGCATCTTCATAAATCGCCCGAATGACCCGCGGTAACACTTCCGCGCCCGGCGGCCGCTCAAATCGTTCCCCCGCCAGACAGAATAAACCATCGCCCCACGTCCCCGCCCAAACCCGACCACCCCGATCCGCATGCACCGCCCAGACATGCCTGTTCGTCAAACCCTCCGCCGAACCGTATTGGCGCATCTCCCCCTCCCTCCAATGCGTCACACCCCCGCCGTTCGAGCCAATCCAGATACCCCCACGATCGTCCGCGCTCACCGATTGTACCACGTCCAGCGATACCCCCCACGAAAGGTCCCAAACCTCGAATACCTGGCGCCGCACCCGACAGAGACCGCGCCCATCCGTCCCCACCCAAAGCGTCCCATCCCGATCAATGCACAGCGACAATACAATGTTGAATGCCGGATGATCCCCCAAGGATATCCGCGTCGCCTTCCCCTGGCCGTCGTACCAGAAAACCCCGCCGCCCAACGTCCCAACCACCAAATTGCCCTGCCCATCCTCCGCCGCCGCCGATACCGGCACCCGACCCCATGGATACGCGCCCCAATCCCGATCCAGCTGCCCCCCGCGCCATCGCTGCACCACCCCGTCCGCCAAACGCCAATACCCGCCTCCCCCACTCGCAACCAAACGATCCAGCTTCCCCACCGCCACCTCGACCTCGACCTGCGGCTCAAGCCCCCCAGGCACCGGAAACGGCCGCACCGACACCAGCCGATCGTCCGCCCCCACCCAAACGGGCCCCTCGGCGTCCGCCACCACCCCCCGGTAGCTGCTCGGACGATCCAAACCCAACACAAAAACCGAGTACCGTTCCTCCGCCATCCGCCAGAGCTGCCCGTCCGCCATGCAAAACCAAATCCCTCCCGACCGATCCTGACAGGCCGATACCATCCGACAATCCGATCGCCCCTGCCCCACCCCAACGCTCGTGTACTTCCCACCCGACATCCGCACAACCCCAGCCGTCTCCGTCCCAATCCAAAGGTCCCCCTTCCGATCCTCGAATAGCGCCACCACCCGGCTGCTCCCCAAGCCCGGTGTGTTCGACTCGTCGAACACCACAAACTCCAGCCCGTCAAACCGCACCAGCCCGTTCAACGTCCCAAACCATAGAAACCCGTCCCGCGCCTGCAAAATCGAGGTCACCGAATTCTGCGAGCTCGGCGGCAACCCCTCGTCCGTGTCCCAGCTGTCAATCACAAACCGCACACCCCCCTGACCCGACGTCTGCGAGGACGCCGCCAGCTCCATACACCCCGCCCCAAACAAGAACCCCAGAATCACCCAAGACACCGCCAACCCCGGCCGCCAAACGCCAGGCCCCAACCCCGCCCTGCCGCTAATCGCCTTCATGTCGCTCCTGCCCTCCACCGCCATCGCCCGCAAGCCCGACCCTATCCCCAACGCCTCACCCCCCAACCCCGCCGCACTCTTCGCCATTCGCCCGCCAATCTCAAATCTTAAATCCCAAGTTGACAGCCGCGGCATTTACGCTAATAAACGTGTCCATAATTTGGCAGAGGCACCTCGGCGTGCATGGCGAGATGGGGTTACCGCTCGTCTCGTGATGTGGTTCGGTGTGCCGATGGGAATCAATGCGGCAAAACAAGCACCCAGTGCAACTTGCGGAACTCGAGACGCGACGCGACGCTTCCGTCTCGAGATTCCGGTTTCCTCCAAGGTTGAACATGTTGACACGCCCACGCGGATTGATCGGCACCCGGCCCTCGAGCCGGAGTGGATTCACCCTCATCGAATTGCTGGTCGTCATCGCGATCATCGCGATCCTGGCCGCCCTCCTCCTCCCCGCCCTCACCAAGGCCAAAGCCAAGGCCCAGGGCGTGCAGTGCATGAATAATCATCGCCAGCTCTGCATCGCTTGGCGCATGTACACCGAGGACAATAATGACACCCTCCTCTACGCCAGCGAGGACCCCGGCAATACCGCCACCTACGCCGCCAGTTGGGTGACCGGCACCCTCGACTTCGACCCCAATAACCGCGCCAACTGGGACCCGGACGTCGGCATCAAGAAAAGCCCGATGTGGCCCTACTGCGGCAAGAACCTCGATATCTGGCGATGCCCCTCCGATAAGTCCACCATCACCGTCAATCGCGTCGTCAAAAACCGCGTCCGCTCCATGTCCATGAACCTCTACCTCGGCGGCTGGGGCGGCACCGACGGCGGCTGGGGCGCCCAGGTCAGCAATTACAAGATCTTCCTCAAGTACTCCGAACTCGATGACCCCGGCCCGTCCAAAACGTTCGTCTTCCTCGATATGCGCGAAGACAGCGTCGATATGGGCAATTTCGCCGTGAACATGGCCGGTTACCCCAGTACCCCAAGCCAGTATGGCTTCTGGGATCTTCCCGGGTTCTACCATAATGTCGCCGGCGGCTTGTCCTTCGCCGATGGTCACTCGGAATTGCGCCGATGGAAAGACGCCCGCACGATGCCGCCCATCAAGAAGGGTGTGGGCGTCACCGACCGAATCTCCTCGCCCAACAACTCGGATGTCGCTTGGCTCCAGGATCATGCCACACGTCCTAAGTAACATAACCCTCAGACTCTAGCCTCATCGCGCGCTTCGGATGCTTCCGCTCTGGCTGATCCCGGTTCGGCCAGAGCGGATTGCTTTCTTGTCCCCTTCCCGGCCCGTCACCGTCACCACCGCCCCTCAACTCGAACCATGAAACCTACCCACACCAACCCAATCACAAAAACCCTGGGGGCCGCCCTCCTGGCCCTCGCCGCCATCCTCCCCGCCCAGGCAGACTACGAGTCGACTGTCCTCAGTCAGTCGCCGCTTGCTTTCTACCGCTTGGGCGAGACCGTGCAACCGTCTCCGACGCCGACTGCCGCCAATATCGGCACGCGCGGCACCGCGTTCAACGGGCAGTTCATGCTCGACGTGGTGCGCGGCGCTCCCGGCGCCTTGGTCGGCGACCCCGGCAATACCGCGGTGCGGTTTCCCGGCGTCATCGACGGCAATCGCGTCCGCGTCCCCTTTGACGAGGCCTGGAACCCCACCGGGCCGTTCTCGGTCGAGTTCTGGGCCAAACCGGGCCAAACGAACGCCCTCCAATGCCCGGCCGCCTCGGTCGAGTTCATAGGCACCACCCAACGCAACGGCTGGCTCTTCTACCAGGGCGATACCACCCTCACCGGCGGTAACGGCTGGATCTTCCGTCATTACAATAACAGCGGATTGACCGCCCTCAGCGGCGCTGCCGCCACGCTCCCACTCTCGACAGACCAGTGGTACCATGTCGTCGGCGTCTACGACGGCACGAATATCAAACTCTACGTCAACGGAACGCAGGCGGCGAGCTCGGTCTTCACAAGCACACCGCGCCCAATCTCCAACTCCGCAATCCCCCTCACGTTCGGCGCCCGCGCCGATGGCGCCAGCGGCTACTGGACATACAAAGGCTCGATCGACGAAGCCGCCGTCTACCCCGTGGCCCTCACCCCGACCCAAATCCAGGCCCACTACGAGGCCGGTACCAGCGCCTCCCCAGCCACTCCCTACCACCAGCTCGTCCTCGCCGACGCACCCACCGGCTACTGGCGCCTCGCTGAACCTGCCGATCCTGTCGCCGTCAACCTCGGCACGCTCGGCGCCGCTGGCGATGGATCCTACCTCTACGCATCCAAACCGGGACAAACAGGCCCGCAAAGCCCCGACTTCCCCGGAATGGGCGCCGCCAACAAGGCCGTCCAACTCGACGGCGCCAGCGGCTACGTCGCTGTCCCTGCACTAAACCTCACCGACAACGCGGTCACCATCACCGCCTGGGTCAAGCCCAATGGCGATCAACTGGCCAACGCCATCATCCTCGCCTGCAAGAGCAGCAAGACCACCGCCGGCCTGCGCTACGATCCCTCCGACCTCAACGGGCTCACGTTCGATTGGTCCGTCGATGGCACCTTCAAGAGCAGCCTCGCCATCCCGCCCGGCCAGTGGTCCTTCGTCGGCCTCATCACCCGCCCCGATCATGTCATCCTCTGCCTCCATGACGGCACCCAGTTCCGGACCTCTGAACCTTTCTACTTCGACAGTGGCACCCCAGTCCAACCCTTCGACGCCACGACCTGCATCGGCAGCACCAGCGGCGACGCCACCCGCACCTTCAACGGCCTCATCGATGAAGTCGCCTTCTTCAACCGCATGCTCACCATCGGCGAAGTCTACACCCAATACGGCGCCGCCGCCGGTAATGTCCCCCCCACCGTGTTCGGTGTCACCCGACTGCCGGCTGACCCGGTTTACGCAGGCGATACCCTCACCGTGACCGTCGACGCCGGCGGCACGCCGCCCCTCAGCTACCAGTGGCGCAAAGGTGGCGTGAACATTGCCGGTGCCCAAAGCGCGACCTACTCCAAGGCTAAAATCACCACCGGCGACTCGGGCAACTACGACTGCGTGGTCAGCAATGGCTCCGGTACCGCCATCAGTGTCGCCCAGACAGTCACGGTCAATGCCGTGAGCACCGCACCCTACATCGTCACACAACCCGTCGGACGAACCCTCTACGCCACAGGCAGCTGGACCCTCGCCGTTCAGGCCGAGGGCGGCGCCCTCGAGTACCAATGGAAGCAAAATGGCAACCCGATCCCCGGGGCGACCGACGCCACTTACTCCATTGATGGTGCCACCGCCGACGACACCGGCACCTACGTGGTCGAAGTCTCCAACTCCCTCGGCTCCGAGACCAGTATCGAAGCGGTCGTCGAGGTCATTGTCCCCGCCCCAGGAACCTACGCCGCCGCCATCGTCGCCGATGCCCCCGTAGCATGGTGGCGCCTGGATGACACCCAGGATTCACCCGACATCCTCGATGCGGTCGGACGCCACGACGGCGTTGTCAACGGAACCATGACCCGCGGCATCTCCGGCGCCCTCGTCGACGCCAATACCGCCATCTCCCTCGATGGCAACGTCGACAATTATGGGTCTGTCCCGTTCGCGCCCGCCCTCAATACCCCCGAGACCACCCTCGAATGCTGGGTCCGCACCACCGCCGACACCGGCGAGTACATCGCGGTCTCAACCTACGAATCCAAGAAAGGCTGTTTCTTCATGCGCACCGACGTGGCCGATGGCCTCGCGTGGTGGGGCGGCGCCGGTCACAACGATCAGTACTACTTCTACTACTCCGTCATGGGTGATTGGGTCTCCGGCAAGTGGACCCATCTGGTCATCACCGCGTCGGAGGCCGAAGGCTATCGCTGGTACCGCGACGGGGAACTCGTGGCGGGGCCGTTCGGCGATTTCGTGCGCAACACCAGCGGCCCGCTGCGCATCGGCGGCGCCAATACCCCCGTCAACGGCGCCTGGAACGGCGACATCGACGAGGTGGCCGTCTATAGCCGCGTGCTGACCCCCGACCAGATCAGGGCCCATTACAATGCCGCCTTCGGCGCCTCCACCAAGCCTGCCATTGTCTCCCAACCGCAGAGCACCGAGGTCGTCGGCGGCGCCAATGCCACGTTCTCCGTCTCTGCCGAAGGCAGCGTTCCCCTCTCCTTCCAGTGGAGCAAGGACGGCACGGCCATCGATGGCGCGACCGCGAGCACGCTCACCATCACCGCCGCCACCGAGGCCGACGAAGGCGCGTACACGGTCGTCGTCACCAACCCCGCAGGCTCCGTCACCAGCGAGCCCGCCACGCTCACCGTGGTCCCACTGCGCTTCACCAGCAACCCCATCTCGACCATGGCGTTCAACGGAGACAGCCTTACCTTGTCGGTCGCCGTCGAGAGCGTCCCTACCCCCACCCTGCAGTGGCGGAAGTGCGGCGTCGCCATCCCGGGAGCCACCGGTACCACCCTCACCCTCAATGACCTCGGCCCGGCCAGCGCGGGCGAGTTCACGGTCGTTGCCTCCAATACCCTCGGCTCTGCGGAGACCCCCCCTGCAGTCCTCACGGTCCTGCCCGTGCCGACTTTCTGCAACCTCACCACAGGCCTCGTGCTCCACCTGCCTTTCGACGGCAATTACCAGGATTCCTCGGGGCGCGGCAACCATGCCGCTGAAGCCGGTTCGCCCGTCTTCGTCCCCGGCAAGATCGGAACACAGGCCTTCAAGTACAACACCGTGGTTCAAACCGCCGGCGGTGTCACCACCGTCACGGCTAACTACCTCTCGCTCGGCAAACCCGCCGACCTCGAGTTCGGCACCAGCCAGGACTTCTCCGTCTCGTATTGGGTCCGGTTCACCGGCGCCCCCGGCGACCTCCCCTTCCTCTGCAACGCCCAAGACGCTTACACCAACCCCGGATTCACCTTCGCCCCTTCCTACAAGTACGGCGGCTGGTCGTGGGGTCTGGGTGACACCGGCATCTATGGGCCCAACAACAGCATCAACGATGGCCAGTGGCATCACTTGGTGCATACCTTCGACCGCACCGGCAACGGTGTAACCTACCTCGACGGCATGCAGGTGGACTCACGGGCCGCCGGCACCCAGGACCTCAATACCGGATTGAATGTCTCCATCGGCCAAGACCCCACCGGGCAATACCCCGAGGCGGGTGAAGCCGAACTGGACGACTTGGCCGTCTGGCGCCGTGTCCTCACTCCTTACGAGGCAGCCTGCATGCACCGCGTCGGCCTCCAAGGAGTCAGCTTCGATACCACAGGAGCCGTCTCTCTCACCGTGCTCGAGTCCTGCGGCAACGTCGAGGTGCTCTGGCACTCCGGCACCCTCGAGGAGGCAACCGACGTGAACGGTTCCTGGTCCGCCGTGACCGGCGCAGCCGCCCCCAGCTACCGGATCGCGCCCACCGCCGTCCGTAAGTTCTACCGCGTCAAGCAATAGCCCCAGGCTTCTGCCGGCCTGTTCGGGCCGGATCGCAGGGCGATCGGGTGCCTCCCGGTCGCCCTTCTCCTTTTATTCCCCGGGAGCACAGTCCCGACCAAAATCCGCGCGCAAGCGTCCCTCGCGGCTCAACCTCCTGGGCTTGACCAGGCGCCTCGAGCCGCCCCGTCCAGGGGGTTCGCGGATTGGGAAGCCCGCCCCGGGGCGGGCTCATTCCCTCCATACCCTATAGGGCCCGCCCGCCAGCGGGCGGGCATCCCCGGAGCCGACACCCCACGCGCCTTCAAGGCGAAAAGCCACCAGGAACCGATGGCGAACGTTCGCGCCGCACGCGTTAGGCGAGGATCCGGGCCCGCCCGCCCCCATTGACACCTTCCCTCCCTCCACCCGATACTCCGCCCCCGTGAGCGCCATCATCTACCCCCGAAGCCCCCGCGAAACCATGGACGGTTGGATGCACCTGCCCCGGTACATCGATAAACTCCGACTCCACCTCGCCGGTCTCCTCCACGCCGATTACCAGGACAACCTCGGCAAAGGCTTCGATGGCCTCTGGCTCCAACACGCCGGCGTCACCCATGACCAAATCTCCGATCTCGTCCGCCTCTCCGTCACCGACGGCCAAGTGTGCGATTGGGTCCGATGTCACGTCCGTAAGTCCGACGCCGACAAAGCCGCCCACCGCCACGCCATGCTCCATTACCCCGCCCCCGATGACGCCGCCGGCCAGGAACGGCTCCAATGGCGTAAACAACAGGCCGGCATCGCCCACCGCGAGGACATCCGGTCCTTCGTCGACTTCATCGATGCCGATGAAGGCCGACTCTGAAGTCACACCACCGAAAGCACCCGCTGACGCCGACGGTTGCGCAAAGTCAATCGCCGCCCGCCACCGGCGCCACGCTCCGCCGCCAGTGCGACTCGAGCGCCGCAGTGAATAGCCGGTGGCTCAAACCCGCCTCCTCAAGCGTCGCGCACCCCGCAAATCGCCGGACCGGAACAACCCCCGCCAGCTCGCTCAAAAACGCCGCCCACATCTGCAAGACCGCATCCGAAAACCCGAATTCGAAGTTCACCCCCGTGATCGTCGGATACGCCGTCTCATGCCCCGTCTCGATGCACCCCCAGATCTGCTCCCCCCCAGTGTACTCCATCCATTCGAGACGCTTCGGTTCACGCGTGGAATAACGCGCGGACGCCCGCGTCCCCAGCACTTCAAGGTACCAGGTGTTCTTCTGCCCCGGTGCAATCCGCTGGAACTTCAAAGTCATCGGAAAACTCTGCCCGCCAGCACCGTCCGCCGCCTCGCACAGCAGCGTCGCATTGTCCCACGTCCGGCACGGCACCCGGCCGCCCGCCACGTCCGGACGCTCGGTCACAATGTCGCATAACACCGCCCGCACATTCCGCGGTATCCACCCGGCCCGGAACGGCACCGCGCAACTGTGCATCCCCAGGTCCCCCATCACGCCGTATTCCCCGTTCAGCTCGACCCTCCGCTTCCAGTTGATCGGTTTCTCAGGATCCAAATCGCTCGAGTGCAAAAAGCCCGCGTTGACTTCGATGATCCTCCCGAACGCGCCCCGCTCGATGGCCAGCCCAATCCGCTGAACCGCCGGAATGAACACCCACTGCGAGGCACACCGCACCAGTCGATCCGGATGCCGGACCGCACAGGCGCGAATCGCCTCGTAAGCCCTCAGATCCATGCCCAGCGGTTTCTCCGCCATCAGGTGCTTCCCCGCCTCGAGCGCCGCGCAGCAGACCTCCGCATGCAAATGGTGCGGCAGCGCCATGTACACCGCCTCCACCTCCGGATTCGCCATCAGCTCCCGATACTCCCTCGTGATTTGCCCCAAACCCGGCCACCGCTTCCGGAACCAGTCCAACCCCTGATCCCCCCGCCCGCACACCGCCACGATCCGCGGCCAGGCCGGCGGGTCCGCCAAATGACACCACCGCGCCACCGCGCTCGCAAACTCGCGGCCCATCAAACCACAACCCACCACGCCAAAATTCACCGTCCTCATCGGCTGCCTGTCACCGGCCATGTCGCGCCTCCTGAGCCGACCATATGCCATCAATCAAACGTGCTGCGTTGTCGTGAAACAACGCCTCGATCTCCCGGCGCCCCGTCAGCCCCAGCTCCCCGCATGCCTGCTTCAACGCCCGAAGATCCTCGTACATGTACAGCGTGTATCGCCCCTCTATCTCCGCCGCCTCCCGCTCCCGGTTGAAATGAAACGGGTGCGACGTCCGATTACAGTAGTTGCGCCCTTCGTACTGCCGCCGGCCCCGCATGTAGAAGATCGGATTGTCCGACCCGTACACGAGCCGCCCCGGCCCCAAATGCTCGAGCGCAATCCGATGGCACGCCGGATTCATCACCGCCGACGTGTCAAACCACAGCCCCGGATCCTCCGACCACAACGGTAACGCCTCCCGCGCATGCGGCTCCGTATAGCAGCGCCCAAGATGCGCAATCACCAGCGTGATCCGCGGATACCGCCGCCGCAGCTCGCGAATCTCCCGGATATTGTCCGGATGCCCCAAACGCCCCGCCCGCGGCACGTGCAGCGTCACCCACGCCCGCCGGTCATTCAACACTTCAAGCTGCCCGTGCGGCAGGAAATCAAAAATGCCCGCCTCCAGGTGCGCATCGCGCGTCTCCGGCGTCCTGCCGATCAGGGAGTAGTACGGCTTGACCCCGATCACCCCAGGCCTGTCCAACAACGCCGCCACCCGCTCCGGACCCCATTGCGGACATACCACCGCCAGACAGCTCCAGCCCCGCGCCGCACATTCCCCCCCCAGGTAGGCATTCCCCGCCTCGAGATCGAAATCCAGGTCCGGCATCCCAAAGGCCACACACGACACCTCGCGGTTGGGAAACACAATCCGATGACACCGCTCCGCCCCGCCCGCATCGATCGGCTCCAATAGCTCGTTCACCCAGTACTGCCGCCGCATCGCCTCGGTCATCGGAACCCTCCGATGCGCCGCCAGCGCCACGTGCGTGTGCGCGTCAATCAACCGCGGCGGCACCCACGTTTCCAGATGCTCCTCCCAAAATGCCCGGTCCACGTCCGTGTAGTCCCAAACATAATGCAGCGGCTCACGCATCATCGTCCTTCCCGACTCAGGGGCAATGACGACCGGTACTTACGATACCCCGCCTCGTAAAACGCCCGGTCCGGCCCCGGCCGAATCTCCCGCGTCGACGACCGCATCACCTCCGCCAGCGCCTCGAGCGACATCCCCGGTTCCAACAGCCCCCGCGCCAACACCACCGCACCTGCCAGGCTCGCCTCCACCCCCGCGTAACACCGCAAGGGCATCCCCGTCACGTCCGCGATAATCTGCGGTGTCACCCGGCTTCCAGCCGCCCCACCCCCCATCACCAGCCGGTTCACCGCCTGTCCCCGGTCCCGGACAAACTCCAGGTGCCGGTTCAATTCGTACGCCAACCCCTCGACCACGGCCCGCAACAACTGAGGCGCCCGATGCGATAATTGCAGCCCCGCGAGCCGGCCGGCCGTGCCCGGCTCGAGGCCGGTGGCCCCAAACGGCGTCATGTACGGCCAGCACCATACCCCGTCGCTGCCCGGCGCCGCCTCCTCGAGCACGCTGTCAATCCCCGGCCCGTCGCGGCCGGATAACCCCGTGATCTCGAGAGCCCACGTCACCGCCGATCCGCCGTTCACCATCGACAGAATCTGGCCCCAAAGCCCGTCCACCACGTGATGACACACAAACGCGTCATCGGTCAACGGCCTGAGCAGCCGGTCCCCCACCACCAGCAGCACCCAGGCAGTCCCCGTGCCAATCATGGTCGTCCCCGCCTCGACCGCCCCAGTCCCCAGGGCCGACGCGTACTGGTCGTGAACCGCCACCGATACCGGGATCCCCGGTCGCATGCCGGTCTCCTGCGCCACCTCCGGCAATAGCCCCCCAGCCGCCGCCCGAACAGGACCCAACGACGGCAATTGACCCGCCTCCAACCCCAGCCGCTGCAGCAACTCCGGATCGTAAGCCCGCCTCCGCGGATTGTAGAACAATGTCAGCGCTGCCGACGTCCGATCCTGCACCGCCCGCCCGCACAAACGCGATACCAGGATGTCGCCCACAAACCCCAGCCGGTTCGGCGCATCCACAAGACCCGGCTGCTCCCTCCGCAGCCGCAGCACCTGCCCCACCGAAAGCCACGAACCCCCATGCGCAATCCGCTGCCGAAACCAGTCCCGACCCAGCTCCTCGTTCAACATCGCGTCGTACGGCCGACACCGCTGGTCCAGCCAACTGATGACACGCCCCAACGGCCGCCCCTCGGGATCCAAGACCTGCAGCGCACCCCCCTGGCTCGACACACCCACCGCCGCCACCCCCCCTGCGTCCACCGACGCCAACGCCTGGCGCATCGCCGTCCGCGTGGCCCGCCATAGCTCCTCAACGTCCTGCTCCACCCCGCCGTCCCGCAGGCGAAATAGTGAGACCGGACTCGATCCGCTCGAAATCCGTCGTCCCGCCAGATCGCTCACCAGCGCCTTGACGTTGGTCGTGCCCAGATCCAGTCCCAGCAGCATACGCACCCCCGCCCTACCCGAGTTCCACGTACTCCGCCCCCAGCAGCCCCGCCGCCAACCGCAGCCGCCCACAGGCGTCCCCAAAGCACAGAGCATTGTGATGAGGCCCCCCCGCGCGGCCGTACCCGGTCAGAAACCGCCGCAGTCCGCCCGCCGGCCGCCACTTGCTGTGCGGTACACAAAAACCCGGCAACGGACCAAAATCCAAAACCTCCCCGCGCGCCGCGATCACCTGCCACCGCCCGCCCGAACCCAAACTCATCGCCGTCAGCGTCGCCGGCCCTGGCTCGAAGCAGGTCACCAGCGCCAACTGTCGATCGCGGGTCCGCGTGATCGGCGTCGCACGGGCAACCAGCGGCACCTTCCGATCACGACGCGCCATCCCCACGTTCGCCTCCCCCATGTGGCTCAGCAACACACTCTCACCCGCGGCGTCCATCGTGAAGATCTCCGTGAAACTCGCCGGCGGCGCCAGCCACTGGAAGAACGCCGTGGCCGCCGCCGACACCACATCGCCCTCACCCCCGAACCCCACCCCCTCCGCCATCAGCCGGCTCGCCCCCACGAATGGTACGGTCGAACACCGGTCGTCCTCCCCAAATGCCATGAATTGATACGTGATCGCCGAAAGCCCATGCTCCCGCACCATGCTCCGCAGCGCGCACTCCGCCCGCGCCGTGGCCTCGAGATCGGCTGCCGTCACGTCGGCGGCAACGTCGTAACACGCCTCGTACTCCTTAACCAGCGACCCCACGGCCGCCCCATCCGCACCCGCCGACCGCTCGATGTAGTCCGCCACACTCAGGTGCCGCCACTCGCAACCCAGAGTCGCCACCCAGTGCGTCGTGTCCACCGCGAAATCCCCCATCCCCGGAAACGGGTGCCCAAGCAAACCGACACGCGCCCGCCGCAGCCGCCCTACCGCCGCCGCCGCCGCAAATGCATCCGCAAGCTCCTCGAGCACGCCAGCCTCCCCCACACCACCCGTCACATACTCGAACCGCACACCGGACCGCCGCAGCACATTCGCCAGGTCCTGCGTCCCGTGCACGCCGTGGTTGTCGATCATCATCGCCATCGTGAACGACGCGTCCACCGACCCCAGTTCCTGGGTGTTCCACAGCACAATCGGCACCCGCGCCCGCTGCAACGCCGGCAATAGCACCTGGCTCGGCGCATACGTCAAATGCACCACCACCAGCGCGTCCACCCCCGCCCGCTCATGATCCGATACCGCCGACTCCACCGCCTCGCGCCCGAATACCGCCCCGCCAAACAACACCTCCGCCGAGGTCTCCAGCACGGGAATCACCGCCCGACGCAGCCATCCCTCCCGCGATGCCCGCAACCCCGGCACCAGCGTCTCGTATAACTCCAGCGTCACGGCTACCAGCCCAATCCGCGGTCTCATGCTGCCGTTCATGGTGTTCCTTGGGATGCACTCGGCCGACACGGGCTGCCCCGACGAAGGACCTCCCGCATCCGATCCATAACCCCGTCGATCACCACCGCATCCGCCAGTAGCCCCAGCTTCGTCAGCAGCGTGCTGTGCCCTTCGTGATAGGCATGCACCCGCGTCCATAAACCCGCCTCCAGCAGCCGTCGGTGAAACTCGAGCGCCCCCGCCACACTCCGGAACTTCAGCCCTGCCAAATGCCCGCGACCTTCCGCCGCCAACAGCACCCCTGGAAACTCCGAGACCAGCGACCTCAACCCCGCCTGGATCCGCACCCCGCTGTCCCGGATCCTCGCCGCCTGCCCCTCGATCATCTCGATCGACGCCAGCGCAACAAGCGCCGGGAGCGCCGCCGACCCGTTCGTGCTGATCGCGTCGTACTGCTCGAGCACGTCATGCCGCCGGCGCAATAACAACCCCGATAACGGATGAAACCCCGCCGTCAGCCCCTTCCCCAACACCACCAGGTCCGGACGCAACCCCAGACGCCGGTACTCGAACATCTCCGGCAGCCAGAACCCTGTCTGGATCTCGTCCAAACACAGCAGCGCCCCCGTCTCCCGGCACCAGGCCTCCGCCCGCGCCAGATAGCCCGGCTCCAGCGCCACCGCCTCCCGGTTCATCATGACCGGCTCCGCCCAAAACCCCGCAATCCGCGAACCGCGCTCGCGAAACACCGCATCGAGTGCCTCCGCGTCGTTCGGCTCCAAGACCACAACCTCGCATCGCCGCAATAGCCCCGGCCACAACCCCCGAAGCCCCTGCGCTACCATGTCCGTCCCGTGGTAGTTCCCCCGCAGCGCCACCAGCACCGGCGTCGCCTCCGTCCCGTGCGCCCGCGCAAATACCTTGAGCTGGATCTTCAAGGCCGCCGCGCAGGCAACCGACCCCGTGCAGACACCCAGCAGCACCGTGTCCAACGGGTCCGCTTCCCCCGGCGCATTGCCCAGCGTCACCAGGCGCTCCGCCAACCGCTTCACCGGCGCTTGCGGGATGTTCGAGTGATTGTCCCAAACCACCCCCGCCTCCTGCGCCGCAACCAGCGCCGCCGTCAAGTCCCGGTGCCCATACCCCCAAAGCACCTGGTAATGGCCGGAGGTGCAGTCCAACAATAACCGCCGCCGCTCGTTCACATAAAATAACCCCTGGCCCACTAGAAAATCCTCCGCCCCACCACCACACCCCCCGCCGTACCCCGCCGGCAAGGGCGACTTGTCAATCGACACAAACGCCGGGATCTCGGCAATCTCCTCGCCCAGCCGGGGCAACAGCCGGCCCGGGTCGCCGTCGCCCAAAAACCGCCGGCCCGCTTCCATCGCGACCGCAATCCGCGCGCCGCGTGGACCCAGAAGATGCGCCAAGGATAATCGAGGGTTCATGAGAACACCCCGCAGCCATCAGGGCACCACCTTGCCGCTCCCCGGCCCCCAAAACTGAAACCAGAACATGGTCGCATACAACGCCGCCATCACGCCAATAAACAGCCCCCACCACAATAGCAGATTCCGCACCCCGCGGTTCCGCTCCCGCTCCGAGTCCGGCAACCGCGCGGCTGCCCACGACCAGATCAGGCCCCGCAAACGCTCCGGCGACGGCGGGCGCGTCACCCAGGAAACCAAGGCCAACAGGATCATCGACGTCGCCCACACCACAAACGTCCGGTTCAGCCAGTTGTCAAATGGCACCAGCCACGGTACCCGCTTGAACAGCCAGAACTCGAGCAGCGCCGTGTACGGAAACGCAAACACCAGCACAAAGGTCGCCGCCGCCGCCGTCGTCCGCCGCCACAATACCCCCAGCAGAAACACCGCCGCAATCGGCGCCGCTACCCACGCGCCCACGTTCTGGATCACGTCGAATACGCCCAATCGCTGGCGCGTGAACACGAGCGCCAGGGCCGTCGCCACCACCAGGATCCCCAACGCGCTCACCCGACCCACCGCCACCAAATGCGCTTCCGATCGGCCCCGGCCCAGGAACGGCCGGTAAAGATCCATCGTGAACACCGTGCTGCACGAGTTCAGCACCGAGCTGATGTGCGACAGCATGCCGCTCGCCAAACCCGCCATCACAACCCCGCTCAGACCCACCGGCACCAGCTCCCGCACCAGCGTCGGAAAGGCTTGGTCCTTGTCCGGCAATCCCGGATACAGCTTGAAGGCCACAATGCCCGGTATCACCACCAGCAGCGGTAACACGATCTTCATGAACCCCGCAAAAACCACCCCCATCCGCGCATCCCATTCGCTCCGCGCCCCCAGGCAGCGCTGCACAATGAACTGGTTCGTGCAGTTGTACCAGATCCCAATCGAAAGAAACAAACTCCAGACGCCAAACCATGGATACTCCGGATCCGTGATCGGGTAGATCATCTTGAACTTCTCCGGCGCGTACAGCATCAGATCATGCAGCCCCCCAGCCTTGCTCAGCCCTACCACCGTCACCACCGCGCCCCCCAGCATCATCACCACGAATTGCAGAAAGTCCGTCCACGCCACCGACGTCAGCCCCCCGTAAATCGTGTAGCTCCCCGCCAGCACCGCCAGACAGAGGATCGTCAGCCGTTCGTCAATCCCGAACATCCCGTTCAAGGCCTTCCCCCCCGCCAGCATCACCACCGCCATCTGCGCCACAATCCAAAGCACCAACGAGCAGACCGCGAATAAATACCGGCAGGCCGCGTTGTAGCGGCGCTCGAGAAACTCCGGCATCGTGTACAGCCCGCCGCGCAGGTAAAACGGCAGAAACACCCAGATCAACGCCGAAAACGTAAACCAGTTCCCCCACTCCCATTGCGCCACCACAAACCCCACCGCGTACGCCACCCCGATCATCCCAATGAAATGCTCCGTGCTGATGTTCGCCGCGATGATCGAGCCGCCAATCGCATACCACGGCAGCCTTTCCCCCGCCAGGAAGTAGGCCCGCGTATCCCCCGTCCTTCGCCGCGCCACCCACAGCCCAAGCCCCAGGTTCAAGACCAGATACGCCGCAAATAACACCGCGTCCCATCCGTGGATCATATCAGTCCAGCCGCGCCGGCAACGGCACAGCCTCCCATCCCGCCCGCCCCAACGCAATGTCCCGCTCCACAAACTCCCACACCACCACGCGCTTCCCCTCCAGGATCTCCGGGTTCGTGCTCAGCCGGCGCCGTACTTCCGTCGATGCCCCCCCGTCGCTGGTGATCGCGTCCACGGGCGACTGCAGCGCCAACGCCAGGTGCGCGATGAACCCCGCCGACCCCGGCAGCAGCCGCTTCCCGCCCGCGCGCGCGCCTTCCTCCGCCAACCCCGACCCCAACGCCTCCCCCAAAGTCGCCGGCTCCCGGTATTGATAGATCCGGCTGAAACTGTCCCCCAGCACCAATACGCCCGCCAAACCCCCGGGAAACCGATACGTCCCCGGCCGCTCCGATGCCGTCGGTATCATCAAACCCAAAACCGGATCCGTCACCTGCTCGCATTCAACCGCCTCCACACCCTCCCGCTCCCGTAACCCCGGAATCTGCAGCATCTCAAGAATGTCCCCCCGACGACCCACCGAAACCGCCTGCGTCCGAAAGGCCTTCGTCGACGGCGGCGCCACCCCAAGTGCCCGCAACCGCGCCGCCACCGCCCCCGCCGCCGCCTTCGCCCCCCGTGGCGTCCAATGCGTGTCCCGCGCCAGGTACAACGCCCCGCCCTCCCCCCGCCGCCGCATGTCCCAAAAGACGGCTGCCAAATCCACCGTCGCCACCCCCCGACGTTCCAGCGCCTCGAGCAACTCCTGCGTCGGCGATACCACCCCGCCAACCTCCCGACGCGTCAACCGCTCCGGATAGACCGCCGGTTTCCCGGGAACCGGCACCACCACCAGCACAATCCCCCGCTCCCGTAACTGATCCCGGAACGTCGTGATCGCCTCGATCACCCCCTCCCGGCTCGTCCGCCGAACCCCCGGTTCCATCCATTCCCAGTCCGCCCCGCCCGCCTCGGCGCGATCCGGCTCGACCAGGTAACGAAGGTCCGGCCGGTAAAACAACCAATCGCCACGACCCCGAACCGCCTGGGTCCCCACCTCCCCCAGCAGCACCCACCCCAGCCGGCGCACCACCGGCCGCGCCCATTGCTGGAACCACGATCTCTCCCTCAATACCCCTTCGTACTGCCGCAGCGCCCGCGCCGTCAACGGCTGCCGGACCACATCCGTGAACTGCACCCGCTCGCCCCGGAGCAGCTCGAGACCGGTCTGCACCACCGGCACCCCCCCAATCATCAGGAGAAACCCAACAACCAACGCCACCTCGCTCGCCCGTGCCGAACGCCTTGCCACCGCCAACCCCGGCGCACCCCCCCCGACCGCCTCCCCAGACCGCCCGGCAGCGGCCGATGCCGACCTCATCGAGGGATCGTGCTCCATCATAAGCGTCAGAATTGGAAGTACAGAAACGGATTGAACGCCTGGGCCGCCATCACCAACAGGGCAATCCCAAACAAGGGCACCACAACCGCCACGCGCCCCCACGTTTGCCGCCCCAGCGACCAGTCGTGCGCCTGCACCCGCACAAATACCAGCACCGCCGCTGCCGCCATCACTCCCATCAACGCCGGATTGTACAGCTCCGCCGCCAACAGACGCGAGGCCCCCGCCCCGCCACCCATCCCCGCCATCGCCGCATAGTACCGCACCGCCGCCGTCAGACTGTCCGCCCGAAATAACACCCACGATATCAGCGTCAGCAGAAACGTGACCCCAATCCGAACCGGAACCGGCAGCCCCCAAGCCAACCCCCGCCGGCCCCGCCAGCGCTCGAATGCCAGCCACGCCCCGTGGTACGCCCCCCAAATCACGAAGTTCCACTTCGCCCCGTGCCACAACCCCCCCAGCAACATCACCACCGCCAGATTGATATACGTCCGCACCGGGCCCTTCCGATTGCCCCCCAGCGGATAATAAAGATAGTCCCGCAGCACGCTCGATAGCGAAATGTGCCACCGCCGCCACAGGTCCGTAATGCTCTCCGCCCGATACGGCGCATCGAAGTTCTTCAGAAACTCGAACCCCAGCATCCGACCCAGCCCCACCGCCATGTCCGAGTACCCGCAGAAATCAAAGTAGATCTGCCAGGCATACGCGATCACCCCCACCCACGCGTCCATCGCGCACGGCCCGGAAGCATTGAACACCGCGTCCGCCACCCGCCCGCATGGATTCGCCAGCAGTATCTTCTTCCCAAAACCCAGCGCGAAAAGCGTCACCCCGGAGGCAAACCGCTCGATCGTCTGCCGGCGGAATCGCAACTGCGCCGCCAGGGTCTTGTACCGGATGATCGGCCCCGCCACGAGATCCGGAAACAGCGACACAAACGCCGAGAAATCCGCGAACGACCGCGCCCGAGTCGCATGGCCCCGGTACAGGTCAATGATGTAGGTCAGCGAATGAAACGTGTAGAACGAAATCCCGATCGGCAGCGCCACCCGCAGCACGCGAAAGGGCTCGATCCCCGCCGCCTCCAGCACCGCGTTCAGCGTCTCCGCCGTGAACACGTAGTACTTGAACACCCCGAGAAACCCCAGGTTCGTCACCACGCACGCCGCTACCGCCATCCGCTGCTGCGCCCGCGTCGCCCCCCGCCGCGTGATCACCATCCCCCAGGCGAAATCCATCACCGTCGTGAACAGCATCAGCCCCACAAACCACGGCTCCCACCAGCCGTAAAAAACATAGCTCGCCCCCGTGATCCATAGGTTCCGCCACCGATGCGGCACATTGAAGTACACCAGCAGAAAGATCGGCAGGAAGTAGAAGACGAATATGTGCGTCGTGAAAACCATGGGCCATCAGTCCACCCCCAAACGCCCCTCCAGCAAAACCGAAATTAGTTCTTGCACAGACCCTAAACACGCGATGCGCGCACGGTCAGTACGTGGTCGGATTGGCCCAGATCGCGAAAAACCGGTTCGTGCCGGCTGGTGCGTGGTAGTCCAGCGCCCCGCTCGGCGCCAGGTCCGCCAACTCGTAGTCCAACGCCATCCGATGCGCTTCCCCCGCCACCCATCGATCTAACGCACCCCCCAGCGGCGCCTCCCCCCAGTCGGCATCCCGAATCGCCGACCTCGGCAGCCGGGGCTGGTAGTGACCCACGAAGATCCTGTCGCCCGGGCGCAGCGGATACCGCCCCCCAGGGTCGGACCGATGGACCTTCAGGACTTCGTACGGCAGCACATAGGTGTACCGGTATGCCCCCAACTCCGGAAAGACGTCCGGACGCTCCATCAGCCGCGCTGTCACCTCGATCTTCCCCAAGCGCGTCACCTGATCGTCCACTCCCGTTTCCACGTGCCGCGCCAGCACCCAAAACACCAACGCCACACCCACGATCGTCCCCAAACCGCGCACCGGCCCCGGCCGATCGGGATAAACCCCCAACTCCCCCCCGCCGTCGGCCTCCCCGACGTCGCTCGCCCCGCCGCGCGCTTCCTGTCCGGTCATCTAAGAACCCCCAACGTCACGGTACGTCCAGTGTGGCTCAAACCCCGGATGCCCCACCGCCAACACCGGACCGCTCCTCGCCCCCGGGTACAACTCCCGCAGGGCCTCGAAGTCCGCCGGCACCACCACCGGCCCGTCCGCCAGTCGCATGATCCGCATCCCGCTGTCCGTGCCCCCGTCCGTCTCAGACACGCTGAACACCACATACCGATCGTCCGGCGAGATACACCCGTAGTACACATGACGCCCCGCCTCGCCGTAAATCAAACCCCGACTCTTCCCGTCCGCTCCCCCGTGCATCAGCATCGTGATCCCATAGTCCGAACCCAGCCCCGGAATCCGACACGAGTATACCACCTGCGCCGGGTTCGCCTGAAACCAGTCGGCCGTGCACGCCAGATTCCTCGAGACCTGCGTCATGCCGCCAGTCTCCGCATCCAGACTCAGGATGTTCCAGTCCCGCCCGTTCAAGTTCGCCGTGCCGCAAAACCGCTTGCCGTCCCCTGACCAGTACAGCTGCTGAAAAATCCCCTGGCGCGGCAGCTCGCGAACCGCCTGTCGCGTTTCCGTGTCGAAGATGCGGATCCTCCCTTCCCGCCGATGCAAACACGCGAATTGCTTTCCCCCAACCCCCCACGACGCCCACGGGAACTCGCCCTCCCGACCCTGCGGCTCCGCCCCGGTGCCGTCCGCATTCCCCATCATCAATACCCCGACCGCACCCCACGTGTCGTGGTTGATCGGCTCGTCAGGGTTCGCCGCCGCCTTCGCTTGCCGGCGATACAACATCCGCCGGCTGTCCGGCGAAAACCGCCCGCCATACTCGTTCCACTCCGGTGTCCGGGTCAGGTTCCGTCGGCCCGAGCCGTCCGGCCGGCACAGAAACAGATCATAGTCCCCACCCTCGGACTTCGCCGAAAACAGGATCCAGCCCTTGTCCTTCACTTCCCCGCGAAGCCCGAGCACCGCCGCATCCGCTTCCTGGCCCTTGGCATGCCAGAGCAGCCATGAGCCCAGCGCCAGTCCCAGCACCAGCCACACGGCACGACATCGCAGCGAATGACACTGTAACATGGAAACAATGGGATGCCCGCGCTCCCTACCTCACCCTGCCCTGCCACTCGGCCACGGTCTGGCCCACTCGCTCGACCACCGCATCCACCGCTTCCCGCACCGAAGGCGTCAACTCGGTCCCCAGAGTGAAGGGATCCGCCACCTCGATCGCGTAAACCCGAACCCGCCCGGGCATCGCCATCCCTAATCGTCGACCCAACGCCAGGGTTTCACCTAACCCCACAAAGTGCGGCGTCGGCCGCGAGAATGTCGCCAGGTCCTCAGCCCCAATCTCGTGTATGCTCCCCGGTGTCGCGCGACCGGTCTGGATCGAATCGACCAGGATCAAATCCCGATACCCAGTGACGAAATCCAGCAGCGCAAGCCCCATCTCCGTGGTTTCGCGAAAGTCAACGCCAAGCGCTCCCGCCAGGCGCCTGCCCGCCTCGCGCACCGCCAGCAAACCGACAGCGTCGTCGGTCAGAATGTCATTCCCCAGTCCGAGGACCAAAAGCGAAGCCGCCGGCTCTTGCATGGATAAGGGTCTGCCAAGACGCCCCGGAGCGTGACAGCCCATCAGCCTTTCGGTCGATGGCCCGATCGGCAACACCCGGCACCGGGCAGTAACGCGCTCACTCGCGGATGATCCGGTCGACCAGAACCCGATCCGGACCATAGATGCAGACCTCGATCGGCACGTGCCCCGGCAGGGAGTGCGTCGCGCATCCCAGGCAGGGGTCGTACGCACGAAAAGCCATCTCGATCTTGTTCAACAGGCCTTCGGTGACTTCCTTCCCGCCCTGGATCACCCCCTTCGCCGCACGCTCGACGCTCATCGCAATCCGCGCCGCGTTGTTCTGCGTGGCCACAATCATGTTGGCCATCCGGATCAAACCCCGTTCGTCGGTCTCGTAGTGGTGGAATAGCGTCCCGCGCGGCGCCTCGACCACCCCGATGCCCATCGACGGCTTGGCCGTGGGCAGCGTCCGCACGTTGGGATCCAGAATCCCCGGATTCGCCAGCAGCGACACCATGGTCTCCGCCGCTTGGATCATCTCGATCACCCGCGCCCAGTGGTTGGCCAGGGTGTGATGAACCGGCTTGCCCCCCAGCGTCGCAAAGTACTCGGCCGCAGCTTCCTGCGCCTTCGGCGTCGCCATCGCCTCCGAGGCGTTCAGCCGGGCCAGCGGCGCCACCGCATAAATGCTCCCCTCCTTGCCCTCCTCGAACCCCTTCCACCCGCGCTGCTTCAGATAGCAGAACTTCATGTAGCTCCACGGCTCGACGTGCTCCGCCACATGCTCCCGGTACTGCGCCGTCGGAAACCGGACAAACTCGCGGCCCTCCGGATCCACCACCCGCAGCTGCCCATCGTAGAAATTCAACCGGTTCTGGTCGTCCACCATCCCCATGTAATAGGTCCGATGGGTGAACGGATCCGACCGGATCATGTCCACGTAGGCGCTGTTCTTCAGCACGATCTCGTGGAAAACCTGGTTCGTCTTCAGCGCAAACTCGAGGCTGTCCTGCGCCAATTGCTGGAACCGTGGAAGATCCGCCGCCGCCAGCGCCTTCGAAACCCCGCCAGGCAACCCCAGCACCGGATGCACCACCTTCCCGCCAAAATACGCAATCAGCTCCCGCACCCGACGCCGCATCCCAATGATGTACTTGCCGGTCTCGACACCCACCTTGCCGATCACCCCCACAATGTTCCGCTCCGCCGCCGGCGCCTCCGGGCCAACAATGAAATCAGGCCCCCCCAGCACGTACACGTGCAGCGCGTGGTCCTCGAGCATGAACGCATTGTACACCAGCTCGCGGATCATCCGCCCCGCAGGCGGCGGCTGAACCTTGTACAGGTCGTCCAGCGCCTTCGTCGCCGCCATGTGGTGCGCCGTCGGACAAACCCCGCAAATCCGACTCGTGATCTGTGGCATGTCCTCCGCCGGCCGGCCAATGCTGAATACCTCGAATCCCCTCAGCTCCGGCACCTGCATGTAGGCCCGCTCGACCGCCCCCTTGTCGTCCAGGAAAATGTCGATCTTGCCGTGACCCTCGAGCCGCGTGATCGGATCGATGGTGAACCGTCGTCGCGCCGTCTGATACGCCGCGTTGGCGCGGGCCGCCCCCTGGTTGAAGGCTGAATTGGCTTCCGTGTTCATGCTCGTCACTCCTTCGCTGCTCCCGTGCCGACCGGCAAATCCACCTTCCGCCGCAACAGACTCTTGGCCAAACCGTATCGATAAAACGTCCCCACCGGATCCGGAATCCCCTCGAGGGTCTTCCGAATCCCCGGCTCATCCTTCGCCGCAATGTTCGAACAGAGCGACGAGAGGATCTTCGCGCCCTGATCGTGGACACGCGTGGTGCCGCCAAAACAGCCAGTGCACGGCATGTTGCCGGACGGACACTGCGATCCGCAGCCGGCGCGCGTCGCCGGCCCCATGCAAACCACCCCCTGCGCCAGAAAACAAACGGCCGGATCCAGCTGCACTTCGTGCGGACGCTTGAACGCCGTGAAACTGACATCCGTCGGCTTCGTGCTGACCCGCGGACACTCGCTGCACAGCGCCGTGTCGGGAGCCAATACCGTCCCCTTGGCCGGCAGCTTGCCGCTCAGCAGCGCCCCAATCGCCTCCCGCGTGATGTTGGGCGTCGGCGGACACCCCGGCACGTAGTAATCCACGTCCACCACCTGGTCCAGGGCCCGAACGACGTGATGCAGGTCCGGCAGCTGCACCTCGCGGCCGCTCTCCGCAAACTTCCGCTGCGGCCGCACCTTGCCCTCGTTGGCCATCGACGGCGTCTCCTCGTAGACAAACCGCATCAGGTGCTCCCGCGAGAACTGGTTCGCCAGACCCGGGATCCCCCCCGTCGCCGCACAGGACCCGTACGCGATCAAATACTGGCTCTTGCGGCGCAGCAGATGCGCCATCTCTTCCTGCTCCGTCGACCGGATCGCCCCGTTCAGAAGCGTGGCGTAAATCGACCGGTCCGGCATCGCGTGAATGTGATGGTACTTGAAGTCCATCGCCACCGGCCAGAGCACAATGTCCACCTGCTCGACCACGCCGAGAATGTCCTCGGCAAGGTCAACGACCGTTTCCTCGCAGCCTCCGCAGGAGGCGCACCAGTAGAAGGCGACTTTGGGCTTAGGCATGAGTGGTTTCGCGGGTTTGAGGTTCGGCGCCGGCGGCAGCAGCGTGCGCGGCACAGCCGCATCCGGCCGCCGCCTCTTTCCGGGCCACCTGCTCGGCAAAGTGCTCCATCTCCATGTCCCACTGCTCGAATTTCTTCGGCAACCCCAGCGGGCCAAGCTTGAGGATGGTCTCGGACATCTCGTTCACCACCCGCTTGACCTTGTCGCCCTCCGCAGCACTGATCCATTCGAGCCGGATACGCCCGGCTTCGATGCCCATGTCCGCCAACAGACGCTTCAGCATCTCATACCGGCGCAGACACTTGTAGTTGCCCTCGACATAGTGGCAGTCAAACGGATGACACCCGCCAATCAGCACACCGTCCGCACCGCGGGCGAATGCCTCGAGGATAAACTGCGGATCCACCCGGCCCGAACACATCAGCCGGATGACCCGGATGTTGGTCGCGTATTGGAGCCGCGACACGCCGGCCAGATCCGCCGCCGTGTACGTGCACCAATTGCAGAAAAACGCCACTATCCGTGGCTTCCATTCCTTAGTCATACGCAAGCACTCCGTGGATTTCACTGAAGACCTGGTCGTCCTCGAACAGGTTCTGCACGATCGAGCCGGACGGACAGCTGGCCACGCAGGTGCCGCACCCCTTGCACAACGCCTCGTTGATGTAGGCCTTCTTGCGCGCCTCGTCGAACAGGATCGCCGTGTACGGACATAGCGGAATGCACGACTTGCACCCCGAACATTCCGCATCCAGAATGAATGCGGTGTTGGGCTCCTGCTCGACAAACCCGCGGCTGATCAACGCCATCGCTTCCGCCGCCGCCGCCCCCGCCTGCGCCACCGTGTCCGGAATGTCCCGCGGCCCCTGGCACGCGCCCGCAATGAAAATCCCGTCCGTGAACGTGTTCACCGGCGCCAGCTTCGGATGCCGCTCCAGGAAAAAGCCCTCGGTGCCGCAGCTCATGTTGAAGATCCGGCGCACCTCCTGGGCGTCCGCCTGCGGCTCGAGCCCCGTCGCCAACACCACCATGTCCACCGGAATCCGCCGAACCATCCCCGCCAGCGTGTCCTCAACTCGAATCACCAGCTTCCCCTCCTCCTCCGGCGTCATCGCCCAATCCGTGACCTCCCCCACCCGGCCCCGGATGAAATTCACCCCTTCCTCGAGCAGCTTGCCGTAGAATTCCTCGTAGCCCTTGCCCGGCGTCCGAATGTCAATGTAGAAGTTGTACATCTCGGCGCCGGTGTGCTCGTGCAGCAGATGCGCCAGCTTCAATGAGTACATGCAGCAAACCCGCGAACACCACTTGTGCGTCCGCTCGTCCCGGCTCCCGACACAGTGGATGATCCCAATCGTCTTCGGCTTCGTCCGGCCGTCCCGTAACACCACATGGCCGCCCGTCGGACCCGAGGCGTTCACCAGCCGCTCAACCTCGAGCGCCGTGTACACATTCGGATAAACCCCGTAGCCGTACTCCGGCTTCCGCCGCGAGTCGAACGCCTTGAACCCGGTGGCGACGATGATCGTCCCCACCTTGAGTTCCTCGGTCGTCTCCTTCTGCGTGAAGTCAATCGCCTTCTTCTCGCCGCAGGCGGTCACGCAGCTCTTCTTGCACTTGTCCGTCAACACGCCCTTGCGGAAGTTCAGACAGACCATCGGATCGATCAGCACAATCTGCGGCGTGGCCTGCGGGAACGGGATGTAAACCGGCCGGCGCTTGTCCAGCCCCTCGTTGAACTCATTGGCGGCCATCAGCTTCGGGCTCTTCTCCGGCTGCACCACGCAGTGGCTGATGCAGTCCTGACACCCGGTGCACAGGTCCGCAATGATGTACCGCGGCTTGTGCCGGACCGTCACGGTGTAGTTCCCCACATACCCGTCCATCTTCGCCACCTCCGAGTACGTCATGAGCTCGATGTTCTCATGCGCCCCCACCTCGGACATCTTCGGCGTCAAAATGCAGGCCGCACAGTCCAGCGTCGGAAACGTCTTGTCGAACTTCGCCATGTGCCCCCCAATGCTCGGCTCCCGCTCGACCAGGTAGACCTTCCGCGGCGGCTTGCCCGAGTCCGGCGTGTTCTCGAAGGAATTGGCGATCGTCAGCGCCGCATGAATCCCCGCAATGCCGCCCCCCACAATCAGGACGTCCTGGTGGATCGGCACCCGCTTGACCTCGAGTGCCTTGTGCTGCGCCACCCGCTCGACCGCCGCCTGGGCCAGCGCCTTCGCCTTCTCCGTAGCCTCAACCGGATTGTCCGCATGCACCCACGAGTCGTGCTCGCGGATGTTCACCATCTGGAAGTAGTACGGATTCAGCCCGGCAGCGGCGCACGCCCCCCGGAACGTGTGCTCGTGCAATAGCGGCGAGCAGGACGCCACCACCACCCGGTTCAACTTGTGCTGCTGGATGTCCAGTCGGATCAACTCCTGCCCCGGATCCGAACACATGTACTTGTAGTCGACCGAATGCACAACGTGCGGCAGGGTGGCGACAAACTTTGCCACCTCCGGGCAGTTGACGGTCTTCCCGATGTTGTGTCCGCAGTGGCAGACGTAAAAACCGATCCGGATCTCTTCCTGCTTCGCGCTCATGGCTTCGAGGTTCTCCGCAATGGCAAAAAGGTTCACGCAACGGCAGGCTGGGCCGCCGCCACAGCCTCCGGCCCCGCCAGCGCCGGCATCGGCACCACCCCGCGGTGGAGCCCCAGCTCCCGGGCCGGCAACCCAAAAGCCAGCCCCATCAGCTGGCTGAAGTAAACCGTCGGGATCCGCACCGGCTCGTAGCGCGAGGCGATCTGCGCGTGAAAGGCGTCCAGATTGTACTGGCAAAGCGGACACACCGTCACAATGCAGTCGGCACCGTGCTTCAACGCCTCCTTCAGCAGAATATACACCAGACGCAGCCCCGCGTCCGGAACCGTCCCCGTCAGGCTCCCGCCGCAGCACTTCGTCTTAAGCCGATAGTCCGTCACCACCTCCGCCCCCAGCGCCTCAATCAAACGGTCCATCGTCGTCGGGTCGTTCTTGTCGTCAAATGTCGCGTACGGCCGCACGATCTGACAGCCGTAGTACGGCACCACCTTCAGCGGCCGCACCCCCGTCCGCCGCACCAGCGTGCCGTCCGCCGCCTTCTCCGTCACCTCGCCCATCAACCGCAGCGGATGGGTCACCTTCTGGCGAATCGCCTCGAGCCCGATGTCGTTCGTCAAGACGTCCAGCGGATGACGCACCGGGACCTCGCCCTTCAACGTCAGATTCACCGCCCCCAGCGCCCGGTCCACCGTCTGCCGCATCGCCGGATACTCGGCCAGGTTGTGCTGCGTCTTGTTCAACACCAAATAGCACGCGCTGCAGGGCGCCATCACCGAAAGCCCCATCCGCTGCGCAATCGCCAGGTTCCGCGCCGCCAGCACGCTCGCCCGCCCCTCGTCCACCGACATGTAGGCCGTCGCCCCGCAGCAGTTCCAGTCGGGCAACTCCTGCACCTCGACCCCCAAATGCGCCATCACCGGCAACAGGGATTCCTCGTACGCGCGACCCAGCCCCTTCAACGAACACCCGGGAAAATAGGAGTATTTCATCGCTCAACCTTGTTTCGCGTCGATCGCGTCCAACATCTTCTGGAGATCCTCGCGGGCTTCGATCCGCTCGCTGGCCAGCGTGAACCGGCCCGTGCGCATCAGGTCCATCCCCATCCGCCAGTTGCCCATCGCCGCCAGCGGATTCGTCTTCAAGAACAGCTTCATCACCAGCGGCAGCTCCGCCACCCGCCCGTTCTTATACACCATCTGCGAAAACTCCTGCGCCAAAACCGGAATCGGGAAGCCCCGCGGATACTGGTGCTCCTTGATCGCCCGCTGCTTCAGCTCATAAATGATGTCCGTGATCCGGATCTCCCGCGGACACTCCGTCGTGCAGGCGTAGCAGGAGACGCACAGCCAGATCGTGTTGCTGGTCAGCACCTCCTTCTTGAAGTCCGATCGCGTCAGTTCCATGATCTGACGCGGAGTGTACTCCATGTAAATGCTCATCGGGCAGACACCCGAGCAGGTGCCGCACTGAATGCAGGACTCCAGTTGCTCGCACCCGGGAACACTCATCACCTCCCGGCCAAAGCCCTTCACCCGGTCCGCCTCGTACTTGATCGTGCGCGTGATTTCCATAGCCCAGTGCCCAGTCAGGGTAGCCCCCGCCACAGCCGGTCATGCCGTCGTACAGCCGGCAGCGCGTCGCGGGCCTTTGTTGCCCGTTACCCTTACCCGCCGCTCCCGACCCCAGCTAACCGCCCTTTGTTCAAAAGTCATCCTTTTTTGGTCCCACCCCCAGCATTACCCTGACCGCAGGTTCAAAGGCTCCTGCTTGGCCCGGACCAGTCCGCCCTTTTCCTCCAGCAACCGGACCCGGACGGCGTGATCCAGCGTCGTGTCCGCAACCCGGCGATTCAGATCCTGGATCCGCCGATCCAACGCTTGATCGCGAAGCCGTTGCAGCAGTTCCATCAAAACCGCCCGGGGGTCGCTCACCGCAAACGCCCGCGGATCGGCAATCGCCTCCGTGATGAGCTGCTGCGCGGCCAGATCGGTCAATTGCGTCATCAGCGCCGCAACCCCCCGCCAGGATCCCGCGCTCTCCGCCTCCAGCCGGGCCCGGACAATCTCGCGAACCACCGGATGCTGAAGCCAGCCAAGGTCCAGAAACTGCGCCGCCGCCGCCACCAGGCTCTCCTCCTGCAGCAGCAGCCGCACCAGCCACAGCTCCGTCGGCAGCGGAGGCGGTTCCCTGTCGGCCGCCGGGGCGTCCGCAGCCGCCAGCACCAGCCGTGCCGGCACCGCGCCCGGACGACGGGATCCAAACTCGGCGCGCACCGCCTCGGGCGTCACCGCCAGCCGCTGCGCAATCTTCTGAACGTGCGTGTCCACAAGCACCGCGCTCTGCGTCTTCAGCAGCGCCGTCGCCATGCCCCGCACAATCGCCACGCGCCCCCGGTCCGTCGCCGGATCGTGCGCCGCACACAGCCGCGCCAGGAGAAAGTCAAAAAAACCCTGCGCCTGATCCAGAAGCGCGCCAAACGCCTCCGGACCCTCGGCCCGGATGAAGCTGTCCGGATCGTGCGGCGCGGGAATCGAGACCACACGGATCGCAAGACCCGCCTCGAGCAGATCGTCCACCGACCGCAACGCCGCCTGCTGGCCGGCAGCATCGGAGTCGAAACAGAGCACCACTTCCTCGGCATGCCGCCGCAGAAGCCGGCAGTGCTCCGCGGTCAACGCCGTGCCCTGGGGGGCCACCACGTTCTCGAACCCCGCCATGTGACACGCAATCAGATCCAGCTGGCCCTCGCAAAGGATCGCGCGGCCAGTGTCCGCCAGCGCCCGCCGGGCCTTGTCCAGACCGAACAAAACCCGGCCCTTCGTGAAGATCGGGGTCTCGGGGGAATTCACGTACTTCGCGGCCTTCTCGGCATCATCGAGAATCCGCCCGCTGAACGCGATCACCCGGCCCTGCGGATCGCAAATCGGAAACATCAGCCGGCCGCGAAACCGGTCGTAATACCCGCCGTCGTCGCGCCGGATGATCAGCCCCGCCTGCTCGACCATCGCAAGGTCGTAGTCCTTGGACCGCGCCCAGCGGGTGGTGTCATCCCAGGCGTCCGGCGCGTAGCCGAGCCGAAAAGCCTGCACCGCCCCCTCCGCAAGCCCCCGCCGCGATAGATACTCCCGCGCCACGCGGCCCGCGTCCTGACGGAGCGCCGCCTGCCAGCGCTGCGTCACCTGCTCGTGCATTTCCAGCAGCGTCTCCTTCAAAAACCGCGCCCGGCGCTGGCTGGGGCCTTCCTCGAGCACCAGCGGGATCCGGGCCCGCTCCGCCAACCTCCGGACTGCCTCGACAAACGTCAGGTTCTCAAACTCGCGCACGAAGGTGAATACGTCCCCCCCTTTGTGGCAGCCAAAACAGTGGAAAATCTGCCGCCCGGGATTGACGTTGAAACTCGGCGTCTTCTCCTTGTGAAACGGACAGAGCGCCACGAAGTTCGCCCCCGCCCGCTTCAGCGGAACATACGAGCCGATCACCTCGACAATGTCGCTCGCCACCCGGATCTGCTCGAGGACGGCGGGTTCAATGAACTCAGGCATGATCCTCGGGACTTGGTGTGGTCTGAGGCGGCGCCCCGCTAGCGAGGCGATAACGCTCGATCGATCTGCCGTTGCCGTCCGCCCCCGTCCGGGAGCCGCCGGTCCACCCCCACGGGCGAAGGCTTCAACAGCAACACCGGAGCTCGCTGCCGCAGCGTCCGCCCTATTAACGACGCTTCGAGCACCTCCCGCTGCAGGGTCACCCCGATGGTCAGAAATAACGCCTCGGCGCTCTCCGGGGCCGACGCCTGCAGCTTCCGCCGCACCCCGTGGGTGTCGAAGCCGTTCACCACCGCCAGCACCGCCGCCAGAACCGCACAACACCATACCCCCCCGGCCAGCGCGCCCATCACACGCTCCCCGCGCCCGCAATCCAATGAAATCGTCGTCCGACTCTCCAGCAGCCGCCGGAGCCATAGGAAGACTGCCCACACCGCAAACGCCTGGGCGAGATAGACCACAAACGCGCTGGCCGCCATCCCCCAGCCCGACGCCCGGCTCAGCAGGCTCCCCAGCCGAGGCCCCAACGCCGCCCCCAGCCCCACCACCACCCACCACGCCAGCATCCGCGGCCATTCCTCGGAAAAACCCCGACGATGACCCCACCACATCGCCGCGCATATCCCCGTCACCGCCACGGCGTCAAACCAACTCGTGTCAACATTCAAAATGCTCACGCTACACCCTCAGTGCACCCTCACCCCACCCGCCTGCCCCTCGACCGGTGCGGACATTCCCCGCGCGTCCGCAGCGCGTCGCAGGTGCCCGTCAGTTGCAGCCTCCGCGCCACCACCGTGAACCCCAACCGCCGGCTGACTTCATCCTCGAGCCGCGAGAAGGCCTCGCTCTCAAACTCGACGATCCGCTGGCAATCCTGGCAGATCAAATGATGGTGGTGCGGATGATGCGCGTAGTTCGGATCGTAAACCACGCACCCGCGCCCGACGTCCAGCTCGCGCACCAGCCCGCTCTGCGTCAGCAACAAAAGCGTCCGATACACCGTCGCCCGCGACACCGATCGGTCCCGCCGCCGCGACCACGCCAGCAGCTCGTCCGCCGTGAAATGCCGGTCGGTCCCAAACACGACATCCATGATCACCCGCCGCTGGCCGGTGAGTCGCAACCGGCGCCGGCGGAGGAACTCGAGGAACCGTCGCGTGGCACCCGCCTTTCCTGACCGAGCCATGGGCGCAGTATAGGAACACCCTCCCCCAAGTCAACGCAGGGCACAACCTCCCCAGTCCTCCTCATGCCAACCGATGCCCCAACGAATGGAGACAATGAGTCTGTCACCTTGTTGGCGGCACCGTTCCTCGTGGAGACAATGAGTCTGTCACCTTGTTGGCGGCACCGTTCCTCGGGACTGGATGCGGCATCGGTCTGAGGCGGCCCCTCGCCAGGAGCAGCCGCTGGCGGACGTTCGAGACACAGTACCAAGCGAAGATGCGGATTGGACAGCGTGCCAGGTTCATAGTCGGCCGGCGCCCGCAATGCGCCTTGCAGCCCCGCTCATCGTGGCTTCATCGGTTCATCATCCGGCGAAGTTCGCCGCTTGGGTC
>JAKQDD010000064.1 GCA_029556615.1 Verrucomicrobiota bacterium | reverse complement strand
TTCGGGGCGGGGCGGCACCGGGCCCGCTGCATCGTTCCTCGGTCGGTCGAGTATCGCAGAGGATACACTCCCTCCCTCGGGCCTCGCATCGGGCCCGGTGGCGCTCCCGCCAAAATCGGAAGTAATTTTTGCACAGACCCTAAGGATCATACCGCACCCGGTAGTATCGCTCCCGATCCGCGGAGCCCGCAGGCACGGTGTCCGTGACGGTCAGCGTCTCCGCGGTCGCCGCCGGGTTGGTGATCGTCACCAATGGCTGCCATGCCGCCGGAAGCAGGCTCGAGGAGTACTCGACCCGATAGGTCGTCTCCGCCGCCGCGGTCCACGACAACTGGAGCGTCAGCGGCACCAGGCTCATGACCTCGACGTCCGCGATCCGCACCCCGTCGAACGGCCAGTTGTCCCCGAGGTTGGGGATGCCGTCGCCGTCCGAGTCGATCTCGGCGCTGTTGAGCAGCGCCTTATTGACGTAGATCGTCGTCACGTAGGTCGGCCCCATGTAGGACGCCACCGGCACGGTGTTGTCCGTACCCGCGTAATCCCGCACCCACCGCAGGCGGCCTCCGCAGAGCCCGTCCAACTCCTCGACCGCCATGTTCGATCCGGCGAAGTACACCGTCATGCCCGGATCAATCACGATGGCCGACTCCGGATCCGCCTGGATCGTGCTCTCGAGCTCCAGGTAGTCGACGTACAAGGCGTAGTTGCCCGGGAGCGGGTTGCCGAGCGTGTCGGCGGGCTTGATGAACCGCAGCTCGCCGCCCGGCGAGACTCCCAGGACCAACCGGCCCAGCGCGGCGTTGTTCGTGTACCCATCCCTCGAAGCCCCGCGGTCCTCCGCCGCCCATGTGTGCGTCACGCTCGCGAACTGCGGCGCCGAAGTCTCGATCACCGTCCCCAAGAGATCACCCGTCGCCGGCTTCCTGAGAAGATGGAATCCGTCCAGCACGGTGATTGAGTTGGGAGAACCAGCCCCGGCGTCGGACAGGCTGTTCGTAATGTCCAAGGCCAGGCCGCCATCCGCCAGGATCGTGTAGTTGCGCAGCTTCAAGTCCCAGGCGCGATACGTCTCGGCGCCGCGGGTGAAATCCCGGCCATTCTCGAGTTTGACCGCCCCGGCCCTCACCGAGAGCACGTTGCTGCTATTGATGCTGCCCCGATTCTCGTAGGACTCGGCGGCGATGTTATGCGTGTAGGCGTTCAGCGTCCCCGCGTTGACAAAGCCCTTGTAGGGCTGCGCCGTGTCGGAACCGTAGTTGGCCCGGTTCTCGACCGTGATCACGCCCTGGTTCGTGAAGTAACGGAGGCCCGGACTGTTCGTGGCCGACCAGTTGGAGAGCGGATTCGTCAGGGTCATCGTGCCCGAGCTGCCGAGCGTGAAGCTCTCCCCGAAGATCTGCAGTTTACCCGGCAGATACAGCGGGTCGTTCACCACGGTGTTCGTGCTCGATGTCACAAAATCATGAATCACCACCTGCTGGGTCGCATTCAGGAAATCCGCGCTCAGAATCAGGACGTGGATCCCGACGTCGACGGGGTTGGTGATCGGACTGAAGTAGTTGGTGGTGGCGTCGATGTACCAGTTCGAGAGGACGAGCGCCATCTGGTTGGTCCAGAGCCCGCTCCAAGCCTCGAGGTTGCCGCCCATCCGGAGCGTGCTCTGCCGGGCGAGATTCTGAACCGTCAGCAGCCCGTTGGTCGAGCCCAGCGAATAAACCAACTCCGGAGCGTCGACGACCGCGTTCGAGCTGCTGATCAGGTGCTTGGCCTGCACCGAGATCAGACCCATCCCTTGAAACCGGGCCTTCGTCAGGTTCACATTGTCCCCGACCACCTCGATCCGGCCCGGCTGTTCGGTCGCCCCCATCCGGGGGACCACCGGCGGCCGCACCTGGAGATAGTCCACATAGGCGCTGTACCCGGCGTAGTAGTTCGTCACGAACACGTTCGAGTAACTCTGGTTGTAAACCAGGTTCCGCATCGTCGAGTCCACGGCCACATTGCCGTTGAATCCGAACAAAAACTCGAGGGGCGCCGTGCGCCAGACCTCGTGCGCCTGGGGCTTGTACGTGGGCGGCACCTCGCCGGGGTCGATCGTGACGTTCGTCCAGAGGATCAGGTTGGTCTCGGAGGCCAGGCGATCGATGAAGTAGATCGCGTTGGTGTCGCCTGTCGAGGCCACCACGTTGGTGTTCGCCATGCGGATCTCGACGGCCACGGTGTTGAACTCGACGTTCGCCCGCGTGCTCGGGAAATACTTGGTCCGCACCGCGAAGTTGTTGGTGTCGCTCACGCCCACGAACACCAGCTGGTTCATGACATTGGTGGGCAGGAACACGTTGGTGAACGTGCCGTTGGCGTTGGTCAGCGTCGTCCACACGCCATCCACGATGTTGGTGTACGCGGAGGGCGTCGTGGTCAGCGTCGCCACCCGCATGTAGCCGGCACCATAGCGGTCGGCCACGGTGTGCAGGGGCGACGTCGCCAGAAAACTGTTCCCCACCATCCGCACGATCGCCGAGCTGTTCTGCGCCGGCGAATACTCGTCGGGCGGCATGATGCCCGTCCCCCACCAGAGATCGTAGATCCCGGAGTCGGCGATGAAATTCCCCTCGGGCGCGACCGGTCCGGCCAGAATGCTCGGTTCGAGGGTGCCGACTTCGAGTCCGCCGCGGGTCAGGTCGATGTTCTTGCCCTCGAGCCGCAGGAGCCCGGAATTCCCGACCCGGAGCAGGCCTTCATTGACGATGTTGGTGGCGGACACGGTGATGAAGGTCGGGAAGTACATCGTGTTCGACGCATAGACGTAGTAATACTCGAGCGCCTCGATCACCCCGCGCCGCAGATTGACGAACTGGGCCGCCGACTTCCGCGCCCCGAGGCTTGTCGCCAGGTCGAACTGGAAACCGACCGAGCCCGACATCGTGCCGTTGTTCGTCACGTACAGCGTGTTCTGCGTGTCGAACAACAGCGGGGCCGTGAGCACGACAAAATTCCCGTTGTTCACAAACGCCCGGGCGTCGATCTGGGGCGCGCTGGTGAGGCTGTAATCGGCGTTGCTATCGTTGATGTAGATCTCGTCGGTCGCCACCGCGGTCCCGGTTGCGAACAACAGCCCCGTCAGGACGGCCCGGATTGTGGATTGCTTCATAGCGAGACTGGCTGCGCAAGGGTTCTACCGGCCCAGGACCGACGCTTCGAGTGCCTCGATCGACGTCCCGATCGGATAGACGACCGGTTCATTCGTCGAGCCGTCGAACGAGCCCCAAAGCAGGTTCTGGCTCGGCTGGATGGCATCGGCTTCGCTGAGGAATTGCGGCCATTGGTTGCCCCAGATCGGACCCACGTTGTTCAGGGTCAGCAGCAACGTCGACCCCCCGCTGGGCGGGGCGATCACCCCGGGACCCTCCGTCGTCGAGCCCGTCGTGATGTCCTGGTTGTTGTCCCAGGCCGTGCCGGCAAAGCCCGCGGTCACGATGCCGTCCAAGGTGTCCCCGCCCTGGAGATCCGCCGCGTCAATGATGATGTCCGGCAACGCCAGGATCCGCTGCACGCCCTGGCTGATCTGCTGGCCGTTGTAGATCACGTTCTCCGTGTAGATGTTCGTCACCGGGGTGAAAAACGCCCCCAGCAGCGAGTCGTAATCCACCCGCGTGAAGGTCACCTTGCTCACCCCGCCCCGCAGGCCCGGCTCGATGAAGGCGTTGGTCCCGGACGTGATGTTCGTGGCATAGCCGTTGGTCAGGTACCACGGCGGAATGCTCCACGGCGAACCGTTCGCCCCGAAGAAGTTCGTCCCGCCCGTGACGCCAGGCGGGATGTTCTCCACGTTGTAATTGTCCTTCCGGTACATGTACCAGAGCGCCGCAATGTCATCCTGCGTGAACGTGGTCCAGAACCCGCCGGGAACCATGGCGATCTGGGAGGTCACCGGCGCGTGCCGGTACCCCAATAGCGCCATCGGATCCACCGGCTCCGGGAACAGCGTCGCCTTGTTGATTTCGCAGCTGTCGATGATGTTCACGTACGTCCAGAGATCGCCGTTGATGTACGAGCTGTACTGGAGTGTCTGCGGATCAAAGTTCCGCTTGATCACATGATAGTAGATCGGCGGGCAGGCCCCGAGGATATACCGGTTGCGGATGCAGTAGACAAACCGCGTCGGATCGCCCGCCCCCAGCTGGAACATCATGCTCTGCAGCACGAACGACTTCACATCGGTCAGCCCCAGCGCCTGCGCCCGGTGATTCACCCGCATGCTGCTCATCGGGTAGTTGGCGATGTTCGTCTTGCTCGCCGTCCCCGCGAAACTCGGCAGCGTGTTCAGCATCGCAAACGCCTTGTCCACTTCCTCCGCTCCGCGTTCGCCAAAGTAGTTGAGGAAATCCGACGTGAACCCGTAATAGACCGTCGGGACATTCCATCGATACTCGCTCCCCAGGTTCATGGGGCCGAGGGTCCCGGTGAGGGGCATGTTCAAGTCGTAGCTGAGCAGGGCCGTCTGCCATGTGGCCAGCGGCCCCAACAGCGTGAATGCCCCGGCCACCGGAGCCAGCCCGGCCACAACCCCAACCCACAGCACTCTTCGAAGTAGACGCAACATAGGCTTAACGGACGCGAATCACGCGGTAAACGGCCTTTCCGTCCTCCTGACTGGCGGCAATCCCGTCGGTCGTGTCCGCCGCAAACCGCGGCGCCCCGACCTTCGTCCAGGTCTTGAGATCGTGGCTGACCTCGACCTGGTAAATGCTCCCTTTTTCCGTGTTCCAATGAAGCTGGGCGGCCGGCGTGCCCGTCCAACGCAGCCGCAAGACCTTGGCCGGGTCCAGCGGATTCGTCCCGGCCAGGAACTCCTGCAGATTCGTCGCACCATCCCCGTCCGTGTCGACGTCCTTGCCCGGCCACCTCGACGGGTCCGACGTCTTCCAACAGGCCTCCTGCCAGTCGTCCGGAAGACCGTCGAAATTGTCGTCCACACCCCACGTGGTGCCCACCGCCGCCTCGGAGAGGGGTGACCGCGCCCCGCTCGCCGTCACGTAGCTCAGCCGGATCGAGTAGGCCCGGGCCGGCTGCAGCTTCTCCGCCGTCCAATAGTTGGCGCTCACCGCCACCGGCGCCGTCGCGCCGTCCACGTAAACCTCGTAGCTGACCGCGCCAATCGCGCTCAGGTCCGGCCAAGCCACACTCAGCTTGCTCGAGCTCAAGGCCGACACGAATGGCTTCCCCGGCGCCTGCAGCTGTTCGGACGCGGCATACCGCTGCGCGAAAAGATCAAAACTCGCGACCCCGCCCATCGCGCTGGACCAGACCACCATCACCCGGCCCCCGTCGTCCGCGGCAACCGATGGCAGTTTCTGCGGACCCGCAGTCGTCGTGTTCACCTGGAACTCGGGCTCGACAGGAACGCCGGTTTCCGAGAGCACCCGGGCATAGACCCCCTCCCGCGATCCGTCCTGGCCCAGGCTGTTCCAGGTGGACAGGAAGTTCCTCCCGAACGCCACGATGCCCGGCAGATACTGGTCGCCAAACGTCCGCTCGTTGAGGACCTTCTCCTCCCCCGTCGGCTGCCCGTCCGCCCCGAACGCCCGCGCGGCTACGTCCCATCCGTGGGCGCTCTCGACCTCCGCAACCTTGATCTTGCCGACGTGCGAGCTCCACGCGACGACAAACCCGCCGAGCGGACCGGCCGCCAGAACCGGGTTCGCACACAAGTACTTCGTCTGATTGGCCTGCGTCTCCCCGCCGACCGGCCCTGCCGCGTCGTACACCCGCACCATGACGCTCACGTCGTGAAGCGGCCCAGCCGTGTCCGTCTGCTGATACCCTTCCTCCCCCACGATCGTCGTTCCAATCCGGTTCTCCTTCTCCGAGATCCAGGCCACCGCAAACCGTCCCTCCGCCAACGCCGCCACCGCCGGCGACCGCTGATTCAACAGCGTCCGCTCGTTGACGATGAACTCCGCCCCCACTTTCTGCCCCTGAGCGCTCAGTCGCTGCGCCACCACGGCATCGTAGCTGCCATCCTGACCGTAACTCGCCCACGCGACGACGCAGGAACCGTCCGAGAGCACCGCCACCTGGGGATTCTCCTGGCGGCCTCCATCGTACGTGCTGATCTGCAGGTCACCGGTCGCAAACGTGCCGTCCGCCGCCAGAAACCGGCCGTAAATCCTCGGCGCAGGTCCCGTCCCCCCTTGCCAAACCACCACCGCCCCGCCGTCCTTCAGCATCGCGATCTGCGGGTTGTCCTGGTTGCCTGCGACGCCCGCGTTGACCCTGAAAGAGCCCAACTCTCCCACCAGGCTCCGGTCCAGACGACGTATCCCAATCCCGGAACCGTCGCCGTCGATGAAATTGTCCTGCCAGACCACGAAGCCTTTCGCGGCGTTGAAGGCCGCTCGAGCAAACACTTGGTCGCCTGGCAACGAGGCTGCCAATGGGGACTCGACCCCCGTCGGCACAAGCGTGTTTTCGGCCCAGACACCCCAGGCGGCAAAGGCGGCTAACCCACCTAAAGCCAGCCGCCAACTGGCTCTTGACAGCAAGAACATAAGGTCGTGGCTTTCTAGCAAAGCACCCTCTCTTTGTCCACGTTTTCTTCCAGAATAAGCAAAACCTCTGCCATCTCTCCAGCGTTTCCACTCCCACAGGTCACCAGAACGTCCCCTGGGCCGGTTCCGGGCCGGACACCTCCGCCTCGAAAGACCGGAAACCCCAGCGCCGATAGAGCGTTGCCAGCCGCCCCATGTCCGCTGATCTCCTGCCCAGACCCTCCCACGCCACCCCCGGATCCAGGTCCGTCCGCAGCCGGATCATGCGCCGATTCCGCGCGACAATCTCACCCGCACGCTCGAGCGCGCCGCGCAGGCGATCCGACTCCACCTCGCCCAACCGCAGAGTCAGAGCGTCCCAGGACCCAAAACGCTGCAAGAGACCAGCGGCCGTCTTCGGTCCCACGCCGGGAACCCCGGGAATGTTGTCCACCGAATCGCCCACCAGGCTGAGCCAGTCCACAATCTGATCCGGCCGCACCCCGGTTCGCGCTTCCACATCCGCCGGCCCGCACAACCCTCCCCCCTTGTCATTGGGGTTCAGGATCCGGACCGACTCGGACACCAGCTGGAGGAAATCCTTGTCGCTGGTGGCGATCACCACCGAAGCGCCGAGTTCGCGAAACCGGACCGCCAGCGTCGCGATCCAATCGTCCGCTTCGACTCCCTCCCGCCGGAGGGACGCTAGACCGGACGCCCCCAGCCACTCGCCAAGGCCATCCATCTGCCGCACCAGGTCCGGCGGCATGGGTGGCCGCTGCGCCTTGTACTGAGGCAACAGCGCCGTCCGCTCCGCCGCCAACCCCCCGTCCCAAACCACCCCCACATGCGACGGCGCCAAGTCCGCCATCAGCTTCCGCATCGCCTTGATGAACCCGAAGATCGCGTTCGTCGGTTCCCCTCCCAGGGACGTCAGCGACCGGATCGCGTGAAACGACCGGTAGGCATAAGCATGGCCGTCCACCAACAGCAGGCGCGACTCGGAAAACGTCATCAGGCACCTTACTATCAGGACAACAACCGCCCGCCGCCGGCATCCCCAAACAAAAGAGGACGGGGCTCGCCCGTCCTCGTCGTTTCCATGCGCGTCCGGCCCCGGCGGCTATTGGGGCATCAGGACCTTCTGATCCGGGGTCCGGTTCGGATTGTAGGGGAGGTTGTCCTCCGGGTGGATCCGATTGCCAGCCGCGTCGATGATCGTGGGCGTCACGAAGACAATCAGGTTCTTCTTCTTCGAGGCCGATCCCTCGCTCCGGAAGAGCCGGCCCACCAAGGGAAGATCGCCGAGCACGGGAACCTTGTCCTTGATCTTCGCGACCTTCTCCGCAATCAGGCCTCCCAGAACCACCGTCTGGCCGTCCCACACAACCGCCGTCGTTGTGACTTGTCGGACCCGGAAGTGCGGCAGCGGGTACTCCTGGGAGATGTCTCCCACCTGTGCGGTGAACGGGTTGGGTTCGTACCCCAGAAACTCCGTCACCGTTGGGGTCAGATTGAGTTGGATGGTGAACCCGTCAGCCGAGACGTGCGGCAGGACGTCCAGGGTGGGGCCCAGCGGCATGGGCACGGTCGTTGGTTGCACCGTCTGGTACCCCTGCGCCTGCTGAACCACCTGCGCCTGGGCCGCGACACTCCCGAGGGCCAGCAAGCCCAGCACCGTCACAATGCTCTTGAATCTCATAGCCGTCATGATTAAATAGGAGTCCTGGTTCATGCCCGCTTAGGGGGTCGTGGTCACCGTGCCCCCGCCGCCCACTCCGCCCGTGCCCCCGGTGCCCGTTGTAGTGTTGTAGCCCGACCCCGTCGCCCCCACGGTCAGGCCCGTCACGATCTGCTGGACATCCACCACCATGATCTGCGCCTGCCGCCCGCTGACCGTCACCACCATCGGCGCCGCCAGCACGTCCGTCCCCGACCGCTGCTCGATGGCGTGGATCGCGACCCGGAATTGCGGATCCGTCAGAATCCCCGTGATCGTGGCCACGGTCGGCACGGATTTACCCTCCCCATCCGAGGTCCGCACACCGCCCGTCACAATCTGGTCGGTCGTTGCCGGAGCCACCGACGGAGTCCCGAACACGCCCGGGAAGACCCCGTAGGGATTGGCATCCGAGGGCGCGCCCGCGACAGAAGGATAGGTGCCTCCGGACATCCCGATGTCGCCTCCGCTCATCAGAGTGTTCCCAAGCCACCACTCGAATCCCAGCGCCTTGGAGTCGTCCTGGCCGATCTCGACAAATTTCACCTCGATCTTGATCTGGTCCGGCATCGTGTTAAGCACCTGCAGCGCGGTCTCGATGATGTCCAGGTCCTGCAGCGTCGCCCGGACCATCAAGATGCCCGTGCGGTCATTGAAGAACACCGCCTTGCCGGCGGTATCCTGAAAGCCGCCGCCAAACTGGCCGCCGAATTGCATCCCGAGCCCTCCGCCGCCGGCTCCGTTCGTTCCGCCCAGGTTCACGCCGGCAGCGCTGAAATACTGGCGCACCAACTGATTCACCATCGACATGTCACTCATGCGGTTGACGCCCATGAGCGCCCCGCCAGAGCTGCTGTACCCCATCGCTCCGCCCATGCCGCCCATCCCACCCATGCCGCCGCCCATTCCGCCCATACCTCCGCCGCCGTGCGAGTGGCCGCCGGCTTCCTTCTTCTCGGGGCGGCTGGTGATGATGCAGTCGGCGGCCAGGAGGACCGTCGCGACGCTGGCCGCGTTCTGG
>JAKQDD010000063.1 GCA_029556615.1 Verrucomicrobiota bacterium | reverse complement strand
GTACCGGCCTGAGTCGGTCAGTTCCGCTGCGTTGAACACCAGGGTGGCCTCGGTTGCCCCGGCGATGTCGGCGCCGTCCTTCTGCCATTGATACTCGAGCGGCTCGGTCCCAGTGGCCGTCACACTCAGGCTCACGAATGTGCCCTCGACCACAAAATCCCCCACCGGCTCTGCCGTAATCGCCGGCGGGATCTTCACCGTCAGCCGCGCCACCTGGCTGGTCACCGAGCCGTATGCGTTGGCCACAACCACTGCATACGGGCCTCCGTCCTGGGCGCTCACAGCCGAGAGCGTCAGTGTGGAAGCTGTGGCTCCCGGAAGCACCCCTTGCGGACCGGTCCACTGATACTCGACTGGCGACGCACTGTACGCCGCCACCTCGAACTGCGCGGCCGCACCCGGATCCACCGCCACGTCCGCCGGTTGCACCAGAATCGAGGGCACTGGCAGCTGGCTGTCGGCGGCATAGATCGCCGCCACGTCCTCCGCACGGAGGGCACGGCCATAGAGCCGTAGATCGTCGATCACCCCGATCAACGGACTGTCCGGGAAACCCCCGAACCGCCCAATCTGCATCCCCGTGCTGCTGACCGCCGGGTTGAACGTCAAGGTCCCCTGACCCAGCAACGAGCCGTTCCCCCACACCTTGACCCCGTTCTCCCCAGATGCCAGCACCACGCAGTAATGCGTCCAGTCGCCCCCGGCAGGACCCGCGAAGGCCAGGGACTCCGTTCCGTTCCCCGCCACGTTCACCATCCCCCCGTAGAGCCAGATCGCAAAGTCCGAACTGCCGGGCGCGCCGCTCACGTACTTGGTGAGCACCGCCCCCAGCGCTTCCCGCTTCGCCCAGAACGAGACCGAGAATCCACCGCCAGCTGAGGGCCCCCGGTCGGCAAGGGTCGGCAGACTCACGTACCCGCCCTGGCCCGAGGCCTGGAGCGACGCGCTCCCCACCCCAAACCGGTCGCTCACGTACGAGAGCCCGCTGCCCTCCAGCACCCCGTGGTGCCCGTGCCCGCTCGCGTCCCCAACCGATCCATGGAACGGATAGTGCGCCACCAGACCAAGCCACAACGGTTCGGACACGCCCTCGATACTCAGCTTTGCGGGATCGCTGACCGCCGTGCCGTAGGCATTACTGACGCTTACCGAATACTCCCCGATGTCACCAGGCTGCACGGCTGCGAGGGTGAGCTTGTTACCCGTTGCACCCGTAATGTCCCGCCCGTCCTTGCGCCACTGGAACGAGAGCGGCGCGGTGCCCGAGGCTCCGACCATGAATTCGGCCGGGCCGCGCGCGAGCACTGTTTGCGATGCCGGCTGCGCCGCGATCGCCGGTGGGAAAAGCACCGTGAGCTGGGCAGGCCCGCTAGTCGTTTCGCCAAAGGCGTTCTTCACCACGACGCAATACACCCCGGCGTCGTTCGCTGACACACTGGGCAGGATCAGCGTCGCGCTCGTCGCTCCGGACAGATCCTTGCCGTCCTTGCGCCATTGGTAGGTCATCGCATCATGCGCCTCCGCAACAACAGAGAACTGCGCCTGATCAGCGACCACAACCTCGATACCCTCGGGTCCCTCGACAATTACCGGGGGCGCATCCAGAGGGGTTGTCCTTTCAGTTTCGTAGAGCATGGCAACTTCTGTGGAAGAGAGCGCACGATTGTAGACTCGAACCTCGTCGATTGTTCCTCGAAAGAAGGATTGCGCCCCATCCAGTCCGGAACCTATTGTGAACACTGACCACGGGGTGCTAAGTGTTCTCGCGTCGGCCGCTTTCTGAATCCCGTCAACTGCAATCCAGAGAGTCGAACCCGTGTAGACGACAACGACATGATGCCAATCGGTGTCCACACGCACTCCTGAACTCACGTCGTTACCCCATGCCTGTGCATCCCAATTGTACGGAGTGCCGTTGTTCATCAGACCGAAGCCCTCGTCGACGGTATTGGTCCCCCAGAAGAAGAGGTTGACCCCGTACGGCGCTGGCTGCGCTGCCGCCCAGAGAGACACGGCTCTTGGCGAGGCTCCCGTTGGAATCGACGGGATGCTGGATGAGATGAAGCTGCTTATCCCATCAAAGGCATACGCCTTTCCAGACCGGCCAAAGCGATCCGGTGCCAGCACTGCCCCAGCAACCGTACCGTTGTGCTCATTTCCAGTTTGATCAGCCGCATTGCCGTTGAACGGATAGTACGCGAGCAACCCCTGCCACAGCCCGGGGTCGATTCCTTCGATCGTCAACATCGCGTCCGCGCTGGTGACGGTGCCATATGAGTTGCTGACCACCACCGAGTACGCGCCGATATTCCAGGGCTGGACGTTTGTGATCGTGAACGTTGCGTTCGTTGCGCCCGGCAGATCGACGCCATCCTTGCGCCACTGGTACGTAAGGCGTTCCGCACCGGTGGCGGATACATCAAACACGGCCGCCCACCCCACAACAACAGACAGATCCTCGGGCTCCTTCACCAGGGCCGGGACCTCCTCCCCAGGCAGCGTCGACTCTAACTCAAAGAGCGCCGTCACCTCGGCTGCGGACAACGCCCGATTGTAGATGCGGATGTCGTCCATCGACCCGTTGATCACGAAGTTCTGGTCATCACCACCAAAGGTCAGAGTGCTCGCATAATCGTAGCCAGCGGCTTCGGGCACGTTCAGCGCAAAATCGATTTGGCCGTCGACGTACATCTTGTACTCTGTCCCATTCTTCTCGAACACAACATGATACCATCGGTTTGTCTCCCAATCTGATTTCGTACCCGTTTGATATATCGTGGTCCAGAAGGCATTGCCCGGCCCAATGCCAAGGCACAGATGACCGACCCGATTCCAGTCAAACCCGACGCCAATCCCGGTGTGAGGATGGGTGTTTAGGAGCCCGGCCACACCATCAGTGGGGCCATTGAGCCAAATGTCGTATTCCCGCATCGAAAACCAGAAGCTGATCGAATACTCTGGCTGGCCGATATTGATGATCCCCTCTGAAGAGAGGATGCCTCCGACTGTTCCGTTGAAAGAGTACGCTGCACCACCCCTGCCGAAACGATCCAGAGCGGGATTGGCACCAACGATCGTTCCGTGGAGCCCGTTTCCGCTTTCATCATTCGCATTGCCGTTGAACGGGTAGTACGCGAGCAAGCCGTCTGTCAGCATCGGGCGCTCCATTTCGTAGAGCGCTGCCACCTCGGTCGCAGACAGCGCGCGGTTGTAGATGCGGACGTCGTCGAGCTTTCCGTTGACGAAGCCTCCGCCTTCGGCTTGCCCGATGGTCAATGGAGCGGTCATGCCAGACTCGGCTGCTGCAGGGCCCTCTGTGATGACTTTCAAGACCCCGTGGTCATTCATGTAGTTCGTCGAACCAGTCGCCGGTGCGCCGTCGATGTACAGCGTGTAGACGGTGCCCGCTTTGGAGACGAGGTAGTGGTGCCAGCTCCCCAGGGATGGACTGTAAGGCGTACACGCAAGCGCATAACCGATACCGGGGCCGCCCGACATGTGGAAGGTCACGAAGTTGCCGGCTGGCGGGGTGGGCAGAAGCCCCAGTTGTCCGTACTGGAGAATCCATTTGGGATGATCCCCTGGACCGTTATCGCACCCAAGGAAGTACATATTGGGCGTTGGTTCGCTGTCGAATGCTGCCCAGACGCCTATTGAAAAATCGCCCCCTTCCGGGAATGACAGGTAGTCTCTGTTGGGGGCCGAGACGTAGGCGTTTGCTCCGTTGAAAGCGTAGGCACTGGCCGTTGCGTTGAACCGGTCACCTGTGAGAACCGCGTTGTGGGCTGAGCCGTTGTTGCCGTTGCCGCTTTCATCATTCGCATTCCCATTGAACGGGTAGTAGGCGATCAAGCCGACGGCGAAGGGGTCCGAGTGCGAGAACGGTAGCGCGCCGATGTCGGAGCGGGTGCCATCGGGATCGTTGTACTGGGCTGCGGGATCGCCGGTGTCGATGGCCGGCGAGCCGGCTTGCAGGCGGAAGTCCCCGTTGGCGGGATCCACGAAGAGCGGATCGGCATCGAGATTCCCCGTGCCGGCGTAGCCGCCTTGGACAATGCAGTAGTTGACGCTGACCGGCTCGAACAGCTGCTGGTCGTTGTGCGCGGGCAAGTTGTTCCAAACAATGCAGTTGTGCCAGTTGCCTTGACTCCCCCCTCCTACCGTCCACGGATTGGAGATGAAGCCGCCGCCGTTGCCGTACACGGTGCAGTTCGTCGCGTTGCACCCGCTCAGAGCCATGGCGTTGTTGCCGCCGGTGTTCCCGTGAATCAGGCAGCGGAGGACGATCGCATTGCCGATGCCGGCGCAGTTTGCGGCGAAGTTGTTCCGGACAATACTGTCCTCGACCACGAGGTTGGCGACATCGGTGGTTTCATTCGAGATCGGCCCACCGCTGTAATCGGCCGGGCCGGTGACACCCTGAACGACGCAATGACTGACGGTGCACTGGCCCGAGACGAGTTTCACCGCGCCACCGCCTTGGTAATAGGGGATGCTGGCGTTTTGGATCGTCAAACCGGCGATCCGGACGCTGGTCCCTACACTGCCCGATACAATGAAGCCCCTGCCGTTGTGCTGGTTATCGACCACGGTGACCCCGGGACCATTGACGGAGGTGATTGTGATCGCCGTGTTCACCGCGATGTCATGTTCATTATAGGTGCCATCGGAGATGAGCACGGTGTCACCCTCGGACGCCGCGTTCACGGCGGACTGGATTGTGGCGTACTCCTGCGGCACGCGGAGCGTCTTGGGCCCGGGCTTTGACCAAGTCGTATTGAAGACTTGTCCCTGGAGTCCGCCGACAATGTCGCTGAAGGTGGAGCCGGAGCCTTCGTTGAAAGGGATCCAGTGGCGCAGGCCGGGGGCGTTGGTGGCGGGATCGGATGCCTGCAACCCGCCGATCTCGCCGGCGGTGAGCGCGATGTCCCAGATCCGGATGTCCGCCAATTCGCCCAGAAAATAGCAATCATCGGGCAGCGTCGTGTTGTCGCGAAAGCCGAACGTCATCGGTGCGATGGCGCTTCCGGTCGCCACGCCATTGAACGAAATCTCTCCGCGCAAGGTGTCGGCCTGCTTGACTAGGACACCGTCCACGTAAATCGATCCGGTCGTCCCCTGGCCGACCACGGCCACGTGCTGCCATCGGCCCGCCTCGATGACCCCGTCCGGTCCTGGCAAGGGGTAGTAGGTGTTGGGCCATGCGTGGAAGAAGCCGACCTCGCCGCCTGTGCCCATTCCGACGCTCCATTCCTTCCAGAACTCGGTCTTGCCGAAGAGCGTCTGGCAGGCGTCGGTGCGGTTCGCCTTCAGCCAGAACTCGATGGTGAACTGGCTGACGGTGGCGCCGCCCAGGTATGAGCCAGACGCGATGGTGGCGTACGAGTTCACCCCGTTGAACACGAGCGACCCGTCCTGCGACCGCGCGGCCCCGGGCTCGACAACATAGAGCTCGACGTGGATTGGGCCGCCCACATTGTCCCAGACGGGACTATCGTCGTACGACGCGGTGATGGCCGCGTCCTGTGCAACGAGAGGGTAGATGTAGACGTGATCCGTCCGGTATTCGTCCGGGGTGGGACGACCGAGCGGCTCGCCGTTGACCTTGAACGGCGACGTCGGATACCGGTTCACGTCGAGCGGCCCCCAATGCCCATCGGTGCCAAAGCACCCGGACCATCCCGCATCCGCCATCGCGTCGCCGCGGTCCAGGGGACCGCCACCCCACCGGCCTGAGACGCGGAAGAAGTACTGCTTGCCCGACACTAGGACGGGCGTCGTGAACTCGGAGTGCGTCTCGAGCACCGACAGGTCGTATGCCGCCACGAGGTTGGTGGTCTGGGCCCGCGAGACATGAAGCCCGAGCGACAGCGCCGTGCCGCAGAGGAGAAACGCTAGGGTTGAGGTACGCATGGGATGTGCCTTTGTTCACTCTCAATAAACCGAGGTTGTACAAGTTCCTTACAAAATCGACCGGCTGAGCCGCGATTTGCTGGGAGCAGATGCAGGAAAGGCGGGAGCGCTGTTTCGAGGCCGGGGTGCATTGTCCTTGCTGTAGTCTGGCTGAGCATTCGCCAATGCCAAAGCGTGATGCAAGAGAAAACTCCCATTAGAGAAGTGCATACTAAGGTATAGGGCGTGGGCGCCCGGCGAGCCCAAGGCGGGGGCCTCGGGAGCCAATCTTAGAATTCCAACGGATGCTGCTTTCGCAGGAAGGGCTGGATGGCGAGGATTTCGGCGAGCTTGGTCGAGCCGCCCGAGGGAGTGTATCCGCGGCGATACGCGACCGACCGAGGAACGAGACCGATGGCCCGGTCTACTCGAGCAGCCAGACCACGAGGAAAGAAAACCCTTGAGCCGGCAGGATGCGCACTTCGACGTAGTGTTCGGTGCCATTCGAGGTGACCCGGCTCTGGGTGGCGAGGTGGGCGACGTCCACCTGGCTGCTGTTGCGCGTACCGAACGCCATGACGACGCTGGCGCTGGTCAGGTCCTGGACGGCGGGAGTGCCCTTTGAGCCGTCGATGTAATCAACGAGAATCACCCCTGGGCCCACTGAATCCGTGTCCCGGCTCCAGCGAAGGGCGGCGTCCCGGTTCTGGGCCTTGTTCAAGCGCCGCAACAACACCTCGCCATACACGGTTTCGGCGGTCGTCTCGCGGTCGGCGGTGATGGCCATTAAGCCGACCGGCTGACGGAACCAAAAATCCAGCTTCTCGCCGTTGCCCGAGCCCAGGAGGTAGAAGACTTTAGGGGCCAGGGCGCCGGGGCGGCCCTCGGGATCGAGGCGCGCCGAGCTGGCAGACTGGACCGAATAGGCCACGTCGGCAACGCCGGAGGCCTCAGCGAAATCAGTGGGCATTTCCCAAGGCTTGATCCATTCCGCAACGAGGCCAATCCCCATTCCCAACAGCCGGACCGAAGGATCTTCGCGCAGGCTATGGAAGTTGTGGATGACGAGGAGGGCGTGGGGCGTCTCCTTCAGTGTCGCCTCGGCGTCGCCATCGGGCCGGACATCCAGCGCCAGAGCCCCCACGTTGTTCTCGCACATGGTGATGAACTGCTTGCCACGCAGGCAACCGAGGTCTTCGCCTCCGGTCCGCGAGGCCTTGGACATCGATCCATAGCGGACGAGGAGCAACGCGATGCTCCGATCCTGGTCGGCCCGAAGATAGACAAACACATTCCGCCCGTCCACGCGGCGGAGGGTGACCCGGAGGAAATCGCCCTTGCGCGCATGCGGAAGGACACTCATCCAAGGGAGGGTCTCCTTTTGCAGCGAATTGCCATCGGTCGGCGTGGCTGCCGGCTTTGGCTGATCGGCTCTGCTCGCGGTGGCTTTGGCCTTGCGGGCCTTGGCGCGCTGCGCCTGGGTCCACCACACCACCGCGAGGACCACGAGGCCGAGACTCAAGTAGGCGATGACATACCACATAGCGTTGAATCCAGGAGGTTCAGCGGACCCAGCGGGCGAGAGGCGCTTCGGACCCGGCGCGGTCAGCGCGACGCGGCGCATGGCACGCGCCGGGTTGCCTGGGTAGGTCCATGACGCCGACTGTATGGCAGACAGCCGCAGTGGGGCAACCGGAAAAGCCCTCCTGTATGGGGTCGGACTTGCATTGCTCTAACTCCGCAGTCATGATGGGCCACAGCATAGGAGCACCATGGCGAATAAGTCACACCTCCGACTCTTGCGCTCTGGTTGGTTCAGATCGGGGGTCGACCGGCTCAATGCCTGGTGCGCGCGTCATCCCGATATCACCCTGGACCTCGGGTCCGCATGCCTTGGGGCGGTGAAGCTTAGTGGCGCCGACCTTCGCGGTGCGCTCTTGACCCAAGCCGATCTTTGCGGTGCCGACTTGACAGTGGCGATGCTGAGCGGGGCGAACCTGGAAGGGGCGGCACTTTGCGCGGCGGATTTGAGCGGTGCGGATCTGCACGGTGCAGTCCTCAACGGTGCGAACCTCATCGACGCGAGGCTCGAAGGCGCGATCCTCTGGTGCGTGCAGATGGCGGGCGCGCTGCTCTCTCATGCGAGTCTGAAGGACGCCAACCTGACGCAGGCGAACCTGGCAGGTTCGGACCTGAGCGCCGCCGACCTGCGCGGCGCGGTCGTGGCCGACGCCGACCTCACCGAGGTGAGGCTGGACGGAGCCGTATTGGCCGACGCGAGAATGGCGCGAGCGGTGTTTGCCCGCGCGAGCCTGAGTGAGGCGAATCTGAGGGGGGCGACCTTGATGGGCGCCGATCTGGCGGGTGCGAGCCTGACGGGAGCCGATCTGACAAGCGCCAATCTGAGCGGCGCCAATCTCAGAGGGGCCAGTCTGGCCGGAGCGAACCTGGCAAGCGCCGTCCTGACGGGCGCCATCCTGGTGGACGCGGACATGACGGACGCGAGTCTGAGCCTGGCGATCCGCTGAAGTCCCCGGAGGCCCCGGGTCCGCCGGCTTCATATCGCGGTGCACCAGACCCGCCGCGTGCAACAGCCCGAGGGCCCTGTTGCCAGACTTGGTCCCCAATGCGCCACCAGCTTTGCGCCCGCCGGCATTCCCTCGATCGCCTGCCGCGGCCCCCGCCTGCCGGGAACGGGGGGAGAGGAGGGGCCGGTGTGGGTGCGTCGGTGCGTCGGTCGGCGGTGACCCGTAAGCGGGAAGCGTCGGCAGGCTGAGAGGTTGTGTGCTGTTGGCCCTCCGCGCTTGCCCCCCCCTGCACCCGCCGCGGTCAGCGCCCGGGGCTGCAGCCCGAGGACTCGGCTGGGTCTGAGGAGGCGGGCGTCGCCGGGGTTTTTCGATTGCGCAAAAGCGCCCGCGGGTTATTGTGGGGTCATCCCAACCAAGGGTCTGTGCAAAAATTACTTCCGATTTTGGCGGGAGCGCCACCGGGCCCGATGCGAGGCCCGAGGGAGGGAGTGTATCCTCTGCGATACTCGACCGACCGAGGAACGATGCAGCGGGCCCGGTGCCGCCCCGCCCCGAA
>JAKQDD010000038.1 GCA_029556615.1 Verrucomicrobiota bacterium | reverse complement strand
ACACGGGTCCGGGCAGCAGGCTCGGCTTTGGCCCGTCAGTCCGCAGACCGCCAAGGCCGCCAATACGCACACCAGCAGCCAGTGCTTCGGCCCACAAAACCCGAAAAACCTCGCCCAGTTCCGCATGCCGCTGTTCTTGCTACGCATGGTTTCCCTCGTCATCCTGTGCCGCCGACCTCTCGGCCTTTTCGGTCAACGCCCAATCCTGGCTGCCTTCCCCGTTTCCGCCCGGTCTATCCGCTGCTTCCGCCGGCTCACTCACGGCTTTCGCCCGGCTTACCCACGGTTTCCACTCGGCTCACTCACGGCTTTCGCCCAGGCCACCCACAGCCTCCATTCGGCTCGCACGCACGGCCTGCAACTCGACGTAGGCCCGCTTGGTCGCGGCGGTCTACCCTCGGCTTTTGCGCCCGGCTCACGCACCCGCTCTTACCGCGACCGCTCCGCCGCCCCACCGGCCAGCTGCTTTTGCACCAGTTCCGCATGGCGCGAATCCGGAAACCGCGCCAGCACTTCCTCCCCGGCCGCCTGGATCTCCGCCGGGTCCGCCTTCATCCACCGAAGCGTCAGAAAACGCTGATAACACGCCTGACGGTACGAGCCCTCCACGTCCTTCTGCTGGCTCGCCGGCAACTGCCCATACAGCGACTTCACCTTCTCGCACAACGCCAGCGCTTTATCCATCTCGTGGAGCGACCGCGCCGCGTTGATCGCCAGAAGGTGCAACTGCAGCACCTGAACCGGGAACTTCTTCAGCTTCTTCACCCCCGCGTACGCCTTCATGTAGTGCTCCGCTCGCTTCTGGGCCGTCGCCGAATCCCCCTCCACCAGGTCCAACGCCACCCGCATCACTTCCGCACGGGCCACCTGCATCCGGTCGTGACCCATCCGCTCCACCCCGTCCACGTATTTCCGTACCTCCCGCCACGTCGCCGGAGACTCCCCCTGCCGCTGCTTGATCCCCGCCTCGTATACCTCCTCCGCATAGTCCAGCAACGCCCGGCCCAACAGCGATTTCGCCTCCTGCGCCATCTCCGACCGCGGCGCCACCGCGTCCAGGCTCCCGCACAGCGGCAACAACACCTCGCTCGCCTTCCCGTATTCCCGAAGCCTGCACAACGCCTGCCCCACGTCGAGCCCCGCCGCCACCGACGCCCCAGTCCCCGACAACCGGGACTTGTTGTTCTCGATCACCGCCAGCGCCGACGCATACTGGTCCCCCGCCAGCAGCCGGTTCATCTCCCGCAAAACCTCGCGCCCCTCCTGCTCACGGGCCTGCATCGATGCCACTTGCCCCGCCGACAGCTTCCGAACTCGACCCTCGATCGCCAACGCATCCGCCAATTGCTCCGAGTACGGAAAGCCCTGCTTCAAATACGCGACCGCCTTCAACGCCTCGTCCGTTCGCCCATGCTTCTCGCACAGCGCCGCCTTCTCGTACAGCGCCGCTTCACTCAGGTCCGACGGGACCGCCTGCGATACCGCCAGGTCCAGCTGCTCGATCGCCTTGTCGATCCGCCCCACACGCTCGTAGTTCAGACCCGCCTCCAACGCCGCCCGCTGCCCTTTGCGAACTCCGGGATGAGTGGCCGCCAACGCCTCATACGCCGCCGCCGCGCTCCCGTAGTCGCCCTGGCGGACCAATTCCTTGGCCGTCGCCAGACCGTCCTCCAATGCCGCCCGTTCCCCCGACGCCAGCTCAGCCCCGGAGGCGCACACGGAAACCGATGCCAACAGCGACACCACCAGACCGCCCATCATGCCGAAAGAAAGACCGCCCCTGATTCCACAAGATAGACCACGTCTCATGACCGTTCTCCACCTA